>NZ_JAVDQB010000006.1:0-302839 GCF_031454055.1 Roseobacter sp. N2S
ACGCTTGAAATCTTCACTGAAATTTGGCTTCCCCATAACGGCCTCCTTGCCTCAAAATTAGGGAAGAAAGCGTCTACAATACTAGGGGCTATTCACGGACGCGAAATGTAGATATGTACAGACTCTCGGGACACTTCCTGTAAATTCCCTAATTTGGGATGGAGGAAGTATTCATGACGACGGAAAACGCGACATTCAACGCAAGCTTAGAGTGATCCAGCACGCCGAGAAGATTGGCAACGCCCGTAAGGCGTGCCGGTATTTTTGGGATTGGGAGATCCAGCTTTTATAGATGGCGCGATGCCTATCAAAAGCATGGCGAAGCGGGTTTGAAGAATGCCAAGTCAATTCCAAAGAACCCGGCCAATCAAAAGCCGCCCGAGATCGTTGAGAAAGTTCTGTATCTGCGCCAGAAGTATCATCTGGGGCCCATTAGGATCGTTTGGTACGCGCGCAAGCCACCCCCATAGCCAATGCTCAATGCCGCGCGATATTTGAGGCCGGGTCCGGGTGCTGAGACCAGCAAGGCCGAGACCTCCTCAACGCTAAGGACGAAGGGCAATTTGCGCGGCTCAGTGCGAAACTGCATGTACTTCTTCATCCCGTCGCGATCGCACGTCATCGAGAAAAAGAACCTGAGCGCCACGATGCGCGCATTGAATGTTGATTGTGTGACGTTCGTATCCGCCATGTGCAACTGATAGGCGCGCAGATCATCCGGCTCTGCAGTATCAGGTGAACGACCAAGGAACGTCGTGAAATCCTTTAAGGCCCGGATATGGCTCTTTTGCGACGTCTCCTGCATCCCGCGAATGCGCATGTCTTCCATCATCCGCTCACGAAGCGGGCTTACTTTCTCCTGTGTCATGGGAACCTCCTGTTTGACGATCGAGAAGGTCCCAATCATCAGCCAAGAACCCTGAAACACGAAAGCAACGTCAAATCAGGAAGTAGAACGACCGCCACAAGCGCCACTGCCGCGCGAGCGGCTTAGTCCACGAGCCCAGATTGACCGATGCTGCATCTTGCACGAATGCCCGCTTCACGACGTTGACCCACTCGCCATGCCGGCAATCATTGCGCCGAGTGCGACCAGATGAACCAGCATCAACGCCTTGTCGTTCCACATCGCGCCGACTGCAAACCACCCCAACACGCCAATCAAAAATAAGTAGAGATTCCACGGCGTCCATCCAACCCCCGTGGCAGTGTATCCCATGATCTGAATGATCGACGCGCCCCATTTGACCGCAAAAACGATGCGATCAAACTGCGGTCTTTCGACAATAACGTCAGACGGCACGGGTCAATCCCCCGTCAATACGTATGTTTTGACCAGTCATATAGCCTCCGTTTTCGGACGCCAGTAGTGAAATCATTGAGGAAACTTCTTGTGCCCGTCCATAGCGCCCCATCGGAATGCGCGCCTTGCGATCTTTGGTCTCTGGAAGGCTGTCGATAAAACCCGGTAGAACATTGTTCATGCGAATATTGTCGGCGGCATATTTATCAGAATAAAGCTTGGTGAAAGCAGCCAGCCCCGCCCGGAATACGCCCGAGGTCGGGAATAGCGGATCAGGCTCAAAAGCCGCAAAGGTGGAAATGTTGATGATCGTCCCGCCACCCTGCGCCTGCATGATTGGTGTGACCAACCGCGTTGGGCGAATGACGTTCATCAGGTACACTTCCATACCTGTGTGCCAATCATCATCCGAGATTTCCAGCACCGGTCCCTTGGGGCCGTGGCCTGCGGAATTGACTAAGGCGTCCACACGGCCCCAGCGCTCTACGGCGCCTTGAACCAGTGCGGAGAGGTCGTCGGGATTGGTGTTGGAACCTGTGACGCCAAAGCCACCCAATTCCACGCCAAGTGCCTCGCCCTTGCCCGATGATGATAAGACCCCGACCTTAAATCCATCTGCGGCCAACTGGCGTGCGGCATCAGCGCCCATTCCACTTCCGCCTGCGGTGATGAGTGCAACTTTTTCTACTGACATTTTTCTCTCCATTTTTGATTTACCTGATTGATACAATAAGAGTGCCATCGTCTCGATGGAGAATTGATGTTTATTGGTTATAGGAATACTACTGTCATATGACTCAACTTCCTCCCCTCAATGGATTGCGCGCATTTGACGTGGCTGGCCGGTTTCTGAATTTCCGTGCCGCAGCGGATGAACTGGGCGTCACTCAAGGTGCCGTTGCCCAACACGTGCGCCAACTTGAGTCGCAGCTTGGTGTGCAGTTGTTCGAAAGACTGCCCAAGGGGCTGGCGTTCACGTCGCCAGGACGAAGTTATCACGTGACTGTCGCTGCCGCATTTGAAGCGCTACGCAATGCCACCGATCACCTAAAGCCTGAGCCGGGCAAAGTCCTTGTCAGCGTGACACCCACATTCGCTGCAAAATGGCTGATCCCCAACCTGCCGGAATTTTCGGCCAAGCATCCTGAAGTCGATCTGCGTATTCTGGCCACTGAAAAGGTATCAAGCTTCCACAGTGACGGGATTGACCTTGCTGTGCGGCAAGGCAAGCCTCCCTTTGGTGCCTCCTTGGACGCTCACCTTTTGTTTCGCCAAGAGGTTGTTGCTGTGGCTGCGCCAAGCCTTATCGGCGGGCGCGCCTTACCTCTTGATGCAGTAACAATATCGTCTATGCCCAAGCTACACGACACCCATGATCTTTGGCCCGAATTCCTCAAATTGCACAATTTCGAAGATAGTCGAGGTCATGGGCTGCGCCTTAGCCAAACGTCGTTGGCTGTGGACGCCGCGCTGTTTGGTCAGGGAGCGGCTCTTGTAAGCCGCTTTCTTGTGGCAACTGACCTTGCAGCCAAACGGCTGATACAAATCACGCCAGAAACCCTGTCTGGCAAACAGGATTTCTACCTGCTCGCTATGCGTAAATCAAAACAGAACGCTGCAATTGATACCGTTGTAACATGGTTCTTGGCGCAAGCTGGAGCACCGCTTTAACTCAAAAAGTTCAAGGATAAGTCACAGATAACCGCCATCGGTGGGTGTGCGGCGAATGCACCCTTTGTCCTGCATTGCTGACATCGGTGCAAAGCGCAGCGAAGGTCCGGTTTCCGCCCTTGTATCGAGCTGGATCGAAAACCTGATAGAATTCTGCGCTGCGGCAAACGGCAGTAAAGTCCCGTACATCGGACCTCGGTTGCAACCGCAATGTACGACCGCTTATCATAGGCATTAACTTAAATTTTTACGATTACATCTCGATTTTTGAACATCAAACCAATATTATAGCCATAGGGCGACGGACCAACTGAAACAGCGCCACCCACCTTCAAGGTTTTCGCGCGAGTGAATGGTAAGTGGTAAGTCGGATTCATGGGCTGCCTTAGGGCAGCCCATCTTATCTACATATTTGTTTGCAGCCAGTAAAAAGCATCGATCTGTCGCTTCCCTGCGCGACGCAGGCAATCGGGTAGAAGCTGTGCGCCAATGTTCTCTAACGGATAGAAACAGCTTGTAGCAACAAGATTTTGACCAAATATGTGCCGCTGTTTGGGTTCGTGGCGGGAAAGAAAGGACATCTGGGGACATTCAGACGAACCTTGATTTCAAACGAGAAAAATCTCTCTGATCGTGGCAATCACATGCTGGACCCCGCGATTGTTCGATTGGCGCGTGTGGCTGGCCAGATGCAGGGGGAAGCCGCTGACCTCAATCGGCGGATCAAAGCTGCTCAAAAGCGGATGCGCGTTTTGATCAAACCCGTGTTTGGGCAACATCGCGATATGATCTGTGTGCGCCAACAACGACGGGACAAGTTGGAAGGACGGAACAACCGCACCAACGCGGCGCGACCGTCCTATCGCCGCAAGCTGAGCATCTAAAGGGGATTGCGCGGCTCCTGTTCCCGACATCAGGACATGCGGGAACGCCAGCCACGCATCCAGATCAAACGCCTGTGCGGCAGGATGATCGCGCCGCATCGCAACAACATATGTTTCGTCAAACAATGTGATCTGTTCGATGCCCTCAATCTGTTGTGCAAAGACCGAAACGGCGATGTCTGTTGCGCCACTCAGCAAATCACACGCCGCTGCCGTGCTGCCGTTCCAAGGTTGGAAAATGGGGGTCACCCCCGGGGCGGTGGATTGTAATGCGGTCAAAAGCGGTCCCGCGATCAGAAATGTCGGATCGTCTGCCATGGTAAGCCGCACGGTTTGGCGCAAGCTGTGCAAAGGCGTTT
The DNA here is from genome assembly GCF_031454055.1 of Roseobacter sp. N2S. Taxonomy (NCBI): domain Bacteria; kingdom Pseudomonadati; phylum Pseudomonadota; class Alphaproteobacteria; order Rhodobacterales; family Roseobacteraceae; genus Roseobacter; species Roseobacter sp. N2S. The sequence continues at coordinate 4,218 of NZ_JAVDQB010000006.1, forward strand.
CCGGCGGATCAATGAGGTCATTCAGTTCGCCCAGAACGGATTTAAGTGGCCCCCGCAGCGCGTCTGCCCGCGCGGTCCGCCGCATTGTGCCGCGTCCGCGCTCAAGCAACGGGTCGTCAAACAGATCACGGCACCTTTGCAGCGCATTCGATACGGCGGGTTGAGAGAGGTTCAACCGATGCGCCGCGCGGCTCACATGGGCCTCGTCCAAAAGCGCATCCAGCACCACCAGCAGGTTCAAGTCGATTGATCTTAAATTCATGAAATCAATAATAGACTATATTTTATATCAGTTGGAGTTATTTGTCTTGCGGGTCTACCTCTTGGTCAAACGCATGCAAAAGGACTGCGAGGATGACCAAGATACTGCTACTTATGTTCCACCGCGATATCGAAAAATCCGTCGCCAATGCGGCTTTGTTTCGTGCGGCGCAAGGCATTGAATGCGTGACTGCTATCGATGTGCAGGCACGCTATCCCGATGGGCACATCGATATGTTCACGGATGCCGCAGCTGATGCCCAACTGCTGCTTGGGGCCGACCGCATTGTGCTACAATTCCCTGTGCAATGGTATGCGACGCCGTCCATTTTGAAGGCTTGGCAAGACGCCGTGCTGACGCGGATGTACTATGTCTTTCCACAAGACGAGGGCGCGCACCTTGCGGGGACGCCGTTGATGGTGGCCGCGACGCTTGGCAACGTGGCCGAAGCCTATACGCGGTCAGGGCAAAATCATTATTCGGTTGATGAAATTTTCACCCCGTTGAAAGCGATGGCGCATCGCTGTGGCCTGCCATGGCATGCGCCACATCTGACGTTTTCAGCGGACAAGCTCGATGAGGCCGCATTGGCAGCCGCGGCCCAAAGCTACACTCGTGCACTTCAAGCGTTCATCGCGACCCCACGGGTTGCCCAGACGGCAGAGGTCTGAGCCATGACCGCAGGCATACACGATACCTTCGCCGCTCTCGACCAAGGCACGCCCGCCCTGTTTGCATGGTCGGCCCGATTGCTTCCCATCGCCCTCGCGGGTCAGTTCTTTCTCGCCGGACAGTCGCTCTTCGCCGACTTGCCGTGGTCCATCCACGGCATGGTCGGCGGCTTGGCCGGTGTGCCGATCGTCGTTATGGCCATTATGGCCTGCGCCATTGGCTATCTGCGCGGGTTCGCATGGTGGGCTTTGGGCGCTCTGGCGCTCTACGGATTGCAGATTGCGCTGGCCACGGGCAGCGCGACCTTGCTGGCGCTGCACCCGTTCAATGCAAGCCTGCTGCTGACCGCTGCCCTTGTCTTACTGGCCAAGACCGAACATCGCCGTGCCTTACACTCCTAACCCGCAATACCTGTGCGAATGCCGCCCTGCGCGTCGCAGATTTCTCAGCCCAAAGGACACCCAATGACCAAACCAGACCCCGTATTCCCGTCAGGCCGCCAAGACCTGTATGACACCAACCGATATTCTGCGGCCATCCGCTCTGGCGACTTGTTGTTCGTTTCGGGCCAGGTGGGAAGCCGTGAAGATGGAACACCGGAGCCCGATTTCGCGACACAAGTTCAGCGCGCCTTCGACAATTTGATCGATGTATTGCACGCCGCTGGCTGCTCCCTCAGCGATATAATCGATGTTACAAGTTTTCATACGGATCCCGAGGCACAGTTCGGTGACATCATGCTGGCGAAGGATCGCGCTTTTCCTGAAAAGCCTTACCCGAACTGGACAGCCGTAGGTGTGAACTGGCTCGCTGGGTTTGACTTTGAAATCAAGGTGATCGCTCGAATCCCCAGCCGCGCTTAGGTATCTTGGCGTCAAGATTGAAGATGCCTTGGCAACTTCGGAAGTTATTAAAATCTGAGCTTTTGGGCCGTTCGTGAGGGACGGACCTCACCAACTGTTAGCAAGAGGTCTCGCCGCTGCGGTGCAGCTTCCAAGAAGCGGACATCTGAAAATATGTCGATTTAAGACTGATTAAAAGTAACCTTTTGACGCCACGCCTTGCTCGGAATCGTTATGCATGCTGCAAGGGTCCTTGCAGAACTTAGCCGCCACTAATGTTCCCCAGCCAATCAAGAAAGACGCCCAGACGGCGCAATCCTGAAACGCGGGTAAGGTAGAGCGCTGAGATATTCAAAGGTGCGGCTTCGAGTTGACCAGGAAACAGCTCAATCAAACGCCCGGCTTGGATATCGTCTGCGATCATGAAATTGGAAAACCGCGCGATTCCCAGTCCGCCTAATACCATCTGGCGCACAGCCTCTCCATTACCCGCGGTCAGGGCGGTGGGCACCGTCACAGGGTTGGACTGACCATCAAAGCGCAATGTGTTGATATGATCTGGTGCCGCGAACCGAACTTGCTCCAGCTGTGCGAGGTCGGCCGGTGTTTTTGGCCAGCCTTTGCGATCAAGATATCTCGGCGCAGCCACCAATTTCCAAGCCGTGCGCCCCAAGGGCCGGTGCAACATGTCGCTATCAGGCAGCTGGCCCAGCCGGATGGCAACATCCGCGTGACTGCCGATCAGATCCACCAGCGAGTCTGTCATGTCGATCGACAGCTGGATGTCCGGATACTTTGCGTGGAACTCAGCCAGACGCGGGGCGAGGACATGCAGGACATAAGGAACCGGTGCGTTTACACGCAGTGGCCCGGCGGGGGCCTGTCCGCTGGTAGCGATCTCTTGCAGGGCTTCGCTGCGGTCCAAAATCTCGCGCGCTTCAGCCAGAACGGCGGCCCCTTCGGGGGTGATCTCGATAGATCGCGTCGTGCGCCGCAACAGCGTGACCTTCAATTGGTCTTCCAGCCGCGTGACTGATCGGCTGAGCGTAGAGGCAGACACCCCTCTGCGCCGTGCAGATTCAGCAAAGCCCCCATCATCGACGATACTGACAAAGGAGGCCAAATCCCCCATGCGTAACAATTCGTGCAGTTTCTGCAATGATCCATTCCAAACTTGTCTGTTCTCGCAATAGATAGCGGCTGGCATATACGGCGTCGACATCAAATTTATTGGAGAAAACCGATGCCACTTGCTCTTTGGGCGCTGACCATCAGCGCTTTCGCCGTCGGAACGACCGAGTTCGTTATCGTCGGACTGCTACCCACCATTGCCGCCGATCTTGGCGTTTCTATCCCCTCCGCTGGCCTGTTGGTTAGCCTTTATGCGCTTGGCGTGACCATCGGTGCGCCCGTGCTAACCGCCATGGCTGACCGTGTGCCGCGCAAGACACTGTTACTGCTCTTGCTGGCGCTGTTCACGCTCGGCAATGCTTATGCCGCCTTTGCCCCGGATTACGGCAGCCTTGTCGCTGCGCGCTTTATCACCGGTCTCGCTCACGGCGTGTTCTTTGCAATCGCCTCGACCATCGCGACCGATCTTGTGGAACCCGAAAAAGAAAGCTCGGCCATTGCGCTGGTGTTCCTTGGTTTGACTGTCGCGCTTGTAACGGGTGTTCCCTTGGGGACATTCATCGGCCAAAACTTCGGCTGGCAGTCAACTTTTCTTGGCGTTGTCGCGCTGGGTGTTATCGGCTTCATCGCTTCTGCCATCTTGTTGCCCGCCAATCTGACCAAGACCGCATCAGCGGGGATCAAAGCCCAACTTCAGGTGCTGACTTCGCCGCGCCTTCTGCTGGTCTATCTAATCACGGCTGTCGGCTATGGCGGCAACTTCATCGCCTTTACCTTCCTTGCGCCGATGTTGAACGAAGTCACGGGCCTGTCTGCGGGCGCGGTTAGTCTGGTGCTATTGCTCTATGGTGCATCTGTCGCCGTAGGTAACATCGCCGGCGGAAAACTGGCTGACCGTATCGGTGCAGTCGCGTCCCTGACGGTGATCTTTGCTGGTCTCGCGATATCACTGGTCGCTCTCGGCGCGCTCCTCACCAGCCCGATTGCAGCCATCGCGGTTGCGGCCTTCTGGGGCGGTTTTGCCTTCGCCAACGTGCCACCGCTGCAGTCTTACGTCGTGCAAATCGCACGCGAAGTCTCGCCCGGCGCGGTTGATGTGGCGTCCGGTTTGAACATCGGTGCGTTCAACCTCGGCATTGCCGGCGGCGCATGGGCTGGTGGACTTGTGGTGGAAAGCATCGGCCTTGCCGCTGCGCCTTACATCGCCGCTGGTGTGGTGGTTGTCGGGATCATTCTGGTGCGCCTGTCTGGTCGCTTGAATACAACAACACCCCAAGCTGTTGCTGCTGAATAACTTCATTTGCCCCGCCGTATCTAACGTGCAGCGGGGCAGACCAATGAACAGGAGGTTCGTATTATGTCTGCCCTAAATCTGATTTACAAAGACCGCATGACTTTTGGCATTGAATTGCCACTGGTCTGAAGCCGGCCAACGCCGCGCCCGTATCAAGGGTCGCCCTTTTGGTGTGCCAGACACCTCAAACCCCGCCAGGGGCGTGGAGCTGGCCGAGGGCCTTGGCTTCGATGCGGTCTGGTTGCGGGACGTGCCGGTTCACGATCCAAGCTTCGGGGACGCTGGACAGGTTTTCGACCCGTTTCCCTATCTCGGCTTTCTTGCCGGCCGCACACGGCGCATAGCGCTTGGCACTGCGGGTATCGTCTTGCCACTACGGGATTCGATCTTGCTGGCCAAGATGTCGGCCAGCCTGCACCATCTATCGGGCGGGCGATTTATCCTTGGCATCGCGTCGGGAGACCGTCCGGTGGAATACCCTCTTATGGGTCTCGATTATGAGGCCCGCGGAGCCAACCTTCGCGGTCGCGTCGACCAGATGCGCAACCTCTGGTCAGTGGATGCGCTGCAAGGACCATGACCTGCTCCCCATTGAGTCCGCTAATTTAGGTTAGCCCTGTTCAGGTTTTGGTCCTCTTCTGACCTGTTAGCATATTCGACTGGCGTCAGGCCAGCGAGGCATGTGTGTGGGCGGTGGTGGTTTAAGTCGGTACGCCACGCAGCGATCAACTGGCGGGCATGGCGCAGGTTGTCGAGCAGGTGCTCGTTTAGACATTCATCCCGCATCCTCCCGTTGAAGCTTTCCACAAACCCATTTTGCTTGGGCTTCCCCGGCGCGATGTAGTGCCAGTCAACCTTTCAGTCTTCCTGCCATTTCAGGATCGCATTCGAAGTCAGCTCTGTGCCGTTATCGCTGACCACCATGCAGGGGTAGCCGCGCATCTCAGCAATGCGGTCCAGCTCACGGCCCACACGGTCGCCTGAGAGCGATGTGTCGACCACGGCAGCCAAACATTCGCGGCTAAAGTCGTCGATCACGTTCAGAATGCGGAACCGGAGACCGCAGGACAGGCTGTCGGACACAAAGTCGAGCGACCACCGTTGGTTTGGCCCCTGCGGGATCGCCATCGGTGCTCGGGTGCCCCTAAAACTCCTCCAGATTTGTGTAGAGTCCGCCCAACAAAAGGACGGACAAATGAAGGCACGATTTACGGACGAACAGATCATTGCGATGATCAAGGAGCAGGAAGCTGGCGAGAAGACCGCTGATGTGTGTCGGCGGCATGCGCTGCCCGGTAGGGTTTTGCAAGCAAAAGCCCGAGAGGGGGATCAGTTCGGCGACGTTCTATAAATACAAATCGAAGTATGGCGGCATGGAGCCGTCTGACGCGAAGCGGTTGCGAGCGTTGGAAGACGAGAACGGCAAGCTGAAGAAGCTGTTGGCAGAACAGATGTTGGACAACGCAATGTTGCGAGACATCAATTCAAAAAAATGGTGACGCCCGTTGGAAAGCGGAAAGCGGTGGCGCATCTGATGGACGCTCATCCGGTCAGTCAGCGGCGGGCGTGTGAAGTGCTTCAGGTTGATCGGTCTTCGGTGCGGTATCTGTCGCGGCGGAGTGATGATGCCGAGCTAAGGGATGCCATCAAGCGGGTTTCGAGGGAACGGCGACGGTTTGGTTGTCGTCGTGTCCACGTGATGATTGCGCGGGAGGGCTTTGAAGTGAACTGTCACCCGGCAGTCGTTTGCTTGCAAACGATGAGAGGGCACAAGAAGGTGAGGCGCATTTACCTCGAAGAGAAGTTTCAGGCCCGCCGCAGAGGCGGCAGGAAGCGCGCTTTGGGCACAAGAAAGCCCATGGTGCTGCCAGACGGCCCGAACCAACGCTGGAGCTTGGATTTCGTATCAGATGCGTTGACGGACGGTCGCCGCTTCCGCATTCTTGCAGTCGTTGATGACTTCAGTCGTGAGAACTTGGTGCTGGTGGCTGATACATCGCTGTCTGGTCACCGCGTTGCACGCGAACTGAATCAGATCATCGCAGAACGAGGCATGCCGAAGACAATAGTTTCAGACAACGGCACTGAGTTCACCAGTATGGCGATCCTCAAATGGGTTCAGGAAACCGGCATCGATTGGCATTATATCGCGCCTGGAAAGCCCCAGCAGAACGGCTTCATTGAAAGCTTCAACGGCAAGCTTCGAGACGAATGCCTCAACGAAACGCTGTTTGGAACATTGCGCGATGCCCGCAAAACACTTGAAGAATGGCAGGAGGATTACAACTGGCGCAGACCACATTCAGCATTGGGCAACCTGACACCGATGAAATTTTTGCAGAGAAAGACAATGGACAAGATGGCGGCCTAACGCCAAAGATTTAACCCCAAGGACTCCGCGCAAGGCTGGAGGAGACTTGGGGCTCAGGTCAAGCGGTGCGCAGCAACGTGGTCGAGTACACCGTCGCGACTGTTGAGAAAATCCTGGAACAGATATTGCAGCTCGATGAGTTCATTGCCGCGGTTGGAATAGACTGGTGTTTCACGCGTTTCGCCGCGTGGGCCAAAATCATCATAACCAGTCTCTTCAAACCGCTCTTCACTGCCCAGGAACTCCGAAGCAATACTGCGCTCCAAAATCTCCATAACGGCATCAAAGCCTCCTTCATCAGCTTCATCGAACGGTTGGCGATCCTTCAGGCGCGCAAAGCAGCGCGACACGAGCGCCACATCCTTTGCTGTGTCGCCCAGATGAAGCGCTTTGGCTCTCTCGGCGACCTGCCTTCCCAAGCCTACGGCCTCGGCTGCCAGATCATCCATGTTTTGTTTGTTGTAAAGCACGTGCATCGTCGTGATACCCCTTGAGTTAATTGTCGTTCATTGGGGCGCCCGGGATGGCCGCCCCTTCAAGACAGCCGACCCTGCACGGGCCGGCCCTGGGGGATCACGCAGCTTGCGAGATTTTCTGGGAGGCTGGGGTAACGCTGTCCTCCGCCGGATCGTTTTCAGCGATTTTCCGAAGTAACGAGCCCAATTTCTCGGACAGCACGCAGCACTCATCAACAAAACCTGAGGCGGGATTTATCTCAGCAAAGAGGCCACACTCAATACGATCCGGATCGCTGACATGCTCCAGCTTCAGCAACCGGTGGAAGTCTACAAGCTGGCTACTTTGGGCCCGTGTCAGGTACCTCGTGTGGCGTACAGCTTCACACAGGAGGAACACGCGGCCACTGGCGGCTGGACCACCAAGCCTGCGAGCGGCCAAAGCCAAAGCGGTCCCATGATCGCGGAGAAACCGGCGGACGTGTCCGAGCTTGGGGCAAGGTTGTTTGGTATAGAAGGTTCTGTAGAAAGTCATCGGTTTCATCCCGAACAATGCTGCGCCAAGCGGCAGCTCAAGAAGCCCATTCCCTCCTTTCAAAAGGCATGCTGGCCAGTCACGCTGTAGCAGCAGCATTGTCTATCGGTCTGGCTATTTTTGATGTTTGTTTTGGTTCGGCCTCACCGGAGTTTCCGGATCTTCGCGGCCTCACAAGAGGGCCCGCGCAAGATCTGGAAATCTGGTGAGAAGGCAGCGGTCAGAGTATATGAGGCATTTACGCTACAAAACTTGCAGCCATTTACCCCAGTCACTGCTGTATACGGTACACTGACACGGCCATCTACTCGATGCCCACTGCCTCTTGCCCCGCCAATTCACGCTTTTTTAGGTCTGTTTTTGGCCAAATCATCCATTCGGCCAAAACTATTTTAATTCAGTACGTTAGGCACCTATGGCAAAACTTGCCCCGTTTCGTGGCAAACAAAATCGGGGGTTTTGGCATAACTATGCCCGCATCGACAGACACGAACCCGCTCAACCTGTTACCCGCATTTGGAATGACCGCAATCCAGACAGGTCATGCAGCCTTCGACCATTTGCAGACCCATGCCGCCACAGCTTGGGCAGCTTTTGCCGCGTGCTGGGGATTTCATCTGGATGATCTCGGCGTGGGGGTCGGTTTTCAGGTGCTGGCCTTCGCCGTCGATAAAGTTGATGCGGACCATGTGTTCTTCGATCACGCTGCCGATGGCGGCCAGCATTGAGGGAATGTAACGTCCCCGCACCCAAGCCCCGCCGCGTGGATCAAACACAGCCTTCAATTCCTCGACCACAAAGGACACATCGCCACCGCGCCGGAACACAGCTGAAATCATCCGTGTCAGGGCCAAAGTCCAGGCATAATGTTCCATGTTTTTGGAATTGATGAACACTTCAAACGGGCGCCGTTGACCGTTCTGGATGATGTCGTTGATGGTGATATAAATGGCGTGCTCGGATTCAGGCCATTTCATTTTATAGGTGTGGCCGTCCAATGCCTCGGGGCGATCAAGGGGTTCTGCGATATAGACAACATCCGCGCCTGTGTCGATTTCCGGCACGGTCTCGGATTCCTCGGAGACCGACAGAACCGAACCTGTCACATCATTGGGGCGATAGGTTGTGCAGCCCTTACACCCCTGATCCCACGCGGCCATATAGACCTCTTTGAAATCCTCGAATGAAATATCTTCGGGGCAGTTGATGGTCTTGGAAATGGAGCTGTCGATCCATTTTTGTGCCGCTGCCTGCATACGCACGTGATCGAGCGGGGCCAGCGTTTGCGCGTTTACAAAATAATCGGGCAAAGGTGTGTCACCGAATTTTTGCCGCCACAAATCCACCGCGTAATCCACAACTTCTTCTTCGGAACGGGAGCCGTCGTTTTGCAACACTTTGCGGGTGTAGGAATAAGCAAAGACCGGTTCGATACCGCTGGACACATTGCCGGCATACAGGCTGATGGTGCCAGTCGGGGCCACACTGGTCAGCAGCGCATTGCGAATGCCGTGTTCCGCCACCAATTCGCGGGTTTCTTCGTCCATCGACAGCATGCTGTCATTGTCGAGGAATTTTTTCGCGTCATACAATGGAAACGCGCCTTTTTCTTCGGCCAGACGGGCAGACGCACGATAGGCCGCACGGGCAATCAGACCCATCCAACGTTCCGTTACAGCCGCGCCTTCGACGGAACCGTAGCGTTCGCCGACCATTAACAACGCATCCGCCAAACCTGTTACGCCCAAACCGATACGGCGCTTGGCCAAGGCTTCGACCTTTTGTTCTTGCAACGGAAAACGGCTGGCGTCGACCACATTGTCCATCATGCGAACAGCGGTTGCGACCAGATCGTTCAACGCATCTTCATCCATTTCTGCTCCGTCTTCAAAGGCATCTTTGACCAAAGTCGCCAAATTGATCGACCCCAGCAAACAGGCACCATAAGGCGGCAAAGGCTGTTCGCCGCAGGGGTTGGTCGCCGCGATGGTTTCACAGTAGTTCAGGTTGTTTTTCTGGTTAATCCGGTCGATGAAAATCACACCGGGTTCGGCGTAATCATAGGTGGATTTCATGATCCGGTTCCACAGATCCCGCGCCTCAACGGTTTTATAAACCTTATCGCCCCATTTCAGTTCCCAAGGGCCATCGGCCTTTACAGCCTCCATGAAAGGGTCGGTGATCAGCACGGACAAGTTGAACATACGCAACCGCGCACTGTCTTGTTTGGCAACGATAAAATCTTCTACGTCGGGGTGATCGCAGCGCATTGTCGCCATCATCGCACCGCGGCGCGAGCCCGCAGACATGATCGTGCGGCACATGGCATCCCAGACATCCATAAAAGACAACGGACCAGATGCATCGGCAGCAACGCCTTTGACCACAGCCCCTTTGGGACGGATGGTCGAGAAATCATAACCGATCCCACCACCCTGCTGCATGGTTAACGCAGCCTCTTTCAACATGTCGAAAATACCGCCCATGCTGTCAGGCACGGTGCCCATAACAAAGCAGTTGAACAGGGTCACAGACCGTTTGGTACCTGCCCCTGCCAGAATGCGGCCCGCAGGCAGAAATTTGAATCCTTCCAGCGCATCATAAAACTTCGCTTCCCAAACTTCGGGTGTGTTCTCGACCTCTGCCAAAGACCGCGCCACACGGCGCCAGCTGTCTTCGACTGTTTCGTCTACAGGTTTGCCAGCGGCATCCTTAAAACGATATTTCATATCCCAGATTTGCTCGGCAATCGGAGCAGAAAAAGAGGTCATATTGGTAAACCTTGTGTTCGGTGGCAGTGATGCAGCGGCAGAGAATGGACCTCGTAACTAAATGCTCGATCCAGAGGCGTCAAACGATTCTGGGAAGAAACTGATCTTTCGCCCCGTTAGGAATCGCTGTAGTGTTGTTGAACATAGAATACTATATCTAGCGGTGCCATGTCAAAAACACACATCAACTTGATAAAGCTCTGCGTCGGCGCAGAAAGCTTTGAAGACCTGCTCGGCTGGATACAACAGCGTCAGGATGCTGGCGGGGCAGACTATCTGTCCAGCCATGTGACCCGTATGTGGCCCAAACAAGAGGCCGCTTTGCTGGATGGCGGATCGCTATACTGGGTGATCAAGGGGGCGATTCAAGCCCGCCAGAAAATCGTGCGTCTGGACGAGGTTACAGGCGTTGACGGCATTCGCCGCTGTGCCATTGTGATGGCCCCGAAACTGATCCGCACCACCAGCGCCACGCGCCGCCCGTTTCAGGGCTGGCGTTATCTAAAGCCCGAAGACGCGCCCGCAGATCTGCCCGAATCCCGAGTATCGGATGACGCGCTGCCCAAAGAACTGGCGCTGGCTTTGGCCGATATCGGGTTGCGTTAAGGACACAGCCGCAGATTAAGCATCAGACGAACGGTTTTTCTGTCCAGTTGCACAGGGCGGCAAGAGCCTGCCAAACAACCTGTTTTTCAGTGTCCCAATCGGCGGTTTTGCTGGCGTACATCGTGGCCTCTGATTGCAAAATCAGCCCGTCTGACAGAATCCGCAGCCCGTTGGCGTGCAGCGTATCCCCTGTCGACGTGATGTCGGCAATCATTTCCGCCGTCAGGTTTTTAACCGTGCCCTCAGTAGCCCCCTGACTGTCCACCAGCTGATAATCCGCCACGCCCTGTTTGCTGAGGTAGCTGCGCACCAGCGCGTGGTATTTGGTGGCGATCCGCAGGCGAAAGCCGTGATCGGCGCGAAACTGTGTGGCGGCCGCATCCAGATCATCGACCGTCGTCACATCCACCCAGCAATCGGGCACCGCCAGCACCAAATCGGCGCGGCCAAAGCCCAAGGGCTCTACCTCGGTTACAATATCAGACCAGCGCCCCATTTTTTCGCGCACCAGATCGGTGCCTGTCACACCCAGATGGATGCGTCCGGCAGCCAGTTCTTTAGGGATTTCCCCTGCCGACAACAGCACCAGTTCCACATTGTCCACGCCCAAAACCTGCCCCGCATATTCGCGGTCAGACCCGGTGCGCTGCACGGTGATGCCGTGTTCGGCAAACCAGTCGATTGTCTTATCCTGCAAGCGTCCTTTGGACGGGATACCCAGTTTCAGGCTCATAAATTACCCTCTTGAACGGCGACCAATGCTTCGGGGCGGATTACGCCGCCCACCGCCGCGATGGATCGGCCCTGCCCCAAAACGCGGGTTAGCGCGTCATAGCGCCCGCCGCTGGCCACAACGGGCAGATCGGGACAGTTTTCAGCACTGAAGCCAAAAACAAACCCGTCATAATATTCCATGGATGTGCGCCCGAAGGACACTTCAAACGGCAGATTATCCACATCAACGCGGCGTGCGGCCATGGCCTTTAACCGGTCTTCCATCGCATCCGCAGGTGCGACCAAAGCAGGGAAATCTGCCGCCATCTGGCGCAACTGCACCAAAGCATCCGACGACATGGCTTTAAGGGCCAGAACCTGCTCCAGCATCTCTACTTCCTCAGCCGAAATCGGGGCTGCGGCGCTGTCTTCTTGCAACACGGCAATCCGCGCCAGAACTTCTTCTGCAGATCGCATACCCTGCTGCGCCCCAGCATCCGCCAGAACCGCATCCGCGCCGCGTGCAGCCACATCGGCCAACAGCGCCACGCGGGTTTCAGGGGGCGGCGTCATGCCACCGAACCGTTCCAGCAAGCGCACAAACCGCGTGGGGCGCCAGACATGACGGCGCAGGGCTGCACGCCTGCGATCTGTAGTGGTCAACCCGTCCACAGCCGCCAGCAAAATCCCCATATCCCCCGTCATCACCTTTAGTGGATAAGCCGCCAACATGCCTGCAAACATGGCAAACACCTCGGCGTCGGCCCCTGCGGGATCAGTGCGGTCAAACAGCTCGTAGCCCACTTGCGTATATTCCGACGCACGCCCTCCCGTCTGTTTGCGCCAGACATTGCCGTTATAGGTATAGCGCGCGGGTTCCGCGCCCTCGGCCATGTGGCGCTGCACGATAGGCACGGTAAAATCGGGCCGCAGCATCTGTTCGCCGTGCAACGGATCATGGGTCACAAAGGCCCGCGCGCGAATATCCTCGCCGTAAAGATCCAGCAGCACATCCGCAGGCAACAGGCTGTCGGTTTCCACCGGCAGCGCCCCTGAAGACACAAACGCCGCCGCCAATCGGTCGGCGACCTCTTTAATGCGCGCGCGCCTGTCGTTTTTCATCACGCACCCGCCCGTGCGATCATGGCGCGTACTTCTGCCACCAGATCAGCCCGTGCGATTTCTTTCTGTGCAGGCTGGGCTTTCCATTCCTCGGCGGTCTCAATCTCAGCGGCCAATCGCGCGCCCAGCGCCAGATCTTTGATCTGCACCACGCCGCGATCCTTTTCATCGCCACCTTCAATCACCGCCACAGGGCTTTCGCGTTTATCGGCATATTTCAACTGGTTGCCAAAGTTCTTGGGGTTGCCCAGATACACCTCTGCGCGAATACCCGCAGTGCGCAATTCAGCAACCATGGCCTGATAATCGCCCAAACGATCCCGATCCATCACAGTCACAACCACCGGCCCTTTGGCCTTGTTTTCCAAACGCCCCTTTTCCCGCAGCGCCGCAAGCAGACGATCCACACCAATAGACACACCCGTTGCAGGCACTTCCTGCCCCGTAAAGCGTTTCACCAGATCATCATAGCGCCCGCCCCCCGCAACAGAACCAAACTGCCGCTTACGGCCCTTTTCATCGAGGATTTCAAAGGTCAGCTCGGCCTCATAGACTGGGCCTGTGTAATAGCCGAGACCGCGCACAACCGAAGGGTCGATATCAATCCGGTCAGGGCCATAGCCTTGGGCCGCCAACAAACTGGTGATTTCCTGCAACTCCGCCACACCTGTTGCGCCGATTTCCGAACCTTGAACCAGCTCTGACAACCGCGCACAGGTCGCAGCACCCGTGTCGCGCTTGGCGTCCATAAACCCCATGACAACATCAGCCTGCTCATCCGACAGGCCCGCGCCTTCGGTAAAGTCACCAGACGCATCCTTGCGCCCTTCGCCTAACAGCGCCCGCACGCCGTCCAACCCCAAACGATCCAGCTTATCAATGGCGCGCAGAACGATGCCACGCTCGGCTTCTTTATCGTCACCAGACAGGCCCGCAACCTCCAACACACCATTCAGAACCTTACGGTTGTTCACCCGAACAATGTAGTCGCCACGCGGAATGCCGACGGCTTCCAATGTGTCAGACAACATGGCGCAAATCTCGGCGTCGGCGGCCATGCTTGCACTGCCAACCGTATCCGCATCACATTGATAAAACTGACGATACCGCCCTGGCCCGGCCTTTTCATTGCGCCAGACCGGACCCATTGCAAAGCGGCGATAGGGCGACGGCAAATCATTGCGGTGCTGGGCATAAACCCGCGCCAAAGGGGCAGTCAGATCATAGCGCAGCGCCATCCAGGAATCGTCTTCGTCCTGCCATGCAAACACACCTTCATTGGGGCGATCCACATCAGGCAGGAACTTACCCAAAGCCTCAACCGTTTCCACGGCTGATGATTCCAGCGGATCAAACCCGTAGCGATGATAAACCTCGGTGATCTGGCGCAGCATGGCGTTGCGTTCATCTACTTCGGCACCGAAATAGTCACGAAACCCTTTGGGCGGCAAAGCCTTGGGGCGGAGGATTTTCTTTTTCTTGTCTTTGGCCATCGGATTGATCCTAATTTCGGCTCACCCCGTAACGGAATTTCCCCGAATGGACAAGCAAATGGCGGCATGTCCCGCCCGCTTTGTCAGAATTGGCCGATTATTTTTGAAAACGTCGTGTCGATATTATACTGCAACAGCCAAACCCCATCCTCGCGGGAATGGCTGACCACGTAGAAATAGACCGGCAGGCTATCGCTCCAATACACGTAAATCGCGCGGCGAAAGCCACCGCCAAGCACTTCCTCTTTCATCAGCGCCTGATGGGTCAGCGGCTGTTTGTAAAAGCTGGTCAAGCTGGTGACAAAGCGGTCTTTTTGTTCGGCAGACAGGCTGCGCCCTGCAGGGTCTATCGCCGTCAACGCCCCTGCAAAATCCAGCGCCATGATCTTATCGCCGATCTGGCGTTCCATGTCCTCAACGGATTGGAACGCCCCAAACGGCGGGGCCGACTGCGCAGGACTGACCTGCAAACCAAATATCAGGGCAAAGAGGATAATAATACGTTTCATAACACACTCCCTTACTTAATACCTGCCCCAAGCCTAGCACGACTGCCGCTCTGCTTCATCTCTTAATGCTATCCGTTTTTTGATTGTCCGCCCGTCCAATGGCCGTTAGGAAAAGCCATGACCCATTCAGACCCAACCACCCTGTTAGAAGAACGCCTCGCCCATACATCGCGGCTGGCCGAGGACCTGTCCGACATTGTCGCCGCACAGGCCAAACGGATCGACATGCTTGAAAAACGTGTGACCGCCCTGATGGATATGGCGCGGGATCAGGCGCAGGGTGACGGATCGGCCAGTTTTGGCGACCAGCCCCCGCCCCATTGGTGATCACACCAGTTCGGTTGTCACGCGGATCTCGTTTTCCATGGTGCGGTGCACAGGGCATTTATTGGCAATTTCCATCAGCTTATCGCGCTGTTCCGCGCTTAAATCGCCGATCAGGGTAATCTCGCGGCGGAATTCATCCACATTCCCTTGCGTGGTTTCACAGGTCGCACAGGCGCTGGCATGTATCTTGTCATGGGTCACGGCCACGCTGATATCGTCAAGCAGCCACCCCTTGCGCCGCGCATACATGCGAATGGTCATTGACGTGCAGGCCGCCAGCCCTGCAGAAAGAAAATTATAAGGCGACATGCCCAGATTACTGCCGCCGTAAGCCTCTGGCTCATCCGCCAAAACATGATGGTTCGGGCCTGCACTAATGTCCTGCAAGAAGCCGGACGGGTCTGCCTCGTCACTGCGCACAACACCTTCGGGCGCGCCAATTGGCGCGGCTGGTTTGACCAATCCCAGATACCGCCCCGCCCAAGATGCAATCACCTCGGCGGCATATTCCGCATCCGCGCCGTCGCTGATCAGATGATCCGCATCATCGAGCGTGACAAAGCTTTTGGGATGCTTTGCCGCGTCAAAAATCTGCGCGGCATTGTCAATCCCAACAATCTGATCCAGCGGCGCATGCAACACCAGCAAGGCCCGTTTCAACCCACCAATCGCCGCTTTCATATTGGTCGCGGACACATCTTTTACAAAACTGTCTTTAATCGTAAAGACCCGCCCCCCAAGCGAGACTTGAGCCGATCCATTCGCCGTAATCTCATCCAAAGAGCTGCCAAAATTATGCAGCACATGGGCGGGGTCGAACGGCGCCCCAAGGGTCACAACCGCCTTGGCACTGGGAATCTGCTCAGCAGCGCGCAACACAGCTGCGCCCCCCAGCGAATGACCAATCAACAGACCTGGTGCCCTCACCCGATCTGCTAGGGCCTGCGACGCCAGAACCAAATCCGCTACATTGGAACTGAAATCCGTATTGGAAAACTCGCCCTCCGAATGGCCCAATCCGGTGAAATCAAACCGCAACACAGCAATGCCCATGGACGCAAGTCGCTGGGCCAAGCGCCGCGCGGCAGGAATATCCGCGGAACAGGTGAAACAATGGGCAAACACAGCCGCCGCCAAGGGTCGCCCCACAGGTAAATCCAGCCGTGCGGCCAATTCCGCGCCAGAATGCCCCGTAAAGGTAAATTTTTCACTCTTCATCCAACAGACTCCTCAGTTGCCCCATGGAACCACTGACATAGCCCCGAAACAAGCGCTCCCCCACGGAAGTCGCGCTGATGTTACCAGTCTCACGCCCCCGTGATAGAATCCCAACGCCTGACACTTTTTTTGTTTTTGAAATATCCAATTCCGCCCCGTCAAAGCGGCAGTTCAGTGGCATGTTTAATCTCTTTCAACACAAAATTCGACACCACGGTTTTTACAAAATCACTGCGCAACAGATTGTGGCTCATGAAATCCTCATAGGCCTCTACATCCGCCACCCGCACTTTGATAAAATAATCCGCAGCCCCTGAAATCTTGTGACACTCCAGTATTTCGGGGTGACTGCGCACCATGGCGACAAACCCGTCCACCGCATCCTGCGTATGGGATTGCAACCTGATTTGCGCCAAGACACATAACCCCAGTCCGGCCTTTTTCGGGTTCAACAAGGTCACCCGCCGCTCAATCAACCCCAGCGCTTCAAACTCTTGAATTTTGCGCCACAACGTACTTTGCGCCATACCAACGACCTCGGCAAGCTGTGCCAATGATCGACTAGAATCGGACTGTATCAGCCGTAAAATCCGTTTTTCTTGATCAGAAAATTCCAAAATCGCCACCTTGATGAAATATTTACCCAAATCTTTACATCAAACCCCAAATTCAGGCAAGTTCTTCCATCCCAGCGGCATAAACTGCTTCTAAATAAGGAGAAACCGCCATGGCTTACGATTCAAAATTCCCCGATGCCGCTGGACGTTACGACTACACAGCCGAAGAAAAAGCCGTCTGGGGTGAACTGTTCACCCGCCAGATCGCCTTTCTGGACGGGCGTATTTGCCCTGAATATCTGGACGGCATCGCGCAGCTTGGCCTTGGCGATCACGACGTTCCCCAACTGCTCGACGTGGATAAACGCTTGGCAAGCCTCACCAATTTCGGCGTATCCGGCGTGCCAGCCATCATCCCGCCGTCACAATTCTACGCCCTGCTGGCAGATCGCAAATTCCCCGTCGCCACATTTTTGCGCCGCCGCGAAGACATGGACTATATCGAAGAACCCGACCTGTTCCACGAGGTGTTCGGCCATTGCCCGCTGCTGACCAATCAAGCCTACACCGACTTTATCGAGGCTTTTGGCAAGATCGCGGTGGACTTGGGCAAAGGCTATCGCTGGCACCTGTTCCGCCTGTTCTGGTTCACCATTGAATTCGGCATGATCCGCACAGCTGATGGCTTGCGCGGCTATGGCGCAGGCATCGCCAGCAGCCCGTCCGAGGCCGATTTTGCCTGCTCGGGCAAGGCGGTCTATACGCCTGCCGATCTGATGACCATGCTGCGCACGCCTTACCGTATCGACATCGTGCAACCGCAGTATTTTGTGATCGACAGTTTCGAAGACCTGCCAAAATTGCTGGAAACCGATCTGAAAATCGCGATTGACGAAGCCAAAGCCAAAGGCGATCTACCAGCCTTGTTTGAAAAAGCTGCCTAGATCAACCGCCTAGGTTAACCAACGCGCGGGGTCAGCGGGCATAAACACCGCATCGGCGCAAACCCAACCGCCATTTTGTGGCAGGCTGGCCTGAAAAACCACCATCCCATCGGGGGAAAGTTCTTGCAGCTTTTCCCCGTTCCCATGGGACAGAAAGCGATTGCCGCGCGGTGTTTCTGCTACGGCCCCGATACGATGACTTTCTGAAGGAAAACCGTGCTGCCAGCTTTGGACGGCGCAGGTTTTCGCCGCATCAATCCGCCAGCTTTGCGCAGCACCCTTTGCACAGAACAGCAAATCGCCGTTAGCCGCGAAGCTAAGATCACAGGGCGCGAAAAAGGCGTCACCGCTCTGGGTCAATTTCTTATCAGCACAGAAATCAGCGACACCCCCTAAAACCCAATCCACCGTGCCACGTCGGGACAGTTTAGCAATGGCATTTTGCGGCCCCAGCGACAGAATAATTCCGCCATCTGTGGGGTCCATTATCACGCAACTGGCAGATGCGCGGGCTGCCAGTTTTTCATCCAGATCCCATTGCCAATGAATGCTGCCGTGGCGGTCAAACACCAGCACAGTGTCCCCATCATCAGCCTCCCCGGATGTGGCCAGTGACAGGTAAATATCAGGGGCGATTTCCTCAACACTGTGGTGCAGCGCGCCTGTGGCAAGCATCGCGCCAAAGGTATTTGGGGATGGAACATCCCCCCCTTGCCATTGCCGCAACACCCGACCGTTCAGTCCAATATCTAGCGCCCGCCCGTCCGAGGTCATCACCAAAATAGTGCGTTGCAAAGATAGTCGGCAACTGCTGATTACAAATGGAAATTCATGCCACCAGACGGTTTGCCCAGACGGGTCCAGCGCAATCAACCCACCTTTATCGCCGCTTGCACCTTTGTTTTGTTCCAGCGCCAAAAGCATCACGCCTGCGTCACGGGCCGTTGCATCACAGGTCAGGATGTCCAGCGCGGTCATGTTCTAAAACTCTTCGACCAGTTGCACCCCGGGAACGTGTTTCAACGCGCCTTTGATTTGCGGGTTCAGCACATATTCCTGCTTCAAGGCAATCTCGACCTCGCCCGGCAGATCAGGGTGCATCAGCACCAGATGCACCGGCCCACGGCTACGCGGATTGCCGCCTTTTGTGGCTTCTTCCAGCCGCGTGGCAACCGATCCGATCGCGCCTTCATCCCCGATATAGACCCGCAGCCCCATAGAGGCCGCGTCCGCCACCGCAGAATCCACCCCGATCACGCTGCGGCACAGCAGTTTCAACTGATCCGACTCCATCGTCGCCTCAACCGTCAAAACCACGTTTTCCCCCGGCATCAAAGCATCGCGGAATTTTTCCAGCGTGTCAGAAAACACTGTGACTTCATACAGCCCTGTAGGGTCGGAACATTGCACAAAAGCAAAACGGTTGCCCCGCGCGGATTTGCGTTCCTGCTTGCCCGAAATCGCCCCCGCGATTTTCGCGGCAACCGCACCACCACGGGCCTTTTGTTCCAGTTCCGCCAGCGTCAGCACGTTCTTGCGTTTCAATGGCCCCAAATAATCATCAAGCGGATGGCCCGACAGGTAAAAGCCGATGGCCTGATGTTCTTGTGCCAGCCGTTCGGTGGGCAGCCAGTCTTCGGGCATGGGCAGGCGCGGGGCGGGCAGGTCTTCGCCGCTGTCGCCAAAAAGGCCGCCTTGGGCGCTGTTTTTCTGTTCATGGGTCGAGGCCGAGTAAGCCACCAGCGCATCGACACTTTCCAGACATTTGCGCCGGTTCGCGTCCAACTGATCAAACGCGCCGGAACGGGCCAGCATTTCCATCGGGCGCTTGCCAACCCGTTTCAGATCAACCCGCCGCGCCAGATCAAACAGATCGTTAAACGGCCCGTCCGCCAGTCGCGCATCCACGATCAGCTTCATCGCCTCGCCGCCCACGTTTTTCAACGCGCCCAGCGCATAGTGGATTTTACCCTCAGCCACACTAAAGGTCGCCAGTGACTGGTTCACACAGGGCGGCACCACGTCAATTTTCAACCGCCGTTTGGTTTCCTCGATGAACACACCCAGCTTGTCGGTCAGATGGATATCGCAGTTCATCACCGCAGCCATGAATTCAACCGGATGGTTCGCCTTCAGCCAGCCGGTCTGATAGGACACCACCGCATATGCCGCCGCGTGGGATTTGTTGAACCCATAGTTGGCGAATTTATCCAGAAGGTTCCAGACCTCCATCGCCTTCTTCTTGTCCACACCGTTCTTGGCCGAGCCTTCAAGGAACTTGGGCCGCTCTGCGTCCATCGCTTCCTGAATTTTTTTACCCATCGCACGGCGCAGCAGATCCGCACCCCCAAGACTGTAACCCGCCATTTCCTGCGCGATCTGCATCACCTGTTCCTGATAGACGATGATGCCTTGGGTTTCGTCCAGAATATGATCAATCGAGGGATGCAGCTTGTCCCGTTCGGACAGATTGTTCTTCACCTCGCAGAACTTGGGGATGTTTTCCATCGGGCCCGGACGATACAGCGCCACAAGCGCGATGATGTCTTCGATACAGTCGGGTTTCATACGGCGCAGCGCATCCATCATGCCGCTGGATTCCACCTGAAACACTGCCACGGTTTTCGCCGCTGCATACAGTTTATAGGTCTTTTCATCATCCAGCGGGATCGCCCCGATTTCACCCTCTGCACCCTCGGGCGGATCATAAAGCTGCGTGCCATCCGGCCCGATATGCAAGGGGCGCCCCTGCCCCGTGATCAAATCCATTGCGTTCTGGATCACAGTCAGGGTTTTCAGGCCCAGAAAGTCAAACTTGACCAGCCCCGCCTGTTCCACCCATTTCATGTTGAACTGGGTCGCAGGCATATCAGAGCGCGGGTCCTGATAGAGCGGAACCAATTCGTCCAGCGGGCGATCCCCGATCACCACACCCGCCGCGTGGGTTGATGCGTTGCGCAACAGCCCCTCCACCTGCTGGGCATAGGTCAACATGCGGTCCACGACCTCTTCTGACTTTGCCTCTTCACGCAGGCGCGGTTCATCGGCCAGCGCCTTTTCGATGCTGACGGGTTTCACACCCTCTACGGGGATCAGCTTGGACAGGCGGTCCACCTGACCATAAGGCATTTGCAAGACACGCCCGATATCGCGCACGGCAGCTTTGGACAAAAGCGCACCGAATGTGATGATCTGACCCACCTTATCGCGGCCGTATTTTTCCTGCACATAGCGGATCACTTCTTCGCGGCGATCCATGCAAAAGTCGATATCAAAGTCGGGCATGGAAACCCGCTCGGGGTTCAGGAACCGTTCAAAAAGCAAAGAATAGCGCAGCGGGTCAAGGTCGGTAATGGTCAGCGCATAGGCCACCAGACTGCCCGCACCAGACCCCCGCCCCGGCCCCACGGGAATGTTGTGATCCTTGGCCCATTTGATGAAATCCGCAACGATCAGAAAGTAGCCGGGGAAGCCCATGCCCTCGATGATATCCAGTTCAAAATCGAGCCGTTTCTGGTAGTCTTCCAAACTGACCGCATGGGGGATCACGGCAAGCCGCGCCTGTAGCCCCGCATTGGACTGGCGGCGCAACTCGACCACTTCGTCATCGGCGAATTTGGGCAGGATCGGGTCGCGTGTGGTGGCGCGAAATCCGCAGCGTTTGGCGATTTCTATGGTGTTCTCAACGGCCTCTGGCACATCGGCAAACAGCTTCACCATTTCTTCGGGGGATTTGAAATAATGCTCGGGCGTCAGGCGACGGCGGGGTTCTTGCTGGTCCACATAAGCCCCGTCGCCAATACAAATCAGCGCATCATGGGCATCATACATCGACGCTTTTGGGAAAAACACATCATTGGTCGCCACCAAAGGCAGATCCATCGCATAGGCGGTTTGCACGAAAAACGGCTCTGTCGCCAGTTCGGCAGCGGTGCCTTTGGCCTGATCCTCGGGATGACGCTGCAATTCCACATACAAACGGTCTGCGAACATATCCGCCAGCCGCATCAATAACGCCTTGGCGGCATCTGTCTGACCGTCCTGCACCAACTGCCCCACAGGGCCAAGCGCACCACCTGTCAGGCAAATCAGCCCTGCGGAGTATTTGGTTAATTCATCCAGAGTAATATGGGGAAGCTGATCCGCGCTGTCCAAAAACGCGCAAGAGTTCAGCTTCATCAGATTCAGATAGCCCGCTTCATTCTGCGCCAGCAGCACCACAGGTTTGGGCGCAGGCACTTTGCCACCAATCTGCGCGGCAGTGGCATAGGCCAGATCCATCTGACAACCGATGATCGGTTGCACGCCCGCCTTGGCCGCCGTTTCGGAAAATTCCAGCGCTGCAAACAGGTTGCCACTGTCCGTGACAGCCACAGCAGGCATACCCGCTGCGACACACATATCAGGCAGTTTTTTAACCTGAATTGCGCCTTCCAAAAGGGAATAGGCGGAATGCAGACGAAGGTGAATGAATCGGGGTGAGGTGCTCATCCCGCCAGCCTATCGCAGCTTGCCAAGGGGCGAAAGCCGTTGCACTATGGCTTACCTAAAAAAGTAAAAATAAGGCTCCGGATGACCTGTCTTTTCACCAAAATTTATGGCGAACGAAACACAGGCGCGACCTATCTGGAAAAACTGGTAAACAAGAACTTTGCCACGGATATTCTGCGCGGGGATTTCGGGGTGGACAAACGGGTGCTGCGGCTGGTTTTGCAACAGCATAAACCCAAACTGCGGCCTGCCGAAAACAACCGCCTGCAAGACAAATACCACGAGCGGATTCTCTATTCCGATTTTGGTCTGAAACACGCAGCCCCGCCGATTGATGTGATCCGCGCAGCCCCTCATTCCCAAAACACCCTGTTTTTGATGATCACCAAACATCCGGTGTTTTTCCTGTCTTCACTGCACAACCGCCCCGAAAACCCGTTGTGGAACGAAGAGGACATCAGCTTTGACCAGTTCCTGACCACCCCTTGGCCCGTGTCAGAGCGGGATAATCTGGGCGAAAAGCCCTTGGAAAGCCCGATCGAGCTGTGGAACCGCAAAATGAGCGCTTATGTGGCTTTGATGAGTGCGGCCGAAAATGTGATCCACATCCGCTACGAAGACCTGCTTTCGGATTTCAATGAAACACTGGACAAGGTCAGCGAGTATATTCCGACCACGTCGAACGGCTATACGAATATCCGACGCTCGATCAAAGCCTCGGATAATCTGCGGTTTGAAGACTACGCACGGCGCTACAAATACCACAAAATCAAAACCGACTATAAAAAGCGCGATCTGGAATTCATCTATCGCAAGGTGGACAGTGACGTAATGGCGGCGCTGGAGTATCGCACAGTAATATAACGGATAATTAGCTGCAATTTTGCTGATTTTCAGGCTGAATTTTAGGCATCTTTTGTATGCCCCCTTATCTGCCGCAGCTTTGCCCAAAGTCTGATATACTTTCAACGATTCCTGTATAATCCAACGTAAACCTCTGAAATATCACTTAATTACCGAAGAAAAATGCGATAAACCATCAGTGAATCCCACACTCGGACCAGAAAAATCTTGCTATGTTAAATGATAGTTGTTCTCCTAGCTTCAAAGGTCGCCCCCGCGTTTTATCCCACATCGGACGCGTCGGCAGCAGGGCCAAATGCAAAGAACGTGGCGGGTTTTCAGGATGAAAATCGAATTTCTTTTGAATGGTGAAACAGTCCATCTGGATCAGGCAAGCCCAACAGGCACGCTGCTGGATTACCTGCGCGAGGTTCGCGGGCTGACCGGCACCAAAGAGGGCTGCAACGAGGGCGATTGCGGCGCTTGCACTGTGATGGTCACAGATGGCGAGGGCGCAAAGGCGCTGAACGCTTGCATCCTGTTTATGCCCCAGTTGCATGGCAAATCCATTCGCACGGTCGAAGGTCTGGCCAGTCCGTCAGGGGAAATGCACCCCGTTCAACAAAACATGGTTGATCTACACGGCTCGCAATGCGGATTTTGCACGCCGGGGTTCATCATGTCGATGGCAGCGGCGCATCAGATGGGCGACACCAACCACAATGACGTGCTGGCGGGCAACTTGTGCCGCTGCACCGGATACGCGCCGATTGTGCGCGCGGCCAAAGCCGCCCAATCTGCGCCTAAACCGGATTGGCTTCAAGCGGATGCCAAAGCCGCGCCACAGGTTAAAACGAGCCTGCAATCGGACGTGGCTTTTGTGCCCCGCACGTCGGACGAACTGGCCGACTGGTATGCTGAAAACCCTGATGCCACGCTGATCGGCGGGGCCACGGATGTGGGGCTTTGGGTCAACAAACAGTTGCGCGACCTTGCCCCTGTGGCCTTTGTCGGCCAGATCGCAGACCTGCAAGGGGTTGAGGAAAACGATAGCGGCATCGCCATTGGCGCGGGCGTGACCCTGACCAAACTGCGCGCAGCCGTGGCCAACCGTTACCCCAGTTTCGCCGAGCTGATCCGCCGATATGGATCAACCCAAGTGCGCAATGCTGCCACCATCGGCGGCAATGTGGCCAACGGGTCGCCCATCGGGGATGGCCCCCCTGCTTTGATCGCCCTTGGCGCAAGGGTCCATCTGCGCTGCGGCGATGATTTCCGCGATCTCGCGATGGAGGATTTCTTTATCGCCTATGGCAAACAGGATCGCAAACCCGGCGAATTCATCTGTGGTATCACCATCCCCAACAACCCCAGCGGGTTGAAATGCTACAAGATCTCCAAACGCTTTGACCAAGATATTTCCGCGCTTTGCGGCTGTTTCAATATCACCATCGCCAAGGATAAAGTCGCCACCGCCCGCATTGCCTTTGGCGGTATGGCGGCCACACCGAAACGCGCCACCGCCGTGGAAAACGCACTGATTGGCAAGCCCTGGACCCAAGGCACCGTGACCAAAGCCATGAAAAAATTCGCCAGCGACTATCAACCGATCAGCGATATGCGGGCCTCGGCTGACTACCGCGCCACCACGGCGAAAAACCTGCTGCAACGGTATTTTGACGAGTCCAACGGGCTGATGACCTCGGTTCTGGAGGTGCGGCCATGAGCGTGTCAAAATCCAACCCTCATGACGCCGGCAAACTGCATGTCACAGGTGCTGCCCATTATGTGGATGACATCCCCACCCCCGCCAACTGCCTGCATCTGGCCTTTGGCCTTAGCGACGTGGCCCACGGCGATATCACCTCAATGGACCTTGATGCCGTGCGCAAGGCTGACGGAGTTGTGGCCGTTCTGACCGCCGCCGACCTGCCTGGTGATAATGATGTGTCCCCGTCCATCCACGATGAACCCCTTTTGGCAATCGACACCGTGCAGTTCATCGGACAGCCGGTGTTTCTGGTGGCCGCAACGTCCCATCTGGCGGCGCGCAAGGCCGCGCGGCTGGGAACGATTAAGATCACCAAAAAGCCCGCGATTCTAAGTTTTGACGACGCCATCAAAGCCGGTTCAAAATTCGAAGAGCCATTGCAGTTTCTAAAAGGTGACCCCGATACCGCAATTGCGGATGCGGAACATCAAATCAGTGGCAGTATCGAAATCGGCGGGCAGGAACATTTCTATTTGGAAGGCCAAGCCGCGCTTAGCCAGCCCCAAGACAACGGCGATATGCTGGTGCATTCCTCAACCCAGCACCCCAGCGAAATCCAGCACAAAGTCTCTGCCGCCTTGGGCCTGCCCTATCATGCAGTACGCGTGGAAACACGGCGTATGGGCGGCGGGTTCGGCGGTAAGGAAAGCCAGGGCAATGCGCTGGCATGTGCCACGGCGATAGTCGCGGCAAAAACCGGACGCCCTGCCAAAATGCGCTATGACCGTGACGACGACATGGTCATCACCGGCAAACGCCACGATTTCCGTATTGATTATACCGTGGGCTTTAACGGCGCGGGCCAGATAGAGGGCATCGAATTTACCCAATACTGCCGCTGTGGCTGGGCGCAGGATCTGTCCCTGCCCGTGGCCGACCGCGCCATGTTACATGCGGATAACGCCTATCACCTGCCAAATGCAAGAATTGTGTCGCACCGTTTGAAAACCAACACCGTATCCAACACCGCCTTTCGCGGCTTTGGTGGCCCCCAAGGAGTTGTGGGAATTGAACGGGTGATCGACCACATCGCCCATAGTCTGGATGTGGATGCCAGCTATATCCGCACCGCCAATTTCTATGCTCCGATGGCGCAAAAGGCGGCACAAACCACGCCCTACCACATGACTGTCACCGATAGTGTGATCGACCAAATCGCGATTGAGCTGTTTGAAAAGGCGCAATATTCCAAACGTCGTGAAGAGGTGAAGTGGTTCAACCACGAAAACCCCCGCCTGAAACGGGGGCTGGCCATGACGCCCGTGAAATTCGGCATCAGTTTCACCCTGACCCACCTGAACCAAGCGGGGGCGCTGGTACATGTCTATTCGGACGGGTCCATCCACCTGAACCACGGCGGCACGGAAATGGGCCAAGGCTTGTTCACCAAAGTCGCCCAAGTGGCCGCCAGCCGGTTCGGACAACCCTTGTCAGCGGTGAAGATCACTGCAACCGACACGGGCAAAGTGCCAAATACGTCGGCCACAGCTGCCTCTAGCGGGTCTGACCTGAACGGCATGGCGGTGAAAGCGGCCTGTGATGCGATCATCGAACGCCTGACCGAGTTCGCCGCGCACCATTGGCAAACACCAAAGGACCAGATTGCGTTTACCGATGGCGCTGTCACAATTGGCACGCAAATCCTGCCCTTTACCGAGGTGATTTCCGCCGCCTATCAAAACCGCATCTCGCTGTCTTCGACCGGATTTTACGCCACACCAGACATCCAATGGGATCGTTTTGCAGGCAAAGGCACGCCGTTTTACTATTTCGCTTATGGCGCCGCTGTGACCGAGGTGGTGATCGACACGCTGACAGGGGAAAACCGCATCCTGCGCACCGATATCCTGCATGATGTGGGCAAATCCCTGAACCCTGCGATTGATCTGGGACAGGTCGAAGGCGGTTATGTCCAAGGCGCTGGCTGGCTGACCACAGAGGAACTGGTCTGGGACGACAAAGGCGCGCTGCGCACCCATGCGCCCAGCACCTATAAAATCCCTGCCTGTTCTGACCAGCCCGAGGTTTTCAACGTGTCTTTGTGGGAAAAAGGCGAAAACACCAAAGACACCATCTATAAATCCAAAGCTGTGGGCGAGCCGCCTTTGATGTTGGGTATTTCTGCCTTTCTGGCCCTGTCAGATGCGGTTGCGGCCTGCGGGGACGGGTCAATTTATCCAAACTTGCAAGCGCCTGCCACGGCCCAAGAAGTGTTGCGCGCCGTTATGGCTCAAAGGGGGCAATCGTGGGGTTGAACCTGCGTGAACTGGCCGACGCGGTTGCCCGCCACGGCCGCGTAGTGCGCGTGTTGATTGCGGATCATCAAGGATCAACCCCGCGGGAGTCGGGCACATCCATGCTGGTCTGGAACGGCGGACAAAGCGGCACCATCGGTGGCGGCGCCTTAGAACTGCAAGCGGTTGAAACCGCAACACAAATAGACAGCCCCATCGCGCTGAAAGTCCCTCTCGGCCCGGCACTTGGGCAATGCTGCGGCGGGGCGGTGACGCTGGTTCTGGAACCCTTCACCGCAAGCGATCTCCCGAACGAAGGCGAGAATTATTCGCGCCGCATTACCGGCGACAAAGACAAACCGCTTGCGCTGCGCCGCTTGCTGAAATCCCAGCGCAACAGCGGTGCAACGCCCGCTTTGATCTGGCAGCAAGGCTGGCTGATGGAACCGTTAGAAGCCCCGAAACAACCCTTGTGGCTTTACGGCGCGGGCCATGTGGGGCGCGCCATCGTGGACACGCTGCAAGACCTGCCCTTTGACATCACTTGGATCGATACAGCACCCGACCGCTTTCCTGAAACCATACCCACCCACGCCAACCCGCTGGTGGCGCAAAACCCCGCAGATGCGGTGAAACATGCCCCCCAAGACGCACATCATCTGGTGCTGACTTATTCCCACACACTCGATCTGGACCTGTGCCACGCGATCCTGTCCCACCCCCATAAATCGCTGGGCCTGATCGGATCAAAAACCAAACGCAGGCGGTTTACTTCTAAATTGACGGCATTGGGGCATGGGTCTGCACAAATCGCAGGCATCATCTGCCCGATAGGCCAGCGCGATCTGGGCAAGACCCCCAAAGCCATTGCCATAGGCGTGGCCAGCGAACTATTAACCATAAACGCGGTAAATTCCGCCCAACACAAGGCCACAGCATGACCCCTTTGTTGCAGCTTTCCGGCCTGACCAAAGCCTATCCCGGTGTGGTTGCCAATGATCACGTGGGCTTTGAAATTGCCCCCGGCGAAGTTCACGCCTTGCTGGGTGAAAACGGCGCGGGGAAATCCACGCTGGTGAAAATGATCTACGGTCTGGTGCGCCCTGACAGCGGAGAAATGCGATTGCACGGCCAACCATTTGCCCCCCATGAACCCAGCGCCGCCCGTGCCGCTGGCGTGGCCATGGTGTTCCAACATTTTTCTTTGTTCGAAGCGTTAAGCGTCGCGGAAAACATCGCCCTTGGTATGGATAACGCCCCTGAAACAGATGCGTTAAGCGATGAAATCCGCACCGTTTCGGCCAGCTACGGCCTGACCCTTGATCCCGACCGCATGGTAGGGGATCTGTCTGCGGGCGAACGCCAGCGGGTGGAAATCGTGCGCTGCCTGTTGCAGAACCCCAAACTGTTGGTGATGGATGAACCCACATCCGTGCTGACCCCGCAAGAGGTTGATATCCTGTTCAAAACACTGCGCAAACTGCGCGATGAGGGGACGTCAATCCTGTATATTTCCCACAAGCTGGAAGAAATCCGCAGCATTTGCGACAACGCCACTATTTTGCGGCTGGGCAAGGTTGTGGGCACCTGCGTCCCCGCCGAAGAAACGCCAAAAACTATGGCGGAAATGATGGTGGGCACGGAATTGAAAACCCCGACCAAGCGCCCTTATCACCCCGGCCCTGTACTGCTGGACGTGCGCAATTTGATGCTGCCCTCTAAAGACCCGTTTGGCACCAGCCTGCGCGATGTCAGCTTTTCCCTGCACGCGGGTGAGGTTCTGGGCGTGGCAGGTGTGGCTGGCAACGGCCAAGACGAATTGCTGCTGGCCCTGTCGGGCGAGGCACAGGTCCAATCGGATTTTGTCACCCTCAAGGGGGAACATATCGGCCACCGTGGCCCCAACTATCGCCGACTTGAGGGCCTGTTGGCCGCACCCGAGGAACGGTTGGGCCATGCGGCGGCCCCTGATATGTCTCTGACGGAAAACGCGCTTTTGACGGGATATACCCGCCAGCGGTTAACCAATAAAGGCTTTGTCAAATGGCAGGCCACACAGAATTTCGCCCGCGCTATTATCGAAAAATTCGATGTGCGCACCCCCGGCCCCAGCCATGCGGCCAAATCCCTGTCGGGGGGCAATTTGCAAAAATTTGTCATCGGGCGGGAAATCATGCAACGCCCCGATGTGCTGGTGGTGAACCAACCCACATGGGGGGTTGATGCATCCGCTGCGGCCTTCATTCGCGAGGCTTTGCTGGAACTGGCCGAACAGGGGGCTGGCGTCTTGGTGATCAGTCAGGATCTGGATGAATTGATGGAAATTTCCGACACATTTGCCGTGTTAAGTGAAGGTCGCCTGTCTCGCGTGCGATCCGCATCGGGCGTCACGATCGAAGAAATCGGCCTGTTGATGGGTGGAACGGAGGTCGATCATGTTGCGGCTTGAAGCACGGCCCGAACCCTCGCGCCCGATGGTGGTGCTCACGCCGATCATCGCGGTGTTTGCCACGATGGTTGCAGGGGGCATCCTGTTTGCAATTCTTGGCACCAACCCGTTTGTGGCGATCAAAATTATCTTCTGGGACCCGCTGTTCAACGATATGGTTGCCAGCTACACCCGCCCGCAACTGCTGGTCAAAGCCGCCCCGCTGATCCTGATGGCCATTGGGCTGTCCTTTGGGTTTCGCGCCAATATCTGGAATATCGGGGCCGAAGGCCAGTTCATCATGGGCGCGGTTGTGGGCGGTGGCACGGCGCTGGCGCTCTATCCGCTGGACAGTGTTCTTCTGTTCCCACTGATCATCTTTATGGGCGCTTTGGGGGGCTTTTTATGGGCGATGATCCCTGCCTTCCTGAAAATCCGCTTTAATGCCAATGAAATTCTGGTGTCTTTGATGCTGGTCTATGTGGCCGCGCAATTTCTGGCTGCAATGGTCACAGGGCCGATGAAATCGCCCGTCGGCATGGGCTTTCCGGTCAGTCGAAATTTCAGCGAGTATCAATCCGCCTTTAACAGCGAATTACTGTCAAACACAGGGCTGCATTTCGGGGTTCTGGTGATGATGGCTATTGTGATTGTGGGCTATATCGCCCTGACCCGCCACATCTTTGGCTTTCAAATCCGCGTGTCGGGGCAATCCGCACGGGCGTCGAAATTTGCGGGGGTAAACCCCAATGTGACCATCGCGCTGTGTCTGGGTATTTCAGGCGCGCTGGCAGGTCTGGCCGGTTTGTTTGAGGTCACGGGGCCTGCGGGCAAACTGTCTACCAACTTCCCGCTTGGCTACGGCTTTACCGCCATCATCGTGGCCTTTCTGGGCCGTTTGCATCCCATCGGTATTCTGCTGGCGGGTCTGTTGATGGCGCTGACCTATATCGGCGGCGAACTGGCGCAATTCCAGCTTTCTATCCCTGCTGCGGCCATTCAGGTGTTTCAGGGCATGTTGCTGTTTTTCCTGCTGGGCGTTGATATTCTGGTGAACTTTCGCATCCGCTGGAAATCCACAAAGGAGGCTCTGTGATGGACCTATCCTCAATTTCTTTGGTCACGCTGATTGTCAGCCTAATGGGCGCATCCACCCCGATCCTGTTGGCCGCTTTGGGCGAGCTGGTGGTGGAAAAATCCGGTGTGCTGAACCTTGGCGTCGAAGGCATGATGATTATCGGTGCAGTCTGCGGCTTTATCGCGGCGGTGACCACTGGGTCGCCTTGGCTGGGGTTCCTGTTCGGGGCGCTTTGCGGGGCTGCGGTGTCGATGATCTTTGCGGTTCTGACGCAATATCTGATGGCCAATCAAGTGGCCACGGGGCTTGGGCTGACCATGTTCGGTCTTGGGCTGGCAGCCCTGCTGGGGCACAGCTATTCGGGTATCAATCCGCCAGAATTTTTTAAGATTAGCATCCCCGTTTTGTCCGACCTGCCTGTCGTGGGGCGGATTTTGTTCAACCACGACCCGATGATCTATATCTCTTTGGGTATGGTGGTTGCGGTCTGGTATTTCCTGCGGCGCACCCGTGGCGGTTTGGTGCTGCGCGCGGTGGGGGAAAACCACGATGCAGCCCATGCGCTGGGGTATAAGGTGATCCGCATCCGCATGATGGCCATCGGCTTTGGCGGGGCCTGCGCAGGATTGGGCGGGGCCTATCTGTCACTGGTGCGTGTCCCCCAATGGACCGAAGGCATGACCGCTGGCGCAGGTTGGATTGCACTGGCCATTGTGGTGTTTGCAAGCTGGAAACCCCTGCGCATTATCCTTGGGGCCTATCTGTTTGGCGGCGTCACGGTTTTGCAGCTGAACCTACAGGCGGCTGGCCTGTCCATTTCACCTGCATATTTGTCGATGACACCGTATCTGGTTACCATTATTGTGCTGGTGGTAATGAGTGCGGACAAAGCGCGCGCCAGCCTGAATGCACCCGCATCGCTGGGCAAATTGTTCCACGCGACAACATAAAAACGAAACCAGAACCGTCGCCGCTCGCGCGACACAACAACACGGAGAGACACATGAATTTGATTAAAACGCTGCTCGCTGGCGCAGCAGTTGCCACAGGTCTGGCAGGCGCGGCAGTGGCCGAAGAAAAGCTGAAAATCGGCTTTATCTATGTTGGCCCAACAGGGGATTTCGGCTGGACCCACGAACATGACATCGGCCGCAAGGCGATCGAAGCCCAGTTCGGCGATAAAGTAGAAACCACCTATGTAGAAAGCGTGCCGGAATCCGCAGATTCCGAGCGTGTGATGACGCAAATGGCCCTGTCAGGTCACAAACTGATCTTCGCAACCTCGTTCAACTATATGGATCACGTGATGAACGTGGCCAAAAAATTCCCGGACGTGAAATTCGAACACGCCACAGGGTTCAAACGGGATGCAAACGTATCCACCTATTCTGCGCGCTTCTACGAAGGCCGTGCGGTTATCGGCCATATCGCAGGGCATATGACCAAAACCAACACCATCGGTTACATTGCTTCCTACCCGATCCCCGAAGTGATCCGCGGCATCAACTCGGCTTATCTGGCGGCCAAAGCGGTAAACCCAGAAGTGAAATTCAAAGTTGTCTGGGCCTTCACATGGTTTGATCCCGGCAAAGAAGCAGACGCGGCCAATGCATTGATCGAACAGGGTGCGGATGTGATCATGCAGCACACTGATAGTACTGCGCCGATGTCTGAAATGAAAAAGCACGAAGGCATCATCGGTTTTGGTCAAGCATCCGACATGGCACAGTTTTCGCCAGAACCACGGGTCAGCTCGATCATCGACAACTGGTCGCCTTACTACATCGCCCGCACACAGGCCATGCTGGACGGCACTTGGGAAAGCACCGACACATGGGACGGTATCAAGCAGGGCATGGTTAAAATCGGCGAGATGTCTGACAAAATTCCTGCGGACGTAAAAGCATCTGCCCAAGCATTGGCGGATCAGATCGCAGCGGGCGAAGTACACCCGTTCACAGGCCCGATCAACAAACAGGACGGGTCTGCATGGTTGGCTGCGGGCGAAACTGCGGATGACGGCACATTGGCTGGCATGGACTTTTATGTTGAAGGCATCGAAGCCGAAATTCCTAACTGATCCAAATCAGACTTTTTGCAAAAGGCCCGTGCATTTGCGCGGGCCTTTTCATTTACAATCCCCACATGGCACGCCTACAGTCCTGCAAAATCATTTGCCCAAAGGTCTGATCCCATGACAAAAATAACCGCCGCCGATGGCACACCCGCCGCTCCTTTCTGTTTTGGCACCATGCAATTTGGCGCAGGATCAACCGAGTCCCAAAGCCAGCAGGTGTTTGAAGCCTGCCGCGCCGCGGGCATCAACTTTTTTGACAGCGCATGGGTCTATACCAACGGCGCATCTGAAACCATTCTGGGCGAACTGGCCAAATCCGAACGGGAAAAACTGATCCTGACCAGCAAGGGTGGATACACCGGCTCGGCCAGCCGCGAAAACCTGACAGCGCAACTGGATGAAAGCCTGACCCGCTTGCAAACAGATTACATCGACATCTATTTCATGCACCGCTTTGACGATGATGTGCCCTTGCAAGAAACCTTTGACGCGCTGACCAGCTTTCAGCAAGCGGGCAAAATCCGCCAGATCGGTGTGTCAAACTATGCCGCATGGCAGGTGATGAAGGCCCAAGGTGTTGCCGCACAATCGGGCACCCGCATTGACGTGATACAGCCGATGTACAGCCTTGTGAAACGTCAGGCCGAGGTGGAACTTTTCCCCATGTGCCTGTCCGAAGGCATCGCCGTCACCCCCTATTCCCCGCTGGGTGGCGGGCTGTTGACGGGTAAATACAACCGCGCGGAACAGGCGACCGGCCGCCTGTCCACGGATGACCGCTATGCCGCCCGTTATGCGCCCGCGCAAATGCATGAAACCGCAGGGGCTTTAGCCCAGATGGCTGCTGATCAGGGGGTGGACCCCGCCACACTTGCCGTGGCCTTTGTGGCCGCAAACCCCGCCGTGACCGCCCCGATTATTTCGGCGCGCACGGTGGAACAACTGCGCCCCTCGCTCGCGGCCCTAACGCTGCCTTTGTCGTCCGAGGCCTATTCCACAATCAGCGCCCTGTCGCCAAAACCAGCGCCCGCCACAGACCGGCTGGAAGAAGGCTGATCTAGAACACATCCCGCCGCCAGCCGCGAAAGATCAACAGCGCAATCAGGATCAACAGGGCCGATGCAATGAACGGTGCGCCCGGGAAATACAGATCAGCGCCTGCACGGGTGAACCAGCTGAACAGCCCCGTCATCACCAAAGGCGCAATGATAGACGCCATCGCCCGCACGCTGCTGACCACCCCTTGCAATTCGCCCTGCGCATCGTCATTGACCGCGCGGCTCATGATGCCTTGCATGGCGGGACCCGCCAACATGCCAACGGCACTGATTGGCAACAAGGAAAAAATCACCCAAGTGTTCGGGGCAAAGGCAATGGCCACAAAGGCAACCATCTCCATCGACAAGCCCAGAATGGCGGTGCCGTATTCACCAAGACGCGGGATTGCGATGCGGATCAGAACGCCTTGGCTGATCGCCATCATCACCCCGAAAGCGCCCAAGGACACGCCCACCAGCCACGGCTCCCAGCCGAATTTGCCGATGGTGTAGAACGCCCAGATCACAGGGTAGACTACAAAGGCGATTTCTTGAAAGAACAGAACGATCATCATCCGCCCTTGGCCAGGGATCGCGGTCACTGAACGAAACGCCCCGTGGGGCAAAGCGCGGCGCCAGTCAAACGGGCGGCGGTTGCGATCCGTCACGGTTTCAGGCAGCACAAAATAGCCAAACACCGCGTTTGCCCCTGCCATGACCGCTGCCAGATAAAACGGCGCACGGGGGCCAAATTCGGCCATTAGCCCGCCCAACATCGGCCCAAGGATAAACCCGACTCCAAAGGCCGCGCCCATCAGTCCGAAATTCGCAGCTTTTTCTTCGGGTTTGGACACATCGGCAATGACAGCCCCCGCCGTAGAATGGTTCGCCGCAGTGATCCCGCCCAGAACACGGGCCAGAAACAGCAGCCACAGCGCATGGGCGAGCCCCATCAGCACATAGTCAACGGCCATCACAGTCATCGACACCAGCAGAATTTTACGCCGACCAAAGCGATCCGACAGATTGCCCACCAGCGGCCCGAACAAAAACTGCATGGCGGCGAAAACAGTGGATAATATCCCGCCCCAAATCGCCGCATTGGCCAGCGAGCTGCCCCCCAGATCCAGCAAAAGAGAGGGCATAACAGGCATAATCAACCCAATGCCAATAGCGTCGATCACCACCGTGATCAGGATGAAATAAATGGCTCTGCGATGGCTCATGGGGCGACATCCTGAATAAATTCAGGATGTTCTAAGCCATGAAATCAGCGGGGACAATACAGTAGAAAACTGCCGTCCCGTCAGGCAAGCCGCTTAATCTGCTGCCCCGCCTGCAAACCCGTTGGGCGCATCATACCGACAGGGATCTTCCTGCATTTCCAGATGCAGGCCCTGCCCCGTCCAGGGATTGGCACGGGCCAGATCCTCGTCGAACTCGATCCCCAAACCGGGGGCTGTGGGGGCAAGGATATAACCGTCCTCCCATGTGATCGAATGTTTGATCAGCGCCATGTGAAACGCGCCGCCGGTCTGAATGGTCTCTGCCATCAAAAGGTTTGGAATATTTGCCGCCAGTTGGATATTCGCCGCCCACTCCACTGGCCCCGCGTACAGATGGGGCGACAGTTGCACGTTATAGACCTCGGCCATGGCGGCGATTTTCTTGGTTTCCAGAATACCGCCAGACCGTCCCAACGCGGGTTGCAAAATAGTCGCCGCGCCAGACCGCAGAACCGGCGCAAATTCCGCCTTGGTGGTCAGCCGTTCACCCGTGGCCACTGGAATCCGCACAGCACGGGCCACTTTGGCCATTTCTTCCACATTGTCTGGCGGGATCGGTTCTTCGAACCATAAGGGCTGATAGGGTTCCAGCGCCTGCCCCAGACGGATCGCACCTGCTGTGCTGAACTGCCCGTGGGTGCCAAACAACAGATCGGCCTTATCGCCAACCGCCGCGCGGATCGCTTTGCAAAAGGCCACCGACTGGGAAATATCCGCCATAGAGGGCATATGCCCGCCGCGCATGGTATAGGGTCCAGCGGGATCAAATTTCAGCGCGGTAAAACCAAGGCGCACCATTTCAACCGCAGTTTCAGCCGCCGCATCAGGGTCGGACCAAAACTCTGTCTGGTCGTGGTGATCCATCGGATACAGATAAGTGTAGGATCTGATCCGCTCGTTCATCACCCCCCCCAACAGCGCATAAGCAGGGCGATCATGCGCCTTGCCCAGAATATCCCAACAGGCCATTTCCATCCCTGAAAACGCCCCGATCAGTGTGGGGTCAGGGCGCTGGGTAAAGCCGCTGGAGTAAACGCGGCGGAACATTTTCTCGACGTTCTCGGGGTTCTCGCCCGCCATATGGCGTTCAAAAACATCCTCAATCACAACCCGCATGGCCTCGGGTCCGACAGCGGCGGCATAGACCTCTCCGTAGCCGGTAATTCCGGTGTCCGTCGTCAGTTTCACAAAGATGAAATACCGCCCGCCCCAACCTGGCGGCGGATTTCCCACCACAAATATCTCTAGATCTGCCAGTTTCATCGGTGGCGACTCCCCTTGTGTTTGGGCCACAGTGGACGGAGTTGTTACGGGATTCCAGCCTGTTTACGCTTTATTTCGACCTATTCCCGTAGCATAGGGCCTGTCTGGGCAAAACCACCCTTTCCCTTTGACCCTGAACCGCCTAAGCCTCCGCCACACACCGACAGCAGGACAAAGCCAAAGTGACCAAAAACACACCGATTTCCGATTTCGCCGCGCGCATTCGCGAAAACAGCTATTTTTCGCAGACCCGCACCCTGAATTTACCGCAATCCCGTACGGATATCCTATCGGGCCTGACCGTAGCACTCGCCCTCGTCCCCGAGGCTGTGGCCTTTTCCTTTGTGGCAGGTGTTGAACCACTGGTCGGGCTTTATGCTGCCTTTATCGTCGGTCTGATCACAGCCGCCTTTGGCGGACGGCCCGGAATGATTTCCGGCGCAACAGGCGCGTTGGCCGTTGTGATGGTGTCGCTTGTGGCACAACACGGGGTGCAATATCTGTTTGCCACTGTGGTGTTGATGGGGCTGATCCAGATCGCAGCAGGGTTATTCCGTCTGGGGAAATTCATCCGCATGGTCCCCCATCCTGTGATGCTGGGCTTTGTGAATGGTCTGGCTATCGTTATCTTTCTGGCACAAATGGAACAATTCCGCGTGCCTGACGGGGCTGGCAATTCAGTCTGGATGTCTGGCAGTACGCTTTGGATCACGCTGATCCTTGTGGGGGCGACCATGGGGATTATCTGGCTCACTCCGCGCCTGACCCGTGCCTTTCCAGCCCCCCTAGCAGCGATTGGCATCATCGCTACGGTTGTGATCCTGTTTGACATTCCAGTCCCGCGCGTTGGCGATCTGGCCTCTGTCGAGGGCGGCTTGCCTGCCTTTGCCATCCCGTCAGTCCCCTTCACGCTGGAAACCCTGTGGATCATCCTGCCCTATGCCATCATTCTGGCCGCCATCGGCCTGATCGAAAGCCTGCTGACCCTGAACCTTGTGGGGGAAATCACCAACCAACGCGGCGGGGCTTCTCGTGAATGTATCGCCCAAGGGGCTGCCAATACCGTCACAGGTTTCTTTGGCGGCATGGGCGGTTGTGCGATGATTGGCCAGTCCATGATCAACGTGAATTCTGGCGGTCGCGGGCGGTTGTCTGGTATTTCCGCAGCGCTGTTCCTGCTGGCCTTTATCCTTGTGGGGTCTTCGATCATTGAACTGATCCCGCTGGCCGCCCTTGTGGGGGTGATGTTCATGGTGGTGATCGGCACGTTCGCATGGCAATCCCTGCGCATTCTGGCCCGCGTGCCACTGGCGGATGCTTTTGTCATCCTGCTGGTTACCGTTGTGACTGTGTTTGAGGATCTGGCAATTGCCGTGGTTGTCGGTGTGATCGTATCCGCATTGGTCTATGCTTGGAACGCCGCATCGCGGATTTCAGCCACCCACCACGAAAGCAAATCCGAACCGGGCGCACGGGTTTATGACGTTACCGGACCGCTGTTCTTTGGCTCGGCCACCCGCTTTCAGGAATTGTTCCACCCCGAAGAAGACCCAGAAGTCGTGATCCTTGATTTTGCAGGTTCTCGTGTCGTCGATCAATCCGCCCTGCAAGCGATTGAGGCCGTTGCCGCCAAATACAATGAGGCCGGTAAACGCCTGATGCTGCGCCACCTAAGCCGTGACTGCCATCAGTTGCTGACCAAAGCAGGCCAGTTGATGGTGGATACAGACGATGACCCAGATTACCGCCTGTCAGTGGATTATGACATCCAACTGGGCCGGATCGGTGGTCACTAAGTAAACTCGGGGGCGCTGCCCCCGCCCCCCGAGGTATTTCCGCTCAAAAGAAACAGGAATACCTCGGCTTTTTTTTGTTTTCTAAATATCCCCGTACGGAGCACTTTAGAAGATAATTACATTCCGCCGCGATTTACCCGCCTTTGTATCGGCAATCGCCTCGTTAATCTGGTCCAGCCCGTAACGGTTGGTGATCAGTTCATCCAGCTTCAGACTGCCTTGGCGGTATAAGTCGATCAGCCAGGGAATATCCCGTTTCAGGACGGTGCCCCCCATCAGCGATCCTGTAATGGACTGGCTAAGCGCCGACAGGACAACGGGTTCATAGCTGGCTTTCGCCCCTGAAGGCGGCATACCAACCATCACCATCTGTCCGCGCGCCGCAAGATAGCGGGGGGCGGTTTCGAACACCTGAATGGCCCCAACGGTGATAAAGACGTAATCCGCGCCGCGTCCGCCTGTCAGGTTACGCACTTGTTTCACCAGCTTTTCATCGCCAGCATTCAGCGCGTGGGTTGCGCCGAATTCCAATGCGCCTTGCAGTTTCTCATCTTCAAGATCCAGTGCAATGATTGTGCTGGCCCCTGCGATCCGCGCGCCCTGAATGGCGTTCAGGCCGACGCCGCCCGCACCGATCACAACCACTGATGCACCGGGGCGCACGCCCGCAGTGTTCACCACAGCACCAAGCCCCGTGATCACACCACAAGACAACAGGCTGGCCACATCCATGGCAATGTCATCAGGCAGGCCAACGATCTGGCTTTGATCCACGACGACCTCTTCGGCAAAGGCCCCTGTGACCAGACCATGTTCGGCCACATCCCCGTTTTCCAGCCGGATCGGGGATTGGGCCACGCGGTCTGTGCCTGTTTCGCAATTCACCGGATGCCCGTCAGAACAGGTCGGGCAGGTTCCACAGGATTTGATCAGTGTGACCAGAACCGCATCGCCAATGGCATAGCCGACCACACCTTCACCCAAAGCGGAAATTCGCCCTGCTGCTTCATGGCCATAAACGGCTGGCAGATGCCCGCCCCATGCGCCCTCAAGATAGGAAATATCCGAATGGCAGATGGCGCAGGCTTCGAGTTTCACCTGCACCTGCCCTTTTTCGGGTGGCAAAAGTGTAATCTCCTCAATGCTGAGATCTTTGCCAAATTCGCGACAGACGGCTGCTTTCATAGAATTTTCCTTTGTTCTTGTCAGGATCCGGTTTTCACACCGGGCAGAATGCACAACATTTCATAAAGCAGATTGGCTGCCACAAGGGCTGTGTTTCCGCTGGGATCATAGGGGGGTGACACCTCTACCAGATCAGCGCCGACGATGTTCAAACCTTGCAATCCACGGATCAGTTCCACCGCTTGGGGTGGTGTCAGTCCGCAGATTTCAGGGGTGCCCGTGCCCGGCGCATAGGCGGGGTCAAGGCTGTCGATATCATAGGTGATGTAGCAGGGGGTGCCGCCAATCTGGGCGCGGATCTGGGCGGCCAGCGGGGTCAGGGATTTGTGCCAGATTTCTTCGGCCTGCACCACGGTAAAGCCCCAACGGCGTGCTTCATCAAAGTCATCAGCGGCGTAGCCCGTGCCGCGCAGACCGATCTGGAACACCTTATCGTCCTGCAACAAGCCCTCTTCATGGGCGCGGCGGAACGGGGTTCCGTGGGCGATCTGCTCGCCAAACATATGTTCGTTAATATCCGCATGGGCGTCCACATGCACCAGCGCAACGGGACCGTGTTTTTTGGCAATCGCGCGCAACACCGGCAGGGTCAGTGTGTGATCGCCCCCTAGCGTCATCGGGATCACGTCGTGCTGTAAAACCGTGTCGTAATAATCGGTTATCCGCCGGACCGAGTCTTTCAGATCAAAGGTATTGATCGGCACATCGCCCAGATCGGCGCATTGCAGGCTTTCGAAAGGGGCGGCGCGGGTCCACATATTATAGGGGCGCAGCATATTGCTTTCGGCGCGGATTTGTTTCGGCCCGAACCGCGTGCCAGATCGCCAACTGGTGCCGATATCCATCGGAATCCCGATAAATCCAACGTCCAGCCCTGCCGCGTTTTCTGCCGTGGGCAGACGCATAAATGTACCTGGCCCCGCAAAGCGCGGCATCTGGTTTCCGCCAAGGGGTTGGTTATACATTTTTGGCTCCGAACTTTTGGCGATGGGCCCACAGGCACATCAATTCCACCGCTACATGAGCCCCCGCAATCGCAGTAGCGCCACTTACGTCATATTGTGGCGAGACTTCGACAACATCCATCCCGATCACATTAACCCCCGCCAAACCGCGGATAATTGCCGCCGCTTGTGCGCTGGACAGCCCCCCCCAAACCGGCGTGCCAGTGCCCGGTGCAAAAGCAGGGTCAAGCGCGTCGATATCAAAGGTGACATAGGTTTTGTGATCGCCCAGAACCGACTTGATCCGCGCCACCGTTGCCTCGGCCCCGATGCGGTGTACTTCGGGCGCGTCGATAATATGCACGCCTAGTGTGTCGTCGTTCGTCGTGCGAATTCCCACCTGAACCGAGCGTTCGGGGATCACAAGACCGTCTTTCACCGCTTTGTAAAACATCGTGCCATGGTCGATCCGCTCGGGGTCATCATCCACCCAAGTGTCGCTATGCGCATCAAATTGTAGCAAGGACACAGGCCCGTGTTTTTCCACATGTGCCTTTAGAATCGGATAGGTCACATAGTGATCGCCCCCCAAGGACAGGCAGGCGGTGTCTGTGGCCAGAATACCCGCGATATGGTCCTGTAGCGCCTTTGGAAATTCCCATGTTTTGGCGTGATCGAAAGCCACATCGCCGTAATCGGCCACGTTGAATTCCGTCATCGGGTCCACGTCCCAGCCGTAAGGCGCGTCGGGGGATTGCAGGCAAGACGCCTCGCGTACGGCACGGGGGCCAAGGCGGGTTCCGGGGCGGTTTGTCACCGCACAATCAAACGGAATCCCCGTGACAGCCAGATCTACATCCGTCAAATCTTTGCTATAGGTGCGGCGTAAAAACGAGGTCGCGCCCGCATAAGTCGCCTCAAATCCGTGGCCTTTATAGCCTTTGCGCGTGACGGCCTCGTCGATCACTTTTGCTGCGTCTTCTAGTGCCATGTTCTGCCCTCCAATTGGTTGAAGGCAGCATTTGCAAATCGGCGCTAAAAGGCAAGAGCCTTCGCTTAGCCGTCTGTGGGGAAATCCAACAATCGGGCGTGGCGCAGGGTACGCACAGGGTATGCCTCGTCCGATTTAAACTTATCCAGCGAAAATCCCGGCTCCAGCCGTTTCAACCGTTCCGCCACAAGATGCATTTTTTCATGCTGACCCGTATGGGCATAAAGCGCCAGAAGATGGCGCAACGGCGGGCGGAAATTCGGCGCTGCTTTGGTGGCGGATTCACCGAATTTAATCGCCTCGTCAAAGCGCCGCGATGCGATACAACTGATGCAATGGAACGTGTCCCACCAATGATGAAAACTGGACCGCCCCGCAACCGAAGTGGCCATTTTGGTCAGCGCATAGGCCGCCTCGCTGTCGCCATCCCACATATTGGCGCTGGCCAGTGAAACCATTGAAAACGCACCGGAAAGAT
This sequence comes from Roseobacter sp. N2S, assembly GCF_031454055.1. Lineage (NCBI taxonomy): Bacteria > Pseudomonadati > Pseudomonadota > Alphaproteobacteria > Rhodobacterales > Roseobacteraceae > Roseobacter > Roseobacter sp. N2S. Next base: position 45,943 of record NZ_JAVDQB010000006.1, read on the forward strand.
TGGGATTCAGCCGCTGCTGCGCCACAGAATTGGCGGCGCCTAGATCGGCAAACATCAAAACTTGCACCTGACTGACCAATGCCTGAACCAACGGATTTTCGCCGTCCTGTTCCATCGCTTTGCGGTTCAATTCCTGAATAAGCGCGCGATCGGCATCCCCGTCGGTGCTAAGTAATTCGGTCAGTTGGATGGTTTTTAACAGGCTTTGCCAGGCCAGAAACAACCCGTTGCGATCAATGTCATAGGCACCGCGCAACAGGCGTTCGGCCACATCCAGACGGCTTCCTTCAAAGCTCTCCATTTCACGGACTGCGCGGCGTGCCATTGCCGCCGAGGCCAGTTCAGGACGCTCTGACGAAAAGACTTTGGCCAGCGCATCGAGCGTTTTTTCCGCCGCTTCAACGGTAATGTCCGCCAGCAAATCCTCGCTTGCAACCTGCATGGAGCCTGCGTCCACCTGGGCTTTTTGGGTGTACAGAACTCGACCCGTTTCGGGATGGATCAGGCGAATAAAGGCAAGGCTTTTGCCGCCCTCTTCTACCACATGGGCGTCGATTTCGATCTCGGCGGCGTCCTGATCGTTTTCGGCCATCCGCACACTGACCTGCCGCCACGCCCGAACTTGTTCGGCAATATTCTGACCAATTTGATCCGCCAGAACCTCGCCCAGAATACCTTGCGAGCCGCTGCCCGCCAGTGCTGGGCGGGTGCGCAAAACCAGACCCTTGTCTTTGGCTGCATTGGCCGTTTTGCGCCGTTCAAAAGCCTCGCGCACTTCACCAAGCCAGCTTTCAAAGGCGGCATCGCGCACGACCAGACCTTCCAGAAGATCGCGGCTTTCGGTGGGCCGGATTTCAACGGTGTCATAATCCACCGTGACCCATTCAGGATTAAGGCTGACTGACAGCCGATCCACAACAAAACAGTCTTTATAACCCCCAAACGCCCGCCGGATTTGGGTCAATTCCTGACGCAGGCTTTGCCCCGCCTGTTCGGGCGCACGCCCGCTCCATAGTTTTTCTTCCAGAAAACGGCGCGGGCGCGACTTGCCATCGGTCAACGCAAGAATCGCCAACAGGGCGCAGGATTTAGCGCCATTCGGGGCAAGGTTTTCCCCGTTCGGCCCCGTAACCTGTAGCGGCCCTATGGTATGAATTTTTATCGTCTGTGTCACGACGCCCATCTTCGATCTTAATTATTTTCGGATGACGCCCCAACAGCCCATTCTCACCCTACGGTGGTATGTTAGCAGGTCTTTAAGCGTATTTGTGAAAAAAACGTGAATATTCTTGCGCAAACGTAGCGAACATTTGACTTAATCCGTGGCAGTTCATTCAATCATACTATTATAGCATGGAGAATTCTTGATGTCAGTTTATACACCGCAAGGACCGCAGGGGCCCCAAGGCCCTCAGGGGCCGCAGGGTCCACAAACACCGCAGGGGCCACAGGGTCCGCAAGGCCCACAGGGACCCCAAGGATCAAGTGCTTCGCCCTATCTAAGCACCGGCTTGATCACCACACGGGATGGCACACAGCGGTTTTGGGACGGCGATCCAAAACGCCCCGTAACCTACGAAACCGGCAACGGCAGTTCAGCAGGCCGCCAGTGGCGCACCTTTAAAAAGATGGGCACCTACCCTCGATCCGCCGCAATTCTAGCGGAAATCATGGGGCTGTTGCGGGTGGATACCACGGTCACCCATAATGAAGCAGGCGTCAGCTTTTGGGACGGCGCAGGGTTGACCCCGATTGTGGAACTGTCCCGCCCCAGTCTCGACCAGTTCAAAGAGCAGCTGTATTACCTGCGCACCACGGCAGACTTGCGGTTTGACCGTCAGGCGGAAATCCTGTCGCAAGTGGGCGATCTGACCCCTTATTTCGGCGCGCTAAGCTATATGTCTCCCGAGACCCATAAATGGACACTGGAACTGATTGCCCTGATCACCCGCACCTGTCAGGTCTGCGAAATGCGGCTGAAGCAACTGTTTGACTGCCCCCGCCCCATTGCCTTTGCGCAAGAAGTCCAGCCGATGATCCCGACGCCGGGGCATCCAACCTGGCCCAGCGGTCACGCCACCGAAAGTTTTGCAACTGCTACGCTGATGGCTTGCCTAAGCGATCCAAACTTTCAAAATCCGGTGCAGGCGGTAAACGCCCAACTGCCCGCCTATCGCCTGTCCGCGCGCATTGCGTTGAACCGCACGGTGGCAGGGGTACATTTCCCGACCGACAGTGTGGCAGGTGCAACCCTTGGCATCGCCATTGCAGAGTTCATTATCAACTACAGCCGTCAGGCGCCAAAAACGTCAAGCTATGCCTTTAACGGCGGCGCGTTTGAGGGGGATTTCAACCTGACCTTACTGGGGGAAACCATGCCCGGCAGCGCCAGCCCCACCATCACACAATCCGAGGTCACCCTGCCCACAACAGGGCGTGAAAACCTGCTGTCAAAGCTTTGGGATGCCGCAGCAAAAGAGTGGCAGCAGTAAGCAGCGTTAAAAATCCAGGCTTGCGCTGCTAAGGCGCAAGCCTGCCATCCAAACGGGGGCGCAGCCCTGCTTGTTGGGACACGTTCAGCGGGCCGAGTTGATCCAACTGATAGGTCGGCGCATAAGACCAATCAAGCGCGGCCAGCCCTTCCATTTCCCTTTGCGCGTTCAGTTCCGGCGGATTCCACGGGCCGATATCCGGCCCCCCTGTGAACAAAACCGCCAATTGTCGGGTGATTTGTGGCGCGGCAACAGACGTCCCTGACATTACCGTGTTTGACCCGCTTAGCGTGCCGCTGGCCAGCACACCGCGCAGGGTCCAACTGCTATCTCCAACGGCGGAAACGGTCGGTTCGGGCCGTAAATAGGGTGCCCCTGTGGCGCTGTAGGGTGCTGCAAATCCTGTGTCGCTTAAGGCCGCACCAACGGAATAAATCTGCGCAGGCATATCTGCTGACAACCACGCGGAATGGGTGCCAATCGCCGTCACAGGCCCATCCGCAGGCAGCGCATAAGGGGTTTTTTGTGGTGGTTTCCACTGCCACAGCGCAGGGTCGTCCAGATAGGACTGCCGGGCCAGTTCCTGAAACCCCAACGGGCGGTCATCGCGCTGCACGCCGATCCGCACCGTTTGCGCTTCCCCGTTTGTGCCGAGATGCAGCCGCCACACCCCGCTGGGGGCAAGGGGTTTGCCCCCCTCAAAGGTGGCTGTTGGCGCGATAGCCAGCAGATAAAATGGCGCTGTTGCACCGCCCCCGTCCAGCGGTTCCCCAGCAATGGAATAGACACGCGCTACAGCGGGACCGTTGCCATGGGCCAAAGACACGCAACTGCCTAGCGGGATCGCCCCAAGGGGCAGAGGCGCAGAGCGCAGGCTTTCAATTTTGAGCAACAAATCTTCAGGACGTGCGCCGCGCAACTCCACAAAACTCGGGGTGTAGTCTTCGGATTGCACCCGCAATGTGACGGTTTCGGCTGTGTCCGGCTCTAGCGCCGTATAGCCGATCTGTCGGGTCAGATTGTCATTGCCAAAGGCGAAAACCACCCGCATCGCACTGGCGGTGCGGGCTTCACGACGCAACACCTCGGCGGCCACTTGGCGTTCAATCAGGCTGGTGCCATCTTTTGACCCCGCCAAAACCCCAAGCGAAATATTCACGATGAGCGGGCGATGCACCCCGTCCACTTGCATCTGATCCGCCTGCGAAATGATCCAGCGCAAAGCCCGCACCACATAGGGTTGCAGCGTTGACCCCGACGTATCCTCGACCGCTTGGGGCGGCAGTTGCACCGCCAGCATAGGACAATCACGCAGCGGATCGTTGCCTTGAACAGGGTCGGCCCCGCACGCAATATCCCCCACCATCGTGCCATGGGTGCTGGCCAGTTCCGACCCCGCCCCTGCGGTAATTCCATGCCAAACGGGGCTGATCTGCTTGTCATACAATGCGTTGTTCAGCGCGGTATATTGCGCGCCTTCGTCCAGCGCCGCGCCCTGCGCCAGCAAGGCATTTATCTGCGCGGCTGTGATCTGCCGACCATTTTGCATAGAAAAATGCGCACCGTTTTCGACCAGTCGATCCTCGGTCTGGACCCAAACACCGTGCAACCGCGTGTGGCGCTGCTCCTGTGCGCCAGTGGTAAACCGCGCGTTCAAAAAGCCGATTGCATCGTCAATCAGCGCAACAATCGGCGTTGGCGGCGGGCTAGCCACCGGGCGCGGCACCACGGGCAAGACCGGACGCCCGGCACCATGGGGCAACGGGATCAGTTTATCCCCGTAGACCCCTGCAAAATCGGTTAGTGTTTTTTTCACATGCAAGAATAAATCAGGCGCGTTCATTGCAGAGGGCGGGTCGGCCAACAGCCTGTCCAAACTGGCCCGCTCTACATTATCCATCAGAAAATCTGAATGCGCCCCCGCCCCGTCAACTTTGCCTTGTAACCAGACCAGCGTGTTTAAAATACGCGCCGGGCTTCCCGATGGTTTGATCCGCACCAGCAAAATACGATAGCCTTCGGCCCCCGCTGATCCCGGCTGATAGACGTGATCGAACCAATCAAGATAGCCGTTTTCAACAGTCTTTTGACTTGGATTTCCCCAGACGAAATGCATCTTAATATATCCTTAAATCAACGCGAAACCGCAGTATTCGGATACATCAGACGGCAGAACCCACGCCTGTGTCAAACACAACCGTTTGCCTTGGTGCGCGATTAACGGATTATTCACGCCTTAAAGGGCAGGTGCTAAAGGGCGCGGGGCACCACAACCGAAAATCGGCTGCCCTCGCCCAAAACACTGTCGATCTGCAAGCGCCCGCGATGGCGCATCAGGATGTGTTTCACAATTGCTAGCCCCAGCCCTGTGCCCCCTTTATCGCGCGAACGCCCTTTGTCGATCCGGTAAAACCGCTCTGTCAGGCGGGCGATGTGTTCGGGGGCAATGCCTTCGCCCTGATCGCTGACAGACACACGCACCATATCGGGCTCTTTGCTGTCCACCCCAGCAACAACGGTCACTTTGGCTCCGTTGCGCGAATATTTCGCGGCGTTTTCGATCAGATTGGAAAACACCTGCGTCAGCTCATCCGCAACCCCGACAACTTTAGGCAAATCTTCGGGAATTTCCAAAGTGACCTTGGTTTCCTCCCGCTCAAGAATCGGTTCAAGCGAGGCGCTCAACCGCTCTAGAATCGGGCGCAGGTCTACCGTGGTAGTCGGGGCGTATTTCTCTTCGGATTGCAATTTGGACAGGGACAACAGATCGTCAATCAACCGCGCCATCCGTGCGGCCTCTTTTTCCATAAGGTATAAAAACCTGTCCGAAGCCTGTTGATCCGCCCTTGCAGGCCCTTGTAATGTCTCAATGAACCCGTAGAGCGCCGTCAGCGGAGACCGCAGTTCATGGCTGACATTAGCCACAAAATCGCTGCGCATTTGTTCGGCTTCCTGAATGTGGCTGACGTCTTCAAAACTGACAACAACCATCGCGTCGGATCGCGTCACATCAGGATCGACCCGTACAGCCGTCATGGCAAATGTTGTTGGCACCACCAATTGCAGGCGCACATCGACGCGCGCGCGATCGCCCCCGTCGATGGTATCCTCAACCGCGCGAATACACCGTTTGTTGGGCACGTAATGGGCCAGCTTCCGGCCCTGAATACCCGTCCCGAACAGGCTGACCGCGGATTCGTTGCGAAACACAATGGTCTGGTTGTTGTCCACGACAAACACCGCAACACTTAGCGTATCCAGTATGGCTTCGATTTTTGCGTCCAGCATATCGGCGACTCCCTTAGGCGAATGCATGCAATATTCACGCTCAAGGCTCAACGATATTGTGGGTCAGCGCACCGCAAAGGGGGAAAACAAGCCTGTTAACCCTGGGTCAACGGCCTTGGCGAGTCACCCAAGATCACAGATATTTATCAATAAAGTCAACGATTTGTAACAGCCATGCGCCAGACACATAGCGGCCTTCGCAGATTGGCGCTTGTTCAAAACCCGCCCGACTCCCATTTACGGGTCAAGCATGGGGCATCGGCCCAAGACCGGATCGGAAGGATTACAAAATGGCTTATATTTCAGAAAACAAAAACAGCTTCGGCGCAACTGTCGTTTCCGCAGTTTACAGCGTGGCCTCAACCATCGTGCAATTTTTCGAGGACGTATCCAAAGCGGCATCCCGCTCTGAGATCATCGCCGAAATGCAATCCATGGATGACGCCACCCTGCACAGCAAATACGGCATTTCACGGAGCCAGATTGTCGCGTATGTTTTTCGCGACAAAATGGTTCCCTGAACCGGCTTTTACGCCATTAAACCATCGGACTTGAGACCCGCAAGGGTCTCGTCCAAGGACTTCACAGCCCGCTCGAACAACATATCAATGTCGTCTTTGGTCATGATCAGCGGCGGCGAGATGATCATCGTATCGCGCACGTGACGCATAATCACCCCATTGGCAAAACACCGCTCGCGGCAGCGCAAACCAACCGTGCCTGCATCCGCCTTGAACGGTGCCCGTGTGGCTTTGTTCGGTGTCAGTTCCAAGGCCGCCATCATACCAATGATCCGCGCTTCGCCCACCAGCGGATGATTGCCCAACTCGGCCCATTTTTGCGCCAGATACGGCCCTGCCACATCGCGCGCATGATCGATAATCCCGTCCTCGTCCAACAGACGCAGGTTTTCCAGCGCCACGGCGCAGGCCACGGGATGACCCGAATAGGTATAGCCGTGGGCAAATTCGTCAGAATTTATAACTTCGGCAATCGGATCACTAATCACGGAACCACCGATGGGCTGATAGCCGCTCGACAGACCTTTGGCGATGGTCATGATGTCAGGGCGAATACCCAAAGTTTGTGATCCAAACCAGTTGCCCGTGCGCCCAAAGCCGCAAATAACCTCATCCGCGATCAGCAGAATCTCATGTTCGTCGCAAATACGTTGGATTTCAGGCCAATAGGTTTCTGGCGGAATGATCACCGCACCGGCCCCCTGAATAGGTTCTGCGATAAAGGCCGCAACATTGCCTTCGCCCAGACGTTCAATCTCGGCCTCCAACTGGCGGGCCCGCTCCAGACCAAATTCGGCAGGGTCCATATCGCCGCCTTCGCTGTACCAATAAGGCTGGTCAATATGGGTGATGTCAGGGATCGGCATGCCCCCCTGCGCGTGCATCCCGGCCATACCACCCAATGACCCACTTCCCATGGACGATCCGTGATAGGCATTCTTGCGGCTGATAATCACCTTTTTGTCCGGCTTGCCCATCAAGGCCCAATACTGGCGTACCAGACGGATATTCGTGTCATTTGCTTCGGACCCGGAACCAGCAAAAAACGTGTGGTTCAAATCCCCTGGTGCCAGTTCGGCAATCCGGGCCGCCAGCGCCACAACAGGCGGGTGAGTGGTTTGGAAAAACGTATTGTAAAACGGCAGTTGCAACATCTGCGCCGCCGCCACATCCGCCAGTTCCTTGCGTCCGTAACCAAGATTCACGCACCACAGTCCGGCCATTGCATCAAGGATTTCCACCCCTTCGCTGTCTGTCAACATAACGCCATTGGCCCGCGTGATAACACGCGCGCCTTTTTCATTCAGCTCTGCCCCATTGGTAAAAGGATGCATGTGATGAGCCGCATCCAATCGCTGCAAATCTGCTGTCGGCAAATGGTTATCAATCCGCTTCATCATAGGCTCCTAAGTGGGGTTATTTGCCAGACGTTAGCCTGCCTCTTTGAAAGCCGTCAATCGCATTCGGCAAAATCCGCCCAGCCTTCTTCTTTCCCGAAAATATCCCCGCCGGAGGCCCCGACATAGTACCATGCAACTGACGGTCAGATGGTTAATATTTTATCGCCAAAGCCGCAGGCGTCTTTTCGCGGCGTGACAAAACCCATTCCCGATAGGAAATAAAGCTCACCGCGCTGATGATGATGCCACCGCCTAAAAGCACCCAGAAATCCACCGCCTCGCCAAACATAACAAGGCCTAAAATCGTCGCCCAGATCAGCTGCAAAAACGTCACCGGTTGGGTCACCGCCAAAGGCGCTGCGTGGATGGCTTTGGTCATGGTAAAATGCCCTGTCGTGGCTAAAACACCCACCGTTGCCAGCCACATGATTTCTGTCAGGCTCGGCGTGATCCAGACCGCATAGGCGAAGGGCGCAATCCCGATGGTGACAAAAATGCTAAGCATTCCAACAACAAGCGATGGATTCGCCCGCGCCGTCAGCCGTTTGGCCACCAAATAAGACACCGCAAACAGCGGGGCTGCCATGACTTGTGCCAATTGCCCGTTGCTGATTTCCTGAATGCCGGGACGCAGGATCACCATCGCCCCGATAAAGGCCGCAATAATCGCCGCAATCCGCCGTGCGGCCAGCTTTTCCCCCAGAAAAACCGCCGCCCCAATGGCGATATAAATCGGCGCAAGGTAACCGATGGCCGTCACCTCGGCGATCGGAATTCGCGCCATGGCATAGAACCACAGGATCACCCCCATTGCATGGCACAAGCCACGCAGGGCAAACACGCCGAACAGCCCGCCCGTTAACACTTGGGTCCATTTTGTTCCCATGAAAGGCAGGATAAACAACGTGCCAAAAGCATAGCGAATAAAGGCGGCTTCAGGCGCTGGCACATCCGAGCCAACATAGCGCACAATTCCGGTGACACCGACAAACAGGAACCCCGTCAAAAGCATCCAGCAAATGCCCACCCAAGGGCGGCCATAGTTGGGTTGCGACGGTTCGGAAGCCATTGAAAGTACCTGCAATATGAGTCGTCACACCCAAGCCGAGTTTCCCCGAAGGCGCAAGGCCACCCGCCCATTCTTGCGCGACGTTTTCCCGTTTTAACGCGTTTCCTGCCCGAAACTGGGAATCTGTACTCACCCCTGTTACCCCAACCCCTTAGTTATTCGGGCTTTGAAGCAAAGGGCCATGAATGATCGTTCAACGCAGGTGCCGTCAGCCGTGTTGATGGGATTTAAGGAAATCGCGCAGAAGGCGTGTGAAAACTTGCGGTTTCTCCACGCAGGGCAAATGCCCCGCCCCCCGAATGATTTCAAATTGCGATCCCGCAATCAGCTCAGCCGTTTCGCGCACCAAATCAGGCGGGGTCGCACCATCCCGATCCCCCACAACTGCCAAAGTCGGCAGGGTCAAACCAGAGGTGCTGGTCACCAGATCCGTATCCCGAATTGCGGCGGACACACGGGCGTAGCCCTGATCGCTGGTACGCACCAACATATTGCGCCACATGGCAAAATTGCCGTCGGCGTGAAAATCCGGCGCGAACCAGCGTTCCAGAATCGCATCCGCCATAGACCCGATCCCCGCAGATTTCACCTGTGCGATCCGGTCGTTCCACAAATCCTCGTTTCCGATCCGCGCCGCCGTATCCGCCAGAACCATCAGTCGCACCAGATCGGGGCGTTCCGCCGCCAGACCCTGCGCAATCAGGCCCCCGACCGACAGGCCAACAACAGCCGCGCCCTTTAGACCGAAGTGATCCATCAACACCGCAACATCGCCGACCAATTCGCCCATGGACCACCCGTTGTCAGGATCGTCCGAAAGGCCGTGCCCCCGTTTGTCATAGCGCAAAATCCGGTAGTCTTGCGCCAGATCAGCCACAACTGCATCCCAAATCCGAAAATCCGTACCCAGCGAGTTGGAAAAAACCAGCGCGGGGGCATCTGACGGCCCTTCGATTTGGCAATGCAACGCAGCGTCGTTCACCTTAACTATTCTGGAAACCATCTTACCCTGCCCTTTCGCTGGCTGTATTCGTTCGGTAACATCTCCCACAAAGACACGCTCAAGACAACATTCAAGGATACGCAGAATGACCAGCCTTTCAGACAAATCAGCTATCGTAACCGGAGGGGCATCCGGACTGGGGGCCGCAGTTGCAACCCATTTGGCCAGCCTCGGTGCTAAGGTCTGTCTTTTTGACATGAACGCGGATGCAGCGGTTGCGACGGCGGCTAAAATCGGCGCGACTTGGCAACAAGTTGATGTTTCAGATGCACAAAGTGTGGCCGAAGGTTTTGAAAAAGCCCGTGCTGTGCAGGGTCAGGAAAGCATTTTGGTAAATTGTGCGGGCATCGGGCCAGCCTCTAAAACCGTATCGCGTGGTGCGCCCCACGATCCCGCATTGTTTGCCAAAGTGATCGGCGTCAATTTGCTGGGATCATTTTATTGCGCATCTTATGCAGCGGCGGGCATGGTGGCTGCAGACCCAAGCGCGCCTGACGGCGAACGTGGCGTGATCATCAACACAGCATCGGTTGCAGCCTATGAAGGTCAGGTGGGTCAGGTCGCATACGCGGCATCCAAAGGCGGAATTGTAGGGATGACTTTGCCGATGGCGCGGGATTTGGCGGATAAAGGCGTACGTGTTGCAACAATCGCGCCCGGTCTGTTTAGAACACCGCTGCTCGAAGGATTACCGCAAGAAGTACAGGACAGTCTTGGCGCGCAGGTGCCTTTCCCCTCCCGTCTTGGCGATCCCAAAGAGTTCGCCGCATTGGCCGCCCATATTGTGGAGAACCCAATGTTGAATGGTGAGGTTATTCGTCTGGACGGCGCCATCCGTATGGCCCCGCGTTAAGACCGTATTCTCCTAATTTCTTTTGCCCTCTGGCGGTGATTATTGCAGGCGTTCTTCTGCAAGATACACCGCCAGATCGGAAAACACCTGCTGGCATTCTTCGGCCTTTTCCTCAAGCTTTTGCACTTTCAGGCGGTCCCCGTCTTTGCGGTATTGTTCTGCGAGTGCGAGGCTGGTCCAGCGTATTTCTACGATAGAATAGCACGTCGACCAGTCATCAGGCCCCGGCTGAGAGCCCTTAACGCGGAATGCTTCATCAAATATTTTTCTAAACGCCAAAATTTCGTCTTGTTTAGAATTAGTGGCCAAAAGCCCCCTCCAGATGAGTCTTAGACTTACGTCTATATAAGCTGAGAAAGTGGCCAATAAACGGCAAAATCGTAATATAATTGATTTTAATCATAGTTCTAAGCAGCACGCGGATCGAAAGTGACCCCACAACCCTAAGCTGCATAACTCATGCAGAACTTCCGTTTTCCGTATAAAACCAAGGGAATTCCGATCGGTTTTCACCGCTAAACCTTCCCCAAATTTTGATTTTTGCTCAGAAAGCTCCGGCAAATTGGCCTTGAATTAAAAGCTTCTCTTACACATGAGAAACAAATACTTACAAAATCCAATACCAATCAAGCGTAGAGGGGAGTGTTTCTGTGTCAACCCGAAGGTGTGGCGATCCCATCAGGACTCGAACCTGAAACCCCCTGCTTAGAAGGCAGGTGCTCTATCCAGTTGAGCTATGGGACCACTGAGGGCGTTTTGGCCAAAAAAGGCTGCCTTTGCAAGCCCCTCAATGGGTCCAGACGGCCCGCCGGTTTGTGGCAAAGTTGTCACCATACCCACCGCTTCGCAAATTTTGCTTGCGTTTATGGGGATCAGAAACAGTAAAAGGAATGCCGTTGGACGAAGCATAGTCCACAGCGGCTTCTTTGCTTTCAAACATAAGCCTGATCTGGCTGTTCATATCGCTTGAACTGGTCCAGCCCATCAAAGGGTCGATGCCACGGGCTTCTTCGGGGCTGAATTCCAGAACCCAAGTTTTGGTTTTTGCCTGACCAGAGGTCATCGCATTTCGTGCAGGTTGATAAATTCGTGCCAGCATTGGTTTCCTCAACTCTCCCATTTGGGCTGATCTAGCGCATAAATTGCACTGACAAAAGGTAGGATACGTAATTTTTTACATCTGTGAAAACATTATTCATGCGTATAATAACCTATTGGGGAAAAAAATCACTCAGAATTATTATTTAGGCAGAGTCACACAAAAAGCCGCCCCGCCCAGCGCCGAGGCCGCCACACTGACATCGCCACCGAGTCGCCTTACAATTTTACGTACCATCGCAAGGCCAACGCCATCAACTTTCACCCCCTCACTCGCTTCTCCGAGTGTGGCAAACAGGGTAAAAATACGATCCCGATGCTCCTCTGCGATACCAGGCCCATTGTCTTCAACCGAAATTTCCACAGACTTTTTGCTCTCGACCATCCTGATTTTCAGGTGAGGGTCGCGCGTTTTGCCATGTTTAACCGCATTTGAAATCAAGTTCCGTAAAACAATTGTCAATTTGGCTTTATCAACCCGTATTTTATCACCGCCTTCAATCGTGATTGCCAGCGTTGGCGGCGCATCAATTTCAACGATGGATCGGACCAAATTGCGTAGGTCCACGACCTCCTGTTCACCGGTCAGCGTACTGGTTCGCATCAACCCCAAAGTTTCTTCCACCATAGCATCCACGCGCAGAGTACGGTGTTTGATAAGCTCTAAATCCTCGAGACCGTCTTCGCTTAGATGCCCGTCATTTTGCAAACTGTCTTGCAACACCTCCTCCACCAAGAAAGCGATTTGTTTCAATGGGGAGCGGATGTCGTGGGTCGCAATTCGGGCCATATCTTCTAGGTCATCAGCGTAGTTATGTGCTGCAATCAATTCGCGCCCGCGACTGCGTCTGTCCGCAAACAAAACAATAAAGGCCGATGCGATCGAAATCGCAAAAGCGGCCAGCAGCAGGTTAATGGCAATCAAATAGGTGGCATTCCGACGAGATTGCTCCGCTGCGCGCAGTGCCAGAACATCCTGCGCCGCCGTGGCAACCGTTTCTATTTCGTTAAAGGCATTTCGGTCATCAATACGCACCATTGAATCGATTTTTTGCGGCGCAAAACCCGCTTTATGCAGGCGTTCGACATTGTCGATTGCAGCCCCGTACAGTTGAACAACCTCTTCCATCGCAGAAAAACCACCGTCTAAATCCAGTTGTCGGACCAAATCCGACAGGCGATCTAGCCCGATGAGAATTTGGTTGACGTTTTCCCGTGCAGCATCCCGGTAAAGCGTTTCATCCGGACGCAGCAGATAGTTTTTGAAATTGTGAATCAACCCGCCGTAGCCAAGCTCCCGCTCTAGGCCAAGAACATTTGTTGCCAATTCTGAGGTTACCTGCTGATCATTGCGCGGTGCGGCGCGATCATTGGCGATCACCAAAGTCATAGCCACAGCGGCCGCCAAAGCACTGATGACGCTTAATCCAACGCCCAGCAGATTCCGGTTCCCGAATTTCATTCCCATGCCCCAACTTACGTTCAAGGGAACCCTATGATGAAAACCTTACGTAAAGGTTTCGACGGCTCAAAAGGTCAGCCAAAGCGTGCTGCCACTGTCAACTTGTAAAATTTTGGGGGAATTGTGGCTACCGACCGCGCGCATGGGAGCGAGGGGTGGGTGGGTGAAATGCACCCGGTCAGTAGCCGGTCTTGTTGCTTGCAAAGGCATCCAAACATTTTTGAATCTCAATTGCAATTACAATATCCCATAAAGTTGTCTTTCACGAAATATTCACAACTCATGATTGCATGAATTTCTACCATTTACTGCTCGACACTGGGATCTTCTCTTTGTGGATCAGCATGTTGCCAACCCGTGTCCACTATTCGAATTGAAAGTAAACAAAGCCTTAACAGCTAAACAATCTGCCGAAATATTTTCCCTGTTGTGACAGGTTTTGTCAGCAGGACGCGCAGAACACCCCCCTATTGTGGCAGGCAGACGGAAAATCAGCTACGCAAGCCTTGAAGACGCAGAAAAGACGGTCATTTACTACCCTCAAAGGATTCGCCATGACCCAAACCGCCAGTTCACTTGCCACCGCACCGCCCGCCAATCGTGCTAAAATGGAAGGCGGGCGTAGAATCGTAATGCACACAGAGTTCTCTCCGGCAGGGGACCAACCCACCGCGATTCGCGAGTTGGTGGGCGGCGTGCGGGAAGGCGAAAGAGATCAGGTTTTGCTGGGTGCAACAGGCACCGGCAAGACGTTCACCATGGCCAAAGTCATTGAAGAAACTCAACGCCCTGCGATCATTTTGGCGCCAAACAAGACCCTCGCGGCCCAATTATACGGAGAATTTAAATCCTTTTTTCCAGATAATGCCGTGGAATATTTTGTCAGCTTCTATGATTACTATCAGCCAGAGGCCTATGTCGCCCGATCTGATACCTATATTGAAAAAGAAAGCCAGATTAACGAACAAATCGACCGGATGCGCCACTCGGCCACCCGCGCGTTGATGGAGCGGGACGATGTGATCATCGTGGCGTCTGTGTCTTGTATTTACGGTATCGGTTCGGTGGAAACCTATACTGCGATGACGCTGGATTTGATGACTGGCAGCGAATACGACCAGCGCGGTGTCATGGCCGATCTGGTGGCGCAGCAGTATAAACGCAACGATAATTCCTTTACGCGCGGCTCTTTCAGGGTGCGCGGCGACAGTCTGGAAATCTGGCCAGCCCACCTAGAAGATCGCGGTTGGCGGCTGTCATTTTTTGGCGAAGAGCTGGAAAGCATCGTTGAATTTGATACGCTAACTGGGGAAAAGCACGCCAACCTCGACAAGGTGCGCGTCTATGCCAACAGCCACTATGTGACCCCGCGCCCGACTTTGAATCAGGCCATCAAAAAAATCAAAGAGGAACTGGTCATCCGCCTGAAACAATTGGGGGATGAGGGAAAGTTGCTGGAAGCTCAACGGCTTGAACAGCGCACAAATTTCGATCTGGAAATGTTGGAAGCCACCGGCGTCTGCAACGGCATCGAAAACTATTCCCGTTACCTGACGGGCCGCGCACCGGGCGAACCGCCTCCGACCCTGTTTGAATACATCCCCGACAATGCCATTGTTTTTGCAGATGAATCCCATGTTTCCGTGCCCCAGATCGGTGGCATGTACAAAGGGGATTATCGGCGGAAATTCACTTTGGCCGAGCATGGCTTTCGACTGCCATCCTGCATGGACAACCGCCCCTTGAAGTTCGAAGAATGGGACGCCATGCGCCCTCAATCGGTGTTTGTTTCGGCGACTCCGCAAAAATGGGAGCTGGAACAATCGGGCGGCGTTTTTGCCGAACAGATCATCCGTCCCACAGGGCTGCTGGACCCGCCTGTGGAAATCCGCCCCGTGGAAACCCAAGTGGACGACCTGTTAGATGAGGTGCGCAAAGTTGCCCTTGAAGGCGGGCGCGTTCTGGTCACCACATTAACCAAACGCATGTCTGAAGATCTGACCGAATATATGCATGAACAAGGTATCCGCGTGCGCTACATGCACTCGGATATTGATACGCTGGAACGGATCGAAATCCTGCGCGACCTGCGACTTGGCACCTTTGACGTGCTGATCGGGATTAACCTTTTGCGCGAAGGTCTGGATATTCCTGAATGTCGGTTGGTGGCGATTCTGGATGCCGATAAAGAGGGGTTTCTGCGTTCTGAAACCTCGCTTGTGCAGACCATCGGGCGGGCTGCACGTAATGCTGATGGCCGCGTTATCATGTACGCCGATCGCATCACGGGTTCCATGGAACGGGCAATCGGGGAAACCAACCGACGCCGCGAAAAGCAGCATGCCTATAATCTGGAACACGGCATCACCCCTGCAACGGTGAAAAAGAACGTCGAAGACGTGCTGTCCGGCCTTTACAAAGGCGACACTGATATGTCGCGCGTGACGGCCAAAGTTGACAAACCCATGTTCGGCTCCAACCTTCAAACCCATCTTGAAGGGCTCCGCAAAGATATGTTGAAAGCCGCAGAAAATCTTGAATTTGAAGAGGCAGCCCGCCTGCGCGACGAGGTGAAACGCCTTGAAGCGGTGGAACTGGCCGTCTCTGACGACCCGCTTGCTCGCCAATCTGCCGTGCAAGCCGCATCCGAGGCTGCGCAAAAATCCACAGGTCGTTCAACCGCGGGCAAAGCGGGCATGCGTATGTACAAAGGCAAAAGCCAAAAACGGAAATTCTAACAATACCCCCGCCCTTTTTGGGGGCGGGAGTAGATACTTGGTTAATCCTAACTGGTTAAATCGTGTCGTCGCAGCGCACTGTGACGCGCAGTTTCCCCTTCACCTCGTCAGACCAGTTAATATCGAAACTGGTGTTCCCTGATCCGGTCCCTCCTTCAAAATACGGCTGCGTGTAGACTTTAACATTAGAACTGTTACGGATCGGCCCATCTGGCACCAACCCGGTCACAAATCGCGCTTTTGAGTCAAACGGCATGTGCTGATCCAGATTGGTGCGCCAGTTGTTAGACACGCTACTCCGCTCAATCCCCACAGTTGCAGGGTTCATGAAGGGAGAATCCACATTGTTAAACGTATTCCCTTCAATTGTAATATTGCGGAATTTATCGGGATTTAGGTTCGCCACCGATGTATCCACCATCTCCACCCGCTGCAAAGAGGGCCCGTTAAAGGCTTTGAACACATTGCCACTGATGTTCAGCCCGTTGATAAAATGCCCCGTCCCATGGGGTTTAAGCGAAATAAACCGGAACCAGGCCGCAGTGCCCGAAGCGGTGAAATGGTTGCCGGTGATGGTCAGCCCGCCAAAGGAAAACCCGCTGGTGATACTGGGCGTGGCATCATGTTCGTTGGTCCAGTCGATAAAAGCATTGTCCACATAATTGCCAACAATGGTCATCTTGGGATGGTTGTTTGTAATCACAATCCCCGCAGATCGGATATTTCCCCCTGTTGCGTCATCCTGAAAAAAGTGATTACCCGAAATAATCCCTCCTGATCCCCCGATGATTGCCCAATGCAAGAACCGCAGCGCACGATTGTGGCGCAGCTTTAGGTCATTGCTATTACAGTTAAACCCAATGGTTTCACGGGCGGACACCGCCAGCGGCTGTTCATTTGAAAGCCATTGATTACGGTCCAACATCATGCCCGCACACCCCGCCCCCGCCGAGGTTAGACCTCTGTCTTTTGGCGAAGTGAAAAAACAATCCTTCACATGAAAAATCAACCCCGTATCCGCCAACATGATCCCGCTTGCACGGCCGTTGCAGGCGAATTCCATGTTTTCCAGCGTAAACCGTGCAAGATTGGAAAAGCCCGAAAAATCCAGCAGATACTGGAACCGCGTGAACGTATAACTTTGATTTGCAGGCGCGCCCCACAAAGGGCTGGACAATGTGATCACCCCCGTACTGGTATTCACACTGCGCACATAAATTTCCCGCCCAACGCCAGTGCCCGTGACCAAAGACCCGGGCTTTACGCCACCAGGATTTGAAACGCCCGTCAGTTTGTTGGGTTCATCTGAATCATAACTGGCAGAGCGGGTTACCGAACTGACATCCCATTCAGAACTGGAAGACGCCGAAATTCGCCCGTTCCGGATCACCCGCCGCGTAGAATATGACGTTTTATTGCCAACCGCCGCCTGCACATCAATCGGCCCACTAATATCTACAGACCGTCCCTTAAGATCCAGTGAATCGTGGTCGGTAAAATTGAACAACGCCTGTACAGCCTTTTTAAAGGCCAATTCTTCATCCCCAAACGCCGTAAAATATGTTGGAAAGTCAAAGTTCTGCAACAGTTGGAACAAGGCTGAATCCGGCATGCTGACCGTGCCTTGAAACCGGATTTCAGACGCAATGGTGATCGACCCGTTCAGCCAAAAATCCCCCTCTGGCACCAGAACCGTCCGCCCGTTGGCCGCAGCATCGGCAGCCTCGAAGGCGGCAACATTATTGGTCACACCATCCGCCACAGCACCATAATCTTTCACATCCACCACATCGAGCATGGAACGGGTGTAAATGCTGCTAACATCCTCAATGATAATGTCGTCAATGCGAACAACGCCGTCGTTCACCCCCGTCAGATCAATGCCGAAATGGCCAAAGGTGGCGTCCTGCCCCCAGACCATATCCACCCCGCCCCGCGTGCCTGACCCGACAATGGCCGTAACCTCGATCACTTCGCCGTAAGTTTCCAACGCCCGCGACGATCCGGTTTCCACCACCCCAGACAAATGCCCCCCGCCCGATTTGCCAGCCCAAGCCGCAATGCGCACCGATGGCAGTGGCCCGCTTACCGCCTTAATCCGCGCTCGAATTTGCCAGTAACACCCCGGCTGCATTGGCGTATTTCCCGTATACCGCAGCTTTTGTGTGCCAGATGTTTTCGTCAATTCCAGACAGCCGCCAAAATCCGCATCAGCCGCAATAAGCGTCGCATTGCCAGCGCCATCATAGGTGTCCGACCCGGGTGTGCCGTCCTCACTGGACCAGACATCCAACCCGAATTCAAAGGCAGGCGGCATCAGTTGCAAACCATCGGTAAGAGCCTTGTTCATGAAAATTCCTTTCAAATCCATCAGGCACACAGGCCCGCCATCGCCGCTTTCCTTGTGAAAACGACGCAAAATGCTAAGGCGGCTGAAACCAACCGCGCTTGGATGAGAGGTAACAACAGAAGGCTAACGCAGCCTGACAGGCCCGCCCTCTAAGGGCGTCATCTACGCAACACTGGATCTAAAGCGCGGTGATCAAGCCCCGACACCGGGGGATTGTTCAATGCTAACGCCGCTGATCTGCCAATCCCCATTCACTTGGATCATGGAATAGCGGGCGACAAAATATTGCCCCTGCAAATCGCGGATCAACACATTTTGCTGCATCGTGCCGGCTTCTTCGCGAAGCCCTTGAAACACCACCTCGGCGGGGTGATGCACCATAGGATAGCTTTGGCGCACCATTTGCCCGAACCGGTCAGATGTCTGAAAAATCTCTTTGATATTGGGGGCGGCAAAGGTAAAGGCCGTTGCAAAATCATCTTTCATAAACGATTGGATCTGGCTTGAAATCACGGATTTGATTTCGTCTTGCTGCGCCTCAATCGGCGCGGCGGCCAGAAAAATGGCGGCACTTGTGGCTAAAATTCGCATCATCAAACTCCCCTTTGATAGGCTTAAACTAGATCAACCGCGCAGCGCGTCAAACCGCCCCCCGCAGGCTTTATCTCTGCCGCGCCAGAGGATACATCTGTGCAACCTAATATAAAGTGCAGCACACATCATGCCAATTGATCCGATCCGCCCCACCGATGCCGAAGCAATAAGCCTCGCCAAGTCCCTGATCACAACCGCTTCATTCGGTGCGCTCGGCGTGCTTCATCCCGAAACACAAACGCCATTGGTCACCCGCATCGCCGTCGGAACAGACCTGACTGGCACGCCTCTCACGCTGATTTCAGACCTTTCCGCCCATACAAAAGCGCTGCGAAACACACCCGTCTGCGGCTTGTTGTTGGGCGAACCGGGGCCAAAAGGCGATCCGCTAACCCACCCGCGCCTGTCGATACAAGCCACGGCAAGTTTCCTGAGCCGGGATGACCCCGACTTCCCAAAAACCCGCGCGGTTTATCTAAAATCCCACCCGAAATCGAAACTCTACATCGACTTCGCCGACTTCCACTTTGTCAAACTTACCATCACATCGGCCGCCCTGAACGGTGGCTTTGGCAAAGCTTACACCCTAACCGCCCAAGACCTCGCCTAACCCGCGCCGCCTTGCTTTTTCTTTCGATAAATATCCAAATCCCAAGCCTGCAACACAGCCCAATCCCAATAAAAAAGGCGACCCCCAGCAGGCGCCGCCTTCAAAATCGGTAAAGCCGCCAGCGTTTAAGCCAGCTCGCCTGCCAAACCCGCCTCGATCAGCGTGATGGTTTCTTCCACACCGTAAAGCGCGATAAACCCGCCAAACCTAGGCCCTTGGGACGCGCCCAACAGAACCTCGTAAATCGCCGTAAACCAATCGCGCAGCGGTTCAAACCCGTGGTTTTTACCAACAGCAAAGACGATGGACTGCAAATCATCCGCATCGGCATAATTCAGGCTTTCAACAGGCGCATCGCCCTTGCCCATCGCCGCATTTTTCTTGTCGATCATAGCCTTGGCCACCTCCACATCACGCAAAGCTGCCACCAAATCTTGCAAAGCCGCTTTTTCCTGATCGCTTGGCGCACGGAATTTTTTGCTGGGTTTTACAAAGTCATGATAGTAGCGCACCGCAAATCCAGCCGCTGCATCCAATGCAGGGTTCGCCGTTGGAGAAGCATCAGGCGCGTATTTGTTGATAAAGCCCCACAAGCCGTCCTTGGTCTCGGCACTTGAAACGGACGCAAGGTTCAACAACATGGCAAAGGGGACAACCATATCGCTTTTGGGCACATCCGCGCCATGGATATGGAACACAGGGTTGTTCAACCGCGCCGCGCCGTCCTGCGTTTCATAAGCCCGCAACTGCTGGTGATACTCGTCTACCGCTTTGGGGATCACATCAAAATGCATCCGCTTCGCCGTCTTGGGCTTAAGATACATGAAATACGACAGGGATTCAGCCGACGCATAGGTCAACCATTCGTCAATGGACACCCCATTGCCCGAAGTTTTGGAAATCTTGTGGCCGTCTTCATCCAAGAACAGCTCATAGGTGAAATGTTCGGGCTTATCGCCACCCAGAATCTCACAAATCCGGTCATAAATCGGCGTGTTGGTGGAATGGTCTTTGCCATACATTTCAAAGTCCACATCCAGTGCTGCCCAGCGCGCGCCGAAATCAGGTTTCCACTGTAATTTCACATTGCCACCCGTAACGGGCAACGTGATCTCGCGGCCGGTTTCATCGTCAAAGGTGATTGTACCGTTTTTGCCGTCCACATGTTTCATCGGCACATACAGCACCCGCCCCGTGTCAGGGTGGATGGGCAGGAAAATGGAGTAAGTCTCTTTGCGTTCATCGCGCAGCGACTTCAGCATCACTTTCATCACAGCATCATACCGTTCCGCCGCAAGCAACAGAACCTTGTCGAATTTACCTTCACGGTAAAATTCAGTCGAGCTGATGAATTCATATTCAAACCCGAATGTATCCAGAAACCGGTTCAACATCGCGTTGTTATGGGCACCGAAACTATCATGCGTCCCAAACGGATCAGGAACGGATGTCAACGGCCGCTGCAAATGTTCAACCAGACTTTCTGCGTTCGGCACATTGCCCGGAACTTTGCGCATCCCGTCCAGATCGTCAGAAAAACAGACCAGCCGTGTGGGAATATCCGACATCACCTCAAAGGCGCGGCGTACCATTGTTGTGCGCGCGACCTCTCCAAAGGTGCCGATATGGGGCAAACCCGACGGGCCATACCCCGTTTCAAACAGCACATAGCCCTTTTCAGGCGGCGCCTTTTCATACCGTTTCAAAATCTTGCGGGCTTCTTCAAAGGGCCATGCTTTGGAGCTGAGTGCAAGATCGCGAAGGTCAGACATTTTTATCATCCGGTTTTAAAGGGGTTCACCGTCCACTCCCTATTGCCCCTGCCCGCCACCGTCAATATTATCACAGCGAATAACCTTCAAAGGCCGAAAAGATGACCAGAACTGATACAACAGACAGCTTGTGGAACCTTCAAGACGGGTTGGTGGCCATGATGGTGGCCACTTCTGTGTCGGATGAGCTGATCCGCACATCGGAATTGCTGTCCATTGAACGCATCGTCAACCACCTGCCGATCTTTGGCAACTATGACGCCGACAGGATTCGCGGCATTTCCCAAACCGTTTTTGACCTCCTCGAAGAGGAAGACGGCCTTGATGCACTTTTCGGCTTGGTCCGCGATGCTGTTCCTGAGAAATTTCACGAGACCGCCTATGCGCTTTGTTGCGATGTGGCCGCATCCGATGGGCGGCTGCGCGAAAGCGAATTGCGCTTTCTTGAGGAAACCCGTTACGAGCTGAACATCGACCGTCTGCACGGTGCTGCCATTGAACGGGGTGCACGCGCACGGCATTTGGCTGAATAGTCAGAACCTTTGGCGGGGCCGATACGGGTTCCGCCCCAAGAAACATGATCCCCATAACACCTGCGACTCAATCCCCAAGACCGCTACCAATCGCTTCTATATCGGTGTCGTAAACCACAAACCATTTGTTGCGTTTTTGATAGGAATTCTGCGCATCAGGTGCCTGCCGCGGATTAAACCAGCGTCAGTTGTACATCTGACAGGTCCAACCCCTGCGCACCTGGAACGCGCATCACCTCATGGCCATCCACAAAGACCGATGCGCCTGAGCCGTCTTCAAAGTCTTGCACCCGCACGTCAAAATCGCTTAGGCCCTGCATGCCTTCGTGGCTATCTATCTCAACTTCCAGAATATCTTCAGCGGGGTTGAAGTCCTGAATGACTGGCGCGTCCTCAACCCAAGTGTTTGCGTATGCGGTGAAGTGATCTGCCCCGTCCCCGCCGTATAATTCCGCAGTGCCATAGGCGTACAGAATATCGTCGCCGTCCCCACCGTAAATCCGGTCCACTGCACCATCTTCCTGAGTGCCCACAGTTGTTAGCGTGTCATCCCCCTCACCGCCAAACACGGTATCCGTGTCGATACCTGTTTCGACCACATCATCCCCTGCACCGCCAAAGATTTCGCCCGTACCGTGGCCTGATACGATCAGGTCATCACCGTCCCCACCATAAATCGTGGCATCACTGTCCCCATCAGTAATAGTGTCATTTCCCGCGTCACCATAAGCTTCGGTCGTGCCGTCTGTGTCATAGCCGCCTTGAATCCGATCGTCACCAGCGCCGCCGTAAAACTGGTTGTCGCCAGTCCAATCGGTCAGGGTATCATCCCCCTCACCACCATAAAGCCCATCATCCCCGTCGCCGCCGGACAGATCATCATCACCAGCGTATCCCAGCAGCAGGTCATTGCCCACGGTCCCGTCAAGGCTGTCAGCCCCTTCAGTGCCATGCAGCTCGCTTGCGCCATCATCAGCCGTTGTTACAGGATCATCCCCCATCATCAGACTGGTATCTGCGACGCCAGTATCGTCATCCATTTGCATCGCATCCGCGTCATGGCTGCTTTCGTCCGCATCATCACTGTCATCCCCGCCAGAAATCGCGCTGCCCAGCGCAGTTCCGGCGAGCCCAAGCATGGACAAAATCAAGACTTCAATCATTCGCTACCTCGTTAAACAGGATACGGCCCCGAAAGGGACACTGGATATGGACCGCAGTCCACTAAACGCGCAGTTAGAGTTGGCAGCACTTAGCAAATCCACGATAAAAATGACAGGATTTCAATGCACTATGGTTAACGCGCCTTAACAATTACACCGATGGAATACCCTGGCTGTTATTAAGCCCTGCCTTTTTCCTTTCCTTTCCAAGGAATCCCGCCTATAGACCCGCATCCGCGCCCTGCGTGGATACTCCACGGGCCCTGCTGGACGACATCCCGGCTTGTGCCATAACCCTTAACCTTATGAAGGAGACCCCGATGTCGATTACTCCAGAGCTTAAAGCTCAATTGATGAAAGACTACGCAACCAAAGAAGGCGACACTGGTTCGCCCGAAGTACAAGTTGCGATCCTGACATCCCGCATCACTACGCTGACAGAGCACTTTAAAACCCACAAAAAAGACAACCACTCTCGTCGTGGCCTTTTGAAACTGGTTGCCCTGCGTCGTAAACTGCTGGACTATACCAAAGCGAAAGACGAAGCGCGCTATCAGGACCTGATCAAGCGTCTTGGCATTCGCCGCTAAGTCCAACGGACTGACAGTTTTAACGCCGCGATCCGGTTTCGGATTGCGGCGTTTTCTGTTTCTGGATAGCGTCCGGCCATGGCCAAAAATCCTTCGCTTGTCAGCCTACAGTCCATCATCGTTCTGACCATCTGTACCTTTCTGTTCGGCATGGGCCAGTTCCACCGTGCTGCGGGTGCGATTGTCGCCCCCGTCTGGCAAGAGCAATTCTCGCTCAACGCGGATCAACTGGGGTTTGTTATCTCGGTGATCTTTATCGTGAATATCTTTGCCCAAGGGTTTATCGGCACCCTTCTCGACAGGATCGGCCCGCGCCGCATTATCAGTCTTTTCCTTTTGATCCTCGCCGCAGGCACGCTGGCCTGTATTTTTGCAAACAGTTTTATCGGTCTGGTGCTGGCCCGTATTGTCCTGGGCACAGGGCTGTCTGTGGGCGGAGTGGGCATGTATATGTTGCTGGCGCGCAATTTTGATGCCAGCCAGTTCGGATATCTTAACGGTCTGATGGTGACGCTGGGCGGAATCGGAGGATTGGCCGCAACCTACCCGCTGGCCTACGCCATCGCGCGGTTCGGTTGGACCAACGTATTTATCGGCCTGTCCGTCTTCACCATCCTGATCGCGGGCGCCATTTTTCTGACAGCCCAGAAAGAGCCCGCCGACAAACCGAAAACAACCGGCCCGAGGATCCGGTATTGGGATCTGGTAAAAGACAAACGGGTCCAGCCCCTGCTGGTGATGGCCTGTGTGATCTGGGCCCCAATCACCGCCATAACGGGCCTGTGGGGAGGCCCCTATTACAAAGCTGTTCACGCCTTAACACTCGAAGAAACCGGCCTGTTTCAAATGCTGTTTTTCTGCGCCACCATGGCCTCGGGGACTGCTTTTGGATTGATCGACCGATGGACCCGTTTTTCACGGTATAGCGTGATCCTGACGGGCGCTCTTGTTTCAAGCGCCAGCCTGATAACCCTTGCCCTGACACCTGATATTCCGCTGTGGGGGGCGAATTTACTGTTGTTTGTGATGATCTTTGCCCAGCAATTCTATGTGCCGCTGATCGCCCAACTGCGCCAAGTGGTGCCAGATGCCGCCATTGGTCGCGCGACCAGCCTTTATACCATCGCAGGAGTTAGTGCGATCCCTGTGTTCCAGACCCTGTTTGGCATTGTAATTGAACATTCAGGCAGCTTGCCAGACCCCCTGAAATATCGTCTGGCCTTTGGGATGATGGCCTTGCTGGTGCTGACCCCGACAGTGGTGTTTGCCCTGTCCCGCCACGCAAGATTGCCGCGATAAAACCGCTTAGCCGCGGGCCGCCTGATACCGCTTCATAAAAGCGTCAAGCAAATAGGCCATAATCAGGGTCATTCCCACATGCCCGATGAACGAAGACTGTGTGTAAGGCCCGAAATCCATCATAAAGCTGCGCCCGATGAAAGGGGCCAAAAGACCTTGGGCCACAAACCACAAAACAACACCTGCAACAGCGCCCGTCCCCCAAACACCTAACTTCAAAACCACACGAACCAGATAAACGAACAGACCGAATCCCAGACTCCCTACCAGGAAATGCACCACAAAGGCTGATGTGTGATCCAGCGACAGCCCGAACAATTTCCCCGCCAGCGCAATCACCAGATTTGACGGCTGCAACGCAAAGCCGAATAGCGAGGGGGACACCAGCCAAGCATATGCCTCAAACACTATCTCGCCAATCAAGCCGGACAAAGCGATAGACACGAGAAGTGCATTCAAAGGCCGCCCCTGTGGAACAGTTTGGATAGAAGTCATGGGAACGGCTTTCATAAAAGGAAGATCAGAGTTTGACCCGTCGATACCCCCCCTTTCCGCAAAACTGAATAAAACTTCCGATCACAGCAGATAGAAAACACGTGACCTCGCCGCGCGTTGGGAAAATCCGCCATTTTCCAGTGCATTTTCCCTTTTGCTTTCCTTTCTGCTCAACCTCGTGTATCGCAGCGCAATCTGAAATGCAGTGTTACGGCCCCACCGCTGCAAATGATGGTATGGGGCGGGGTGCAATGGGGCACCCAAACAACTATGGCTATGCGGGAAGGCCCCATAGCTTAGACAGGAAACGACATGTTTGACGAAGTCAAAAAATCAATTGAATGGGGCGGCGAAACGCTGACTCTGGAAACTGGCAAAATTGCACGCCAGGCCGACAGCACCGTGATCGCCACTTTGGGCGAAACATCTGTTCTGGCCGCTGTTGTGTTCGCCAAAAAAGAAAAGCCGGGAATGGATTTCTTCCCGCTGACCGTAAACTACCAAGAAAAATATTATGCCGCTGGTAAAATCCCAGGTGGATTTTTCAAACGCGAAGCCCGCCCAACTGAAAAAGAAACACTGACCGCGCGTCTGATCGACCGTCCGATCCGCCCGCTGTTTCTGCCAGGTTTCAAACACGAAACCCAAGTTACCCTGACAGTTCTGTCCCACGATCTGGAAAACGATCCTGATATGGTGGCAATGATCGCGGCTTCTGCTGCGCTGACCCTGTCTGGTGCCCCTTTCATGGGCCCAATCGGCGGCTGTCGCGTTGGCTTTGTGAACGGCGAATATGTGCTGAACCCGTCTGTGGATGACATGCACGAACTGCGCAACAACCCTGAACAACGCCTTGATCTGGTTGTGGCCGGCACCAAAGACGCTGTGATGATGGTTGAATCCGAAGCCTATGAACTGACCGAAGCTGAAATGCTGGGCGCTGTTCAATTCGCGCACCAAAGCATCCAGCCTGTGATCGACCTGATCATCGACATGGCCGAAGAATGCGCCAAAGAACCGTTTGATTTCCAAGCACCGGATTACTCTGAACTGCTGGCGAAAATCACCACAATCGGTGAAAAAGACGTACGCGCTGCTTTCGCCATTACAGACAAGCAAGAACGCACTGCTGCGATTTCTGCTGCCCGTGACGTGATCAAAGCGGGTCTGAGCGACGAAGAACTCGAAGACGGCAACCTGTCCACAGCCATGAAAAAGCTGGAAAGCAAGGTTGTTCGCGGTGACATCGTAAACACAGGCAAACGCATTGACGGTCGCGACCTTTCAACAGTGCGCTCTATCGTTGGTGAAACTGGCCTGCTGCCACGCACACACGGTTCTGCCCTGTTCACACGTGGTGAAACACAGGCGCTGGCCGTAACAACACTGGGCACTGGCGACGACGAGCAAATGATCGACGCGCTGACAGGTATGTTCCGCTCCAACTTCATGCTGCACTACAACTTCCCTCCCTACTCGGTTGGTGAATGTGGCCGTATGATGGGCCCGGGCCGTCGTGAAATCGGTCACGGTAAACTGGCATGGCGCGCGCTTCAGGCTGTGCTGCCTGCGCCAACGGATTTCCCTTACACAATTCGCATCGTGTCAGAAATCACGGAATCAAACGGCTCCTCTTCCATGGCGTCTGTTTGTGGTGGCTCCTTGTCCATGATGGACGCGGGCGTTCCTTTGAAAGCACCGGTTGCGGGTGTTGCAATGGGCTTGATCCTTGAAGACGACGGCAAATACGCTGTTCTGACAGACATCCTGGGCGACGAAGACCACCTCGGCGACATGGACTTTAAAGTGGCTGGTACAGAAAGCGGCATCACGTCCCTGCAAATGGACATCAAAGTTGCCGGCATCACCACCGAGATCATGGAAAAAGCCTTGGCACAAGCCAAAGACGGCCGCATGCATATCCTTGAAGAAATGAACAAAGCCCTGTCCGAGACCGGGTCTTTCTCAGAGCATGCACCGCGCATCGAAACCATCCAGATCAACCCTGACAAAATTCGTGAAGTCATCGGGTCTGGCGGTAAAGTGATCCGCGAAATCGTCGAAACATCTGGCGCGAAAGTAGACATCAACGACGACGGCGTGATCAAAATCGCCTCTTCAAATGGTGCCCAAATCGAAGCAGCCCGCGAAATGATCATGTCGATCGCCGCAGAACCCGAAGTCGGCACGATCTACACCGGTACTGTTGTGAAGGTCATGGACTTTGGCGCATTCGTGAACTTCTTTGGCAAGCGGGACGGCCTTGTGCACGTTTCCCAAATGGCCACTGAACGCGTTGGCCACCCCAAAGACGTTGTGTCCGAAGGTCAGTCCGTAAAGGTCAAACTGATGGGCTTTGACGATCGCGGCAAAGTGCGTCTGTCCATGAAAGTGGTCAACCAGGAAACTGGCGAAGAAGTTTCTGACGAAGAATAAGCCACATCGCCCCGAACCCGTTTCGGGGCGATTGGTGAAACAGAAAGGCCCTGCAAATTTGCGGGGCCTTTTTTGTGGTCTCAACCTGCTGCGACGCAGGTCCAACTTGCCTGAAACGCCCTGCTAAACTACAAATCCCCTCGGGAACCGCATGCCATATGCGTGTTTCGACCCCAAAAACCGGTTCAGCGACCCTCATATGCCCTCACACGCCCACATCCTGACGGACATCGACCCGCGCCTGTTTCTAAAGCAGGCGCCAAACAAGGCGCCTGATTTTAACGGCGTCCGCTTTACCTTTGGTTTGGATGTGGACCCTGCTGCGGATGTGCTGATCGTCTACACCCGCGCCTCTTGGTCGGTTCCAACACGCCTGCCACAACCCCGCACCGCCTTTGTCGCGGGCGAGCCTGAGGATATTCACCCCTATTCCGCCGCCTTCCTGAACCAGTTCGGCACCATCGTTGCACCGGGGACCAAACCGCTGACAACAGAGCGGCTGAACCACAATTACTGCCTGCTATGGTTTGCAGGTGTGGATTTTCAGAACCTCGATGCGGCACTGGGATATGACCATTTCAAAGCCCTGCAACCGCCCGCCAAAGACGATAAAATCTCGATTGTTACCAGCACCAAGGCCAGCACCGACTATCACCGAAAGCGGCTGGCCTTTATCGAAATTCTGAAAGACCGCATCCCTGAACACATCGAACTCTACGGGCGCGGTTTCAAACCTGTAGACGATAAGATGGACGCGCTTTTACCCCATAAATATCACCTCGCGCTGGAAAACGGTGCAGGACGGTACACGTGGACGGAAAAGCTGGCAGACCCGCTGCTGTGCTGGGCGCTGCCGTTTTATGTGGGCTGTACCAATGTGGCTGATGAACTGCCCGCTGACAGTATCGTCCCCCTTGATATGGATGATCCAGACACCGCTACAAACATCATGATGCAAGCGCGGCAAAACGATCTTTGGTCTGACCGCCTAGATACCCTTTGCCAAGCCCGAGACCTGCTGCTCGAAGACTTCAACACTTTGGGGCTGTTTGCACGGCTGACAAAAGCCGCAATGGCCACCCCTGCCGAACCATCAACGCCCCGCATCATTCACGCGGAAAGGGCCCTTTGGCCCGAAAAAGGCGGGCGCGGCAGTGTTCCGGAAATGCTGCTCCGCCGCACAATCCAAGGACTTGCCCCGAATTTCGATCTGGCCCTAGCCCGTTTGCGCAAACGCAGAAAAGACAAACGCCGCTAAACGGTCAACCACGATTTCGGCAGAATATCAGGGTTCTGTTTGTTAGGATCGGCGTACCATTGGGTCGGCGCCACCACGATCTTATCCGGCTTTGGATTCAACCAAGCCCCCCACCAGGAAAACGAAGAATTTGCAATGATGTGATGCTGACACGCCGCCATCAGACGCAGGTCTTCATAGTTGGTGTCCCCGTCATTATGCCCCACATAGCGCACCTCAAACGGCAGTTTCAGATGCTCTTCCACCCAAGCAGGATCATCCGAAAACGCATAAATTACAGGATCTTCCACCTGTTCCGCCACAAAGGCTGCTGCCCGTTCGTAATAGCCAAGATCACAGGTGCCATGGGCCGCATTGTACTTTTCATTGCTGACATAATCCCCCCGACGGATATGCAACGAGACCGCAGTACAATCGGCAATTTCCGACAACATTTGCTCATTTTGCGCATTTGTCGGGGTGACGATCTGCAAATCCGCACGGATTTGTTCCTCAAAACCCTGAAAATACCGCTCTGACTGCCAATAGCCTTTCAGATGGGTTTGGTCCCCCAAAGACTCAACACCCACGTCATAACCAAGAGAGGCTTCGCGATAGGTCTTTAACCCTCCCCCGCGCAAGATTTTGGACAAAGCCCTGATCGTCCCGTCCTCCCGTGACGCAGGCAACCCGACTGGCGGTACAACGGAAATATTGAAATGATCCAACCCTACTTTAAACGCTTTAGGCCGATCATAATCCCGCAAATCCAACGAAAGATCCGCTCCCAACCGCAGCGCCAAAGCGCGCCCCGCACAATATTGAAACAACTGGTTGCCCAGCCCGCCGCGAATACGTGTAGAAATCATAAGGCATCCAATCGTTCGATCTGTTTCGCGGCCTCGTCGCGATCCAGCAACCACCACGCGCTGGACACAATCGCCTGTTCCCGCTCTGGCGAAAAGCGTTTCTTCAACCTGCGCGCAGGACTGCCTGCGACCACCTCAAACGGGGCCACATCACGGGTCACAACTGAATTCGCCCCAACAACCGCACCGTTACCAATTTTTACGCCTCGCAGGATTACAGACTGGGTACCGATCCACACATCATGGCCGATCTCACAGGGCTTGCGTGTAAGATCGGCAAAAGCCTCTTTCTGAAACTCTGCCGAGGTTGAAACAGCATCCAGATCATGCGCGCCCGGACCGATGACAACAGTATCTGCAATCGAACAATAGCGCCCGATTGTGGCAACCGACACGGAACAATTATTACCCAAATAACTATACGCTCCGATGCTGCAATGCTTATCCACAAAGCTGCCGCGCTGGATTTTCACACCCGTCCCAATGTCCGCCCGCAAAGAAACTTGCGTGCTTTTAATGCGGGTTTTGTTGCGTTTATTAAACAACGTCATGGCCAGAAACTTAAACATTCGTGCTCCGTTTTTTAACTGCACGACGATACCACGCCCGCTTCCATTCCCGCGCTATTTTCTCGCTGAACGGTTTGCCCGTTGAAATGGTACTGCCTCCCGTTTGCGCCGTGCGATCCTCTACGCCCGATGGCACGACGCAACACAGATGCAGCCCCGTGTGCCAATGGCTTTGTAAAAAAGTATCCACGGGACGATCAATCTGCGCCGTCAGGTCCAGTAATTTTTGTGCCGCCGCGCGGCTGACCATCTGTGCCGACGTGCGCAAGGGCGTCACAGTTGGCTGTAGTATTCGAACATTGTCACCCCGCATGATCACTTGATTATCTGCAACCTCGCGCACCTGAAATTGCACATAGCCAAGATCACCCACATTTTGCGCCGCGCAAGCAACCGCAGCATCAAACCCGGCAACCAGCGCCAGATCATCTTCGAGGATCAGACCCGCATCCAGCCCGCCATCCACAATTTCCTGCCATGCCGCGCGGTGACTTAGAAAGCAACCAACTTCTCCGGCGCTTAACGTAAAGGGGTAGCTCGGGGCAAAAAGCGGCTGGTCAGAAATCACAGCCGCCCTTTGTGCGGTGCTCATCTCACGGCCATCCACGGCCCCAATGACCCGCGCGGGGTAAGGCGTTGCAGTCAGCAATGCATCCACTTGCGCCCGCCGGGCAGTGGCCCGTGCCAAGTGAATGATCAGGGTTTCTATCCGTGCTGCCATAATGCCTCATACACGTTTGCGATGCCCTCGGCTTCGCGCAAAACACTATAGTCCGACCGCGCCCGCGCAATTGCCGTCGCTGACATCTGCGCCAAACGGGCCGGTGCGTTCAACAGATCAGTGATCGCAGTCGCGGCGGCACGGGTATCTTCTTGTGGTACAACAATCCCCGCTGCCCCATCACCCGAAAACGCGCGGTAATAGCCCGCGTCACTGGCCACAAAAGGCGCGCCCGAGGCCATAGCCTCTAGCGGGGTCATCCCATATCCCTCATAGCGCGGCAGTGCCACCAATAGGGACAGCCCCCGCATCAAAGCGGGCAGTTTTTCGGGCGGCAGCTCTCCCACAAACAAAATGCGATCCGACAAGCCCGCCGCGGCAACCCGATCCCTAAGCCCCTGTTCAAATCCGCGATGCTCACGCGCAGCACGCCCTACAACCAACGCAACTGCATCTGGCTGATCCGGCAGCGCTGCAATCATCGTATCCACAAACAAATCAGTGCCCTTTTCAGGACGCACGCGCCCCACGGTTGCCAGCCCGAATTTACCGCCATACCCAAGTGCAGCCCAATCACTCGCGCGGTCCTGCCCAGCCGAAAAGCGTTTTACATCAACGCCGTGGGGGACAACAGCCTTTACATGAGGCACGTATTTCGCCGCCTCGGGGGTGGTCGCAATCACTGCGTCCATCCGGCTTATCAACCAACGGGGATAGACTGAATGATAGCGTTGCGCCGCCGAAGTAAACACAATCTTGATCGGGCGCCGCAGCACATCCCGTGCCCAAATCGCCACCCGCATTTCTGGATTGCGCCGCACATGCCAGATTGCAAACGGCCGCCTGTTCGGGGGCATTTTGGACGCAGCGATTGCCGCCTTTCGGCTGATCGGATCTGGGCAGTTGGGCAGTGGCTCGCCCACAAGCGCCAGATCAAACTGGGCCTGCTGCACGCCCAAAACACCCGCCGCCGTTGCAGAAACGCCGGTGAAATTTCGGTTGAAATTGGTGACGAAAAGCTCTGGCACGCGGGCGTCCTTATCAGCGGAGTGATCAACCGATTTTAGACGGTTTTTCCAAAGTTTACATGCTTTTATAAAGGACAGCCGCCGCCTGCACAAACGGCGCGTACAGATAGGAAAGCGCGCGCGTTGAAAAGCTCAACGCGCGCGACAAAGATTAGCTTGGCAGTTTTGTGGTGCGCAGATAGGGCAGAACGCTGGTGAATTCACCGAATTTCGCCTTGGCGTCTTCGTTGGAAACCGCTGGCGGGATGATCACATCGTCGCTGGTTGTCCAGTTTGCACCCGTCGCAACACCGTGTTTCGCCGTCGTTTGCAAGGCATCAAGCGCGCGCAAAATCTCGGCAAAGTTACGGCCTACAGTCATCGGATAGGTCATGGACAGTTTCAACTGTTTGTCTGGCCCAATGATGAAAACAGACCGCACAGTCGCGCTGTGCGCGGGAGTGCGGCCATCGGGCAGATACGCCTCGGCGGGCAACATATCAAAGGCTTTGGACACCTCCAAACCTTCATCCGCAATAATCGGGAAACCGGCTTTGGCGCCAGACACTTTTTCAATGTCCACTTTCCATTTCTTATGCTCTGGCACTCCATCAACGGACACGCCCATCACTTTGGTGCCACGTTTTTCCCATTCGTCCGCCAGCTGCGCCACAGCGCCGAATTCTGTTGTGCAAACGGGGGTGAAATCTTTGGGGTGTGAAAACAGAATCGCCCAGCTGTCGCCGATCCAGTCATGAAACTGAAAGCTGCCTTGATCGGTTTCCGCCGTAAAATTCGGCACTACATCGTTGATCCGCAAACCCATAGTCTTCTCCTATGTCAAAGTTGAGTTGGCGTCAGTTTCTGCTTCTGTCGGGAAAAATTCAAGGCCCAAACAGGGGCCGTGCAGATCGCTTCATGAAACCACCAAGATTTGCCGATCCCCCGGCGCCTCTCGATTATCCTTGCCTTACACAGCCTGCCTGTGTTGTTTTCCGCAAATACGCCCAAGCCTATTCAAAGGACCGTTTTACTGATGAAATCTATTCTGACCGCCGCCCTGTTTTGCACCCTTGCCACCCCACTTTTGGCCAAAACCTGCGGGGGATCATTCAATAATTTTCTGGCAGGCATCAAGGCCGAAGCGGTCGCTTCGGGGCATCAACCCGCAACGGTGGATCAATTTCTAGCCCATGCACGCATCGACAAAAAGGTAATCTCTGCGGATCGCGCGCAGGGTGTGTTCAAATTGAACTTCACAGATTTTGCCAAACGGGTGATTTCTGCGGACCGCATGTCAAAAGGGCAGAGCAACCGCAAAAAATACGCTGGGACTTTTGCCAAAATTCAACAAACCTACGGCGTCGATCCCTCGGTTATGTTGGCGTTTTGGGCACTTGAAACCGA
Source organism: Roseobacter sp. N2S (assembly GCF_031454055.1). NCBI lineage: Bacteria > Pseudomonadati > Pseudomonadota > Alphaproteobacteria > Rhodobacterales > Roseobacteraceae > Roseobacter > Roseobacter sp. N2S. The sequence goes on from NZ_JAVDQB010000006.1 coordinate 79,519, forward strand.
TTACGGCGCGTTTCAGGGGGATTTCAACACCCTGAATGCTCTGCTGACCCTAAGCCATGATTGCCGCCGTCCCGACCTGTTTCGCCCGCAGATTTTCGCCGCCTTAACCTTGTTCGAACGGGGAGATTTTTCCCCAACGAAGACAACAGGCGCATGGGCCGGGGAAATCGGCATGGTGCAAATGCTGCCCGCCGATATCATCGCGCGGGGGGTGGACGGTGACGGGGACGGGCATGTCACGCTGAAATCCTCGGCGGCGGATGCACTGATGTCTGGCGCAAATGTGATTGCCCATCATGGCTGGCACGCCAATGAACCCTGGCTGGTTGAAGTCACGGTGCCAGATACGCTTGACTGGGCGCAGACTGGTTTGAACACCTCAAAACCCGTTTCCGAATGGGCAGCGCGCGGTGTAAAGGCCCGCGGCGTAAGTATGCCTGCAGCGGGTTTGCAGGCCTCGATCCTGCTGCCACAAGGGCGCAAAGGGCCTGCGTTTCTGGCACTCCCCAACTTCAAGGTTTATTTCGAGTGGAACCAATCTTTGGTTTACGTCACCACAGCCGCCTATTTTGCCACACGGTTGGCAGGCGCACCACGGTTTGACGAGGGCAATCCGGACCCCTCCCTATCCGACAGCCAGATGAAATCCTTGCAACAAAAATTATCCCAAAAGGGCTATGACGTGGGAAAAATCGACGGGATATTAGGCGCAAAAACCCGCGATGCAGTCCGCAAGGAACAGATCAGATTGGGGCTTCCAGCGGATGCATGGCCGACCAAAGACTTGTTGTCCAAACTTTAGGCGGCGATTTCAAACAGGGGCGTTAAAGGCCGAAAGCTGGTTGCTGCAGGGCGCGGAATAAGGATCAAAGAAACCAATATATTCAATCGGCTCTCCCGTTTCAGTGGCAGCAACAACCGTGCTCGACATGGCAAAACGTTGGATCATAAAGTCTTCCACCTGCTTTTTGGCAGCGGTCCAATCCTGCCCCCCTAAGCCTAGCTGCATGAAATGCAGGGTCTGTAATTTGTGCAGACGGGTTTCACGGCGCAAATAGGCATCGGCATCGCGTAAGAAATCCTCGCCCGCCCCTGCCACGGCTGCGGGGCCATACACCCGCAACAAAACCGCCCGCCCTATATCGACGAACCCTTGGGGGCGCAGTTGAAAAGCTGTGAATGCGCCGCCGCCCAGCAGCGCCACGCCTGATAACAATACGGCTCTGCGGGAAAATGCCATCACACAGCCCGCCCTGCGCGCAGCGATAAAGCTGACAAGGTTAACGTCGGATTTGCCGCCGAGGCCGTAGGAAAAGCCCCGGCCCCCAGCGCCAGAACATTCCGAATCCCGTGGCATTTCAAATTGGAATCCACCACCGATTGTTCCGGATCATCGCCCATGCGGTGCGTGCCCTGAATATGCGCCTCGGTAATCAGCGGCGGGCTGACAAACTGGTTTTCGATGTCAAACGGCAGGATTTCAGGCAGTCGCGCCACCGCAGCGTCCAGCGCGCTCAACCCATAGCTGGAATGACCGACCCATTGGGTCATCACCTCGTCGTCGTGCAACAGCACACGGTTTTCCGCTTGGGGCAGATCCTCGGCAATCAATTTTATCCGTAACCGTTCGGTCCAGCGCCCCATTTCCGGGCGCACAGCCACAGGGGCATTGTGGTTTTCCATCAAAACCGCCCCATATTCCGCGCGGTGCGGCCCGTCATACAGATCATATCCGTGTCCCGTAATCGACGTGCCGCCAAAATAATTCCGCTGCCCCGCCCCCAGATCGAGAACCACCACCAACGCCACTTGTTCATGCAAATAGCGGCCCAAAGCAGCAGACGTCACGCCACTGCGCTGCAAAATCCCTGCGTTAAAAATTGCATTGGTGCCAAGGGCGACAAGGTCGGCTTTCAGATCATGCGCAGCCCCGCTTGCATCAATAACATGCACGCCACGGGCAATGCCAGCTTGCGTGTTTACGGCCCGTACTTCAGCCCCCAAGACCAGCGAAACACCCTCCCGTTCAAACAAATCAACACTATTGAGAATTGAAAACTTTGCATCGACAGGGCACAGGCTACACACGCCATTCGTACAACATTGCGCCCGCCGTCCCCCATTGGATCGGGCCGTCGGTTGCGCAAACCAATTGCGTGAATGAGCTTGCAAAGCAACATCCGTTCGACTGGGCATATGGGGGGGGAACGGAAACGGCGTGCTACGCGGCAGGATATGATCTGACCCACCGCCCGCAATATCCATTACTGCTTCGACCTCGGCGTAGAGCGGCTCTAGCGTGTCATAGGATATCGGCCAATCCAGCCCCACCCCATAAAGGCTTTTGAGCTGGAAATCATTTGGATGGAACCGCGGCGTACAGGCCCACCAACAGTTGGAATTACCGCCAAACAGCGTATGGGCCACCCATTTTTTACTGTCTTCGGCCCGGTTGTCCATTTTGATGTTTTCATCAATTCTGGTGCCGTTTGCTATCTGATCCCCGTGGGGTTGAACCCCGCCTTTTTCCACCACCAGAACCCGCAGGTTCTTTGGCAATCCGCGCAGGAAAAACATAGCGGCAAAGCTGGACCCGGCGATGATTACATCCCATGTCTCGGACTTTGCTTGGTCAATGGTCAACGTTGAAAAAATGGTAGGCTCCTGCGGCAATCGCTGAAGCTGTTAGAATCCATCTTTTCTTTGCGTTCAAGACTTTTTAATCAGCACTGTCAGCCAATCAAAGTTTCAGCCTGACGCAGATCGACGCTGACCAACTGGCTGACACCCAACTCGGCCATTGTCACACCGAACAGACGGTCCATCCTGCTCATGGTTACGGCGTGGTGGGTGATGATCAGGAACCGCGTGTTGGTGCGGCGGGTCATTTCATCCAGCAAATCGCAAAACCGCGTGACGTTGGCATCATCCAGCGGCGCATCCACCTCGTCGAGCACACAAATCGGGGAGGGATTGGCCAGAAACACCGCAAAAATCAACGAAAGTGCGGTCAAGGTCTGCTCCCCGCCTGACAACAGGCTTAGCGTGCTCAGTTTTTTGCCCGGCGGCTGGCACATGATTTCAAGACCCGCTTCCAGCGGATCATCACTTTCCACCAGTACCAGATTGGCATCACCGCCGCCAAACAAGTGTTTGAACAGCACTGCAAAGTTTGAATTCACTTCGTCGAATGCCGCCAACAGCCGCTCGCGGCCTTCTTTGTTCAAGCTGGCGATGCCACTGCGCAGTTTTTTGATCGCTTCTTCCAGATCGGATTTTTCTGTGACCAATGTATCGCGTTCTTCGGACACTTCCTTGGCGTCTTCTTCGGCCCGCAAGTTGACCGCGCCCAGCGCATCGCGCTGACGGCGCAGGCGGGCCACATCGTTTTCGATCACCCCTGCGGGGGGCATATCATCGGGGTCAGCCTTAAGCTGTTCCAACAGTTTTTCGGGCGAGATTTCCAGTTCTTCGCGGATACGATCCGCTGCAGCTTCCACCTGAATCCGCGCTGAATCTGCCACGGCGTCCGCACGGGCTCGGGCCTCACGTGCGTCTGATGCTGCCCGTTCTGCATCCCGTTCGCCCTGTTCGGCCTGTCGCAGGTTGGTTTCGGCAACAGCCAACCCGTCAGAGGCCGCCTTCAACCGCGCATCCGCCTTGTCGATTTCACGACCCAACTCTTCCCGTTTGGCCTTGATTTCTTCGGGGGCGGCCGTGGCTTCTTTCAATTCCTCCTCAGAGGCTTCCTTACGCGAGGCCAGTTCTTCGATCCGCGCTTCAGCGGTTTCAAGGCGATGACGCCAGCCGCTGACTTCTTTGGTGATTTCCTGACGCCGTTTGACCCGCGCCTCGCCGTCGCGGCGCTGCTCGTCATAAAGGCTGCGTTTGGTCAGCATGGTCATCCGAGCCGCTTCAACTGCAACTTTCATCGCCTCAACTGTTTCGCGGGCCGAGGATAAATCCCCCAATTCCCGCACGCCGGCCTCGGCCTCTTTCACTGCCGCCGCCGCTGCCAAAGCCTCTTCCTGCAACCGGGCCAGCGTTTGGGTCAGCGTTTCCACCTTGCCGGATAACATATCGCGATCCGCCTCGGCACGGCTCAGGGCGCGGGTGGCAATATTGGCGGTTTCATCGGCCACTTTACGGGCGCGACGGGCCTCTTGATCTGCCGCGATTGTGGCTTGCAGGGCGGCGTGAACCGCCTCAAATACTTCGCGGGCCTCAGCGGCGGCATCCGCTGCCGTTTCATGGGCCACGCGCAAATCATCCAGACGGTTGATCTGTTGCAGACGCAACGCCGCCGCTGATGGGGCGTCATCAGCACCTGCGCGAAATCCGTCCCAGCGCCACAAATCACCCTCAAGACTAACCAGTCGCTGACCCGGCTTCAAATCCGCCTGCACCCGCGCACCATCGCTTTGGGCCACAACACCTGTCTGGCTTAATCTGCGGGACAAAACATCAGGGGCCGTCACGTGATCCGCCAAAGGCACCACGCCCACAGGCAGGTCAGCCACGGCGGAATAGTCAGGCAATTGCGCCCAGCCAGACACCCCATCCGCACCCACAATAGGTGCTTTCAGATCATCGGCCAAAGATGCCCCAAGCGCAGCCTCATAGCCTTTGTTGGCGCGAACCTCGTCCAACACTTGCGCCCCGCCGGATTGATCCCGCGCGATCACCCGTTCCAGCGCACCCACTTCGGCGTTCAGCGCATTCGCCTCCCCCTCTGCTTCGGACAGATCCGCGCGTGCATCGCTGTCGCGGGCTTGTTCTTCGGCGCGGCGTTCTTCAATTTCGCCTAGCTCCGTATCCGCCCGCAACGCTGCTTCTTGTGCGATAGCATGTGTGGTGCTGGCCTCGGCCAAACGCGCTTCGGCCTCGGCCATACCCATTTTGGCCTGTGTCACGGCTTGCGCAGCCGCCTGCGCCTGTTCTTCGCGTTTGACCTGTGCCGATTGCACATCTTGTAACAGGCGATGGGCCGATTGATGCCGTGCGGACAGGCGTGCCACATCTTCGTTGTAGCGGTCCAGATCCGCCTCTTTCTCCTGCATCACACCTGCAGCATCCTGCGCTTCAATCCCCGCATCCTCGATCTTTTGATCCTGCCCTTCGGATGCTTTGGCCAGCGCGTCCTGTTCCCAGTCAAGCCGCTTTATGGTTTCTTCCGCATCTCGGTTCAGACCGGTTTCGCGGTCAATATCCTTGCCAAGCTGGTCGATTCGCCCGCGCAACGTGTCAATCGTCGCCCGCGCACGGTTCTCCTGATCGCCCAGCGCATCCCGCTCTACCGACAGGCGTTGCAGAATCGCACCCGCAATCGCCTCTTCTTCGCGCAGAGGGGGCACTTTGCCCTCTAACTCCAACCGCAGCCGCGCCGCTTTGGCCGCGCCGCCCTGCCCGCTGGCCGCAAGCTGCGTGGCGGCTAACAATTGTTCAGCTGCTTTGGCCATGGCCAGATCAGCCTCGCGCCAACGACGATACAGTAACAGCCCCTCGGACTGGCGCAGCTCATCTAGAATAGAGCGATACCGCGCCGCCTGCCGCGCCTGACGGGCCAGCGCGTTCAACTGGCTTTCCAGTTGTTCAATCACATCATCCACACGGGTCAGGTTGCCCTCCGCCCCGTTTAGTTTCAGCTCTGCTTCATGGCGGCGTTGGTACAAACCGCTGATCCCTGCGGCCTCTTCCAGCACGCGGCGGCGGCTTTTGGGCTTGGCGTTGATCAGCTCTGAAATCTGCCCCTGACGCACCAGCGCCGGACTATGCGCCCCGGTCGAGGCATCGGCAAACAGCATCTGCACATCCCGCGCCCGCGCTTCCTTGCCATTGGTTTTATAGGCCGAACCCGCATCCCGCGTGATCCGCCGCACCACATCCAGCGTGTCCGCATCGTTAAACGCTGCGGGCGCCAACCGTTCGCGGTTGTCCAGCGTCAACATCACCTCGGCGTAATTGCGGGCGGGGCGCGATGCGGCCCCTGCAAAGATCACATCTTCCATACCGCCACCGCGCATAGCAGTGGGGCGGTTCTCGCCCATTACCCAGCGCAGGGCTTCCAGCAGGTTGGATTTGCCACAGCCGTTCGGCCCCACAACCCCCGTCAGCCCGTCCGAGATGATCAACTCGGTCGGGTCCACAAAGCTTTTGAAGCCCGTCAGACGGATTTTGGAAAACTGCAAGCTGCACTGGCCCCGTTGATTCTGTGTTGCCGTCCAAATTCTTGGCCCCTGCCCTGTGAGTCAACTAAAAACCCCTGTATTTGGGCGATCAGACCAAGTTATCCACAAGATATTGGTACACTCGGGCGAAAACCCACCATCATGACAGGGCTGAAAGCGCCGTAAAAACAATTCCCCCTGTCGCAATCCGACTTGACCCGAAGGGCCGTTTACAGGCACAAAGGTCTGGCAAGGTTCCCCATCAAGACGCTAAGCGTCGGGGATTAATTGGGAATGTGGACAAGGCAGACCGAACTCCGGGGCCTAAAACCACAACCGCCCCCGCGACTGTGTGCGGCGAGCGATGTTCGAAAATACCACTGAGGTTCGCCTCGGGAAGGTCGAACAAAGCCGTGACCCGCAAGTCAGGAGACCAGCCCGGCACCGGACCTTAACCCATGCTGTCGGGAGTGGCGGCAAAAGGAGACCAACATATGAAGACTAAAGCTCAAGCAGCCGTAAAACCCCAAGCTCTGATCAGCAGCAATGTTCTGGCAATTGCCTTTGCAGCCTTTGTCGGCCTTGGCATGATCACAATCGCGGGTCACGTTCAAGCCACCACATTGCACGACGCCGCACATGATGTCCGTCACGCAACCGGCTTTCCCTGCCACTAAACGTGCTGTGGCGCTGACACCCCGTCGCGCCGCCCGTCATACAGTCGCCCGACAGTTCCACCAGCCGGTTCGCATCAGCGTGCTGGCTGCTAAACCATGGCCCATCCAGTCTGTAGACTGGCGCTTTGGCCTTTCCTATCGGGCGCTATCAGACAGAACCCCCGTCAAAGGCTGGTTGCATCCTGTGCGCCACCTTGCGCGGAAGCTATGGATTTTACTATGCTCACCCGTATCATAACCACGGCGATATTCGCCGGTTTTATCACTGCACTGGTTGCTGCTTTACTGCAATTCCTACTGGTGCAACCCCTACTGCTGCATGCCGAATTGTTCGAAAACGGCAGTCTCACCCACTTTGGCCCAACGGGCGCCGGCACCCCGGCCCAAGCGGATTTACCCGGCTTTGACCCGCTGCGCGATGGTCTTAGCGTCTTGTTCACGGCCATAATTTACACAGGTTATGCCTTTCTATTGGTCGCAGGCATCGCCATAGCCAGCGAGCGCGGCCATGACATTTCGATACGCAGTGGCATCATCTGGGGCATCGCGGGATTTGTCGCTTTGCAACTGGCCCCCGCCGCCGGCTTGCCCCCCGAACTCCCCGGTGCCGCCGCCGCAGATGTCGCCCCGCGGCAGGTCTGGTGGTTTGGCACAGTGGCGCTGACAGCCCTTGGCCTGTGGCTAATCGCTTTTGGAAAATCGCCCGTGATCTGGGCCGTCGCCCTGATCTGCCTCGCCGTTCCCCATGTGATCGGCGCGCCCCACCCAGACACTTTTGTCGGCCCCGTCCCACCGGAAATCGCCGCCCAATTCGCCGCCCGCGCTTTGGCTGTCGGCTTGGCAAGCTGGGCTGTCCTTGGCATGCTCGCCGGGTATTTCTGGAATAAAGAGGCTTAACCCATGCGCAACCCAATCGCTTTTTTGATCATCGGCCTGTTCTTTGGAACAGGCCTCGGGTTCCTTTGGGCTGCCTCGCAAGGGATCACGCTGGACGGCCATGACCACGCAACAGGCCACGGCGCTAGTTCCGGCGCTAGTTCCAGAGCAATGGCAGAAATGGCAGGGCATGATCACAGCCAGATGCAAGCTGTTTCCATGGCAGATGACGGCACCGCGCCCACAGTTACGGCAATCCTGCACCCTGACGCGGTGGCAGGCTGGAACCTTGAAATCCAGACCCAGAACTTTGCCTTCAGCCCTGAAACCGTCAATCAGGACAACTCGCCGAACCAAGGCCACGCCCATATTTATGTGGACGGGGTAAAACTGGCCCGTGTCTATGGCCCGTGGTTTCATATCAGCGGCCTGACAACGGGCGAGCATCTGATCGCGGTTGAATTGAACGCCAACAACCACAGCCCGATCAACGTGGATGGCAAACCCGTGCGCGTTGAAATGAAAGTGACCGCCCCGTGACCCTGCAAACCGGACAAGTCTATGCAGGCACACGCCCGATCAGACAAAACCGCAACCGCCCCGCAGGCCGCGCATCTTCGATCCAGCCGTCGGGTGCGGCGGCGTATAGCAGGGCAAATGCGGCGATATCCTCGTGGTCTGTGACAGGGTCAACGCCCCCGAACAAATACACAGCCTTGCCTGTTGCCCGAAACGAAACCGCATTGGGCGTGGCGCAGGCTGACATGCATTCATGGGTTTCAATCGCGAAATCCTGCAACTGCGGATCGGCGGCAAACCTGTCGCGCAATGACGCTGCCAGTGCCGCCCCTCGCGGCGCGGCCTCTCCTTTTGCACGACATGTTGTGCAGACGATCACCCTATGGCGCACAGCTGCCTCCCGCGTTAAACCCTTAGACAACTGCGCATAGCGCAAACCCCATTCACCAACAATATCGGATCAATCCATGCCCGCCAAAATTCCCGCCACAGTCGTCACAGGTTTTCTGGGCGCAGGCAAAACCACCCTCATCCGCCACATGCTGCAAAACGCCAACGGCAAACGCATCGCGCTGATCATCAATGAATTCGGCGATCTGGGCGTGGACGGCGACATCCTGAAAGGCTGCGGCGACGAAACCTGCACCGAGGACGATGTGATGGAACTGTCCAACGGCTGCATCTGCTGCACCGTGGCCGATGATTTCGTTCCAGCCATGGAAAAACTGCTGAACCGCGAAAACGCGCCGGATCATATCGTGATCGAAACCTCTGGCCTTGCCCTGCCCCAACCGCTGGTGCGCGCTTTCAACTGGCCCGAAATCCGCACCCGCGTTACCGTGGACGGCGTTGTTACCGTGGTAGATGGCAAAGCCGTGACCGAGGGCCGCTTCGCCCATAACGTGGCCGCCGTCGATGCGCAGCGCGCACTGGATGAAAACCTCGACCACGAAACACCCCTTTCCGAATTGTTCGAGGACCAAATCGCCTGCGCCGACATGATCGTGGTAAATAAATCAGACCTTCTGTCCGATGAAGAAAGCACCGCGCTGGTTAGCAGGTTGAAATCCGAAAGCCGCGCAGGCGTGCAAGTGGTCAAAACCGCTATGGGTGCCCTGCCTGTAGATGTGCTGCTGGGCCAGGGCATCGCCGCCGAAGACGACCTTGATGCCCGACACGAAGTCCACCATCACCACCATGATGACGAGGATGACCACCACGATGATGACGACGATCATCATCACCACGAACATGGCCACGACGAATTCGAATCCTTCGTGGTAGAACGCGCCGAAATCACCGACCCTGCTGCCTTTGCCAAACACGTAGCAGACGTGATCCGCCAACACGACATCCTGCGCCTGAAAGGTTTTGCCGCCGTCACAGACAAACCCATGCGCCTGACCGTGCAGGCCGTTGGCCCTCGCGTGGACACCTATTTCGACCGCGCCTTTGGCACCGACGAACCCCGCACAACCCGCCTTGTGGTGATCGGCGAAAGCGGTCTCGACCAAGCCGCCATCACGCAAGCCCTGTCCGCATGACCCTCACCGTTCAAATCGGCGACCCCCATGATCCAGCAGCCACACGGCTGCTGGAAGCCAGCCACGCCCTGATGACCGAACTTTTTCCCGCCGAAAGCTGTCATTATCTGGAAATCGACGATCTCTGCGCCCCAAACATCACCTTCCTTGTGGTGCGCGATGGCAATCAAACCATCGGCTGCGGCGCGCTGGCCAATAAAGGCACTTATGGCGAGCTGAAATCCATGTTCACCGAACCCGCCGCCCGTGGCAAAGGCGCTGCCGACGCATTGATCGGCGAATTAATAAAAACCGCAGGCGCCCAAAACCTGCCCGTGATCCGTTTGGAAACCGGCGACACCCTGACCGCCGCCCATAAACTCTACCAAAAACACGGCTTCACCTTCCGCGGTCCCTTTGGCGACTACCCCGAACATCCCGCCAGCCTTTTCATGGAACGCAGCCTGTAACCCAAACAGCTTCAATGTTCCCCAAATACTCAATAAACCCCAAGCAAAGCACGCCCTATGCACCTTTTGAACGCCCAGCCCGGCACAATCGACGACAATGAACCCGTAGACCTCGGCCAATCTCCTGCCGATGTGGTGTTCATCTCTGCCGCCGATACCGAACTTGCGGGCCTGTCCGAGGCGCGTTCGGAACTGGCTGATCCCCCCAGCCTGCGCCTTGCGAACCTGACCCACCTGCAACACCCGATGTCGGTGGATTTGCATATCGAAGCCTGCGCCACCAAATCCAAACTGGTCATTGCACGGTGTTTGGGCGGGACGGGCTATTGGAAATACGGGCTGGAACAATACGCCATTCATCTGGGTCAGGCAGGCATCCCCTTCGCCGCCCTTCCAGGGGACGACAAACCCGACGAAGACCTGTGGCGCCTGTCCACAATACCCCGCGCGGATTGGGAAAACCTTTGGGCCTATATGGTTGAAGGCGGCCCCGAAAATAACGCGAATTTCCTGACCTATGCCAAAGCGATGGTGGACAGTACGGAAAAACCAAACCCCGCCACCCCCCTGCTGAGGGCGGGTCTATACTGGCCGGGCGCAGGACTGGCGGACCTGAACACCCTGCGCGAAAGTTGGACGCCAGACGCCCCGGTTGTGCCCTTGGTGTTTTACCGCGCTTTGGTGCAAGGTGCGGGGCTGCACCCGATCAACCGCCTGACCAAATCCCTGTTGCGCGCAGGGTTGAACCCGATGCCGGTCTTTGTGGCCTCGCTAAAAGATCCGATTTCTACGGCCACCCTTGAATCTCTGTTCACTGCCGCGCCTCCCAGTGTCATTCTGAACTGCACCAGTTTTGCGGTCGGCTCTCCGCACGCGGATGACGCGCCCACCACGAACCCACTGGCCGCCCCTTTTGCCAACGCCGCCCCGATCTTCCAAGTGGTCCTGTCCGGCGCATCCGAGGAAAGCTGGGCCTCGGGCTTGCACGGGCTTGCCGCTCGTGACATCGCCATGAACGTGGCCCTGCCCGAGGTAGACGGCCGTATCCTCTCGCGCGCGGTTTCCTTCAAGGGCGAGGCTTATTTCGACGATGCCACCGAATGCCCCATTGCCACCTACCGCGCGGTTGGCGACCGGATTGATTTCGTCGCGCAACTGGCCAAAAACTGGGCCACATTGCGCCACACACCGACCAAAACCCGCCGCGCCGCGCTGGTGCTGGCCAATTACCCCAACAAAGACGGACGGCTGGCAAATGGCGTTGGGCTGGACACCCCCGCCGCCACGGTAGAGGCCCTGAAATCACTGGACGCCGCAGGCTACAGCATCCGCAACATCCCCGCAGATTCAGACGCACTTATGGCGCAAATCATGGCAGGCCCCACCAACTGGCTGACAGACCGCGCTGACCGCAAAGGCGGCGTGGAAATGTCTATGGCCGACTACCAAATCGCCTATGGCCAACTGCCTTATGACGTACGTGCCAAGATCGAAGACCGCTGGGGCAAACCCGAAGCCGACCCGTTTTACACTGCCGGAGAACTGGATTGCGGCCACTTCGCCCTGTCCATATTCCACTTCGGCAACGCAGTTGTCGGCGTCCAACCCGCACGCGGCTATAACATCGACCCGACCGAAACCTATCACTCGCCCGATCTGGTGCCGCCGCACAATTACCTCGCCTTTTACTTTTATCTGCGCAACCAATTCCGCGCCGATGCCATCGTCCACATGGGCAAACACGGCAATCTGGAATGGCTGCCCGGCAAGGCGCTGGCCCTGTCCGAAACCTGCCTGCCCGAGGCCGTGCTGGGCCCCATGCCCCACATCTACCCCTTTATCGTCAACGACCCTGGCGAAGGCACTCAGGCCAAACGACGCGCACAAGCGGTGATCATCGACCACCTGACACCACCCCTGACCCGCGCCGAAACTTACGGCCCGCTGCGCGATCTCGAAGCCTTGGTCGATGAATATTACGAAGCGGCCGGCGTCGATCCCCGCCGCCTGACCCTTTTGCGCAAAGAAATCCTCGCCCTGACATCCGCCACAGGCATAGACACTGACGCAGGCATGACTTCCGAGGATGAGGAATCAGACCTCGCCAAACTGGACGAATACCTGTGCGAATTGAAAGAGGCGCAAATCCGTGACGGGCTGCATATCTTTGGCCAATCCCCGACTGACCGGCTGGAAACAGACCTGATCGCCGCCCTTGTGCGCGTGCCAAGAGGCGATGCCAAAGGCGGCAATGCGTCCTTGCAACGGGCCATTGCCAATGATCTGGGCTTAAATTTCGACCCGCTGGATTGCGCCATGTCCGACCCTTGGACTGGGCCACGGCCCGAAATCCTCGCGGATCTTGATGGCAGCCTTTGGCGCACAACAGGCGACACTGTTGAACGGGTTGAATTGCTCGCCGCGGCGCTGATCGACGGTTCCACCAGCACTGATCTGCCCACCACGCGCATCGTCCTAGACCATATCAAAACCCACATCCGCCCCACGGTTCGCGCCTGCGGCCCCGCCGAAACACACGGCCTGCTCACCGCCCTATCTGGCCAATTCGTCCCCCCCGCACCCTCGGGCGCACCAACGCGGGGCCGCATGGATGTGCTGCCCACAGGGCGCAACTTCTACTCGGTAGATAGCCGCGCTGTTCCCACACCCACCGCCTGGAAACTGGGCTGGAAATCCGCTAACCTGTTGATTGAACGCCACCTTCAGGATCACGGCGACTGGCCGCGCACCCTGCTGATCACCGCTTGGGGCACGGCCAACATGCGCACAGGGGGCGATGACATCGCGCAAACGCTGGCGCTGATGGGCGTCAAACCCCAATGGGATTCCGCCAACCGCCGTGTCACAGGCTTTGAAATCATGCCCCTGACGGTTCTGGGCCGCCCCCGCGTCGATGTCACCCTGCGCGTGTCGGGCTTTTTCCGCGATGCTTTCCCGCAACAAATGGCACTGGTGGATTCCGCCGCCCGCGCGGTCATGGCTTTGGACGAACCCGCCGATCAAAACCCCGCAGCCGCCCGCCTGAAATCCGAAGGCACCGAGGAAGCCGCCTTTCGCGTTTTTGGATCAAAACCCGGTGCTTACGGGGCGGGCCTGCAAGCCATGATCGACGAACGCCTCTGGGCCAACAAAGCCGATCTGGGCGAGGCTTACCTTGAATGGGGCGGCTATGCTTACGGTGCTAAAACTGACGGCACACAGGCAAAAGAGGCCCTGAAAACCCGCCTGTCCCAAACCGAAGCCATCGTGCAAAATCAGGACAACCGCGAACACGACCTGCTGGATTCCGACGACTACTACCAGTTTGAGGGCGGAGCAGCGGCGGCCATTTCCACCCTTCAGGGTGTGGACCGACCAATTTATCACAACGACCACTCGCGCCCCGAACGGCCCGTTATACGCACACTGGACGAAGAAATCTCCCGCGTGGTGCGCTCGCGCGTGGTGAACCCCAAATGGATCGACGGCGTCAAACGCCACGGCTACAAAGGCGCATTCGAAATCGCCGCCACGGTGGATTACATGTTCGCCTTTTCCGCCACCACAGGCGCTGTAAAATCCCACCACTTCGATCTCGTCCATGCCGCCTTTATCGAAGACGACGACACCCGCGATTTCATCAATGACCACAACGCGCCCGCCCTGCGCGAAATCGCAGACCGCCTGCTTGAGGCGATAGATCGCGGCCTTTGGACCCCGAAATCCAACTCCGCCAAAGCGCGATTAGAGGAACTGCGTTGAACGTCATCACCGCCACATCGCCTTATGACTGGCAGGCGGTTCTGACCCTACTGCACAAGGCTTTCGCCTATATGGAGCCCCGAATTAATCCGCCGTCCTCCCTGCACCGCCTGACCACACAACAGATTGAAACCCACGCGACACACCACAGTTTGTTGGCCATTGAACAGGCCCATACGCCCATCGCCTGCCTGTTCCTGACCTTTCAGTCGGATCACCTCTACCTCGGCAAACTCGCCACCCACCCCGATCACACGGGACAGGGCCATGCCCGCAGGCTGATTGCAAAGGCAGAACAGATCGCGCAGGAACAGGCTCTGCCCTGCCTGCGTCTGGAAACCAGAATTGAACTGACGGAAAATCACGCCACTTTTGCCCGTTTCGGATTTGTCAAAACGGTGGAAAACACCCACGCAGGCTTTTCGCGCCCCACCTCTATCACCATGGAAAAACCGCTCTGACCCCCTCTCCAGAGCCAGATACATAAGGTCCGCCATGCCCCAAGCCACCACGGGTCACTGCTTTTGCGGCCGCGTCACTTTCGCCTTTACTGGCCCGCAAACCTGGGCCTGCCATTGCCATTGCGCCGATTGCCGCCGCAACTGCGCCGCACCCGTTGTCAGCTTTTTGGGCACACCCCTAAATGGCTTTGAATGGACCGGCCAAAGCCCGAAACAATTCAACTCCTCCAAAGGGGTGACGCGCCACTTTTGTGATACCTGCTGCACCCCGATGGCGTTTCAGGCGGATCACTACGCAGGTGAAATCCACCTCTATGCAGCAACGCTCACGCACCCGCAGGATTTCACTCCTGCCTTCCACGTTCATTACAACAGCCGTCTGACATGGCTGCATTTGGACGATGACCTGCCCAAACACGCCGGATCAGCCCCTTAGGCGTAACTCACCACTTCATATTCAATGCCGTCGTGGTCGTGAAAATAGAACCGCCGCCCTGGCTCATAGTCGTAATGCGCGCCGGGATTATAGCCAGCGGCCAACACTTTTGCCTCAATCGCATCTAGATCATCCACCACCACAGCCAAGTGATTTAACCCGCCAATGGTGCTGTAACTGTCCTCTTTTGACACTTTGGATACAGCTTGGTGATAGACCGCAATATAGCTGTCACGCCCGCCCACGTGAATGGTCCGCCCCCCGTCAATTGACGGCCCTTCCCACCGAATGCCCCAGCCAAAAACGTCTTGCATCATCTTGGCGGTACGCACCGGATCGCTGACAGACACATTTGCATGCTCCAAAATCACTTCACTCATAACAGTCTCCTCTTTGATAAACATTCCTGTTAAGATCAGGCTACAAGCTGAACCTAACTTTAGGTCAAGGACTATTTTGCAATGATCCAAAGAGTCGAAAAAACCATATCTATCGGGATGTTATCCGAACGAACAGGCGTCGCCGTGTCAGCCCTGCGCTACTATGAAACCCAAAACCTGCTGCACCCGGAACGCAATGCAGGCGGTCAACGCCGCTTTTTGCGTGCTGACATCCGCCGTGTTTCGTTTATTCTGATCGCCCAGCAATTCGGCTTCACCATTGAACAGATAAAAACCGAACTCGCCCGCCTGCCAGAACGGCGCACACCGACCAAACGGGATTGGAGCAAGATCGCAAACCACTTTGGCACAGTGCTGGATGCAAAAATCGAAACCCTACAAAATATGCGCGACAAACTGGACAGTTGCATCGGATGCGGCTGTCTCTCGCTTAAATCCTGCGCCCTGTACAATCCCGCAGACAAGGCCGCAAAACGCGGCACCGGCCCCCGCTACCTGATGGGGGACCGCTCAGGCGACGTCTGACGCCCCGTTTCAATGTTCACTAAATACTCAAATCCCTTAGGCGGGCTTGAGGTCATAGGATTTCTGCTTAAGGAATTTCATTAATCCTGGCCCGTCCTTTTCAAAGGACTTCAACACCTCGGGGGAAATCAGCTCCCCGACCACAACGCCCTGATCTTTGTGCATTGCGTGTTTGATTTCATGCAGCAACAGGGACTGGCGCAGCGTGACTGACAGTTTATTGGCAATCTGATAGGCCCGACTGTTGGAACCCGGGAAAAACACCGGCAACACCTGCGCCCCCGACTGACGGATCATTTTGGCGGTAAAGGGCATCCATTCGGGATCGACCACAGGGCCGAACCATGTGTCACTGGTCGCAACCGTGCCTGCCGGAAACAGCGCAATACAACCGCCTTCCTTCAGGTGGGAAATCGCCTCTTTGCGCATCCGAATGTTGGTCTGGATGGCATCGGGTTCATGAGGAAAAGCCACGGGCAAAAGGTATTTGTCGATGCGCGGCACATGACGCAGAAACGCACGGGCGAGGATTTTGTAATCATCCCGCGCATGGCTTAGCAGATGCGCCATTACAATCCCATCCACCAGCCCGTGGGGATGGTTCGACACCACCACCAAAGGCCCCTCTTTCGGGATCGCATCCAACTGGTCTTGCGGCGTGGTCAGTTTGATATCCAGACGATCCAAAACGGATTTCCAGAAATCAGGATCGCGATTTTCATCCCGCTCCCACTGGCGCACCAGCCACAACAGTTTCAACCGGCCTGTCAGGTTTTCAATAATCCGGATCAGACCCCGCTTTATCGCCGAGTCAAACGATCCAGCATAAGTCAGTTCAGAGGCTTTATACGGTTCGGTTCCGCCTGTGGCCTGCAGAATCACACTTTGCTGTTCTGTCATCACTTCCCTTCACCGAAAAAGTCACCCACCAGTGTGGTAAGCGCCTCTGCCAGCTCTTGTGATTGGTTTCCGCTGGTCTCTACACCAATTTGGCAGCCTTTGGAAGCCGCCAGCATCATCAGCCCCATAATGCTGTCGCCGCCCACTTCCATGCCGTCTTTGGAAACCAAAGCCTCGGCATCAAAAGACTCCACGGTCTCTACGAACTTGGCCGACGCGCGTGCATGCAGGCCCTTTTCGTTAATAATGTCTAAGTCAAACCGCACTGACGCACCTTTTCAGTCAAGGAATCTGTAACCCGTTGCTGGCATTGATATATTTTTTACCAGCTGTAATAGCCAATTCGACGGCTACGTCCAGCGGCAGGCTGCGGGATTTAGCCAGTTTTACCAGCATAGGTAGATTTGCGCCATACATGATCCGCCGTCCCGAACCGGAACAAGCCTTCATCGCCAGATTGCTCGGTGATGACCCGAACATATCCACCACAACAACAACCCCGTCGCCTTCGTCCACCCGGTCCGCCGCCACACAAATCTCGTTTTGTTTGGCGTCCCGATCAACCTCTGCGGCTGTGGGAATGGCTTCGATATTGTCCAGTTTACCCAGCACATGTTCTGCCGCGGCCAGATATTCTTTGGCCAACCCACCATGTGCGACTATTACGATCCCGATCAACCCGGATCACTCCTTCAAAAGCTCTCAGACGTCCCCACGTCGTTCCATTTCTCGGTGCCGCTTAGACACCTGCCAGCCATCCGCCGCAAGGGCGTTGGCCAATTCTTCCGCAACGGCAACAGACCTGTGCTGCCCTCCGGTACATCCCAAACCAATGCTGAAATGCGCTTTGCCTTCATCACGATAGGCAGGCAACAGCAAAGCGGTTAAATCTTTCAGCCGTGTAAAAAACTCGGCATAGCGCGGATCTTGTGAAATATAGGCGAGCACGTCTGCGTCTTGTCCGGTTTTCATGCGCAAATTCGCATCCCAATAAGGATTGTGCAGAAAACGACAGTCCATCACCATATCAATCCCACGGGGTACACCACGTTTGTAGGAAAAAGACTGGACCGAAACCGACAGTCCGGTAGACCCCTGCGACCCGAACAGCCCACCGATATCTGCCTTCAGATCATGGGGTGTCAATGTGGTGGTATCAATCAGGATATCCGCGCGATCCCGCAGGGGGGATAACAGTTCTGCCTCCAACTCGATCCCGCGCAGGGGCGTTTCGGCCAGCGCCATCGGGTGACGGCGACGGGTTTCGGAATAGCGGCGCAGCAATGTATCGGTCTGGCAATCCAAAAACAGCAAAGACGGCTCGTATTGATCGCTTTGCGCAAAGGCCTCTTGAATTTCAAACACACCACTGACCGAAAAATCCCGTGTGCGCACATCAATGCCCAGCGCCATCGGCCGCCCCACAGAAGGCCCCGAGATCAAACTGTGCAGCAGCGCCAGCGGAATATTGTGGATGGTTTCATAACCCAGATCTTCAAACGCATTGATCGCAGTTGTCCGCCCTGCCCCTGACGGGCCGGTGACCAGAACAACCGTTGTGTTCATATCTTTGATCGGTTTCTCAATCATAGCGATCCGGTGCGCGGTGAGTTCGGCTGTCCTAACCCGGGGACGGCTGTGCATTTTGTCCAAGGATCATCAGCACGAACGCCAAATTTGGGACATTCCGCCCGTTAATCAAGTCAATTCTGCACCCCTGCACGTGAACGTGTTGTGGGTGTGGCATTCGCGTTTCAGGATCGGTGGCCAGATCAACCACACATTGCAATTCGGCCTGTGGCAGGGTTGGAACCGTCAACAGACCAACGCTGCGCGCTTCAACCAAGCCGGATAAAGCAGGGGGAGAGGTCAGCAAAATGGCGGCGTCGCGGCGGGTCAGACAGACCTGATCATCCGCAACCAGCTTGGCGCCGAGTGCAATCATTTGCAGCGCCAGCCCTGATTTCCCCGCTCCTGATGGGCCCAAAAACAAAAAACCCCGCCCACCGACC
Source organism: Roseobacter sp. N2S (assembly GCF_031454055.1). Taxonomy (NCBI): domain Bacteria; kingdom Pseudomonadati; phylum Pseudomonadota; class Alphaproteobacteria; order Rhodobacterales; family Roseobacteraceae; genus Roseobacter; species Roseobacter sp. N2S. The sequence continues at coordinate 98,248 of NZ_JAVDQB010000006.1, forward strand.
GCAACTGCGGTGCCGTGGACGGGGCTTTGATTGATGTCGGCTGTCATATCCGCCGATCAGACGGGCAGACCAACCACGAAACGGGCACCCAAAGGCGCATCGCCTTCTTCGGCGTCTTGTGCGTGGATGTTTTCAGCCCAGATCACCCCTTTGTGGGCTTCGACGATCTGTTTGGAAATCGACAGACCCAGACCAGAGTTGTTGCCGTAGTCGCTTTCAGGACGCTCTGAATAGAACCGCGTGAACACTTTGGTCAGCGCTTCATCAGGGATGCCCGGGCCGGTGTCTTCAACAACCACCAACACGCGGTTGTCTTTTTCGCGGGCCCAAACCCGAACAGCATCGCCTTCGCCACAAAATGACACAGCGTTAGAGATCAGGTTCACAAACACCTGCGCAAGGCGGGCTTCCATCCCATCAAACACAATCGGTTTGATCGGCTCGTCCCAGATCAGTTCAACCCCTTTATCCATTGCTTCATGGCTGTGGAATTCGGTAATCCGGTTCAGCATCAAGGTCAGGTCGAAAGGTTCTTCTTCCTCTTTGACCAGTTCAGCATCTAGACGGGAAGCGTTGGAAATATCGCTGACCAGCCGATCCAGACGGCGCACGTCATGTTCAATCACGTCAAGCAAACGATTGCGGCCCTCGCCCTCGGGGGCGATGCGCAGGGTTTCCACCGCAGACCGTAATGAAGCCAGAGGATTCTTGATCTCATGGGCTACATCGGCGGCGAATTCTTCATTGGTGTCGATCCGGTCATAAAGCGCAGATGTCATGTCCCGCATAGCGCGGCTTAGACGGCCGATTTCATCAGGACGCCCTGACAGATCGGGAATCCGCACCCGTGTTGCATCCCCCTGCCGCCCTTCGCGGGTTGTACCCGCTTCGGCAGCGCGGGCCAGATCGTGGATCGGGTTCGCAATTGTATTGGCCAAAGCCACGGACAAAACCACAGAACAGACAACAGCCAACAAAAACAGCCGCAAAACCGCTTGCTGTTCGGCGTGGATCAATCCATCCAGATAACCGGGCTGCGAGGTCAGGACCATGGCCCCCATCACAACACCATCTACCAGAATCGGACGCCCAACACCCAAGACCGTTTCACGATCCTGTGTTGCAGCCCGTCGAATCAGCTCTTGGCCGGTCAGCGCGGCTTTTGACAGTTGATCTGCGAAATACTGTTCAGACATGCGGGTGTCGCCACCGCCGATATTACGCAGCCCCGGCAGAACATCCATGATCCGCCCTAGCCAGGCCAGAACACCGCTGCCTTTTTCGAACTGGCTGGGATTGCCTTCCAGCTGCGCAGCCAAAGCGTTATCGGCCAGATAAACCCGCGCGATCAGGCCTTCGGACACAGGCAAACCGCTGATCAACGCACTGTTTGGGGTGCGTTCATCCAGCAACCGCGCTTCGATCACGCTGGAATACAGATCCGATTCGATCAGCATGCTGGTTTGTTTTTCGACAACCGCGCCGCCTTTGAATTGGTTCAGGTACAACATACCAACCAGCAGAATGCACAAGGCAATCAGGTTAAAAGTGATAATCCGCCGTGCCAAAGCTGACGTGCGGATACGGGTCATTTGTTCCAACCCGAAAGACCGGAAGAAACCCGGCCCGCCCCGCAATCCGATAGCTTGTGCAATGCGTCCCAACGAAATTCCCCGGCCCCCGCGCGGTTTTTCCGTTATATGTTCATCTGCCAGCAATGCCATTACTCGGTGTAACGGTACCCAATACCGTATAGTGTTTCGATGGCCGAGAATTCATTGTCCACTGTGCGCATTTTTTTGCGCAAGCGTTTGATATGGCTATCGATTGTGCGGTCATCCACATAAACTTGATCGTCATAAGCTACATCCATCAACTGGTCCCGGCTTTTGACAAAACCCGGACGGGTGGCCAAGGCTTGCAGCAACAAGAACTCGGTCACGGTCAGACTGACGGATTTGCCTTTCCATGTCACAGCATGGCGCAGCGGGTCCATTGTCAGTTCGCCCCGTTCGATCAGATTCTCGTTCGGCGTATCATCCGGTTTTCCAGCATCCGAAAGCTTTGCTTCCTGACGCCGCAGAATCGCGCGAATCCGTTCTACCAGCAGACGTTGCGAGAAAGGTTTGCGTACATAATCGTCCGCCCCCATCCGCAAGCCCAGTACTTCGTCGATCTCATCGTCTTTGGACGTTAAGAAAATCACTGGCATATCCGTTCTTTGCCGCAAGCGGCTTAACAGATCCATACCGTCCATTCTGGGCATTTTTATGTCCAGCACTGCCATATCCGGCAGCTCTTCTGTAAACGCGTTCAGCGCTGCCAGTCCGTCATTATATGTAGAAACGTCATATCCTTCTGCTTCTAGTGTCATCGACACAGAAGTTAAGATATTCCGGTCGTCATCGACCAACGCAATTCGTGCCATTTTGCCCTCGAAACTTGCCTGTATTATTTTTATTATTACACTCATTTATGTTGTGCCCCGTTAACGACGCAAACGTTTTCTGGCCAAAGCGGTCTATTTTTCGCCACAATTTTTCCCAATTTTGTTCTTTGCGTCACACTCTCGACGCGCCCTAGCCGCGAAGTTTCTGAATATTTTTCACCGTGTTAACGCTAACTGTGCCATATTGCGCCTATCCCTAGTCTTCCATTCAAAGCCGATGGTGCTATAAAACCCGCGTTGCTGGAACAGCACAAAACCACGGGTCCCCAACGACCAGAAACGTTTATTTCAAGTGTCGGCCGCACAGCGCGCGCGCCACTTTGAGGAGCAATAATATGGAAGCAGGTCGCGTAAATCCGACCCAAACGCTGGACCAAACCGGTATCACTGGCGTTGCAACTGCACATTATAATCTGCGCGAATCGGCCCTGATCGAAGCTGCAATCAAAAACGGCGAAGGTGAATTGGGCCAAGGCGGTACGATCCTTGTCTCCACCGGCAAATACACAGGACGGTCCCCGCAAGATAAATTCGTCGTCGACGAGCCATCGGTCAAAGACACGATCTGGTGGGAAAACAACCCGCCCATGGCACAAGATGCCTTTGCCCAATTGCACGCCGATATGCTAGCCCATATGGGTGGCAAGGAATACTACGTTCAGGATTTGTTTGGCGGCGCCGACCCGGATTACCGCGTCAATGTGCGTCTGGTGACCGAACTGGCCTGGCACTCGCTGTTCATTCGCACCATGCTGCGCCGCCCCGAACCCGCAGAGCTGGACAGCTACATTCCAGAATACACCGTGATCAACTGCCCGACCTTTAAGGCAGATCCGGCAAAACACGGCTGCCGCACAGATACGGTCATTGCCATTTCCATCGAAAAGAAACTGATCCTGATCGGCGGCACGGAATATGCCGGCGAAAACAAGAAGTCGGTTTTCTCGCTGTTGAATTATCTGCTGCCAGACCAAGGCGTTATGCCGATGCACTGCTCTGCCAACCACGCCAAAGACGACACCGACGATGTGGCGGTCTTCTTCGGTCTGTCCGGCACTGGCAAAACAACGCTTTCCGCCGATCCGAACCGCATCCTGATCGGGGATGACGAACATGGCTGGTCCGACAACGGCACCTTCAACTTTGAAGGCGGTTGTTACGCGAAAACCATTAACCTGTCCGAAGAAGCAGAGCCCGAAATCTATGCCACCACGCAGAAATTCGGCACTGTGATCGAAAACATGGTCTATGATCCTTTCACCAAGGAACTGGATTTTGACGACGACAGCCTGACCGCCAACATGCGTTGCGCTTATCCGTTGCACTATATCTCCAACGCTTCGGACACGGGTCTTGGCGGCACGCCGCGCAATATCATCATGCTGACCTGTGATGCATTTGGTGTCCTGCCCCCGATCGCGCGCCTGACACCGGCCCAGGCCATGTACCACTTCCTGTCTGGCTTCACTTCAAAGGTTGCAGGCACGGAACGGGGCGTAACAGAGCCTCAGCCGACGTTTTCCACCTGCTTTGGTGCGCCCTTCATGCCACGCCGCCCGGAAGCCTACGGCGCGTTGCTGCGGGATCGTATCGCGGCGTCAGGTGCCACATGCTGGCTGGTTAACACAGGCTGGACCGGTGGTGCTTACGGCACAGGATCACGGATGCCGATCCACGCCACCCGCGCCTTGCTTACAGCCGCTCTTGACGGGTCGCTGAACAAAAGCGACTTCCGCAAAGACGGCAACTTCGGCTTTGACGTCCCAACTGCCTGTGACGGTGTGGCAGATGTCCTGCTGGACCCGCGCCGCACCTGGGATGACCCTGACAGCTATGACCGTAACGCGGCCAAACTGGTTGAAATGTTCTCTGACAATTTCGCCCAATACGAAGCCTATGTCAGCGATGACGTTCTGGCTGAAAAAGTCAAAGCGGGTTGAACCCCCACACAAATCACAATCATTATGGCCAGAGCATCCTCTCTGGCCATTTTTCGTTTCAGGACACCATGTTAGAATTCATCCTTGGCCTGTGCGCCTATCTGGTCCTCCTCACCCTGATCACGGCTGGCTTGTTCAAACTGGACAAGCGCAAATCCGAAACAGGCGCCTGGCGCATTCCCGAAAACACCCTGCTGGCCCTTGCTATTCTAGGCGGGTCCATCGGGGCCAAATGGGCGCAGCATCGCTATCGGCACAAAACCCGCAAACAACCCTTTGCGACCCTCTTGAACGGCATCTGCATACTGCAAGCCCTCCTCATCCTGTGCCTCTGCATTCCTGCCACCCGCGCTTTGCTACTGTCTTGACAGCGGTCCTTGGCGATGTTCCGCACATCGCCCCAAGCGCGGCAATCTCGACGCTTGTTTGCCACAGCAACTACGCCTAGATTTCCAGCCATGAAACCTGCTGCCCTCGCCTGTCTGATTGCCCTTGCGCCCCTGCCCGCCGCCGCGCACCCGCACATCTACATTGATGCGGGCCTCACGTTCATGATGGACGCACAAGGCAACCTCGCCGCGATCAAAGTCTCTTGGTCTTACGATGAATTCTACTCTTTGTTGCAGCTCGAAGAAATGGGGCTGGATCAAGACGGCGACGGCATTATCACCGTGGCAGAACAGGAAAAACTCAAAGGCTTCGACACCCAATGGGTCGCGGGCTATGAGGGCGATCTTTATGTGTCGCAAAGCGGAACCCCGGTAACTTTGGGCGGCCCGGTTGACGCAGGCGCCAGCCTTGAAGACGGGCGTCTGCTCACATGGCACACCCGCCCGATCCTAACCCCGCTAGACCCGACAGCGAATGAAATACAGACCAAAGCCTACGACCCCACCTTTTACACCGCCTATACCCTTGATCTCGGGGCCGAGGTCATGGGCAGCGACGCTTGCACGCTCACCCAAATCGCCGCCGACTTGCCCAAAGCCTATGACAAGCTGGAAAGCCTGCTTTACGGCGCGGATTCAGCCCAGTTCGATGAGGATGGCAACTTCCCCCAAGTCGGCGCCATGTTCGCCGACACAGTGACCCTGACCTGCGGACCTTAATATGCGCGCCCTGCTGATCCTTGCCATAATCCTCGCCCTTGCATTGCTGGCCCTGTGGATCGGCGGCGGCTTCGACCAGATCGCAAACTGGGCCGCCACCCTTCAAAGAGACTTCCAGAACGCCATGGCCGGTGCTCTTCGTGCGCTGCGCGCAGGCAACCCCGGCGCAACTCTCGGGTTGATGACCGTCTGCTTTGCCTATGGGTTCTTTCACGCCGTCGGCCCCGGCCACGGCAAAGTGCTGATCGGCGGCTATGGCCTTGGCGCACGGGTTCCAATGGTCCGACTGGCGGGAATCGCCCTGATCTCAAGCCTCGCCCAAGGGCTGACAGCAGTGGTTCTGGTTTATGCAGGCATCCTTGCCCTGGGCTGGGGCAGCAAACAACTGGTGGGGGCCGCCGAAGACATCTTCGCCCCCGCAAGCTACGCTGCAATCCTGCTGGTGGGCGCATGGCTGATCCTGCGCGGCGCGCGCAAACTCTGGCGTCAAAAACAGCCCTCACCCCCCCAACACTCCCATACCCATACCCACACCCATACTCATGACCACCAAGGCGCAGGGGATATCTGTTCCGATTGCGGCCACCGCCACGGCCCCACAGTGGACGAAGCCGCCCGCGTATCCTCGCTCCGCGACCTACTGATACTGGTCGGCGCCATCGCCATGCGTCCCTGCACAGGCGCTATATTTTTGCTGATCCTGACTTGGCGCATGGGAATTGTGGCCGCAGGCATCGCAGGCACTTTCGCAATGGCCCTCGGCACTGCCAGCGTCACCATCGTCGTCGCACTCGCTGCTGTTGGCTTGCGCGAAAGCACCCTACGTGGGCTAACAGATGCCCCGCTGCTGCGCTTTGCCGTACCGGTTCTGGAACTGTGCGCGGGGTCCATCGTTGTGATCGTCGCCAGCCAATTGTTGCGCGCTGCCCTGTCCTAACGCTGCAAATTCAGCACGGGCTGCCCGCCCTTCTTCTTTCTAAAAATATCCAAATCCAAACTGCCTATTCTTTCACTAGACGCTTAATTCTTGCGCAACAATCTTACACAAATTGCCGCAATCAAGTATTTTTATTGCGCCGCAGCATTGACCCCTTGCGCCTTCCCTCTTACTTCGAAAGGCTACGCTCAAAGCCTTAAAACAGGACGATTCTGACATGTTGCTGCCCAATCTTCTGAACACTTGCGCCGCCGCCATTCCCGCCGTTGAAAACGTAGTCGAACGCGCCCGCGTGAAGCTGGCTGACAAAGTCACCCAAGACGGCAGACTGAATGGCAAGGCACTGGAAGAACACCAGTTTGCCACCCACGGGCTGGCCTGGTTCGCAACCTACCTAGAGGCCCTGCGCCAGATGCATAAATGGGCGGTTCGCCTGAATGATGACGGTAAATTTGCCGAGCTGGAACAGCTTTTGCTGCAAATCGGCTTTGGCGAATATCTCTGGCAGATCTGGGGGGGTATCCCCATGTCCCAAGGCGAAGTGGTGCGCCTGCAAGATCTTGGCCTGTCCCAACAGGACCAAATGGCCCTTGCCGTAGAATCCGTGCAGAACCTGACGCTGAACGGCAACTCCCAAGCTGCCCGCTCTCGACTGGTCGACCTGATGCTGGAACGGGACGGGGCCGCCACGGTTGGGGCCACAGGTCTGGATGAAGAACTGGAAATGATCCGCGATCAATTCCGCCGCTTCGCCGATGACAAAGTCCTGCCCCACGCCCACGGCTGGCACCTGCGTGACGAATTGATCCCGATGGACATCATCAACGAACTGGCCGAAATGGGCGTGTTCGGCCTGACCATCCCCGAAGAGTACGGCGGCTTTGGCCTGTCCAAAGCCTCGATGGTTGTGGTGTCCGAGGAACTGTCTCGCGGCTATATCGGTGTTGGCTCTCTGGGGACGCGATCCGAAATTGCAGCGGAATTGATCATCTGTGGTGGCACCGAAGACCAAAAGCAAAAATGGCTGCCCCAACTGGCCTCGGGTGAAACCCTGCCCACGGCCGTGTTCACTGAACCCAACACCGGCTCCGACCTGGGTTCCTTGCGTACCCGCGCGGTGAAAGACGGCGACGACTGGTCTGTGACGGGCAATAAAACATGGATCACCCATGCCGCCCGCACCCATATGATGACCCTGCTGGCACGCACCGATCCGGACACCAGCAACTATTCCGGCCTGTCCATGTTCCTTGCGGAAAAGACCCCCGGCACGGATGAAGCCCCTTTCCCCACCGAAGGCATGACCGGCGGCGAGATCGAGGTTCTGGGCTATCGCGGCATGAAGGAATACGAACTGGCCTTTGATAATTTCCACGTCAAAGGGGAAAACCTGCTGGGCGGCGTCGAAGGCCAAGGTTTCAAGCAATTGATGCAGACATTCGAATCCGCCCGTATCCAGACCGCCGCGCGTGCCATCGGTGTGGCACAGAACGCGATGGAAATTGCCCTGCAATACGCACAAGAGCGCAAACAATTCGGCAAGCAACTGCTGGATTTCCCGCGCATCCGCTCCAAAATTGCCATGATGGCCGTGGAAATCATGATCGCGCGTCAGTTGACCTATCATTCCGCATGGGAAAAAGACCACGACCGCCGCTGCGACCTAGAGGCTGGCATGGCCAAACTGCTGGGCGCCCGCGTTGCTTGGGCGGCGGCGGATAACGGGTTGCAAATTCATGGCGGAAACGGCTTTGCACTGGAATACCCGATCAGCCGCGTGCTGTGTGATGCGCGGATTTTGAACATCTTTGAAGGTGCGGCTGAAATTCAGGCCACCGTCATTGCGCGGCGTTTGCTGGAAACGGGGCGGAACTAACCGCCCCCTGCGCAAAGGTATTTAGGCTCAAAAGAAACCAAGGCGCGGTTTGCTTTTAGACTGCGGGATTTATCCTAGCAGCCGAAATCGGGGTAATCGCCCTTGGCTTGCGTGGTATAGACCGCACTGGCCCGTGCCAGTTTGGCCGCGCCGCGCAGGCCTTCGGAGTGGGAAATTTTGAACCCCACGGATTTCCCAGCGCCAAGCTGGAAGGTTCTGGTTGATTTCCCGACCATCCGGCCAAAATAAGCCTTTGAGGAGCCGCAGGTGTTCAAGCGCAGATAAACTGTGATGGCTGACGGGCAGGCATTGCTGGCGGTCAAATTGCTGTGGGTCACCGCTGAAATCACATCGTAGCCGTAGGGCGTCCCGGCGGAGAGTTTAACACATTGACTGGCCGAAGATTTTGCAGCGGGCGCAGGGCTGACAGCTTTGGGCTTCACCGCTTTTTTCTGGATCACCCTTTTGGGTTTAACAGTCTGTGTCGGGGCTTTCTTAGCATCCAAGCACACACCGCCGACAAAATTATCGCAAGCCAGCACGGGGGGGCCGATCCCAGCCATTGCAAGCACAACCAGTGTTGAAAATATATTCGTTTTCATGGTCTTCCCCCTATAGTTTGTTCAGACTATCAAGCCATGCCTGCCCGTCTTTGAAGCCATCATTGATCGCCTGCTTCAGCAACGCACGCCCTTCTGCAAGGTTTTTATCAAAGCCTATCCCCTGTGCTTTGAACAACCCAAGCAACGCTCGGCTGGAGGGTGATTTTTCAGCGGCTTGCTGGATCAGCAACAGTTGTTCAACCGCCAGCAAATCCCGGTCAACCGCCTTGGACCCAACCGACCTGCGCCAATCCGCAATGCCCGCGCGGGTTTGCGGTCCGTTTTTTCCATCCGCACGCCCCTGATAAAAATCGAGCACAAAAAGCGCCTCTTGCAAACGTGCTAAAGGCAGGTTGAACCCTTCGAGACTGGCCAGATCAATCGCACTGGACAGGGTTTCAAACGGGGTCTTCTGGGGCGCGGTTGCTGTGGGCTCAGCTATCGGTTCATCCACATTGGCGACGGTCTCTGGCACCACATCCGCCACATCAGCAACAGGGCAGGTCCAGCCGTATCGTTGCAAATCCACACAGGTTTCCAAAAGAATGGCCCGCCGGATCAATTCACGGACTTCTTCGCGGCGGGGGTGGCGTACGAGTGTCGCAAACATCCGTTTCAGCGCCACCAGATCCAACTCCGTATGTTGCAAGTCGATTTTATGGTGGGTCTCAATGGCCGCAATGACCTCTGGCTGGCGGGGGTGGTTCGGGATTTTAGAGATCAGCGACACAAGGCCCTGATACTCTTGTGACACCAGCGCCGCATTCACCTGCCGGTTCACTTCAGCATCATCGCGATCCGGTGAGCAGGCCCCCACCCCTTCAAGGCAACCTTCGCCTTCGACGTTATCATCATAGCGTGGGCGTTGAGGGGGCAGGCCAGCGTTTCGGGTCAGACGCAGAACGGATTGTTCCACCCGATTTGCCACCGTGACCAGCGGCACATTTGGCAGAAATTCTTCAAGAAAAGCAGATGTGAAGGGCGAATTTTTATCCTTATCGGTGATCCGGTCCAATGCGGTTTCCCCTTCAGATGCCGAAAAAAAGATGAACTCACCCCGATCTGCGGGCAAGCGCCCCAAGCCCGACATCATCGCCAAACTACGAGAACTGCTGCCCGCAAGCGGGTTGTCCCGACAGTTATCAAGTACAAACACCGACAGGCGCACGCCCCGTTTGCGCACAGCGGCGCGAACCTCGTCGAATTGCACGGCAAACTGGCGCAAAGACCATTCCTCGGTTCCGGCCTCTATGCCGGTTTTTTGCAAATCTGTGGGGATCAGGAACATGGTTTCAGGCACATTCGGGTCCAACTGCACCCCGTGACCTGCGTAAACAAACATGGCCGTGTCGCCTTGGTCCAGATTTTGCAGAAACGTAATAATCCCCGCGTCGATCTGCCGTTTGGTGGCATTGTACAGACAATCCACATGTTCGAATTTGCGGATGTTTTTCAGATGGCTGCAATGGGATTGAGCATCGCTGACGGCTACGGTCAGCGGGGTCAGGTTTTCATAGTCATTGTTGCCGATCACCAAAGCCACCCGTTTCGCAGCCACTGGAGTCGCCGCAAGCAAGGCCGTCAGAACAAGGGTCCAAAGTCTAAGCACTAAATTTTCCACAAAAGGATAGACTATCAGAAATTCTAGTCACAAAAGTGCAAAATTGTACAGTTTTTATGCATTTACGCTGCCGTTGGGCCGTTTAGCGATCCTGCAAGCCATACCATTTGAACGCAGCAGGCAGGCCCAATCGGCGGAAACGGGAAAACGGATATCGTTCAAGGGGCGCGCGCATCCCCTTCGACAGCGGTTCGTCGTATGGTTTACCAGCGGCCATCCCCGCCAGAAGCCTGCCGCAATAACTGGCCATGGACACGCCGTTGCCGTGATAGGCAAGCGCCGTATAAGCCCCCTTCCAATCGTCAATCGCACCCACATAGGGCACCAGTTTGCGCGACACGCAGATCAGCCCTGACCAATGGTAGGCGGTTTTTACGTGTTGCCATGCGGGGAACATCTCGTCGAAATCAGCCCGCACTGCGGCGGGCATACGGGCACGGTTATCTGGCGCCAGATTGGGCGCGCCGCGCATACCAAACAGCATCCGCCCATCCGGCAGCAGGCGAAAATAGTGCAGCATTTTGCGGGTGTCACAGGCCATTTGATTGACCAGCCAGTCCTGATCCCCCAGCACATCTGCGCCCATAGGTTCGGTCACCATAATATGGCTGACCACGGGCATATAGCGGCCCCGCATCCACGGGGGCAGATTTTCCGAATTATAGCCGTTACCAGCCAGCACCAGACGATCCGCAACCACGCGGCCTTTGGCGGTTTGCAGGGCAAAGCGACCATCGGAAAGCCGGGTGATCTTCGTGACTGCGCTGTCCCCGAAAATGCGTCCGCCCGCGCGGCGCAGCGCATCCGCCAAGCCAAACACATAGCGGCGCGGGTTCAGGCAAAAACCGGATTGTGACAACATCCCGCCGTGAAAGCCCGCGCCGTTGACGCCCCGTTCGCGCAAAGCCTCGGGGGGGATGATTTCGCTTTGAACGCCAGTCATTCGCTGCAAATAGGCTGCATCCTCGGCGAAACCTTCGTAATCTTTGCGCCGGTGCGCCATCAGCCATTCCCCAGCGGGCTGGCGATCGGCGTCAATGGCGTGGGTATCTAACAATTCGCCAACAACCTCGGTCGCGCGGCGCTGGGTTGTGTAATACAGCCCCAAATCCGCAGCCCCCCAACGGGCGGTATAGGCGGCGTCTGAAATTTTGCCACCGCCCACACAGTTAAACCCTGCATTGCGCCCCGATGCCCCCCACCCCACTTGGGCTGCATCCAACACTATAGGTGCGCATCCAAAGTCCTGTGCCAGATGCAGTGCTGCGGATAATCCGGTAAATCCCGCGCCGATAATCGCCACATCCGTGGTCAGATCACCGTCCAATGCGGGGTCCGTCACGGGGTTGCGCACCACCGATTCCCAGTAACTTCCCACAGGCAACGCCGTGTCGTAACCGTCTGCATGATAGATCCGTTTTAGCGCTTGCGACATTTTGCTGCCTCCATGTTGCAACGGTTGCCACGACACGCGGCATTTGTCACCATAGAGGTTATGAAAATCACGTTTGTGTCCCTCATCCTCGCCTTTGCCCTGTCATTTTGTCATAAGGACGAAACCATTACGGGTCTGACCACAGATGCTGAAATCTGGCAGCTGACCCAGATGAATGGGGGCGAAATCACTGCCCCGATCACGTTGAATTTCCCCGAAAAGGGTAAGATTGCAGGCGCGGGTCCATGCAACCGCTATTTTGCCGACCAAACCGCCCCACTGCCGTGGTTTGAAGCCAAGACGATCGGCGCCACCCGCATGGCCTGCCCTGATCTAAAGCTGGAGGGCGACTATTTCAAAGCCCTCAGTTCCATGACCCTGATTGAACGCAAAGGCGACACTTTGCTTTTGAGCAATGAAGACGGTGGCGCGTTGGAATTTCACCTGAAATAGCGGCTAATCTGGTACGGACATGGCCAGAATACGGCTAAGTCGTGTATAACTTTCGCCACTTTCCCCGTGCCACTGGTTGAACGCATCCTGAACTTTGCGCTGCGCCCCCTTGCTGGTGGCCGCCCCGTCAATCACGCCTGCATGGTTCAACGCTGCCACAACCGAACGGCTAAGGATGAAGCAATCTTTCCCCAAAAACCGCAGCGCATATTGCCCTGTGACGCCGCCCAAACGACTGCCGCGCCTTTTCATCACGGCCCAAAGACCGATCAAATCGGACGCGGGCCAATCCCCGATACATTTCGCAGCAGAGCCGTATTCCTTGGCCAGATCACACAGGAAAATAGCGTTATCGCGCACCGACAGGATTTTCTTGCCGTGGCGCACAATGGCAGTGTTTCGAAGGTGCGCATCCAGATCTTCATCCGACATAAAAGCATTGCGGGCGGGATCAAAGCCATGAAAGGCCGCTTCAAACCCGTCCCATTTGTTTTCGATCACCGACCAGTTGAACCCCGCCTGAAACACCCGTTTGCAAAATTCTGACAGGATGCGATCATCGCCTAGGGTGGTGATATCGCGGGCAACAGGGCTATCGGCCAAAGCGGCCTGCAGGGCGTCTTCACCGCCCTTTCGGGCAATAGCTGCATCTTTGATTGCGTCAAAAGATTTCATGTTTCTTCCTCTCGTTCGGCCATGCGGGTCAGCACATGCACCAGCCGCGCGCGGGCTTCGGGCAAGGGGCGGTTGCCCAGTGCAGGGGCCAGCCAACGTTCCAGAAAATAGCCTGTGGTCTTTAGCGCATCAAGGATTTCGCGCAAGGGCGGGCGGCTGCCGTGCAGGTGCAAGAATACCGGCAATGGTAACATGCGATCCGCATAGGCCAGCCCCGCTTGGCGACTGACCGCACGCCCGCTTTTGGGCGAAACATAGATCAGTTCCTGCGTGGTGCCGGTAGCTGCACAGGACCGCAGGTCCAGCCCGTAGCCCAATTCCTCCAGCAGCATCAGTTCCCAAATGGCATAAGCCCCCTGCCAGTCGTCACTGCCATCCAGTTGGTCCACCAGATCAAGGGTGCTGGTGTAGACTTCGTCCAGTTCCATCCGCTCTGGCAGGGCAAAACCCGTCAGCGCACAGATTGACCCAAGCGCTGCCAGCGCCGCGCGATCCGCCATAATGCCACTGCGCGATTGCAGCAGTTCCACATGAAAACTGCCAAGATGGTCTTCCAATCGGGCGCGCCATTCCACCGAGACCTGATTGCCCGGCTGCAAAACAGGGGCTTGTTTGCGCGACGCACCCCCGCGCACCACGCCAGCGTGCCGCCCGTGGGTTTGGGTCAATACGTCAAGGATTACCGAGGTTTCCCCAAACCGCCGCGCGGCCAGAATTACCCCTTCGTCACGCCATTCCATCGGCGCAAGCTAGGGGTAAATCAAGCCAGCCTCAAGCGGTGGTATCAAGGGAATAGCCAAAGCCGCGCACAGTGCGCACAAAATCCAGATCACTGACCTTGCTTAATTGCTTGCGCAAGCGCCCGATGTGTACATCCACCGTGCGGGTGTCCACGTTCAGGTTGTCACCCCAAACACGGTCCAACAGTTGATCCCGCGACCAAACCCGACCGGGGGCTTCCATAAAGACCCGCAACAGCTTGAACTCCAGCGGCCCAAGCGGGATTACCGCTTCTGCCAAGGAAACCTTATGCTGCACCAGATCCATGCTTAGCCCCTGATAGACCAGCAAATCCGCACCCAACTGACCAGTGGCCTGACGTAGACCTGCGCGCACCCGCGCCATCAATTCACGCACCGAATAGGGTTTCACCACATAGTCATCGGCACCCGTATCCAGCCCGCGGATTTTGTCATCTTCTTCACCGCGCGCTGTCAGCATGATCACCGGAATATGTTTGGTGTCCTTGTTGCGCTTGACCTGCCGGCAGATTTCCAAGCCGGATGTCTGGGGCAGCATCCAATCCAGCACCAGCAGGTCAATTGCCTGCTCTTCAAGGATCAACAAACCCTCTTCCCCCGTCTCGGCCTGAAACACTTCATAGCCTTCGACGCTTAGGTTGTAGACCAGCATTTCCAACTGGGATGCTTCGTCTTCGACAACCAGAATTTTGGGTCCGCCGCTCATTGTTCCCAAAGGTCGCCCGTGACCAGATAATGCACCTGCTCGGCGATATTCTTCACTTGGTCCCCCGACCGCTCCATATTTTTGGAGATGAACAACAGATGAGTACATGGCTCGATATTCCTTGGGTTTTCCATCATATAAGTCAGCAATTCGCGAAACAGCGCGTCTGTGCGGTCGTTGATTTCATCGTCCAACGCGCTGGCTTCTTTGGCTTTTTCCAGATCGCGTGTCACATAGGCTTCCATCACCAAAGCCAGCATCGCCGCCACTTTTTGTGAGGTTTCTGCAAGGTTGCGCAGCACTGATCCCATGGCTGAAAAGTCATCAACCGCCCGCACCCGGTAAGACAGGGTTTTTGCGTAATCGCCCATCCGTTCCAGAGAAGAGGATATTTTCAGCGTGCTGATCGCACTGCGCAGGTCTTCGGCCATGGGTTGACGCAGGGCAATCAAACGGATCGCTTTTTCGTCGATCTTGTTTTCCAGCGCGTCGATTTCAAGGTCTGCTTTGGTGACTTTCTTGGCCAGCGATTCATCTTCTGCGGCCAGCGCGCGGCCTGCATCGACGACCTGATTGCCCACTTTTTGCGCCATTTCAACCAGCATAGATTCGATCTTTTTCAGGTCAGTATCGAACCGTGTAACAATATGTGTATGTTCCATGTGTCTGCTCCTAGCCGATCCGGCCCATGATATAATTTTGAGTACGCTCATCTTCGGGCGATGTGAAAATAGACTTTGTCGCGCCGCTTTCGACCAATTCGCCCAAGTGGAAAAACGCCGTGCGCTGTGAAACCCGCGCGGCCTGTTGCATCGAATGGGTCACAATGACGATGGTGAAATTGCTGCGCAATTCGTCGATCAATTCTTCGATGATCGCGGTGGCGATCGGGTCTAATGCAGAACAGGGTTCATCCATCAAAACCACTTGGGGCTTTACCGCGATGGTGCGTGCAATACACAAACGCTGCTGCTGCCCGCCTGACAGACCGGTGCCGGGTTGATCCAGACGGTCCTTGACTTCTTTCCACAGACCCGCCTTTTGCAGCGACCATTCCACCAGTTCATCCATATCGGTTTTGGATTTCGCCAGACCGTGGATTTTCGGGCCATAGGCCACGTTTTCATAGATGGATTTCGGAAACGGGTTCGGTTTCTGAAACACCATGCCGACCTTGGCGCGCAGGGCAACCACGTCCACTTCGGGGGCGTAAATATCCTGATCCTTGATCTGGATGCTGCCCTCAACGCGGCAAATATCCACCAGATCGTTCATCCGGTTGATGCAGCGCAAAAAGGTGGACTTGCCGCAGCCTGACGGCCCGATCAACGAGGTGACCTTATTTTCAGGAATATCCAGCGCGATTTTATTCAGCGCCTGTTTTTCCCCGTAAAAGACATCGACGTCTTTGGCAGTGATGATGGCAGTCTTGGACATACTCTAGAACCTTTTCTCGAACCGGCGCCGCAACACAATCGCAAGCAGGTTCATCGTTATCAGGAACAGCAACAACACAATGATCGCCGCTGATGTTTTTTCAAGGAAGGCCCGCTCGGGTGCATCGGCCCACAAAAAGATCTGTACTGGCAGGGCTGTGGCCGGTTCCAGAATGGAATGGGGCACATCAACGATAAAGGCCACCATACCAATCATCAACAGCGGCGCGGTTTCGCCCAGCGCCTGTGCCATACCCACAATCGTCCCTGTCAGGATACCGGGCAAAGCCAGCGGTGCGACATGGTGAAAGGTCGCCTGCACGGGGCTTGCCCCCATACCAAGGGCAGCTTCACGGATCGACGGGGGCACCGCCCGCAGGCTGGCCCGCGCAGCAATAATGATCGTCGGCAGGGTCATCAGTGACAACACCAACCCGCCCACCAAAGGCGAGGATCGCGGCATCCCAAACGTGTTCAGCAACACCGAAAGCCCCAACAGACCGAATACAATCGAGGGCACAGCCGCAAGGTTGTTGATGTTCACCTCGATAATATCGGACAGGCGGTTTTTCGGCGCGAATTCCTCAAGGTAGATCGCCGCCATAATCGCCACCGGGAAAGAGAAACAGAAACACACCAGCAACGTCAGGGCAGAGCCCGTCAGCGCGCTGAGAATGCCCGCCAGTTCCGGTTCACGGCTGTCCCCGTTGGTAAAGAACGACCAGTTAAAGCCGCGTTTTACATCATTGTCCGCAACCAGACTATCAATCCAGCTGATTTCCAAATCACTCAGTCGCCGCTCGGATTCTGGGGCCTCGCGATCCATTGATCCCTTCATCAGGATGTCAAAATCATCAGAAGCACGGAACCAGACTTTGGCCTTCGTTCCGATGGCATCGGGGTTGGCGGCGATGAAACGTTCCAGTTCGAAACCGGCATCATTGGAAATAAGACCGTAAAGCATCCGCCGTTCGGCCCGTTTCGTGGCCTCGGGAAAGCGGGCTTTCAGTGCGTCTTTAACGATTTTTTCCACACGGGCATCCGTGGGTGCCGCGGGATCAACCGCTTCTGGCCCAAGGTCAATAACCAGCGCCACATCGGTGGTGGTGAACGCGCCAGAGCCTTTGTAGATGATCGACCCGACCATCACCACAAGAAAAGCTAGGGACACAAAGATAGCGCCGCGCCCGTACCACTGAAACCGCGATTCCGACGCGTTACGACGTTTCAGCTGGGCCGAAGGAGTGATGAGATCAGTCATATTGTTCCTGATATTTTCTTACGATACGCAGTGCGACGATATTCAAAACCAAAGTGGTAAAGAACAACACCAGTCCCAAGGCAAAGGCCGAAAGGGTTTTTGCACTGTCAAATTCTTGGTCGCCAGTCAGCAGCGCCACGATTTGCGCAGTAATGGTTGTCACGGCTTCAAGCGGATTGGCTGTTAGATTTGCCGCCAGACCCGCTGCCATCACAACAATCATGGTTTCGCCAATCGCCCGGCTTGCGGCCAGCAACAACGAACCCGCAATGCCCGGAATAGCCGAGGGCAGCACAACCTTGCGGATGGTTTCCGAATGGGTGGCCCCCATGCCCAAAGACGCATCCCGCATGGCCTGTGGCACCGCGTTAATCACATCATCAGACAGGGACGAAATCAGCGGGATGATCATCATCCCCATCACCAACCCCGCCGCCAGCGCGCTTTCGGATGACACAGACAAACCAACGCTTTCTCCGCCAGCCCGCAACATCGGTGCAACGGTCAGCGCGGCGAAAAAACCGTAAACAACTGTGGGGATACCCGCCAGAATTTCCAAAGCAGGCTTCACCAGATCACGGGTGCGCTTGCTGGCATATTCAGACAGGTAAACCGCGGATAACAACCCAAGCGGCGTGGCCACACACATGGCAATAAACGAAATCAGCAAAGTGCCGGTGATCAGCGGGATGGCGCCAAAGGCCCCTTCTGCCGCAACCTGATCCGCCCGCATGGCGGTTTGCGGACTCCACTTTGTACCAAACAAAAACTCGGTTAGCGGGATACGTTCAAAAAACTGATAGGCTTCGAACAGCAGGGACAGAACAATGCCCACCGTGACGGCAACCGCCACAAGCGAGCACATAATCAGCAGCCCCATTACAAACAGCTCAAGCCCTTTTTTGCGTTGGGAATGAACCAGATCAATCGTCGTGGTGTCGGTATTGGTCATCTGCCGGTACTTTCGGTCTTGGTGGTGGGACGCCCGATTGCGGGCATCCCGATCTTATAGTTTCGTCGATTACATCGACAGGTTCATCAAACCGGTGATGGCTTTTGCACCTTCGGCACGTTCGTCATCAGTCATTGGGATCAGACCTTTGTCTGCCAGATACCCCTCGGAACCCCAAGCGTCTTCGGATGTGAATTCAGCCAGATATTCTTCGATACCTGGAACCATGCCAACGTGGGCTTTTTTCACATAGAAGTACAAAGAGCGAGACACAGGATATTCGCCTTCAGCGATCAATTCGAATTCTGGCGCAACGCCGTCGATCAAAGACCCTTGAACCGTGTCAGAGTTTTGCTCAAGGAAGGAAAAGCCAAAGATGCCGAAAGCAGCCGGGTTGGCTTGCAGTTTTTGCACGATCAGGTTGTCGTTTTCACCCGCTTCGATGAAGGCACCGTCTTCACGAATTGTGTGGCACAGCGCCTTATAGGCAGACCCGTCTGATTTCTTCAGCTCTTTAACCCAATCGACAGCCTTACAACCGCCTTCCATGGCCAGCTCTACGAATGCGTCCCGTGTACCGGATGTCGGTGGGGGGCCAAGAACCTCGATCTTAACCGCAGGCAGCTCTGGGTTGATCTCGTTCCACATTGTGTATGGGTTGGCTTTGGTTGTGCCGTCTTCCATTGGAACGTCTTTGGCCAGCGCCATGTACAGATCGCCCAAAGTGATCGACATTTGGCCGGATTCTTTAGAGTTGGCCAGAACAATGCCGTCAAAACCGATTTTGGCTTCGACGATTTCAGTCACGCCATTTTCAGCACAGGTCTTAACTTCGGATTCTTTGATCCGACGGGATGCGTTTGTGATGTCTGGTGTATCTTCACCAACACCGGAACAGAACAGTTTCAAACCGCCGCCGGAGCCTGTGGACTCTACAACGGGAGTTTTGAACTCGGTGGATTTCCCAAAACGTTCAGCAACAGTTGTTGAAAACGGAAATACTGTGGAAGATCCAACAATATTGATTTGGTCGCGGGCGAATGCTGGAGCAGCAGCAGCGGTTGCCAGTGCAATCGCGGATACGCAAAGCGTTTTTGTAAACATGAGGTCCATTCCCATTTTTTTCATACGGTCCGATTCGTCTCGGATAAGGCGGTGATAGGCGCCTGGTGTGACGGTCATATTTCAGTTTTGTGACACTTGTTGCGCAGTTATGTAACAGCACTGTGACACAGCCTGCGGGAATGATTTTGGCCAAACGGGGCTAGATCGCGGGGTTTTGGCCTGCATCCTTTACGGATTCCATAGAAACATGGGTTGAACTGTTGGCCACATGGGGCAAATTGGAAATCACTTCCCCCAAAACCGCGCGGTAAGATTTAATATCCACCGTGCGCACTTTCAGTAAATAATCAAATGCCCCCGCAATCATGTGACATTCTTCAATCTCGGTCACACTGGACACTGCCCTATTGAACGCCTGCAACGCGGCCTCTCGGGTGTCGGACAGGGTGACTTCGACAAAGGCAATATGATCCAGCCCCAGCTTGTCCAGATCCAGAACTGCACGAAAGCCGCGAATATACCCCGTGTCGCGCAGCCGCTTCACTCGCAACTGACAGGGCGTCTTGGACAAGCCCACCAAAGCCGCCAGTTCCGTGATCGCCATCCGCCCGTCGCGGTGCAACGCCGACAGAATCTTGCGGTCAAAATCGTCGAGTTGCCCATCTGCCATAGCACTTTTTACCCATTAGCCTAAATTCACCCACAAAATTGATCCAAAACCAATCCGAACACAACAACAATAGGCAATTTGCCTTTTCCAGATGTGATATTCAATTCACATGCCCCTTTAAAACTGCGAGTTTTGCCATGACTGCTCTCTCTGCCCTGCGCGCCGACATCCGTAAATTGCACCTAGCAGATGAGGATAAACTCCTTGCCGATCTGCAAGCCAAAGCCGCGATTCCCGAGGCGGTAAAAACCGCCGCCAGCCTGCGCGCCAGCAAACTGGTGTCAAAAATCCGCGCCGAAGGTGCATCCGGCATGATGGAGGTCTTTATGGCCGAATACGGCCTGTCCACAGACGAAGGCATTGCCCTGATGTGTCTGGCCGAAGCCCTGTTGCGCGTCCCCGATGCCGATACCGTAGACGCCCTGATCGAAGATAAAATCGCCCCCTCGGATTGGGGCAGTCACCTTGGAAAATCCTCCTCCTCGCTGGTCAACGCTTCTACTTGGGCATTGATGCTGACAGGCAAGGTGCTGCACGACGAAGAACCTGGCATCGCCGCCACCCTGAAATCCGCTGTGCGCCGTTTGGGGGAACCCGTCATCCGCACCGCCGTATCACGCGCCATGCGCGAACTTGGCGCACAATTTGTACTGGGCCAAACCATCAAAGAGGCCGTGTCCCGTGGCAATGGCAAAGCCCGCAAAGGCTTTACCTATTCCTATGACATGCTGGGCGAAGCAGCCCTAACCGCCAAAGACGCCGATCATTTCTATGACAGCTATGCCGATGCGATCAAACAACTGGCACAGCATTGCAAATCCGATGACATCCGCGAAAACCCCGGCATTTCCATCAAACTCTCCGCCCTGCATCCCCGCTATGAAGTCGGCCAACGCGACCGCGTGTTGCGCGAATTGACCGCCAGCACCAAACGTCTGGCGCGTCTGGCCCGCAAGGCTGGCATGGGCTTCAACATCGACGCCGAAGAAGCAGACCGCCTTGATCTGTCGCTCGACGTGATCGAAGCCGTGCTGCGCGACCCCGATCTGGCAGGCTGGGACGGGTTTGGCGTGGTGGTGCAATCCTTTGGCAAACGCTGCGCCCCCGTGCTGGACTGGTTGCACCAACTGGCCAGCGATCTGGACCGCAAAATCATGGTGCGTCTGGTTAAAGGCGCCTATTGGGACACTGAAATCAAACGCGCCCAAGTGGAAGGCGTGACAGGCTTCCCTGTCTTTACTCGCAAAGTCGCAACCGACGTGGCCTATATCTGCAACGCGAAAAAGCTGCTGGGCATGACCGATCGCATCTACCCGCAGTTCGCCACCCACAACGCCCATACGGTTGCAGCCATCCTTGAAATAGCCACTGACAAATCGGTCTTTGAATTCCAGCGTCTGCATGGCATGGGCGAAGCATTGCACGATATTGTCCTGAAATCCGAAGGCACCCGCTGCCGCATCTACGCCCCCGTTGGCGCGCACCGCGATCTGCTGGCCTATCTGGTCCGCCGCCTGTTGGAAAACGGCGCAAACTCCAGTTTCGTCAACCAGATCATCGACGAATCCGTCCCCCCCGCCGAAGTCGCCGCCGACCCGTTCGCGGCCTTGGAAACCACCCCACACAGCCCTGTCGCCCTGCCCGCCGATATTTTTGCACCGCGCAAAAACTCGCGTGGTTGGGATCTGCATTGCATCGAGGATCTGGCCGAAATCGAAGCTGCCCGCACCCCGTTCCTTAACACAAAGTGGCAAGGCAAACCGCTGACCGTGGCCGCCCCAACTGGCACAGAAACACTGGATGTCATCAATCCGGCCTTGCCCAGTGACGCCGTGGGCACCGTGCTGCAAGCCACAAAAGCGGATGCCGAAACCGCAATCCAAAATGCAACCATCTGGGACGCACCCGCCACCACCCGCGCTGCCACCCTGCGCAAAGCGGCTGATTTGTATGAAGACAATTTCGGTGAACTTTTCGCCGTGCTGACCCGCGAAGCAGGCAAAACCCCAATGGATGCCATCGCCGAACTGCGCGAGGCTGTCGATTTCCTACGCTTTTATGCAGATGAAGCCGAGCGCTTGTCAGACACCGCCCCGCGCGGCATTTTCACCTGCATCTCGCCGTGGAATTTCCCGCTGGCGATCTTTTCAGGCCAGATCGCAGCCGCATTGGCCGCTGGCAACGCCGTGCTGGCCAAACCGGCCGAGCCGACCTCCCTTACTGCCTGCATCGCCACGGAACTCCTGCATAAAGCCGGCGTGCCCGCCGCCGCATTGCAACTGTTGCCGGGTGCAGGCCGCGTGATCGGCACGGCACTGACCAGCAGCCCGCAAATCAACGGCACCTGCTTCACAGGCTCCACCGCAACGGCGCAAACCATCAACACCGCACTGGCCGATCACGCCAGCCCCGATGCACCGCTGATCGCCGAAACCGGCGGCCTGAACGCCATGATCGTAGACAGCACCGCCCTGCCAGAACAGGCCGTGCGCGACATTATCGCTTCGGGTTTTCAATCCGCAGGCCAACGCTGCTCCGCCCTGCGCTTGCTCTACGTCCAAGAGGACGTGGCCGAACCCTTCCTTGAAATGTTGTTCGGTGCGATGGATGAATTGGTGCTCGGCAACCCGTGGGACTACACCACGGATGTCGGCCCCGTGATCAATGAATCCGCCGCCCAAGGTATCCGCGACCATATCGCCAAGGCCCGCAAGGAACGCCGCGTGCTAAAAGAACTGCGCACCCCTGACACAGGCACTTTCATCGCCCCGACAGTGATCAAAGTGAACGGCATCGCTGACCTGACCCGCGAAATCTTTGGGCCGGTGGTGCATATCGCCACCTACCGCGCCAGTCAGTTGGATCAGATTGTCGATGACATCAACGCCACGGGGTTCGGCCTGACCTTTGGCATGCATTCGCGCATTGATGACCGGATTGATCAGGTGACCGCGCGGCTGAACGTGGGCAACATGTATATCAACCGCAACCAGATCGGCGCGATTGTAGGCTCGCAACCCTTTGGCGGCGAAGGCTTGTCCGGCACCGGCCCCAAGGCGGGCGGCCCGAACTACGTGAAACGCTTTACTGCCACCACAGCCCAAACCCATGCGGCTGACACTGGCACGCCAGCGGATGTGGTTGCCGTGCAATCCGCACTCGACACCATGACGGCCACCCGCCGCCCGCGCCTGTCCTCTGAACTGCTGCCTGGTCCCACAGGCGAAAGCAACCAACTGTCCACCTTCGGGCGCGGCACAGTCCTGTGCCTTGGCCCCACCGCCGCAGCCGCAGCAGAGCAAGCCCGCACCGCCCGCCAAAACGGCTGCGCCGCCCTAGAGGTCGCTCCGAATGTGACAAACGGTATCGACGGAACCCTGCCGATAGCCGCCTTGGAAACACTGGAAAATTTCGACCTCGTCGCACTCTGGTCCACACCCGAGGATCAACGCACAGCGCGCCAAGCCCTCGCCAAACGCACAGGCCGCCTGATCCCGCTGGTCACTGGCGACGATCTGGCCGAACGCTGCACAATGGAACGCCACATCTGCATCGACACCACCGCCGCAGGCGGCAACGCCGCCCTACTCGCTTCGGTTGAAGGGTAATCTCGGATCTGCCCCACATCCATTTTCTAGAAATATCCGCGCCGCAGGCATCCCCCTCTGATCAGAGGGGGATTTTCCTTAGCCAGCCCGTAAAACCATACCAAATAGATCCCGTGGATCATCAGGGTCTGCCAACATATCAAGATCCTGATAAAACATGGTGTTTTTCAAGCGGTCCCGAACGTAACGCAGCGCCGAGAAATCCTCGATTGCGAAACCGACCCCGTCAAACAGGGTGATCTGGCGCTCATTCACGCGGCCTTTGGCAGTGCCGTTGATCACCTGCCACATCTCGGTCACGGCAAAATCTTCGGGCATCTGCTGGATTTCACCCTCGACGCGGGTTTGTGGCGGGTATTCCACAAAGACGTCAGATCGTTTCAGAATATCACCGTGCAGTTCCGTTTTACCCGGACAATCTCCGCCAATCGCGTTGATATGCACGCCTGCGCCAACCATGTTATCGGTCAAAATCGTCGCGCATTGCTTGTCTGCTGTGCAGGTGGTGATGATCTGCGCACCCTCTATCGCCTCTTCCGGCGTTTTACAGGCGACCAATTCCAGCCCCATGCCCTCAAGGTTTTTCATAGCTTTGGCGGTGGCCGCGCTGTCGATATCGTACATTTGCAAACGCTCGATCCCGACAATAGCCTTCATCGCCAGCGCCTGAAATTCGGATTGCGCCCCATTGCCGATCATCGCCATGGTTTTCGCGCCCTTGGGGGCCAGAAATTTCGCGACCATGGCACTGGTAGCCGCAGTGCGCAGGGCGGTCAGGATAGTCATTTCAGACAATAACACCGGATAACCGTTGCCCACATTGGCCAGCAAACCAAAAGCCGTCACGGTTTGCAGCCCCTCTTTGGTGTTCTTTGGATGACCGTTTACATATTTAAAACCATAGACTTCCCCGTCAGATGTGGGCATCAACTCGATCACCCCTTCGGACGAATGGCTGGCCACGCGGGGCGTCTTGTCAAACAATTCCCAACGGCGGAAATCTTCTTCGATATATTGGGCGATCTCGGTCAGCATGGTTTCCAGCCCGACAAAATGGATCAGCCGCATCATGTTATGGACGCTGACAAAAGGCACCATGGCCAAGGTGGATGGGTTCGGTTTCGTCATGAGTTTTCTCCCTCATTGATACGTTTATTAAGATGGATGCCAGCGATCACCGGCCCAGCGCATCGGGGCGAGCCTGTGGTGTTCAAAATCATAGCGGAGTCCTCAATGCACACCCGGACCTGTGTCCAGACCAGAGAAACTTTCGGTGGGGCGATCAAACACCCGCCGCCCCATCAGGCTGGCCACAAGATCCACCATCAGACTGGCGGTTTTGCCCCGCTCGTCCAGAATCGGGTTCAGTTCCACCAGATCAAGCGAACTCAGCAAGCCACTGTCACAAAGCATCTCCATTACCAGATGGGCCTCACGAAACGTGGCACCGCCCGGCACAGTGGTGCCCACAGCGGGCGCAATCGACGGGTCAAGGAAATCCACGTCCAGACTGACATGCAGAAGCCCGTTCTGATCCGCAACTTTTTGCAAGAACCCACGCAGCAAGGGGGCAATCCCGTTTTCGTCAATGGCGCGCATGTCGTGCAGGATAAATTTCTGGCGGGCCAGTTCTGCCTTTTCTGCCCCGTCAACAGAGCGCAGGCCGATCATGCAAACCTGATCCGTGGGGACAGGCGCCTTCAATTCGGGAAAGCCGTCAAACCCGTCGCGCCCGCACACATAAGCCACGGGCGTGCCGTGCAAATTGCCTGACGCGGTGGTCAATGGGGAATGATAATCCGAATGGGCATCAAGCCACAGCACAAACAAAGGCCGATCCTGCGCCTGTGCATAATTTGCCACCCCTGAAACCGTACCAAGGGACAGGCTGTGATCACCCCCCATAAAAATCGGCATTCCATCCGCCATAGCGGATTGTGCCGCCTGTGACAGGGATTTTGTCCAAGCGATTGTTTCGCCAAGCGCATAGACCTCGGGGTTGCTGCTGTGGGCGGGTTCAACTGGCCCCATTGGCACATTGCCACGGTCTTCGACTTCAAAGCCCAACTCGCCAAGGGTTTTGGCCAAGCCAGCCACCCGATAGGCGTCCGGCCCCATCAAACATCCCTGACGGCGCTTGCCTGAATCCACTGGCGCGCCGATCAAAATACACGATTTGCTTTCCATAAAATGGTCCTTTCATAAACGTGTTCTAGATGCCCCGCTCTCCCGACTGGTTCGTCAGGGCCGCAAACATCTGATCCGATTTACCCCCCATCTTGTGGGCGGCGGTTCTGGAGAGAGGCTTCAGCAGCTGTATTAACAGCCCGTGTCATCCCGTCTTCGCTCATGGTCGAGGGCCATCCCCCGTCGGGAACCAACGCCCATGCCGTGCACGCAATCGCTGTTCCTGAGGTCTCTATATAGGAATAGGCTTTCAAGTAAACACTCTGTTAAACCGAGTATTTTGGGGCGTTGTGGCTTTGGTGGCGTTGGATTTCAGGTATTTTAACTCAAAAGAAACGATTTTAGCGTTTAATCCAAAGCGCGGTACAGGCTGAGGAGCCGATGACCGTCGACAAAGAAGCCGCCCCGCCGTCCTTCTTCGCAAAGGGTTTCGCGTTGCTTAGACAGCGGGGCGCATTTTGATTACAAGCCAAGCGAATGGCCCAAAGGGATTTAGATGAAGCCGCCATGTGGTTCCAACCACTGCGGCGTGGTTCCAATTACAGCGGCGATGATCACCATGTATAGGCCGGATGTATAGGCCGGCATCAGGCACTGGTTCACGCCAACCATGATTTGCGACAAGGCGTTGGGTAATTCCATCAAAAACATTTGTTGCGTGCAAGTGCCCTACCGACATGATTGCGGCTTCTTTAATATCTTAGTTGACCCGCCCCCTAACAACACGTTGCACGCCATTAGATGGGCCGCATAGATCGCGCTGGCCGTCAGGACGACAACAGGCCAAATCCTTCGTTCACAGGCCGACCCGATTTATCGCAGTGGATCACGGCTCTAAGATTTGCTGCAGCGCCCTCAAACCCCGGCTAGACCATAGCCACCCAAGCCCCCGAGGCCGCACAAAAAGACGCCTTTGCCTGCACCCTTCAGGCCGCTTTGGCCAAGCCCAAGACCTCGCCGATACGGTGCTTCAGCTTGTCTCGACCCAAGCGGTGATTATCAACGGGCAATACAAAACTGTCGACGGCAGACTGACCATCGCCATGCCGCTACAGTCTGCGTTTTTCTAGAACCAGCCTTCCCAAAGGCGCGGACCTAGATTAGATATTTCCTACAAACGCACCGCTACAGCTGCCGCAGGGGCCTGAAATGTTGGATATTTTCCTCAATTCCTTTATCTGGCTGTTATTCTTTCTTTTAGCCTTCACAACCCTCATGCCCTTTACCCGAACCGAGGCATGGTGGATTCGCTGCTGGGATTTTCCCCGCGTCCATATCGCTGTCCTATGCGTCGTCTGCTGCGGCTTGGCGCTTTGGTTTACACCACCTGCATATTTGTGGATCACAATCATCAGCGCGGGGTTCTTAGCTTTCCAAACAACTAAGATCCTGCCCTACACGCCGCTTTATCCCACAGAAATCACCCTAGACCCGACCCCTCCTGAAAATGCCAGCTTCCTGATCCTTGCCGCAAATGTGTTAAAAGAAAACGAAGATCCCAGCAAAATTTCCGACCTGATCCTAAGCAAAAAACCGGAAATCCTGCTTTTGATGGAGACTGACAGGTCATGGGATGCCGCACTAGAAACCGCGCTTGCCACCTTTAAAACCGTGAAATCCTCCCCGAGAGAGGATCATTACGGGATGATTTTTGCCACAAATCTTGAAGTCGTGGCCTTTGATTTCAAGCACTTCAGCGATGACGACACCCCCACCGCTGTGGCCAGACTAATCGCCCCAAATGGCGCGGATTTCAGCTTTATCGGCCTGCACCCACGCCCCCCTGTGCCAGGTGTGGACACCACGGATCGGGACGAGCAAATCCACACCTCGGCCACCATAGCACACAAACTGAATCGACCGGTGGTCTGCATGGGCGACTTCAATGATGTGGCTTGGTCGCGCACGTCCAAGATGGTGAAAAAGAGGGGGCAATTTTCGGATCCCCGGGTCGGGCGGGGTTTCTTTTCCAGCTTTGACGCCACCCATCCGCTGCTGCGCTTTCCGATTGATCAGATGTATGTGACCAAAGGTGCCAGACTGGTGTCTTTTGGCCGCGGTCCGAACGTTGGCTCTGATCATTTCCCCATGATGGCGACACTGTTCATCGACCCTTAACGCAATCCACAAACGTTTAATAACATGCCAATTGCGTTGTTTTTCTGGAACAGTACACTCCCAGTATGACATGGTTTTCCGATCTCACAGGCATTGCCCCTGAAACGCCCCAAAACGTGGCGCGCGGGCTCTCCGTGCAAGGGGCGCGGCTGGTTTCAAAACACGCGTTAAATCGCCCGCAGATCGGCACCCTGACCCTGCCCCAGTTGCAAGACCTGCGCGCGCACGCCGTACCGAATGGGCCAAGGACGACCCTGCGCGAAAGAGTTGCAGATGTGCAGGATTTGCACCTTGATCCAAGCAATGCAGGGGCGGTGTTTCAGGTCGCCTCGCAGTTTAACCTTCTTGAAATGGTCGCGCCCAACGTCACACCTGAACAGGGTGTCGGGATTTACGAAAACGACCATACCCAAGGCCCCGCCTGTGCCATCGCTTGCGGCGCTGGCACGATTTATCGCAACTATTTCGCACCCGTTGGCGGCAGTTCTGGTCAGACCGAACATCGTCAAATTGACTGCCTTAGCGCGCTGGCAAAGGCGCTGGACAATTCCACACACCGCTACTGGGAAATGAAAAACGGCTACGCGCTGCCCACCGACGACGGTTTCATTCGACTGAACACAGTGCTGGCCGCAAAATCGCCAGAACAACTGGATCACCTTCGCGGACTGCTGCAAATCGGCGTGCAATCCCACACCGAAGTCACCCTGCCAGCGGGAGGCCACTGCGTCACGCAAATCTATTGCAGCGCAATGCCTGTCGCCTATGGAGAAGGGTCAAAACCACTCTGGCAGCCCATCGCCACACTGGTGCTAGAGGCCGCATATGAGGCAACTTTGCGGGCCGCCGTAATCAACGCACAAACCACGGGAAACCGCAAAACCTACCTCACCCTGCTGGGCGGCGGTGCTTTTGGGAATGATCGGGAATGGATCGTCCAAGCCCTGTTGCGCGCTCTGCTCCAAGTCGAATTCAGCGGCCTTGACGTTGAAATCGTCAGCCACATGGCCCCGAACCCGATCGTAGAACAGATCATTACCCGTTGGAAATCAAGCTAGGATTAATCGTCCTCAAACGGGTCCCAGTCGTCTTCCAGCATTTGCGCTTCCAGTTCGTCCTCTGGATCAGCGGTGATGTCTTCAAGCGAACGAATATCGCGGATTTCTGACCCCGGAAACCGCGCCATTGCGGCAACCACCAGCGGATGCTGCAAGGCACGTCCTTGCAAATCACTGCGATGGGCGGCTTTTTGTTCGGTGACCGTTTCAGCCCCGCCTGTCGACACAACCGAAACACCCCAGCGCACACCTGTCCATGTCTGCAAGCGTGACGCCAAACGCGAGGCAAGATCCGCTGGCGCATCATCCGTGGGTTGGAATTCAATCCGACCGGGAGTGTATTTGGCCAGCCTTAGATGGTGTTCCACTTCAACCAGCAACTTCATGTCGCGCCGTGCACGGATCAGATCGACCACCTGATCGAATCGCACAAACCGCGCCAATGCTTGCGCACTGTCAGGCTGCCCCGCATGCACCGCGCCGCCCCCCGCGATCATTGCAACAGGCCCACCCGAAGGTGCTCCCCCACCCATACTTCCACCCATATTCCCACCTTGGGACACGGCGCCACCTGGCATCGGTGGGCCGTCCCCACCACCACTGCCGCCACCACCGCTTGGCAGTTGCGGCGGATTGGCGTGTAACCGACGGACCAATTCCTCGGGGCTGGGCAGTTCGGACACATGGGTCAAACGAATAATCGCCATCTCTGCCGCCATCATCCCGTTTGGCGCAGCAGAGACTTCTTCTAATGCTTTCAACAACATCTGCCACATACGGGTCAGCGCCCGCATGGGCAGGGCCTCTGCCGCTGTGATGCCGCGCGTGCGTTCATCGGGCGAAACAGTCGGGTCATCCGCGGCTTCTGGGGAAATCTTGATAACCGATACCCAATGGGTCACTTCAGCCAGATCGCGCAGCACCGCAAGGGGATCAGCCCCTTCGGCATATTGCCCCGACAATTCGTTCAAAGCGCCCGCTGCATCGCCTTTCATGATCAGATCAAACAGGTCCAACACCCGCCCGCGATCCGCCAGCCCCAACATGGCCCGCACCTGATCCGCGCTGGTTTCCCCGACCCCGTGGGCAATCGCCTGATCCAGCAGCGACATGGCATCCCGAACAGACCCTTCTGCCGCCCGCGCAATCAGCGCCAGCGCATCATCGGCCACCTGTGCATCTTCCAGCCCGGCGATTTTTTCCAGATGGGTGATCATCACTTCGGGTTCAATCCGGCGCAGATCGAACCGCTGGCAACGGCTAAGAACCGTAACCGGAATTTTACGAATTTCCGTGGTGGCAAAGATGAATTTCACATGCTCGGGGGGTTCTTCCAGCGTCTTCAACAGTGCGTTAAACGCCCCGTTTGACAGCATGTGCACCTCGTCGATGATGTAAATCTTGAACCGCGCCGAGGCCGCACGGTAATGCACACTGTCGATAATCTCGCGGATATTCGCCACGCCAGTGTTGGATGCGGCGTCCATTTCCATCACATCAACATGACGCCCTTCGGAAATTGAAACACACATATCACACACACCGCAGGGCTCGGTTGTCGGCCCGCCCTGCCCGTATGGACCAATGCAATTCATCCCCTTGGCCACAATCCGCGCCGTGGTGGTTTTACCCGTGCCGCGAATCCCCGTCAGTACAAAGGCATGGGCAATCCGGTCCGCGGCAAAGGCGTTTTTCAGGGTGCGCACCATGGCATCCTGACCAATCAGATCTTCAAAGGTGGCAGGGCGATACTTTCGCGCCAGAACCTGATAGCCTGTTTTTGCCTCTTGCGTCATAAACTGCCTGCACCCGTTAGATTCGTATCCCAGATAAACCCTAAAGCATCATGCCCGACTTCGCCATATACCCAATCCCCCTTTCCAGCGGAACTCTGGCGATTGCGCCGATCCCCGGGCGGGGCGGCAGATTTGACGCCGACCTCAATACCCTGCTGCGCTGGAACCCCGATCTGGTTCTGACCATGACCACAACCGAAGAGTTGCACCACGCCAAAGCCAGTGACCTGCCGACCAGATTGCAGGATGCAGGCACCAAATGGCTGCACCTGCCAATCCCCGACTTTGGCGCACCTGACGGCGAAACCGCCGCTAACTGGGCCAACGCCAGCCAAACCGCCCGCGACATCCTGCAAAACGGTGGCCGCGTGCTGGCCCATTGTTACGGTGGTCAAGGGCGCTCTGGCATGGCGGTGATGCGCATTATGGTCGAACTGGGCTATCCCCCCAAAGACGCCCTCAGCCGAATCCGCGCCATACGCCCCCATGCCGTGGAAACCGCCGAACAACAAAAATGGGCCAGCCGCGCGCTCTGACCCTACAGCTTCTTTCGAGCATAAATACCTGAAAAACCGCCCCTACTGGCGGAACTGTCAAGGTAAAAGGAACTGGACAAATCGGGGGGAGGGAAAGGTGAGAGGCTGGACATCGACCCAAACGGGGCTCGTTACGGTTGCTTCCTTCCGGACCTGGCCGGGTTGGCGAGGCGCTTGCCCGCGCCAACCTCTCGAACGGCTATATAGGGTCTATTCCCTCGTTTGCCAAGGTCACGATTGCAACCCTTTGTCTGCCATGCCACAAAACCCGCAAACAAAGAACGGGACGCACTATGTTGAACGCAGAACAGGTTACTTTCGGGGGCTCTGGCCTAAACCGCACCGCTGAACATCGCGGGGATGCCGACAAACTGGAACAGCTGCGCGTTGCAGGTCAGGCCATTGCCCTCTGGCGGGGAAAACCACTTTTTGACTTCAAAACCAAACAGTTGATGCGTCTAAACCCCGATCACCCTGTTCTATCCGAAGCCACCGACCCAACGATTTTCCTTGGTGTCGAGGACGACGGCACTGCCCTGTTCGCCCATGATGTTTCCCCTTGGAAAGACCCGGCACTGGACGCCGCGGCGCTGGCGAATTTCTTTGATCCATCGCAAAATCACTACCCCGGCTTTGAAGACAGTCAGGTTTTTACCGAGCTGCGGGGAATCATGGCCAAAATGTCGCCACGGGACGCAGAGCTGGCCGCAACCGCGCGGGGCATGTTTGAATGGCACCGTCATCACAAACATTGCGCGAAATGCGGGGCACGCTCGGAACTGGCGCAGGCGGGCTGGCAGCGGGATTGCCCCAGCTGCAAAGCCTCTCATTTTCCGCGCACTGATCCGGTGGTTATCGTGCTGGCAACAAAGGGAAATTCGGTCCTGATGGGGCGTTCTCATGGCTGGCCGGACGGCATGTACTCCCTGCTGGCGGGGTTTATGGAACCCGGCGAAACCATGGAAGCCGCCGCACGGCGCGAAGTCTTCGAGGAAAGCGGCATCCGCCTTGGGGCCGTACGCTACCTGTCGTCACAGCCTTGGCCCTTTCCATCCAGCCTGATGATCGGCTGCGCTGCCGAAGCTGAAAACACCGAAATCATCATTGATCCCAAAGAGATAGAAGACGCCCGTTGGTTCACCCGCGAAGAGGTCTTTGCAGCAACACATGGTGAAAATCCGAACCTTAAACCTGCACGTAAAGGCTCGATCGCCCATTTTCTAATTCACAACTGGCTGTCAGACACATTAGATTGACGCCCATCGATTCGAGAAACCGCAAAAACTATAAACAGGCAGAACCCCATGCAGTTTTCCAGTGTCCAAGACGTCAATGCGCCTTTAGACTTTGTGTTCCAGCAACTGTCAGACTTTGACAGCTACGAGTCTTATGCCATGCGGATTGGCGCGGACGTCAAACGTACGGACCAGCTGACCCAAAAAGGCGCGGGCCTGCGATGGAGCATTGACGGTGATTTTCGCGGCAAGAAGCGCAAGTTTGACATCCAACTGACAGAATATCGCCCCGATAACCTGTTGAAATTCATTGTGATCGCTTCTGGCATCGAAGCAACCGCCAGCATGGAGGCTATGGCCCTGACGCGCAAACAATCGCGCATCAAAGTGACCACCGTCCTGACCCCCAAAAGCATTTCCGCGCGGTTGATCCTGCAATCTGCGAAACTGGCGAAAAGCAGTATGAACCGCAAGTACAACCATCGCTTTTGGACCTATGCGAATTATATTGAAAACAACTACAACAAAGCGGCCCGCTAAGGCGCCGCTTTGCGTGGTGTTTTTGGGCTGTTGCGCTGATCTAACGCCCTACCCCCGCGCGGTTTACCCGCGCGAGCGATCTGCGGCATAGACCCCCAGAATTTCCAGATGGGTTGTGAAATAGCCCAATTCATCCAGCGCACGGCGCACGGGTGCATCATCGGGGTGGCCGACAATATCCGCATAAAACTGCGTCGCAGTGAACGAGCCGCCGATCATATAGCTTTCCAGCTTGACCATATTGACCCCGTTGGTGGCAAACCCGCCCATGGCTTTGTACAAAGCCGCAGGAATGTTCCGCACGCGGAACACAAATGTGGTGATCAGTTCCTCGTCAGATTGCGGCGTTTCCACCGGTTCGGGGGACATGATCAAAAAGCGTGTGGTGTTGTTCTGGTTGTCCTCAATGTGATGGGCCAGAACCTCTAGGCCGTAGATTTCCCCCGCCAGATCGCCTGCCAGCGCCCCTTGGCTTTTGTCGCCCAGCGCTGCGATATCTTTAGCCGCCCCTGCGGTATCTGCGCCGGTTATCGGGGTCAGTTTGTGTTCCTTGAGGAACTTGCGGCACTGGCCCAGCAGGACCGTATGGCTTTTGGCGGATTTCACGTCCTCCAGCTTGGCCCCGGGCACACCCATTAAATTGATATGCACCCGCTCAAAATGTTCCCCGATGATGTGCAGCCCGCTTTCCGGCAACAGATAGTGAATATCCGCAACCCGCCCGTAGGTGGAATTTTCCACCGGCAGCATCGCCACATCCGCATCGCCGCGTTTTACTGTCGCAATAGCGCTTTCAAAGGTCTTACAGGCCACAGCCTCGGCCTTTGGATAGACCGCTTGACAGGCCTGATGGGAATAGGCACCCAACTCTCCTTGAAAGGCAATTTTGCCTGCTTTTCGTACCATTTTGCAATTACTCCCTGAAAAGCATCATTTTTCCGGCCCAAGGGCGTTTCGTCGCGGCTTGTACACCTTGCAAGTGGATAGGGGAAGGCGCTAGAAGAGGCGCGGAAAAGAATGTGCGGGAGTCCCCTCCCGCTCCTCAAGGTAGGTAAAACCATGGACACAATGGAAACAACCAAGATTGTAGGCGGCGCATGTGGTGCTTTGCTCGTTTTTCTTCTTTTAGGCTGGGCTGGTGATTCCCTGTATCACGTCGGTGCCAGTGAACATGGCGACGGTGAACACACATCAGGCTATCCAATCGAAGTAGCCGAAGCATCCGACGCGACCAGCGACGAACCCGAAGTCACCATCGAAGAACTGATGGCATCGGCTGACGCAGAAAAAGGCGCGAAAGTCTTTTCAAAGTGTAAAGCCTGTCACAAAGTCGAAGCTGGCGCGAACAGCACAGGCCCGACCCTGCACGCCGTTGTGGGCCGTGCGATTGGTACAGAAGCCGGATTTGAATTTTCCAGCGCGATGGCGTCCCATGGGGGCGACTGGACTGTTGAACACCTGAACGGTTTCCTGACCAAACCATCCGCTTATGTGAACGGCACAAAGATGAGCTTTGCCGGCCTGAAGAAAGCCACAGACCGCGCGAATGTCATCGCCTATCTGCAAACGCTTCAGTAAGCGCGACAGCGATTTGAAATTCAAAGGCCGCCTTCGGGGCGGCCTTTTTTATTGTGATAAGCAACCGCGACACTGTGCTCGGCATTATTCCGTAACAATTCCTCACACTATTGCGTGTTGCTGTTTACCTATGGCGGATTTTACCTATTTACTGTGTATAACGCACGGCAACAGGTGCTTCACAGTGAGGGTCGAACAATGGGTAAATCGCAGGTCAGGGCAATTACAGCGGCACAGACTGACAGGCAGACAGGGACGCGGACGCTTTTTCTGGCCAGCCTTAGCATCCTGTTGCTGGCCCTATGGACCACATTGGCCAATGCGCAGGAAACCTCCCCAGATACTGTCACTAAATCCCATGGCATTTCCACCTTTGGCGAATTGAAATACCCCGCCGATTTCAAACATTGGGATTACGTGAACCCTGACGCCCCGAAAGGTGGCACAATTTCCCTGCGCGGCACAGGGGCCTCTGGCACCTTTGACAGCTTGAACCCCTTTATCCTGAAAGGGGAACCTGCACAGGGTTTGGGGATGATGTATGACAGCCTGCTGGTCGGCTCCAGCGACGAACCCGACAGCGCCTATGGCTATATCGCCGAAACCCTTGAATACCCCGCAGACCGCCAATGGGTGATCTTTAACATGCGCCCCGAAGCGACGTTTTCCGACGGGGTTCCGATCACCGCCGATGATGTGGTCTTTTCCTACGACATCCTGATGGAAAAGGGCCATCCCGTTTACAAGATAATCTACAAAGACATTGAATCGGTCGAGGCCCTGTCCCCCAATCGGGTGAAATTCACCTTCAAAGAAGGCGCAAACACCCGTGATCTGCCCATCGTAGCAGGCGGGTTGACCATCCTAGCGAAGCATTATTACCAAGACCGCGACTTTGGCGAAAGCACCATTGATGTGCCCGTCACATCGGGTGGCTATACCGCATCAGACATCAAACCCGGCAAATCCATCACTTACTGCAAGATCGCGGATTACTGGGCCAAAGACCTGCCCCACAATGTGGGCACAGGAAATTTCGACTGCTACCGCTACGAATATTTCTCGGACAGCACAGTGGCATTTGAAGCCTTCAAAGCAGGCGCGTTCCTGTTTCACGAAGAATTCTTCTCAAAAATCTGGGCCACGGGCTATGATTTTCCTGCGCTCAGCAAGGGTTGGGTAATCAAGGAAAGCATCCCTGACAACCGCCCCACAGGCACGCAGGGTTTCTGGATCAACATGCGCAAGGCAAAATTCGCCGACCCGCGGGTGCGTCAAGCCATCGGCATGGTGTTCAACTTTGAATGGTCCAATAAAACCCTGTTTTACGGCATCTATGAACGCACGGATTCCTTCTGGGAAAACTCCCCCATGCAGGCCGAGGGTCTGCCACAGGGCGCAGAACTGGCGCTTTTGGAACCGTTTCGTGATCAACTGCCTGAAACCCTGTTCACCGAGCCGCCCTTCACACCGACCATTTCCCGCATAGATCAGGCCGACCGCAAAGCCCTGCGCGCGGCAGGTAAACTGCTGGATGATGCGGGTTGGAAAGTGGTGAACGGCAAGCGCACCAATGACAAGGGTGAGGTTCTGTCGCTGGAACTGCTGGACGACAGCCCCGCGTTTGAACGGATCATCAACCCCTATGTGGAAAACCTGAAACGGCTGGGCATTGATGCGAAATACGCGTTGATAGATCAGGCACAATACCAACAACGCCAGGAAGATTTCGACTTTGACATTATCCCGGGCCGACTGGTGATGTCCTTGTCTCCGGGTGAAGAACTGGCCACCACCTTTGGCACCGCAGGCGCGAATTCAGCGGGCAGCTCTAACTTCTCGGGCATTTCCAACCCTGTGGTCGATGCGCTGATTGTAAAGGTGGCACAGGCCAAATCCCGTGCGGAAATGGAAACCGCCGTGCGTGCGCTTGATCGTGTCTTGCGCAGCTTGCACATCTGGGTGCCGAACTGGTTCAAGCCGGAACACAACCTAGCCTATTGGGATGTGTTTGGCCGCCCCGACACCAAACCGCTATACAGCCGCGGGGTGATGGATACGTGGTGGATGGATCAGGAAAAACTGGACAGCCTGAAAGCTAAAGGCGCGCTACGTTAAATGGGCGCGTATATCCTAAGACGACTGTTGCTGATGATTCCGACGCTGATCGGGATCATGATTATCAACTTCACGCTGATCCAGTTCGTGCCGGGCGGCCCTGTGGAACAGATCATCGCGCAGATGTCCCAAGAGGGATCCGCCACAGACCGGATCACCGGTGGCGGTGCCGAGGTGGCGAGTGGCGGGCAGAATGACAACTACCAAGGCGCGCGCGGCCTGCCCGAGGATTTCATCAAGGATTTGGAAAAACAGTTCGGTTTCGACAAGCCGCCGCTGGAACGTTTCCTGTTGATGATGGGCAATTACGCAAGGTTTGATTTTGGCGAAAGCTATTTCCGATCCATCGCCGTGCTGGACCTGATCCTCGAAAAAATGCCCGTGTCGATTACGCTGGGGCTTTGGTCAACGGTACTGGCCTATCTGATTTCCATCCCGCTTGGTATTCGCAAGGCTGTCAGGGACGGGTCTCGGTTTGATACTTGGTCGTCTGGCATCATCATCGCCGCCTATGCCATCCCCAGCTTCCTGTTCGCGATCCTGCTGCTGGTGCTGTTTGCGGGCGGATCTTATGTGCAATGGTTCCCCTTGCGCGGTCTGACATCAGACAATTTCGCCCAACTCAGCTGGTACGCGCAGGCGATGGATTACCTGTGGCACATCGTTCTGCCTGTCACAGCATCTACCATCGGGGCCTTTGCCACCTTGACGCTGTTGACCAAAAACTCGTTTCTGGATGAGATCAACAAACAATATGTGATGACCGCGCGGGCCAAAGGCCTGACGGAACGGCGCGTGTTTTACGGCCATGTGTTCCGCAACGCCATGCTGATCATCATCGCAGGCTTTCCGGGTGCCTTTATCGGCGTGTTCTTCGGATCATCGCTGATCATTGAAATCGTCTTCTCGCTCGATGGGCTGGGTCGGCTGGGGTTTGAGGCCGCGCTGAACCGCGATTATCCGGTGTTCTTTGGCACACTTTATATCTTTGGCCTGATGGGGCTGTTCGTCGGGCTGATTTCCGATCTGATGTATGTGGTCGTCGATCCGCGCATTGATTTTGAAAGCCGCAACACATGATTTTCAAATCTTCCATCGCGCAGCGCCGCATTGCAAACTTTCGCGCCAACCGCCGCGCTGTCTGGTCTGCGTGGATTTTCGGCGTGGTGTTTATTCTGTGCCTCTTTGCCGAACTCATCGCAAATGACAAACCCCTGCTGGTGTCCTATCAGGGCGAACTCCACACCCCTGCGTTTCAATTCTACCCCGAAACAAAATTCGGTGGCGATTATGAAACCGAGGCCGATTACCTGGACCCCGTCGTCCCCTGCCTGATCCGATCCGGCGGGCTGGAGGTCTGTTTTGACACCCCCGAGGATACCTACGCCGACGCCGCAGATGGCATGGTTGACGGGGAAGCGATCCAAAAGGGCTGGCTAATCTGGGCCCCGATCAAATACAGTTTCAACACCATCAACTATGACGTGGAAACCGCACCGTCCGCACCGGATGCAAACCACTGGCTGGGCACTGACGATCAAACCCGCGACGTGGTGGCACGGGTCATCTACGGCTTTCGCATTTCAACCGTTTTCGCGCTGATTGTGGTGGTGGTATCATCCACCATCGGCATCGCGGCGGGGGCTGTTATGGGCTATTTCGGCGGCTGGGTGGATTTGGTGTTCCAGCGTATTCTGGAAATCTGGTCTTCAACCCCGATGCTCTATGTGATCATCATCCTGTCGGCGATTTTCACCATGAATTTCCTGATCCTGACAGGGCTGATTATCCTGTTTTCGTGGATGGGGCTGGTGGGGTTAGTGCGCGCCGAATTCCTGCGCGCGCGCAACTTTGAATATGTTCGCGCCGCCCGTGCGCTTGG
Organism: Roseobacter sp. N2S; assembly: GCF_031454055.1. Lineage (NCBI taxonomy): Bacteria > Pseudomonadati > Pseudomonadota > Alphaproteobacteria > Rhodobacterales > Roseobacteraceae > Roseobacter > Roseobacter sp. N2S. The sequence continues at coordinate 136,852 of NZ_JAVDQB010000006.1, forward strand.
GGTTACCGATTGGAAAATCATGTTCCGTCACTTGCTGCCCAACGCCATGGTCGCCACCCTGACCTTTCTGCCGTTTCAGGTTACAGGGGCCATCGGCGCACTGACCGGCCTTGATTTCTTGGGCTTTGGCCTGCCCCCCACCTATCCGTCTTTGGGCGAGTTGGCGCTGCAAGCTAAAAACAACCTCCAAGCCCCGTGGCTGGCCTTTTCCGCCTTTGCCAGCATTTCCATAATGCTGTCCTTGTTGGTCTTCGTCTTTGAAGGCATCCGCGACGCATTTGACCCAAGAAAGACGTTCAAATGAAACAAGTCCTGAACGTCAAAAACCTGACCATCGCCTTTGGCAGCAACACCCCCGCGGTGGATAATGTCAGCTTTACCGTCCACGCAGGCGAAACCGTGGCCCTTGTGGGGGAAAGCGGATCGGGTAAATCCGTCACCGCCCTGTCGTCGGTCAAACTGCTGCCCGCCAGCGCCAAGGTCACGGGGTCAATCACCTATCGTGGCACGGAAATGATTAACGCCGATGAACCCACCCTGCGCCGTGTGCGCGGCAATGACATCAGCTTCATCTTTCAGGAACCGATGACATCCCTGAACCCGCTGCACACCATTGAAAAGCAACTGTCCGAAAGTCTCGCCCTGCATCAAGGGCTGTCAGGCAAGGCGGCGCGGACACGGATCTTGGATCTGTTGAACAAGGTCGGAATTCGTGATGCAGAAACCCGCCTCAATGATTACCCGCACACCCTGTCAGGCGGCCAACGTCAGCGGGTGATGATCGCCATGGCACTGGCCAACGGCCCTGATCTGCTGATTGCCGATGAACCCACAACCGCGCTGGATGTGACGATCCAGGCGCAGATTCTAGACCTGCTGGCCGATGTGCAAAAAGCCGAGGGTATGGGCATGTTGTTCATCACCCACGACCTGACCATCGTGCGCAAAATCGCCGATAAAGTCTGTGTCATGCAGCACGGTAAAATCGTCGAAAGCGGCCCCACAGCCGAGATTTTTGGCAACCCCCAGCACAGCTACACCAAAACCCTGCTGGCAGCTGAACCCACAGGCACCCCTGATCCCGTTCCCGAGGACGCCCCGGAAATCCTGTCCACCCAGAATTTCCGCGTCTGGTTTCCCGTCAAACGCGGGTTGATGCGGCGCACTGTGGATCACGTCAAAGCCGTGAACGACGCCAGCTTTTCCATCCGCGAGGGCGAGACCCTTGGCGTTGTGGGCGAAAGCGGCTCGGGCAAAACCACCCTTGCCCTTGGGGTCATGCGGTTGATTTCATCGGACGGTCCCGTGGTCTTTCTGGGCCAAAACGTGCAAGGGTTGAAAAACAAAGCCCTGCAACCCATTCGCCGCGATATGCAAATGGTGTTCCAAGACCCCTACGGCTCTCTTTCGCCGCGCATGACCGTTGAACATATAATCGCCGAGGGTTTGGGCGTTCACGGGTCAACCCGTGGCATGGACACCCGTCAAATGGTCAAGGATATCATGGTCGAGGTCGGGCTGGACCCGGCGACCATCGACCGCTACCCCCATGAATTTTCCGGTGGTCAGCGCCAGCGCATCGCCATCGCCCGCGCCATGATCCTAAAGCCCCGTCTGGTGGTTTTGGATGAACCCACATCCGCGCTGGATATGACGGTGCAAGTGCAAATCGTGAACCTGCTGCGTGACCTGCAACAGAAATATAAACTGGCATTCCTGTTCATCAGCCATGATTTGAAAGTCGTGCGCGCGCTTAGCCATAAGGTACTGGTGATGCGTCAGGGCGACATCGTGGAATCCGGCACAGGTCAGCAGATATTCGACTCGCCCAAGACCGATTACGCCAAAGCCCTGATCGCCGCCGCCTTTGATGCCGCCAGCCTGGAAGGCGTTGCTTTGTAGCACTTTAGCCCAAAAGCAGATTAACCCCGAAACCTTGCATTTTGCCCCTTGCAATCACCCAGCCCCACCGCTAAACCGCCCCTCACGGACCGATAGCTCAGCTGGATAGAGTACCTGACTACGAATCAGGGGGTCGGGGGTTCGAATCCTCCTCGGTCCGCCACTTCCCCCTTTTACTGGTATTTCTAGTTACTTTGCCGCCTGATGGCTGGCGTTCCAAGTCGCTTAGACTGTTGCGGGACGCCTGATAAAATTCACTTGTACCGTCGATAGGTTTCATAGGCAGTGACCAGATCCTGAACGATCAGGCCGTGGGATTTATAGGCGGTGATGTCTTGATCGCTGCGACGGCCGGTTTTGGTGCCAGCAAGCACTTCTCCGATTTCAGTCAGTGGGTAATCTGCGGTGATAACACCCGCTTTTTGGGCACCGAGGAACTCTCCGGCTTCGCGGCTGGCACTTTCGCGTGAATCGGTGAAGGCGCAGATTTTTGCAACGGCTTCATTGTCAATTTCACGACTGTCGGCAAGGCTGGCCCCCGCCAGATTGATGTGCTGTCCCGGTTCCAACAAAGCCCCCGACAAAAACGCCTGTTTGGCGGCGGTTGTGGTGTGGATGATGTCCGCGCCGGAAATTGCTGCGGGTAAGTCCTCGACCACCAGAATCCTCTCTTTTTCCGCGCCAAATCTGTCGCGAAGGGCGTGGCTGGCCTCGGGGCGGCGGGCCCACAGACGGACCTCTGCCTGTTCAAAACAGAACAGTGACATGCGCGTGTGCCATTCGGCTTGCTCTCCGGCACCACAAACGGTGATGGTTTTCGGATTCGGACGGGCCAGCGCTTTTGTGGCCACCATCGACATTGCAGCCGTGCGCAAGGCGGTGATCCGATCCGCATCGCAAATCACCAGCGGGCTGCCTGTGGTGCTGTCAAAAAGCATCACAAACCCCTGGTGGCTGGACAGGCCCATGGCAGGCGCGCCCGGAAACAGGCTGAGGATTTTCGCACCATGGATCGCGGGATCACTAAGACTGCCGTACATCACCCCCAAACGGCCCTCTGGGTTAATCGGGGCGGCAAACCTTGGGGGGTGGGTGGCGGCCCCTTTGGACACAGCAATCATTGCCCGTTCCAGCGGTTCGAACAGGTCTTGAAAGGTGATGGTTTGTGCAATGTCTTGCGCGTTTAGGAACAATGGCTCGGGCATTAAACTGGGCTTCTTTCGGCTGTTAATTCGTCTGTTCGTTCGTCTGTGGTTTTGGATTTACGCTAGATGACTTGCGCTCAGTGATTTGCGCCGCCAGATGCAGCAGGATGGTCGCACAGCTAAACGGAACGACGCTGCCCACAATGGCCATATTCACCCCCATCCCCGGCGAAAAGCGGTTGCTGCTGCGCCACATGAATCCCCGTTCAAAGTTCATATTCGGCCCATAAAATGAATAATACAGGATCGGGATCAGAAAGATCAGAACAGTCAACGCAAGGAAGGTCATTTTAGCTATTCTTTGCACGCCTTGGCTGTCAGCAGCAGGGGCTACAACTGTGGGGTCGAGACGTCGCTTGAACGCGCAAGTGGCCCCCAGAAGGCCTGCCCAGATCATCAGATAGCGGGCCAGTTCCTCGGTCCAGGTGAGCGGGAAATCAAACCCGTAACGGGCCCAGATTTGCAGCAGGACGGTCAAGACCATCCCGCCTAACGCCAGTTTCGCCCCAAAGAGACAAGCGCGGTCAACCCCCGCGCTTGCCGTGGCTATTGCCTTCATTTGCGGGTCGCTTCGGCCAAGGCCCGAAAGGCGTCAACCGATCCTGCGGGCATCAAGGCCTCATAGGCTTCAGAGCTACGCTTTTTCAGGTCTGCATAAGCGTCCGGTGCTAAAACAGACACGGTCACGCCCGCTTTTTTCAGACCCTCCACTTCGCTGGCAGCGGCTTTCAGGGTCCATTCGCGGTTCTTTGTGTTGGCGGTATCCACTGCGGTATCCACCTTGGCTTTGGTTTCAGCATCCAGATCGGCATACCAATCCGCCGACATCAAAGCAGACCGGAACGGCGTGCCTGCGCCGATGTTAGTGTAGTGTTTCAGGAATTCCGTGTGACGAAAGATCAACGCCACCACGGGCGGGTTGAAATAGCCGTCTACAATACCCTGCTGCACAGCACCTGCGAATTCCGGCATGTCTACCACAACGCCCTGAACACCCCATTTTTTAAACAGTTCCACTTGCGTTGAATCAATCGCACGCAGGCGCAGATCGGCCATGTCTTCGACTGTGGTGATCGGCTTGCTGGAATTGAACACACCCATGGTGCCGCCCAAACCCGGCAGGCCCGCAATGCGGATGCCCTGGGCTTCCATTGATGCCTTGATACCCGTTAACAATTCACTGTCAGTATCTTGGGTGGCGCGAAAGAAATGTTCCATGTCGTCAAACATATAGGGCGCCAGAAAGCCCAGAATGTTTTTATCCACTTCGTTGATCATCACAAAATTGGTCAGACCGAATTGCAGCAAACCCTGGCTCAACTGGTCTACAACTTCGGGGTCTTTGCCCAGTGCACCACCTGCAAAAACATTGGCCTCAAGGCCCTGTTCTTTCAGGCTGGCCGCCAGATCTTCGGCGTAGACATAATCGGAACAGGCGTTCACCGGCGGGCAGCCCACGGCGATTTTGATTTCTTGTGCAAAAGACGGCGCCGCCGTCAAAAGCAGGGTGGCCGCAGCAATAAGGGTATGTTTCATCGTGTTCTCCTAAGTTGGACTATTTTTAGTTTCGTTAATGGACGAGTCCCAATGCGCGGGGCAGCATCAGGGTTAATTCGGGTACAAGGATCAGCAAGACCAGTAACAACAGTTGCACCGCCAGAAACGGCAGAATCGCAAGGCTAAGGCGCATGTAATTTACGCCGCTGGCAGTTGAGATCACCATCAAGCAGCCCCCGAATGGCGGCGAAATCAGCCCCAGCGTCAGGTTCAGGCAACTGACCACCCCCACATGCACAGGGTCTGCGCCACCAGCGATTGCAGCAGGAATCAGCACCGGCACCAACAGCACCAGCGCCATGGACACATCCATCACCATCCCCGCCAGAAACATGATGCCACTGGCCAGCAGAAAATAGGAGGTGCTGTTCAGACCCGCTGTTTGCACCAGTGACGCGATCTGGTCTGGCACCCGCAGGATGCCCATAAGATAGCCGAAAACCGCCGCTGCAAACAGGATCATAAAGATCGAGCCTGTCAGCATCACTGTGCGTTCAATGGACTCTGATGTCAGGCGCAAGGTTTTGCCCGTCGCCTTTGCGATGCCATCACGGTCCAGCAGGGCATAGAAAAACACCAGAACCAGCGTGATCGCCACGGCAATGCCTGCGGCCTCGGTCGGGGTGACAACACCGAACACGATGCCCGACACAATGGTCACAGGGATCAGCAGCGCAGGCAGGGCGCGCAACATTGTGGGGCCTGCGGGGGGCAAGGTATCCGTGGCCCCGCCTGGGTGATTCTCTTTGCGGGCGATGTAAAAGTTATAGGCACATAGAAACAGCGCCATCAGCAAACCGGGCACAATCCCCCCCGCGAACAAAGCCGCGACAGACACATTCATCAAGGCCCCGTAAAAGATGAAAACGATGCTGGGCGGAATGATCGGCCCGATCACACAACTGGCCGCCGTCAGCGCCGCAGCAAAATCCGCCTTATACCCTTTGTCCACCATGGCAGGCACCAAAGTATTCGTGGTCGCCGCCGCATCCGCAACAGCCGATCCTGAAATCCCCGCCAGAAACACGCTGGACGCTATATTTACATAGCCAAGTCCGCCTTGCAGACGCCCCACCACCAGCATGGCCAGATCAATCAAAACGCGGGTCACACCGCCTTTGGTCATCGCCTCGCCTGCAAGAATGAACAGGGGCATGGCCAGAAAGGTAAACACGTCAATCTGGCTGAAAATCCGCTGGGGTAAAATCCCCAGATAGGCGCCATGATCGGTCAGCACAAAGGCCAGCACCGCCGCCGCCCCAGCCACATAGCTGATCGCCACCCCCGAAAAGATAGCCCCCAGCGCAAAAAGTAGTAAAATGATCCAGCCCATATCCGCTCCTTGCGCACCAGTTGGTTTTACGATAGGAAAAATGTCAAGAAATTTTCGTATCGGAAAAACAACAAATGGCAAAAACCGCCCCGACCAGCGCGCTCGAAAACAAACGCGCGGCCTTTGGTGCCATGGTGCAAAACCTGCGCCGCACCCAAAGTCTGACCCTGCAACAAGTGTCCGAGGCCTGTGGCCTTGCGGTTTCCACCATTTCCAAAATCGAAAACTCCCATCTCTCGCCGACTTATGATGTGATGTTAAAACTGGCGCAGGGTTTGGGAACCGACATCGTATCTATTCTGGACGGGGCCTCGGCGCTGGAGCCCAAACCCACGCCAGCGGGGCGGCTGGCGGTCTGTCGCAAAGGCGATCTGCCACAGTTGGACGCCAAGAACTATCTGTTCCAACCCATTGCAACCCAGCTGAAAAACCGCCTGATCGACGCGACCTACGCCACCGTGCGCGCCCGCCATGTCACCGAATTCGAAGCCCCGATCCGCCATGCTGGCGAGGAACTGGTGATCGTGCTGAGTGGTGCGGTCGAATTACATTCCGACCTCTATGAACCGATCCGGCTCGAGCAGGGGGATAGCGTATATTACGACGCGGTGATGGCCCATTGTTATGTGTCTGTCAGCGACGAGGACGCGGTTATTTTGAACATCGTATCAGGTGCCTCTATGGAGAAGGAATTTTTGAATGTTGAATCGTGATGAATGGCTGTCCCATGATCTTGTGGGACTCGCCGAACTGGCCGCCAAAGGCGATATCTCGCGCCGTGAAATTCTGCAAACGGCGATCCGCGAAATCGAAACCCAAAATCCGGCGATCAATGCCGTGGTCCTGACCCGCTTTGAAGACGCCTTGGACAGTCTGGATAAAACCACTGAAATCAACCGCTTCACCGGTATGCCCTATCTGATGAAAGACCTGCATGCGCCGGTCAAAGGCATGCCCTTGTCCAATGGCAGCGAAAAGTTTCGCGGTACAGATATGGGGTTTGATTCCACTACCGTTTCGCGGCTGCGCGGGGCTGGGCTGGGGTTGCTGGGGCGCACGGCCTCGCCTGAATTCGGGCTGACCATGACCACGGAAAGCCGCGCTTGGGGGGTGACCCGCAACCCTTGGGATCACGCGCGAAGTGCTGGCGGGTCCAGTGGCGGTGCAGGCGCTGCGGTGGCCAGCGGTATGCTGCCCGCCGCCCATGCCACCGACAGCGCAGGGTCCATTCGTATCCCTGCCGCCTATAACGGTTTGATCGGCCTGAAACCGACCCGCGGTGTGAACGCATTAGGCCCCCATCGCGGCGATCCGAACTACGGCATGAGCCATGAACACGCCGTCACCCGAAGCGTGCGCGATTGCGCCGCCTTGCTGGACATCACCGCAGGGCCGGACGCAGGCTGCCCCTATTTTACCCCTACCCCCGCCGAGGGCTTTGAGGCGCTGATCAAACGCGCACCCGCTCCGTTGCGGATCGGGTTTATCACCGATCGCTTTGACGGCATCGCCATTGACCCCGACAGTGCCGCCGCTGTGACAGCCACAGCCAAATTGCTGGCCGACCTTGGCCATACTGTAACCGAGGCCCGCCCCGATTTCGATTTTGCCGCCCTCAGTTCTAACGCGTTCCGCCTGTTGGTTGCCTCCCTTGCGGGGTTCTTCCCGCCAGAGTTCAGCCAAGGCCCGATGGACGGGTTTGAACCCATGACCCAGACCACAATGCGCTATGCGGCGGGTGTTGGTCTGCACCAGTATTTGCAACGTGCAGCGATTGTGAACGCCGAAGTTCGTAAGATGAGCGGCTTTTTCGATCAATACGATATCCTGCTGACAGCAGCCACCAACGGCCCCGCCCATACCCTTGGCAAAGTGCATCTGGATCAGGACATCCCTTTTGATGATTTCGTTGATCTGGTGCTGGACATGAGCCCGTTTTCCGTGCCGTTCAATGCCTCTGGTCAGCCTGCAATCACCCTGCCTGTGCATCAGACCGCAGACGGGTTGCCCATCGGCGTGCAGCTTGTCAGCGGCTTTGCGCAGGACGGTTTGCTGTTGCAACTGGCGGCACAGATGGAACAGGCATCTGCCTGGAAATCCGTAGCACCCTAAAAGCCGTTACAGGCGAACCCTGCTTTTGCAAATGGCAACCGACAGAACGCACCGCAGCGTGTCCCCCGTTCAATCGGGGGGCCAACGTGACATTCATGCGACAGTGCTGCAGGCACAGCGCGATGCCTGCCCCAGCCTGCCAGACCTACGAAATCCCAACACACACGGGCCATAACTGCCGCCAGCCACCGCCTAATCGCAGTTTTCTGGCGCGCAGCGGTATTTATTGCTAAAATCTGTCAAACCTAGCGGCTGTTGTGAATTTACTGCCCATTTGTTAGGCACGTATTATCACAATATTGTCGTTTTTTGATGCAATCCAACCGCTGCCTGCCATGTAGCGGGAGGAATTGCGTCTCCTAATACGATAACTTTAACCAAGGAGACTCCTATGACGGACGTAAGCAACGATCAGGGCATCCCAGACCCGGACGGTTTACACCATCCTATTGATACCAATTACGAGATTGGGGAGAACAACGTAGACGGCTCCATCGGGCGCTTTGGCTTTGACATCCACAATCCGGTTTTCGCAATCTCGGGTCTGGCCGTGATTGCCTTTGTTTTTTACACACTCGCCCTGCCCGAACAGGCCGGGACGCTGTTTTCCACCATGTTCAGTGTGGTCACCAAGAACTTTGACTGGTTCTTTTTGCTGTCGGGCAACATCTTTGTGCTGTTCTGCCTGCTGCTGATTGTTCTGCCCATCGGGTCCGTGCGTTTGGGCGGGGCAGATGCCACCCCTGATTACGGGTATATCGGCTGGTTCGCCATGCTGTTCGCCGCTGGCATGGGCATCGGCTTGATGTTCTACGGCGTTTCCGAACCTATGAGCCATTTTTCCAGCTCTCTTGGCGGGCCAATCCTTGAAAACGGGTTGCGCACCGACTGGGCACCGCTGAATGGCGCTGCGGGGGATCAAGCCGAAGCTGTGCGTCTGGGCATGGCTGCAACCATCTATCACTGGGGTCTGCACCCTTGGGCCATGTATGCGGTTGTCGCACTGGCGCTGGCGCTGTTTTCCTATAACAAGGGCCTGCCCCTGACGATCCGATCCGCGTTTTACCCGCTGTTCGGGGAACGTGTCTGGGGCTGGACCGGCCATATCATCGATATTCTTGCAGTGTTTGCCACACTGTTCGGCCTTGCCACCTCGCTTGGCTTTGGCGCAACCCAAGCCGCAAGTGGTTTGACCCTGTTGTTTGGCAGCGGTGTCGCCGAAGAAGGCACCCGCAACCTGATGGGCATGTCCTTTGGCAATACAGCCGAAAGTGGCGTGGCGAATTCTGGCAGCTTGCTGGTATTGCTGATCACGATCATCACAGGGATCGCCTTGGTTTCGGTATTGCGCGGCCTTGATGGTGGCGTGAAAATCCTGTCGGAAATCAACATGGGACTGGCCATCGTGCTGGTGCTGTTTGTTCTGGCTGTCGCCCCAACGATGGATATTCTGGCGGGGTTTGTCAGCGCCTTGGGGGCCTATTTCGAATACCTGCCCCAACTGTCCATGCCCTTTGGCCGCGAAGACACCAACTTTGTACAAGGCTGGACCGCCTTTTATTGGGCGTGGTGGATCAGCTGGTCGCCTTTCGTTGGCATGTTCATCGCCCGCGTCAGCCGGGGCCGCACCGTGCGGGAATTCATGATCTGCGTTCTGTTGATCCCGTCCCTTGTCTGCGTCCTATGGATGAGCGTTTTTGGCGGCACAGCGATCCAGCAAGTTGTACAAGACGGCTACCAAATGGTGCAAAACGCGCCGCTGGAACTGAAATTGTTCCGCATGCTAGAGGCCCTGCCCCTGACGGCAATCACCTCACTGGTGGGGATCGTTCTGGTCATCGTGTTCTTTGTCACCTCGTCTGACTCTGGCTCGTTGGTAATTGACACGATTACTGCAGGCGGCAAGGTCGATGCACCGATGCCCCAGCGTGTGTTCTGGTGTACTTTTGAAGGCGCGGTTGCCATCGTTCTGCTGCTTTCCGTCGGCGGTCTGGCATCGCTGCAATCCATGGTGATTTCAACCGGACTGCCCTTTGCTGTCGTCCTGTTGTTGCTGTGCGTCTGCATCTGGAAAGGCCTGCAAAGCGAGCGGGCGGTTGTGGTACAGGAAGGCAAACCTGCCGAATAAACCGCATATCAAAACCAAACACAAAGGGCAGCGCCGCACCACGGCGTTGCCCTTTTGCGTTTCCGCCCCTTGAAACTGGCCCGCCGCTGCGTATCGTGGGGCAAACTTTTGAAAGGCTGCCACATGACTTTCCTAACCAAACTCACCACCGCTCTGTTCCTGACGGCAACAGCCGTTGCCGCCCAGGATCACGCGCCCGAAATCAAACAGGCATTGGCTGCAAGGGATGCCGGCCAATCGGTGCAATCCGAAAACTGGATGATCAGCGCCGCCAACCCGCTGGCGGTTCAAGCAGGCGCTGACGTGCTGCGCGCGGGGGGCACTGCCGCAGATGCAATGGTCGCCGTCCAAGCGGTTCTAGGTCTGGTGGAACCGCAATCCTCTGGTCTTGGTGGCGGGGCATTTCTGGTCTGGTATGACGCCGACACAGGCTCTGTCACGACACTGGATGGACGCGAGACAGCCCCTTTGGCCGCCACCCCTACCCTGTTTCAGGACGACACCGGCGCGCCGCTTAAATTCTTTGACGCTGTGGTCGGCGGGCGCTCTGTGGGCGTGCCTGCAACCCCTGCCCTGATGGAAGCCGCCCATAAACGCTGGGGCAACCAAGCTTGGGGCGACCTTTTAAAACCCGCGCTGACCCTCGCCCAAGAGGGGTTCACCGTGTCGGACCGCCTTGCCAATTCCATAGCCGCAGACGGGAACCGACTGGCCACGGCCCCCACAACCAAAGCCTATTTCTTTGACCAAGACACCCCGCTGCCCGCAGGCCACCTGCTGAAAAACCCCGCCTATGCCAAGACCCTGACGGCCATGACGGAAAACGGTGCATCGGTGTTTTACACAGGCCCGCTGGCGCAGGAAATTGTGTCCACCGTCCAAGGGGCAACGGGAAACCCCGGTGGTCTTTCGCTTGTGGATCTTGCCATTTACCGTGTCAAAGAACGCGCCCCGACCTGTGCCAGCTACCGCGGATATGATGTTTGCGGCATGGGTCCACCATCATCAGGCGGGCTGACTGTCGGGCAAATCCTGCAACTGCTGGAACCCTATGACATCGCCGCCCTTGGCCCCGAAAGCCCGCAAAGCTGGCGCTTGATCGGCGATGCCTCACGGCTCGCTTTTGCAGATCGGGGCCGCTATATGGCCGACAGTGATTTCGTGCCAGTCCCAACCAAAGGCCTGCTGGATCCGAAATACACAGCCGAGCGCGCCAAGATGCTGGACACTGACACGGCCCTTGAAACCGTCAGCGCAGGCGATCCCACGTTTGATCACGCGCTGAACCTTGCGGATGACATAGCGATCGAATTCCCTTCTACCAGCCATTTTTCGATCGTTGATAGCTACGGCAATGCCCTGTCTATGACCACCACAGTGGAAAACACCTTCGGCTCGCGCCTGATGGCGGGTGGGTTTATCCTGAATAATGAGCTGACCGATTTTTCATTTCGCAGCCACACAGACGGCATCCCTATCGCCAACCGTGTAGAACCGGGCAAACGGCCCCGTTCGTCCATGTCGCCAACCATTGTGCTAAAAGACGGCAAACCTGTACTGGTGATCGGATCGCCGGGCGGCAGCCGCATTATCGGGTTTACCGCGCAAACCATCATCGCCGTATTGGATTGGGGCATGGACGTCCAAGCCGCCATTTCCATGCCGCGACTGGTCAATCGCTTTGGCACCTATGAAATTGAGGACACCGCCGCATCAGAGCCCCTGGCCCAACCCCTGACCGACATGGGATTTGAGGTGAAGCGCCGCGAGATCACATCAGGCCTGCATGGCATCGCCATCACAGATGTACTGAAAGGCGGCGCAGACCCCAGACGGGAAGGCATCGTTCTCGGCGAATAACACCATCGCTTCTTTAGAGCCTAAATACCTGATTACGCCAGTTGCCCCGCAACCCGCCCCAGCATATCCAGACAGGCGGCAAGCTGGTCGCGGCTGACGTATTCATCGGGTTTATGGGCCTGCTCAATGGACCCCGGCCCGCAAATCACCGCACTGACGCCACCTTGCTGGAACAAACCCGCCTCGGTGCCAAAAGACACCACATCGGTTTCATTGCCCCCCGTCAGGGCGCGCACAATCGCCACCGCTTCGCTTTGGGGATCGGGTTCCAGACCAGCAACCTCGCTGGCAAACACCTCTTGAATATCAGCCAGCGGGGATTTTGCCTTCATTTCGGGCAACAAGACATCGCGGGTAAAGGCGTCGATCTGGTCGCGCACATAATCCCGATCGCTTTGCTGGATCGGGCGCATTTCCCAGCCCACGGCGGCCTTGTTGGGGATCACATTATGGGCCACGCCCGAATGTAATTCACAGACCTGCAACGTGGTATGTGGCGGGTCAAACCGTGATCCTACGGGCGCGAAATCGGGCAAATCCTGCCGGATTTCCATCAGCCGTGTGACGTAGCGCGTGGCATATTCCAGCGCGTTCACCCCCAGATCAGGCAGGCTGGAATGGCCCTCAACGCCCGTGAATTCGGTGGTGTATTCGCAACAGCCCTTATGCCCTTCGATGATCCGCATAGAGGTCGGCTCCCCAATGATCGCCGCACCGGGTTTCAGCCCAGCCTTGACCATTTCATCCACCAGAACCCGCGCCCCAAGACAGCCGACTTCTTCGTCATAGGTAAAGGCAAAATGCACAGGGCGTGACAGGTCGGCTGCAGCAAATTCAGGGGCCAGCGCCAGACAGGCCGCGATAAACCCCTTCATGTCACAGGTGCCCCGCCCGTATAACAACCCCGCATCCTCGCGCAGGATAAACGGGTCTGACGACCAGTTTTGCCCCGCCACAGGCACCACATCCAAATGGCCCGACAGGATCAAACCGCCGTCCACATCCGGCCCGATGGTGGCAAAAATATTCGCCTTGCCCTCGGTGTCACTGGTGATCTGGCAGCGCGCGCCCAAGGGTTTCAGATAGTCGGCAATCCAGTCGATACAATCACGATTGCTTTCGCTTGAAATGGTCGGAAAGGCGATCAGCCGTTCCAGTATGTCCAGTGTCTTTTCCATGCGGTCCATCAGGGGCTCCTTATGGATGAAACGCTACGCGGAATGGAAGGTAATGGAAAGTGGGGGAATTATGGGAGGGTGGTTTCTGCTACGGCCTGTTTTGGGAAGATACCCCAGAAAGGAAAAACCACAGCTTTGCACAGGAGTGTGCTCTGCAGTTTCACGTGAACGGCCCTGAGCTGCGGTTCACCGATAACTACAAATGCTGCGTTGCTGCCAGGAAAGTAGCAGTCGGAAACTCTAACTCAAATTGGTCCGGTTTTCAGGGTCCAGAGCGGTCGCTCCCAAAAGCCGGCGGCCCAGTTCGCAATAACTGCAATCACAAGTGAATTGATCAAAGCGAATAATTGGCTGGCCACGATAGCTTTTAGCTTGGTAGATTGGTTCACGTGTCGATCAATCTCTATCTTTGGAAACTCCTTCAAGCCTTAATGTAATTCCAATGGGCGGACTACCATAGTTGCAGCGATCGCTACCAACTGTAAGTGCAGTCTGATGTGCCGTGCCGCACCACAGCGCCGCCGAGGATGATTGAAGACCGACTTTGGGGTTTGCTGTTAAAAGCTCGCGGCTATTTCCGCACTGGCTGCTTTTTTCTGCCTGAGCAGGTTCCTGCGCTAGAAAGACCTCTTCAGACTACTTAACGATTATATTCAATACGACTGCGCAAATCTGTTACCAATGCGTCGTCAATATTTATAGTTTCATTCCGAGCCGGAAAATTAGCCCCGGACACATCCGAGCGAAAAGCCTTTAATGCCGCAAGCCTTTCAACTTCGATTTGCTTTCGTAAACGCCCAATGTCACCGTAACGTCTTGCGTGCCGGGGTTTATAATCACCATCACCGCAAATATCGGCGGTAAAAAGAAATTGCACCTCTGCCGCAGGTCCTGAACCAAGTGACACGGTAACAAGTTTGGAACGTGCGGAAATTTCCGCCATGAGCGGCGCAGCAACCAATTCTGCCTCTACAGCAAATGCACCTGCCTCCTCTAATCTGCGAAATCGGTGAAAAAGCATTTCTGCTTCCTCCACAGTACGGCCGACACCGCGCACTTTTCCGACCCAAGTGGATTTGCGTGGAACGAACCCAAGATGCCCCATTACCGGAATATCCTCGGAAGCCAGCAGCGACACGATTTCCAAACGGCGCCCTGTGATGACAGCATCCGCACCGTCGGTCAGTGCCTGAAACGCTGTACGCATAATCTCATCGTCGGTGATCGCTTCGGCAAACCCGAGTGCGGCGGTGACGAATACGCCTTCAGACCCTTGCCGCACTTGCCTGACATTAGCTGCACGACAGGTGATCATCTCGATTCCAGCAGCCTGGGCTGCGGCTGCCTCTTCGGGCGTTTCCGCCGTCACTTGTGCAAAGGCACTGTGACGCCCCTTAGCCGCTTGTAAACTTGCAACTGTGGCCATCCGGCGGACTGGCTTGGCCCCAAAACTAAATATCCGTTCTGACATCAATCAGGCCTTTTTCATCTTCTCGGCATAATAGTCGGTCGGTTTCACACCTGGCTTGTTGAACCATTGTTTCGGGTCGACACCAGAATACAGCAATACGTTGCCCCAAGGATCGAATGCCCCTGTGCGCACGATAACTTTTGCCTTTGCTGCCATCTCGCTCAAGATAGTGTCATGCGACACAAATTCATGATCAGCTTCTGCAAACAAAGACCGAACTGTTTCAAGAAGCAAAGGATTGTGTTCGGTTAGATCGTCAGCATAAGCCACTTTTTCGGTTATGAATTCCTGAGCGATTAGACTCAGAACTGTTTTTAGGTCCGGCAGGTCTTTGGCAAGTGCCAGATCTACACGCCACGCATCTTTTGGAATCGGAAAGCCCGCATCGCAGACAATCATCAAATCACCATGCCCCATCGAGGCAATGGCGTGGTTCAGTTCGGAGTTCAGCAAAGCACCGCGTTTCATAATTTTTCCTTTGTCCAATGAGTGTCGAAAAGCGCATCCGCCTGTTCGCGAGACGGGAGCGAGGGAATAACCCCAAGTTTCGTGCAGGCGTGGGCGCCACAGCAGGTCGCGAAGCGCACAGCGTCAAGCAAGTCACGCCCTTCTCCTAACGCCACCGCCAGCCCCGAGTTAAACGCATCCCCTGCGCCAGTTGTATCAACCACATCCACGCGCGGTGTCCGTACCATCGCGTCAATCTCGTCCGTCAGGACCAGCGCACCGCCTGGCCCCATTGTCACGATAACAGTCCCGATACCGCGATCCCGCAAACGCCCCGCCAGTTCGCGCGTTGGCGTGGCATCATCTGGTGACAGGCCCATCAAAATGCGCAGTTCTGTTTCATTCGGGGTTAGATAGTCGACATGTGCAAACAAGCTGTCAGGCAAAGCCGTGGCAGGTGCTGGATTCAAAATCGTTCGTGCGCCGCCGCGTTTCCCCAATTCCATTGCGCGGGTTGCAGCTTCAACAGGGATTTCCAAAACGGTCATAACTATATCGCTGTTGGCGATGCGCTCTTGCTGATCATCGACAAAAGCCGCATCCATCAAATCATTCGCACCCATATCAAGGATAATGAAATTCTCGCCAGCATCGTTCAACACGATAACACCAGCACCCGTCGCTTTGTGTTCCGTGCGGCGAATACCTGACCCGTCAACGCCTTCGCTTTTGTACAAATCATCCGCCACAGCCGCCAGATGGTCCTGCCCCAGACATGTAACCAATGAAGATTTTGCGCCCAACCGCGCAGTGCCAACCGCTTGATTTGAACCCTTCCCACCCGGGCCGAAGTTGAAATCGCTGCCCCGAAGTGTTTCACCAAAAACCGGCATGGTGCCAGTCCGAATTGTCAGGCCAACAGCAAAACTGCCGACCACTGTAATTTTTGTCATTCTATCTCCTCATGCAGCATGATGGCGTGATCGCGTTGCCAGCGCCATAATGTTTTCCTCGGTGATCTCTGCCCCGGAGAGTTGCCCGGTGACCAGCCCATCTGCCATCACCAGTACCCGCGAAGTGTGCAGTACAATCTCGGGCAGCTCTGATGAAATCATCAGGATAGCCATTCCGTCAGATGCCAGATCCTTGAGAATATCGTATATTTCCGCCTTTGCCCCAACGTCGATACCGCGGGTGGGTTCGTGCAAAATCAAAAGATCCGGCGCGGTGACAAGACCGCGTGACAGAATGATCTTTTGCTGATTCCCCCCCGACAGGGTCGCAATCGCCTGCCCCAGCGCCGAAACTTTTGTGTCGAATTTTGCGATGTATTCTTCGGTTGTTTTGCGAACCGACCCGCCATTCAGGAAACCCCGTCGCAGGAATTTCCCAAGGGCGGAAGCCACAGTATTTTCTGCCACCGACATCGACAAAAGCGCGCCTGCGCCGCGCCGGTCTGCGGGGATATAGGCCATACCAGAAGCTATGGCATGACGAGGACGGTTCGGGGCGATGCGAATGCCCTTCATCTGCACCTCTCCTGAGCGACTGACGATGCCAAAGATGGCATCTGCCAACAGGTCTTTGCCGCTGTCCGGCAAGCCCGAAACACCAAGAATTTCACCTGCGGAAACGTCAAAGGTGACATTCTCAAATACGTTTTGCACGTTCAGATTGTGCAATTCCAACACCGCCGGTCCGGTTCGGACATTTACGCCTTCTCGGGTCGAATATTGATCTGATGCGGACACATCCCGCCCCACCATATGTGCAACCAACGTGTCGGTTGTTACATCCGGGGTGTTTTTGAAACTGCTCACCAGTTTACCGTCGCGCATCACGCTGATCTGATCGGCCAGTGCCAGAACTTCTTCTAGGTGATGAGACACGTAAACAACTGAAACGCCCTCTGCACGCAGGCTGCGTACAACTTCAAACAATTTTTCGCTCTCGTCGGGCGACAATGCCGAATTGGGTTCATCCAAGACCAACATCCGCGCGTTTTGGTTAACTGCCCGGGCAATCTCGACCATCTGCTGTTGTGCAACCGACAACTTTTCGACTGGCGATTCCGGGCTAAGGTTGCCCAGCCCCAATCGCTCTAGTACAGGGACAGCTGCACGTCCTTCACGCAAGCTGGCCAAAGGAGACAGGGCTTTACGTCCGGCCAGCTCCGGCAAAATCACGTTTTCGCCTACGGATAAGTTCCAGCACAGCGATAATTCTTGATAAACCACACGAATACCAGCCGCTTGGCTGGCCAGCGGAGTTGGAAACGTCTTGTCGACATCATCCAGACGTAAACGGCCGCCGTTTGGCTGGATTTCCCCTGCCAGCACATTCATCATAGTGCTTTTGCCCGCACCGTTTTCTCCGATGACGGCATGCACCTCGCCAGGGAAAAATTGGATGGATACCGCATCCATCGCAACCACACCGGGATAGTTTTTGGTCACTTCGACCAATTCGACAAACGGTTTCTGAGTCATAGTTGATCCTGATACTGGGGTTGGCCCATTCGGGCCAACCCACTGGCATTACATCGCGCTGTCGATGTTTTCTGGTGTAAAGATACCGACGCCTGTATCCAGATCGTCAATCGTTTCACCATTCAGAAACTGCACCAAAAGGTTTACGGCCTCATACCCTTGACGTGCAGGAGCTTGATCGATGGTGACCTGCACCACCTCATCTGCAACCAGATCAACAGTTTGGTCCAATAAATCGAAGCCAACGACTTTGATTTTGCCAGCTTGTCCGTTCCGCTTAACCCACTCACCAGCGGCAGGCGTCGAACAGCATTCCAGAGACAAGATGCCAGTGATGCCCGGATCCGCAAGCATTGCGTTTTCGATTGCTGCATAGATTTCTTGCGGGTCCGTGCCCGTGTTTAGCGTACGCACAACTTCGATCCCGTCGCTGGCTTCCAACACTTCACGTGCGCCACCTTCGCGATCAAGCGACCATTGAGCTGCGGCATCTATGGTTGTGATCATAACACGGCCTTCACCGCCCAAAACCTTAACCATCTGTTCGCCCGCGTCACGGCCCGATTGCACAAGGTCCTGCCCTGCGAACACCAGACGCTTAGAGTCCGGGTTGTCTGTGTTATAACTGATGACCGGAATGCCTGCATCAATCACGCGATCAATCAAAGGTGACAGTGCATCGGTCGAAACAGCCGAGATTGCCAGACCGTCGATTTCACCCAGCAAGGTTTCGATTTCAGAGATTTGCCCGTCAGCATCGGCCCCCACGGGTCCGATAAAACGCGCATTTGCATTCAGCTCAGCATCTGCTTTTGCGACACCTTGTTTCACAAACGGCGCAAACTCGTTTGATACATCGTGGTAGCTTACCATGATGTTAAGCGCTTCACCCGAAGCAACCTTTTCCGCAATGCGCGGCGCAAGATTGAAATCCGAAACATTTACAGGTTCGGCAGTGACACCTATCGGTGCGAAGGCGATAAAGCTAACGCCAGCTAAGGCGGTTATAGTACGAAACATAGTGTAGTCCTCCCTTTAGGTTTTCGTCTTAAAATTTCACCCCGCTGTGGAACTCCTCAATTCAAGCAACAGGGTTTGGTCGTAGATTACGTCGTCCGGTTTCGAGTACTCCATTTGTCGATGGCAACTGCGACGATGATCACTAGGCCGATCATGACTTCTTGGGTGAATGGCGATACGCCCATCAGGACCAGACCATTGCGCAGAACACCGATGATCAGCACACCGAGAACCGTACCCAATACAGTACCGACCCCGCCGGATAACGAAGCACCGCCCACAACAACCGCAGCGATCACATCCAATTCCAGCCCCAAACCGGTTCGCCCCGCCTGCCCCGAAGGCAGAAAGGCCATAGACAGTATACCCGCCAGTGCAGCCAGAACGCCCATGATAACGAAGGTCCAGATCTTTACACTTTCGGCGTGAATGCCAGAAACCCGCGCCGCCTTGGCGCTACCGCCGACAGCAAAGACACGAAAGCCGAACGCGGTGCCCGACAAAACGATCCACCCCAGCAGCGCCACAATAGCGAAAAACACAAGCTGCATCGGGATCGCTCCGAACAGATAGCCCTGGCCCATGAATTCAAACCGGTCCAGAACCTGTTCCAAAGCGCCGTTTCGGGTGTTTACCGTAACCGGTTGCCCGTCCGTCATAAGCAGCGCTACGCCACGCACAATCGACAACATTCCCAACGTTGCAATCAACGAGGGCAAGCGACCGTAAGTTGACAGCAATCCGTTGATCAAACCGATACTGGCCCCCAGCAACAGCCCCGCCGTCAGCGCGGGAAGAAGCCCCCACCCCATGACAATCAACATTCCGCTTCCAAGACCAGACAACGCATAGGTCGACCCGACAGACAGGTCGATTTCGCCTGAAATCAGAACAAAAGTCATACCCACGGCCATGATACCTAACAAAGATACCTGCCGTCCGACGTTCAAAAGGTTAAGCGGACTCAAAAAGCTGTTCGTTGCAAAGGCTAAAAACAGGCACATTACAACAAGGGCCAGAAAAACCCCCAGCTCCTTGCGGGCAGTGACACGAGACCACAACGAGGGGCGGGAAAACTCCCGCCGCCTCATGGTTTCGGTTCCGACAACCTGTCCGCTCATTCCGCAGCCACTTTGGCCGTCATAAAGCTGCCAGCGGGCACAGTTTCCAGCTTTTGAAAATGACCGTAGTCACGGTTCTTTACAAAGGGCGCGTTGTGCACAGCATTATACGAACAGATATAACCCCACCTGTAGGTATCGCTATTGTTTGCGTCTGAACGGTGCAACAGGTTGCAATGAAAGATCAACGCATCGCCTGGTTCCATCTCAACATAAACGTGCTCGAAACGCTCGATAGCAGCATCCAGATAAGGTTTGTCGACATTGGTTTGCCCGTCTTCGCGGATGTGTTCGATACGCCCCGCAATGTGGCTGCCCTTAAGAACCTGCAAGCACCCGTTTTCCTTGTTTGCAGGATCAAGGGATACATAGATTGACAGCATTTCCGGGCTTAGACAGCCGTTGTTATACCAATAACCATAGTCCTGATGCCATTCCCAAGCACCCCCTTCACGCGGTTGCTTCATTGTCATCTTGTGACTGTAAAGATAAATTTCTTCACCGATGAGCGCTTCGGAGATACGCACCATACGTTCATCGCGCGCAAGCATACCGTATTTGTCATCGCCAGCCGTGTTCCAAAGCTTCAACAAGGTGGCATTGCCCGCCTTGTCGCCCTTTTTCATGACACTGTCACCTTTACTTTCTTCTTCAAGCTGACGACGCGAGCTTTCACGAAAGTCTGTGACTTCTTCCGGTTTCAAAAAACCTTTGCGAATGAAATAGCCGTCAGCCTCATACGCACGCATTTCTTCCTTGGTGGGGACCAGCATGTATTCCTCCTCGATTTCCCGCGA
This sequence comes from Roseobacter sp. N2S, assembly GCF_031454055.1. Classification (NCBI taxonomy): domain Bacteria; kingdom Pseudomonadati; phylum Pseudomonadota; class Alphaproteobacteria; order Rhodobacterales; family Roseobacteraceae; genus Roseobacter; species Roseobacter sp. N2S. Next base: position 157,472 of record NZ_JAVDQB010000006.1, read on the forward strand.
CTGACGTAGCGCGCCAGCCTCCTCTTATGGCAATCTGTCATAGAATACGTTGCTTTCTCAATGTACATACCAAGCAGCAGCATGTATAAAACACGCATGCCATCTCTTCGCTCATCTTCGGTTGTCCGCATTTCCCAGCACTACACGCCGGGGCCGAAAGCCAGTGTCGGCCTTGCTTCAATCCTGCGTGCAGGTTGGGTCGAAGCCTCCCCCCGCCGTGGTATCCGGCGCGACACCTGCCCAGGAGATGACGTGCTTTACTGCCTGTCAGGGCGCGGCCAAGTGGAAACTGCTGGCAAAACCTATAGCGTTAAGGCCGGTCAGTTGATCTGGATTGACGGGAGCCAACCACATGGGCACCTTTCAGATGGCGAAGATCCTTGGTCGGTCATGTGGTTTCGGTTGGCGTGCCGCGATGCTACAGGATTTCGCAGCAGGGCAATGGGCGAAGGCCAATTACGAATTGAAGTCAGCCAAGCTTCGGATTTGATCGGCTGGTTTCAACACGTGTTCGACATCATGGCTTCACGGGAAATCGACACTGACCTGCATTTGCATTCGGCTGTCGCACGGTTCTTGCAGTTGATCAGTTCCGAAAACGCCCCAACCGGAGGCTCAAGCCTTCCACCTTCCTTGCTTAGGCTGACGGAAGCGATTCGCGCCGCGCCGCATCTTCCTTGGTCCGAGCAAGAAATGGTTCAGTCTGCCCAAATATCTGCATCGCAGATTCGCAGACTTTTCCAGCAACATATGGCTTCCACTCCCCGAAATTTCTTGCGCCAAGAAAGGATCACAATGGCACAGTCAATCATGTTGGAAAGCACAGCTCCGTTGTACGAAATTGCACAGACATGTGGTTTTTTCGATGCCTATCATCTAAGCCGCGACTTTCGACGTTTCGTGGGGCGTTCACCAAAAGAATGGCGCGAGATGGAGATCGGTGTCTGAAACAGACCGCGCCGTTATTTTTGGCAAAGTCGGAAAAAGGCCCACACTAAAACAGTGCCTTCAGGTTTTTTGACCGATTTCGACCCAAGGCTTATTCAGCGTTCACTTCTTGCGCTTCCACTATGCCCATCAAAAGCCACAAACCCGACCGATAGGACCGGGACGTCAGCTATTTCTTGGCTGATCCTTATCGAGGCCTTTGTCCTATCGTTGAAGCCTTCTTCTGGTTTAATGCCCGACACCTTTTTTATCTTAATTATCTTTTTTGTTAGAGAATGAGCGCACTACAAGAGAATGCTGCCTAAAATTCAACAGAACGGATTTTTTACAACGATACGCGATTACGAACGATAAGTTTGGTTGCTCTAACCTCAATAGCCATAAATGTTCATTGTTCGAGCAGTGAACCCCACTTGAACGTTCATGTCATTTTTACGAACATCTTTTTGAGCCACCGCTTACCAACATTAAGGGGTGCCGTTACAGCTTACATCGAAAGATTGTACCGCCAAATGTGTCGGCTGAACGAGTCCACTTCGGGCTGGAACCCTCCATCGGCACTATCTGTTGCAAGCACAGTTCCCGTCGCCTCACCGCTCTGACAACCGCGCCAGTGCATCGGCTACATCTGCCGTTTCTATCGCCAAGCCGTCCCGTTCCAGCCGGATCTGATGGGCGAGGTTTAGTACATCGCCGTGGGTTTTGCCCTGTGGTGGATCAAATTTATAGCTGGCCAGTTCCACCAGAAGCCCCAGTGGGTCGCGGAAATAGAGGCTGTCCATGAAGCCGCGGTCCTTAATCCCGCTGGATCCGAACTCTTGGTCTTTCAACCGGTCTTCTGCCAGACGGATGGTGGCTTGGGACACCCAAAACGCGATGTGGTGCAGCGATCCGGGTTGCTGGGCCAGCCTTTGGGTTGGGGGCTGACGGCCTTCCTCGGTGAACACGGTCAGGGTGCGCCCGTCGCCTGTATCAAAATACAGGTGATTGATTTCGGGCGCATCCAGATTGGGTTGTTCAAAGATCAGCGGCATCCCCAAAACGCCCTGCCAGAAATCAACCGAGGTCTGGCGGTCTGCGCCGTTCAGCGTGATGTGGTGAATGCCTTGGACTTGTACGGGTGTCATGGGTGCCTCCTTTTGCTGTCTTGAACATAGGCCCAAGACAGCAGTTTGTCACCGCGCGGCACCGCACTTCAGTGTTCGTTCAGGCCGAACGACCGTCCACAATACCCTGCATCGCACTCAGAAACTGCGAGACCTCTTGTTCGGTATTATAGTGGCACATGGACACGCGCACGCAACTGTCCAGGCCCAGCGGGGTCAGCACATTGCCCGAATAGTGATCTGCCTTGCGCAAATGGGTGCGGATGTTTTGTGCGTTCAGTGCGGTTACAACATCTGCGCCGGACATGCCTTCAACGGTCAAAGACACCAGACCTTCGCGCAAGGGATTGTCCACCCCACCGATGATGCCGATCCCGTCCAGTTCAACCAGACCTTTCTGATTGCCGACGCCGTGCAACATGGCATCTGTAAGGTCTTTTTCATGGGAATGTATGGCCGCACCCGCAGCCTCTATTCGTTCGCGGCGATCTGTGCTGTCGCAAACCTGCGCGCCCAGCCAGTCAAAATAATCCACCACATCTGAAAACGTGGCATAGGCGCCTGTGTCGCGCGTGCCAAATTCCCAATTGTCCGTCGGGCCATTAATCAGCATGTCGTGGTTCATATTTCCCAAACGATCAGACACCCAAGCTACCCCGTAGCCGTGGCGCGAGAATACTTTGTAAGGGGAAACCGCATAGCCATCCACATCATAACCCGCAATATCCAGCCGCCCGTGGGCCGCATGTTGGATGCCGTCAACGATGATCAAACAGTCAGGCGCTGTGGCGCGGATCACTTCGACGATGCCTTTTACATCCACCGCCATCCCTGTCACGGGCGAGGTGTGCAGGATTGTTGCCACAACCGTATCTGGCGTCACATGGGGGGCATAATCATCCGCGCTGACCGACCCTGTTTCGTCGTTATGGGGCACGGAGACATAGTCTTTGCCCGCAATACCAGCCCAGCGGATCGCAGCGGAACGGCTGGCAGGGTGTTCCAGCGTGCTGCCCAGAACCTTGCCCGCGCCGCTTTCGACAACGGCCGTGCGGATCATGCGGAACAGCAGTTCGGTGCCGCTTTCCCCCACAAAGAACTGGCCGCTTGGCGCGTTGAAAAACACCGCCATGTCGTCTTTGGCCTTGGCGATCACCCGCATCAATTCTGCGCTGGCCACGTTGTCACGGCCCTGATTGTCCGGAATCGAGGCATAAAACGTCGATGTTTCAACCGCCGATTTCAAGGTCAGCGCCCCGCCTGCGTTTTCAAAGAACACCCGTGGTCCCTGGAACGGACAGGTGTCCACATGGGCGAAATGCCCGCGAATATCGTCGATCAAACCGTCTTTAGTAAACATAGCTGCGCCTCTGGTTGGGTTGGCTATTTCAAACCCGATCAGAGCCGCAAGCGCAAGTCCATTCAGCGGGTTATTGCCCGTTGAAATAGGCGGGTAACCACAGGGCAATCTGCGGGAAGCTGAAAATCAGGATCAGTCCCAGCAACTGGATACACATGAACTGCATCATCCCGAAATAGATGTCCTTCAGATCCCATTCCGGCACCACCCCTTTCAGGAAATAGGCCGACAGGGCCACGGGCGGCGACAGCCAGGCGGTTTGCAGGTTCACCGCCACCAGAATGGCAAACCAGGTCAGGTTGATTTCCAACGCTTCAAGAGTGGGAACCAGAATGGGCACGATAATCAACACAATTGGCACCCATTCCAGCGGCCAGCCCAGCAGAAAGATCAGCGCCATAATGATGATCAGGATCATCGAAGGCGCCAGTTCCCACGCCAGCAACAGCTCGGTCAGCATGGTGGGTGTGCCAAGACGGCTGAACACAGCGCCGAAAAAGTTGGATGCCGCCACAAGGAACATGATCAGCACGGTGATTTCCAGCGTCTTGATCAAAGCATCGTAGAAACTGGCCAGTGTCAGCTTGTTATAGGCCAAAGACAGCAGCAGCGCGCCGAATGCACCACAGGCCGCAGCCTCGGCAGGGGTGGCCCATCCCGCAAGGATCGAGCCAAGAGCAAAGGCGATCAGCGTGGTGGGCGGCACCAGCCCCATAAAGAATTCATACCATAGATCAGAATAATAAAACCCGCCCGGCCGCACCCTGCGCGCCCATGTGTAAACGCCCCACATCAGCCCGACCCAAGCCAGTGGCACGATCAACCCTGCCAGCGGAAACAGCCCCGCAAGGCTGCCGTTGATCCCCAGCGTGATCAGCCAGATCATCACCACCAGTGATGCAAAAACCGATGTAAATTCCATCGCGTAATAGGGCGAGGTTTCGGGCTGTTCATCCACTGGCAGGATCGGGCCAAGGTCAGGATTGATCCAGCAGCGGATCAGCGCATAGAGCATATAAAGCACCGCCAGCATGATGCCCGGAATTATGGCAGCCTGAAACAGCTCGGTCACGGGGACCTCTAGCACAGGGCCCATCACCACCAACATGATGGACGGCGGGATCAGGATGCCAAGCGTGCCGCCAGCGGTGATCGTGCCAGCCGCCAGCCGCACATCATAGCCCGATTTATTCATGGTGCGCTCTGCCATAATGCCAAGGATCGTAACCGAAGCCCCCACAATCCCTGTCGCTGCCGCAAAGATCATCGACACAAACAGCACCGCCACAAAAAGCGCCCCGCGCGTGCGTGAAAACATCAACTGGATCGCGGTGAACAGGCGTTCCATCAGGCCGGCTTTTTCCATCAGGATGCCCATGAACACAAACAGCGGCACCGCCACCAGTTGTTCATCCATCATGGTGGAATTGAACTGGAAGGTCTGCAAATAAAACGCCATCTTGGCCTTGAACCCCCAAGCGCCAAAGACAAAGGCCAGAAAGATCAGGGTGAAGGATATGGGAAAGCCCACAAAGATCGAAAACAGCATCACCGCGATCATAATCAGACCGATCGCTTCTTGGGATACGCCGCCCAAACCGACGCCGCCAACAAGCCCGCGCCACCAATCCCCAAGCGGTATGGCATTGGGATAAACCGTTGCGGCGAATACCACAGCCAGCCCGATGATATAGACCGGCAGAACGCGCAAAAACAGGCGACGGCGGGGGGCGGTCATTTCGTACAGCGTCTTTAATAGCTCTGAAATACCTTGCAATAACAGCAACAGGGCACACAGCGGCATGGCGGTACGCGCAGGGGCCAAAGGCGCCATCATTGCCGTGTCCATAGACCGTTCCCACGTCACCCACGCCTTGGCGGTATATTCATAAGACACCCATAGGAAAAAGATCATCGCAGGGAAGTAAAACGCCAGATACAGCAGCCCGTCCACCGTCATTTGGGTTTCCTTTGACCAGTTGCGATAGATGAAATCCGCACGAATATGCACGCCGCGCATCAGGGCATAGCCCGCCCCCAGCATGAACATGGCCCCCGCGAACATGCGGCTGTATTCAAAAGAATAATCGGTGGGCGCCAGAAACAGTTTACGGCTGACCACTTCGATCACCATCACCGCGATGATCGGGATCACCAGCAGGCAGGCAAACCGCCCGACCCACAGGTTTAACACATCAATGCCAGCCACAATCGGGCGCATCCACGGGGTCATATCGTCAGGCGTTTGCCCTGGAATGAAATCATTCCGTTCCGCGATCAATTCATCGGTGATTTCCAGTTTACCCGGAATTACTTCGTCGGCCATTCGGCTGTCCCCCGTGGTTATGTGAAAACACCCGCTCTTAGGGGTGCTTGCACATAATCAAAGCGAGACTTCAAATCGAGGCGCGGGGGTCCGCGCCTCGAAGGGGTTATTTCACCTGATCGGCAAAGGCTTTGCCCAGCGCCGCATTGGACGCCTGTGATCCTGCCCAATAGGGCACGGCAATGGCGGCGAAATCCTTTTGGGACTGCCAGACTTTGGCAAAGAATTCATTCTCAGCCGCGTTTTTTTCAAGCGAGGCTTTGGCCGCATTCATATAGGCTGGAAAGTAATCCGCAGGGGTGTCATGCAGGATTACCCCGTGGTTTTCCGTCAAATCTTTCAACGCTTTACCGTTTTCATAAATCCGATAAGACATGGATTTTGACAGGGACGCATTTGCCGCCACTTCAATCGCTTTTTGCTGCAAAGGGGTCAGGCCGTCGTAGACATCTTTGTTCAGATACAGATCGGCATTCACCACCACTTGGTGCAGGCCTTGCAGATAGTAATGTTTCAGCACCTTTTGAAACCCAAAGACCGAATCCGGCTTGGGGCAGCACCATTCCGCGGCATCAATTGTGCCTTTTTCCAACGCGGGCAGAATATCCCCGCCCCCCATGGCGACTGAGGCGACACCAATATCCTTATAGGTTTGACCCGGAATACCCGGAGGTGTCCGGAAGCGGTATTTGCGGAAATCATCCATGGATTCGATGGGTTCCTTGAACCAGCCCAAAGCCTCGGGGCCGACGGGTTGCAGCATGAAGCCTTTCACGTTCATGCCCATTTCATCCCAAAGCTGGTCATAAAGTTCCTTGCCGCCGCCAAACTGGAACCACGACAAGAAGGCGATATTGTCGATGCCAACGCCAGCCCCTGCTACGGGGGAACCGAACAGCATGGCGGCAGGGTGTTTGCCAGACCAGTAGTGGGTCCAGGCAAAGCCGCCATCAATCAACCCCGCATCCACTGCGTCCAGTGTTTCGGCAACGCCCACAACAGACCCCGCAGGCATGATTTCAAAACGCACCTCGCCGTTGGTCAGCGCGGTCACATCATCAGCAAAATCTTGCAGCATCACCACTTCGTCAGCTTTTGCAGAAATAACCGTCTGCACGCGGATCACTGTTTCGGCAAATGCCGAAGACGCAAATAAAGAGGCACCGACGAAAGTGGCGGCAGCCCCCTTGGTAAAGGTTTTTAAATTGAACATAAAATGTCCTCCCAAAGTTTAGCCTTCTCGTCTTGGCACCGAACCGCGAAGGCAGTTGATCCGGCTTTTGCCCAACAGATGTGATCCTGCGACCCTCCCTCATCTGTTGGACAGATTCCTTGTGACGGGGCTAATGCCCCTTGCTTAAACTCCACCCGTCAATCAGGCCGAGCATAGGCCCCAGCCCTGTGCTGGCGTCAAAAAATCCACGATACATCATTTCTGCGGCCACATAGACCAGCACGATCAGGCCCAGCCATGAAATCCACGGGAATTTCGTCAGCAGATGCATGATCAGCGTGGCAGCAAAGGCCATCAGAACGATCGCCAACCCCAAACCAAAGACCAGCATCTCGGTGTTGCCATCCGCAATGGCCGCAACCGCCAGCACATTGTCCAGCGACATGGACACATCCGCGATGGTGATGGAAATCAGCGCAGCAAACAGCGTGCGACGGGGCGCGCCCGTATAACCCGCATCAGGGTTGTTGGCATCCAGCAGCGATTGCTCTGCCTGTGCGTCCATCCCCTCGCGGATTTCCTGATACAGTCGCCAGCAGACCCAGAACAACAGCAGGGAACCGACAAAAAGGATCCCCGGAATGCCCAGCAATTTAGTGGCCGCCACCGCAAAGACGATCCGCAAAACCGCAGCAATAATCATGCCATAAAGGATCGCTTTTTTGCGCAACTCGGGTGCCAGACCCGCCGCTGCCATCCCGATAATCAGCGCGTTATCACCGGACAGAATTAAATCTGCGATGATAATCTTGCCGAAATCCAAAACCATATCCATCATGTGCCTGCATCCTCTAAAACCATTGCCGCGACCTTTTCCCCGATCATTATGCACGGGGCGTTTGTGTTGCCGCTTGTGATGACGGGCATGATGGAAGCATCCGCCACACGCAACCCCAACACGCCATGAACCCGCAGGCGCGGATCAACAACTGCCAGTGGATCACGGCCCATTTTACAAGTGCCGGTGGGATGATAAATGGTCACCGCCGTGTCGCGCGCCCAGTTTAGCGTGGCATCGTAATCGTCAAAGGCAACACCCGCGCCGGGGGCATGTTCTTCTGTAATATAACCTGCCAGCGGGTCGGTTCTGGCGATTTGGCGGGCGATCTGGATACCTTTGACCAACGTGCGCTGATCGGTGTCTGTAGCCAGATAATTGGGGTGTATTTCAGGGTGGTCACGGTAATCTGCACTGGCCAGTTTCAAATGCCCCGTGCTTTCAGGGCGCATTTGCAGAACCGAGGCGGTAAAACCGGAAAACCGATGCGGCCCGTCTGCGGGTTTATCCGCGCTCCACGGTTGAATGTGGAACTGGATGTCAGGGGTCGCGAGCCGTTCATCGGATTTTATAAACCCCGTTCCAAGACTGGCCGCCATGGTCATCGGGCCTGTCTGGGACAGAAGATATTGCAGCCCGATCAGCCCCTGTTTGAACAGGCTGTTGATTTCCACATTGATGGTGCCAAGTGTTGTTTTGAACACGGGTCGCGCTTGCAGATGGTCTTGCAGGTTCTGACCGACACCGGGCAGATGTTTCACTATTTGAATGCCTTTTGTGGCCAGATCCTCGGCCGCGCCAATACCAGACAGCATTAGGATTTGCGGAGACCCGATGGCCCCCGCGCATAAGATCACCTCGCGCCGTGCGGTAAAGGTTTTGGGGGTGCCGTTCTGGTTCACCACCGCGCCAGTGGCCCGCCCGTCTGTTATCACAATCCGTTCGGTCTGGGCATGGGTGAACACGCTTAGGTTTTTACGCCCCCGCGCGGGTTTCAAATAGGCTTTGGCCGCAGAACAGCGCCGCCCGCCATCAAGTGTCAGCTGGAAATACCCGACCCCTTCTTGATCGCCGCTATTATAATCGGGGTTGTGTTTATACCCCGCAGCCACCGCCGCAGTAATCCAGTGATCCACCACATCCCGCTTTAACCGCGTCGGGGACACCGACAAAGGCCCATCAGCGCCACGGTTTTCAGACTGGGCCGTCCCCTTCCAGGTTTCCGCCTTTTTAAAATAGGGCAGTACATCGTCCCAGCCCCAGCCTTCGTTTCCCAACTGACGCCAGCCGTCAAAATCTTCGGCCTGACCACGCACATAAAGCAAACCGTTGATGGACGAAGACCCGCCCAACACTTTGCCCCGTGGCCATGGAATATCGCGCCCGTTCAGGCCCGGGTCCGCCTGCGTGCGATACATCCAGTCCAGTTCGGGATTGCCCATGGTCTTGAAGTATCCGACCGGCACGTGAATCCACGGATTGCTGTCTTTGCCCCCTGCCTCGATCAGCGCAACCGTGTAGCGCCCGCTTTCGGACACCCGCGCAGCCGTGGCACAGCCAGCAGAACCAGCGCCAATGACAAGGTAATCAAACTCCAAAACCACCTCTTTTGATTAAAAATGAGACTTATAGTCTTGTTTTTAGTATAAAGTGAGGTAAACAGAGAATCAGCGCGATTGCAAAGGAAAAACATGGCATCCGAGGACCGTATTCCAACCAACCTACGCACGCTTCTGATCCTAGAGGTTCTGGCCCGCGCCGATCAGCCCCTGACGCCAACACAAATCAACGACTCTCTTGGCCTACCCAAACAAACCGTCCACCGCCTGTGCACCACCCTTGAAGAAGAAGGCTTCCTGACCCGCAGCGAAGACGGCAAACGGATGAAACCCGCGCGACGCCTGCTGGATATGGGTGCGGGATTGCTGCAATCGGGGCGGGATTTTTACAGCCGCCACCAAGTGCTGGAACAGATCGCCCGCGCGGTGAAAGAGGCGGTGAATTATGTGGTGCCCCAAGAAAGCGGCATGCATTATCTGGATCGCGTGGATACCGATTGGCCGTTTCGCATCCAACTGCCTGTGGGATCAAACGTTCCGTTTCACTGCACCGCCAGTGGCAAAACCTATATGGCTTCGCTGCCCCCTGCGGCACGGCGGGCTTTTGTGGCCGCACTTGATTTGCAGCCGTTGACGGAGAAAACCCATGTGTCGCCCAACACTTTGCTCGACGAACTGGCCGAAATCCGCAAACGGGGCTATGCCATCGACAACGAAGAATTTATGGATGGCATGGTCGCTTTGGCCGTTCCTGTCACAGATCCGCAAGGGCGGTATGTGGCGTCACTGGCCTTTCACGGCCCCGCGCCGCGTTTGACGGTGGAACAGGCTATTTCCCAGAAAGACACCTTACAGGACGGGGCGCTTAAGCTGCAGGGCATCCTGTTTTCTTAGGCCGTTACGGGCATGACCATGTGATAGTGCAGCCCGACGCCATAGCGTTCATTTAACAAGGGCACACGGGATTCAATCTGGATGTCCAAGCCGATCCGCCGGTAAAACCCGACGGCGTCATTATCCGCATTCACATCCAGACACAGCCGTTTGCACCCTGCCGCGCGGGCATTTTCCAAAGCGATCCCGATCAGGCGCCGCCCAAGGCCCGTGCCCTGACTGCGCGGTGCAATGGACAAGTCCAGCACATAGAAATCACCTGCCTGCGGGGGTGGAAACAGCCGCTCTATCAGGGCGGATCGTGCTTCCCAGTCCTGCCAGTCCTTGCGGGCGATCTGGTCGCGGCGCAGGTGCCATGTGGCTTCAAAGCGGGCCTCCATCTGATCGACAGGATACCCTGTCATCAATCCCGCCACCCCTGTGTCATCCCTAGCCAGCAGCATGGTATCATGGGAATTAGCCGCACCTTTCGACGCCCATTCCTGACGCAAAATTGCATCGAAAGGGGGCAGAGCGCCGAACTCGCAAGCCAGTAATGCGGGATCTTCGGCCCAGATTAATTCTGCAATTTCGGGGGTGTATTGATCTGCTGTGCCTGTGGTGATGATCATACTAGGCCCAACGGATCAACCCGATAATCGCCGAAGCCGCGTAGAAAAACTGCAAGGCAAAGAACGCCCAGCGCTTGTCCATAAAGCCCCAGGCCGCGAATAACAGGGCGGAAACAAGCAACAGGGAGAACCCCAAAATCTCGTTTCCTGTGTTGGATGCGATCAGCAGCGCATAGACCATGGCCAGCACCGATCCGCCTACTTCAAATACTGTAATCCACCGTTGTTTGGTCATGCTGCTGCCTATTGCCTGTACTGTCAGGCCAATTCATTAACGAGGCTTACAGCAATGGGCAACGACAGCCTGTCAATTGGGGCGCAGAACCAGTTTTGGCGCAGCCACCTGCCCGGCTAATATCTGCGCAAAGGCGGCAGCGCCTTGCGTCAACGGGCGCTGTTCAATCCAGTCCAGCGGCCCGAACACCCCGTCAAAAATCCCCTGCGCTGTATCGCGGAAATCTTGGGCGGTATAGGTGTAGGTGCCGATGAACGTGATTTCCTGCAAGGTCAGGCGACGGGTGTCCAGACCTGCATCTGAATCGCCCAAGCCCACATGTACAATCACCCCGCCCGACCGCGCCAGCGCACTGGCCGCACGGCGGGTGTGGCTGATGCCAACGCAATCTATGATCAGGTCAAACGCACCTGAAACCTGCTCTGGATCGCAGACAGAAAACGCCCCAAGTGCGTTCAGAATCCCGTGGCGCAGGGTGTTCGGCTCTGCGATGGTCACATCCCGCGCGCCCATAGCCAACAGGCTAAGCGCCGATCCAACCCCGATCGCGCCGCCGCCTTGCACCAGACAGCGGGCCTGATCGAGCGGGCCAAAAAGCGCCTGCGCCCCCAGACGCACGGCGTGCCAGCAAACCGCCAAAGGTTCCGCCAAAGCCGCATGTTCGATGGCCACGTGATCGGGTACAGCAACCAGATTGCGGGTCGGCATCACCAACTGTTGTGCGAAAGCGCCCTGACGGGGCGGCATGGAAATAATCTGGCGGGATTGGCAAATATTCTCGCGACCCTCGCGGCAAAAATCGCAATGGCCGCAGGTGACAAGCGGATTAACCGTCACCCGCTGGCCCTTCATCGGCCCGTCCTGCACCAGACCCGCCGCCTCATGCCCAAGGATCAGCGGCGCGGGGCGGCGGTCATCGTGGCCGAGATAGGCGTGCATGTCCGAGCCGCAAATCCCCACCGCATCCACGCGGATCAAATTGTCATCACCTGATGCCTGCAAGTCGTCACAGGTCTGAATTTTCAGCGTTTTTGGCCCCGTGTAAACCAGCGCTTGCATGGTTTACCCTTCAACCGACAGATCGAAATTCTCAGTCGGGTAGTATTTGTGCAGCCGCACATCGGCGGCGCGGGCGTGGCCTTCCATGCCTTCCAGTCGGGAAATTCGCGCTGTGGCCTCTGCCACCCGTTTGGCCCCGTCGCGGGTGGCCCGCTGCCATGTGACGATCTTCATATATTTATGTACCGACAACCCGCCCGTATAGCGTGCAGCCCCTGATGTGGGCAGCACGTGGTTGGTGCCTGACGCCTTATCCCCGTAGGATACTGTGGTTTCTTCGCCCAGAAACAACGAGCCATAACATTGCAGGCGGTCCAGCCACCATTCCAGATCAGCAGCCTGCACCGTCAGGTGTTCTGGGGCGTAATCATCGGACGTTGCGGCCATCTCTTCACGGTCGGCGCAAACGATCACTTCGGCATAATCGCGCCACGCGGCGGTGGCGTTTTCGCGGTTCAACTCGGGCAGATCGGCGATCAGTTCCGGCACCCGCGCCATCACGGTTTCAGCCAATGCCCTGTCGTCTGTCACCAGCCAAACGGGGGAATTATAGCCGTGTTCTGCCTGACTGACCAAATCCACCGCAACGATTTCTGCGTCCGCTGACCCGTCGGCCAGAATCAAACTGTCGGTCGGCCCTGCGATCATGTCGATGCCCACCCGTCCGAACAGGATGCGCTTGGCCTCGGCCACAAACTGGTTGCCAGGGCCTACGATAATATCCGCCTTGGGCAACCCGAACAGCCCGAACGTCATTGACGCCACGCCCTGCACCCCGCCCATAGACAGGATCTGATCCGCGCCACACAAATGGGCCGCATAGATAATCGCGGGTGAAACACCGTCCGCACCTTGGGGCGGCGAACAGGCGGTGATGTTTTGCACGCCTGCAACCTTAGCGGTGGTGACGGTCATCATCGCGCTGGCGATGTGGGAATAGCGCCCCCCCGGCACGTAACACCCCGCCGCGCGCACTGGGATGGTACGCTGACCCTCAATCAATCCGGGGCGAACCTCCAGCTCGAAATCCTGCATGGATGCCTTTTGCGCCTCGGCGAATTTGCGAATGTTTTCATGGGCAAAGGCGATGTCGTCTTTAAGTTTTTGCGGCACTTTTTCGACGGCTGCTGCAATCATTGCTGCATCCAGCAACAGCGGACCGTCATAGCGATCAAACTTTTGCGCATAAGATTGCGCCGCAGCTTCGCCGCCCTCTTCGATATCGTTCAGAATCCCCAAAACCGTATCATGCACCGCCGCACTGTCCGTTTTCGCAGTTTTCTCGGCCTGTTTCAGGTATACACGCGCCATTTCGGGGGTCCTTGCTCTTTGTTGCTGCTCCATCAGTGCCGATGCGGCGCAGGTCATACAAGCAGCCATCAGAAGTTTAGGTAAATACGAAACTGGCTTTTGCGTTTTGGTGCTGATTTCCTTTGCCTGTCAACTCGCCTACAGGCTTGCTAAGCGGGTCGCGCCCTTCTAAAATCCATTCAACAAACAACGGAGATTTCATGTCCTGCTAAGGTGCGAGAGTATCCACAGCTTGCGCGCTGTCACACGGGGGATCACCCTCAAAACAGATCATGAAAGACATCTAATGACACGGGAACCCCCTGAAATTCCTTTAAATCCTACCGCTGAATCTACTGGCGATCATTCTGACGAAACCACGCTTGAAATGCTTGGCTGGCAGAATTTCTTTGCCCAACAAACCGACATGGATGAAATGGCTGAAACACCCCCCGTGCGGGTGATTGAAGTGCATCGCAACGGCCTGCGGGTGCGCGGCGAGACCATAGACGCGCTGATCCCCCCGGGGATAGAGGCAACGGTGGGCGATTGGCTGTTGTTTGACACGGTTCTGCCCACCGCCAGCGCGGTTCTGGATCGCAAAAGCCTGGTGAAACGGCGGGCTGCGGGGCATGATCGTTCGGCCCAGTTGATTGCGGCCAATCTGGATACGGCGTTTATCGTCACATCGTGCAATCAGGATTTCAACGTGGCGCGGCTGGAACGCTATATCGCGCTGACGCTGGAAGCGGGCGTTGATCCGGTGCTGGTGTTGACCAAACTGGACCTGTGTGACACGCCTGAAACTTATGTTGAAGCCGCCAAAGCCATTTCCGATCTGGTGCCTGTTGTGGTGCTGGATGCGCGCGGCGGCGAGCCTGCCGAAAAACTGGCGCAATGGTGCAAAACGGGCCGCACCGTGGCCTTTCTGGGATCATCGGGCGTGGGCAAATCCACCCTGACCAATGCCCTGTCCGAGACATTGGCCATCGCAACCAAAGCCATCCGCGAGGATGATGCAAAGGGCCGACACACCACCACAAAACGCCATCTGCATTTCATGCCGAACGGGTGCGCGGTGCTGGACACACCCGGCATGCGCGAACTGCAACTGACCGAGGCCGCATCCGGCGTGGCGGATTTATTTGCGGATATTCACGACCTGACCACACAGTGTAAATTCCGCGATTGCAAACATGAAACCGAACCCGGATGCGCCATTCGTGCCGCGTTAGAGCGGGGCGAATTAGATGTGCCACGGCTGGAACGCTGGCGCAAATTGCACGCCGAAGACCAGTTCAACACTGCCGCTTTGGCCCAGCACAAAGCATCGGACAAAGCCTTGGCCAAGGTGATCCGTCAGGCGAAAAAGCTGAAAAAGCAGCGCAAGTAACACAGGGCTGCAAGCCTTTGGCGCGGCTTTAGGGGGATGGCTTAAACCCCATAGTCCAACGCCCAATGCCGCAATAAAACCTGCTGCATGTTTTTAGACCGCCTGCGCCATGCAGCGCCGCCCTCGGGACGTTCGCGATTGGCCCGCGTGATTTTCGCCCGCTTGCCCATATCCGCCGTGAAAATCGCGAAGGTCAGTTTTTTGCCGTTGGGTGCATCAATATATCCTGCCAACGCACTGGCGAAGTTCAACGTGCCCGTCTTGGCCACAACGCTCACCCCGTCAATCGGCGCAGCGCGGCCTTTGGAATTCACCAGTTTGATCTCTTTTAACGCAGGACGCAGCGGGCCATTCCATCCAGACCGCGCCAGAATTTGCACCATCTGGCTGGCGCTGACCCGAGAGTCGTCCCCCAGCCCTGAATGATCCACAAATTTTATCCCGTTGACCCCGTAGGCTTTTTCCACCCAATTGGTCATTTCCCGCGCTGATCCTGCCAGATTGCGCACGGATGCCCCGCGGTGGCGGGTGGTGGTCAGGCCTGTCACTTCGGCTGTTAGGTTGGTTGAATATTTCAGCATGGATTTGACTTGTGAATACAGGCTGGCGCTGACCTCTTGGGCCACAAGCGTGCCGTTTGACAGGCCATCCGTTGATGTAGCGCTTGGCAGCCGCACACCCTTTTTCGCCGCCAGATCCCGAAACACTTCGCCCACATAGGCATCAATTTCACGCACTGGCAACCAACGCCCGCCGCCCTTGCCGAGCGCTCCACGCATCACGGTCCATTGTTCGTTTTTGGTGGATTTCTTATAGGTAAACAGCGGCGCTTTGCGATCCACAATCCCCACTTCGATACCGTGAATGGCAGGACGGAAGTGATTGGTGCGGGCATCCATCGTAGTGGCATAACCGTTCGCCGTGCGTTTCCATTCAAAATAGACGCGGTTGAAATTCAGGTTCAGCCCTGACACCGCAGGATTATACCCCACGTAGTCGGGCTGCTGGGGGTCAATGCTTTCTTGATAGGGCAGCGCGCCGCCATAAACCCGAAACCGCCCCGTGATCCCCGTGATACCGGCGCTGCGCAATTTGGCGGCCAGATTGGCCAGCCCGTCCGTATCCAGATGGGGATCGCCGCCCCCCGCAAGAACCAAATCACCTTGAACAACCCCGCCGGATACGGGGCCCGTGGCTATCAGGCTGGTGGCAAAATGATAATCCGAGCCCAGATGTTGCAACGCATATAGGGCCGTGACAGTTTTGGTCACGCTGGCAGGGGGCAAGGAATTATCCGCCGTATAGGATTCAAGTACCCGTCCACTGCTATCGGCCAAAAGGATGCTAACCTCCCCCGACAGGCCCGAACCTTCGACAATATCTTTCAGACTGACCTTTGGCACTGCCGCCTTGATCTTTTGCGCGCCTTGCAAGGGGCGCGCTTGCGGGCGGGGCGATGTAAGGGGGGCGCCTGCACTGGCGGGGACTGCAACAGAGGCCATCATCGCGGCCAAAAGGAAACGTCTGGTTAACATTGTGAAATCACGCTGAATAATGGCTGTTTGCAGCGAAGCTTAAATCTTTGGCGCGGTTGCCACAAGGTCAAGTCGTCAGCCTGTCGGCGTTGTGTCGCTGTCAGCTGCTTTGGGCAGGCGGCTGGACGGCCACGCCCCGCTGGCACGGATTTGCGTGCTGGACTGATCCACCATCGGTCCTGTCAACAAAGACCAACTGGGGGCCTGTCGAAAAGGCAAAGCCTCGGCGCGGCGAGCTTGCAGGCGGTATTTACTATACCGCCGCGCGGCGGGCGAACAGCCTGCGGCCAGTTGCTCCCCGGGGCGCCCTAAAACCCCGATAGGCAGGGTTTCCATGATCCAGTCCCAGTCTTTCCAGCGGTGGAAATCCGCCAGATTATCCGCGCCCATCAACCAGACAAACCGCACCCCTTTGTAGCGCGGCAGCAGCGCCTGCAAGGTGGCGGCGGTATAGCGCGTGCCCAAATGTGTCTCAATATCCGTGACCACCATACGGGGATCGCTGGCCAGCGCGCGGCAAGCCGCAAGACGGCGATCCATGGGCGCAGGCCCCCGTGTTTTCAGCGGATTTCCCGGGGACACCATCCACCAGACCCGATCCAGCCCGAAAGATTTCAACGCCCAGCGCGAAATATGCAAATGCCCCCCATGGGGCGGGTCAAACGACCCTCCAAGCAAGCCGATGCGCTGGCCTGCTGTGGCCAGCGGAAACTGCCCCTGTCCAATCACGCAGCAATTCCCTTGGTCTGATCGCCGCTATGGCATAACCCGCTTTTGACCATCCCTGTGGACAGGTTCGCACTGGGTTTTAGCCCGCGCCGCTCGGCCACGGTACAATGGCCGCGCAGACGGTCATCGGGCAGCAATTCGACCTCGCATTCGAAGTGACCTGCACGGCGCAGAAAGGTATTCATCAACGCCTTGGCTTCGCGCCCTTTTTCCGTGGTCGCATCAGGGCAAGTCAGGTTTTCCAACAACAATTCCGCCCCGTTGAACAATATCCTGTCTCCAGTGATCGCCTTGGTGTGCACCTTGTTCCAGATCGCTTGTTCAACCCGCCGCGCCCCGTCCGCCATAGCGCTAGCGCCTGCGCCAAGCACCAAAAGGGCCACGAAAAGCCGGATGATATTTTGCATAAGTATCTTCATTCCTTGCGTGGTTAAGGGATTATTCAGCGCTAATCCAGCGAAACACCAATGAAGCCGCAGAAAGCCCCTGCCCAACCCATTGCCCCCTATGCCCAGCTTCGATATGAACACCAAAACGGCACACACCAGAAATAGGGGCTTCCCAATGGCATCTTACCAATATGTTTACCACATGGACGGCGTGTCCAAGACCTATCCCGGCGGCAAGAAATGCTTTGAAAATATCCGGCTGTCCTTTCTGCCCGGTGTAAAAATCGGCGTCGTGGGCGTGAATGGCTCGGGTAAATCCACCCTGATGCGGATCATGGCCGGAATCGACAAGGAATTCACTGGCGAGGCATGGTCTGCCGAAGGCGCCAAAGTCGGCTACCTGCCACAGGAACCAAAACTGGACGCCAGCCTGAATGTGCGTGAAAACGTTATGTTGGCCGTGGCCGATAAAAAGGCGGTTCTGGACGAATACAACGACCTTGCGATGAACTATTCCGAGGAAACCGCAGAGCGGATGGGCGAATTGCAAGACATCATCGACGCCCAAGACCTGTGGAATCTGGACGCCAGCATCGACATCGCGATGGAAGCCCTGCGCTGCCCGCCCGATGACGCCGATGTGACCAGCCTGTCTGGTGGTGAAGCCCGCCGCGTCGCCCTGTGTAAACTGCTGCTTGAAGCACCGGAAATGCTGCTGCTTGACGAGCCGACCAACCACCTTGACGCGGAAACCATCGCTTGGCTGCAAAAGCACCTGATGGATTACAAAGGCACCATCCTGATCGTCACCCACGACCGTTATTTCCTCGATGACATCACCAGCTGGATTCTGGAACTGGACCGTGGCCGCGGCATTCCTTACGAGGGCAACTATTCCGCATGGCTGGAGCAAAAAGCTAAACGTCTGGCCCATGAAGCCAAAGACGACAAGACCCGCCAGAAAACGCTGGAGCGGGAACTTGACTGGATTCGTCAGGGTGCCAAAGCCCGCCAAGCCAAGCAAAAAGCACGGATCAACGCCTATAATGATCTGGCCAACCAATCCGAGCGTGAGAAAATCACCTCCGCCCAAATCGTCATTCCAAACGGCCCCCGTCTGGGCGGTAAGGTGATTGAGGTCGAAGGCCTCACCAAAGCTTACGGCGAAAAATTGCTGGTGGAAAACCTGTCGTTTTCCCTGCCACCGGGGGGCATTGTCGGCGTAATCGGTCCCAACGGCGCGGGTAAATCCACCCTGTTCAAAATGCTGACAGGACAGGAACAGCCTGACAGTGGCGAGGTCACCTACGGCGACACTGTGAAACTGTCTTACGTGGATCAGTCCCGTGACAATCTGGACGATACAAAAACCGTCTGGGCGGAAATTTCCGACAGTCAGGATATTATCAAACTGGGCGATGCGGAAATGAACGCGCGGGCCTATTGTTCTGCCTTTAACTTCAAAGGCGGCGACCAGCAAAAGACCATGAACCTGCTGTCTGGCGGGGAGCGTAACCGCGTCCATTTGGCCAAACTGCTGCGCGAAGGCGGCAACGTGCTGCTGCTTGATGAACCGACCAACGACCTTGACGTTGAAACCCTGCGTGCCCTTGAAGACGCTTTGGTAAACTTCGCAGGCTGCGCCGTGGTCATCTCTCACGACCGCTTCTTCCTTGACCGGATTTGTACACATATTCTGGCGTTTGAGGGCGAGGCCCATGTGGAATGGTTTGAAGGCAACTTTGCCGATTACGAAGAAGATAAAGTACGTCGCTTGGGACCAAATGCGCTGGAACCGACACGGGTGAAGTATAAAAAGTTTACGCGGTAAAACCGTAGGTCGGGCTTCAGCCCGACCACCCGTAAAAGTAGTGTCGGGCTGAAGCCCGACCTACGCATTGTCGCGGTGGTACGACGAATACGGC
Source organism: Roseobacter sp. N2S (assembly GCF_031454055.1). Lineage (NCBI taxonomy): Bacteria > Pseudomonadati > Pseudomonadota > Alphaproteobacteria > Rhodobacterales > Roseobacteraceae > Roseobacter > Roseobacter sp. N2S. The sequence continues at coordinate 176,843 of NZ_JAVDQB010000006.1, forward strand.
CAATCCTTTGCCCGCGTCACATAGCCGTGCTTGACCGGATTGTTCCAACAATACAGCAAGTGGTTGTCATAATCGCGCGCATCACGGATATGATGCTCCCAAAAACGCCTCTGCCAAACGCCGACTTCGCGCTTTTCAAGCCGTAGACCGGGCTTCAGCCCGGCAAACCGCCCCCGCGACACAACCGGCAATTCCAACGGCAGCAAATACCCTTTCCTGCGAATCCCCATAACAAACCGCGCCTTTATGGCACCGATCCGCCGCGAATAATCCGCATCCCTGACGGGCAGGGTTAACACACAATGAAAGTGGTCCGGCAGCACAACAAAAGCGTTAATGACGAAAGGGCGCTCCGCCTGCGTCCTCGCAACGGCACCCCGTAGCACATCCACATAGCGCAGCAACAGATCATCGCCGCGACGGGCGAGCACCACGGTAAAGAACACGGTCGCTCCGGCGATTTTCGGTCTTCGATAGTTCACCATCCAACGACAAAACCGTAAAATGGTTAACATCCCCTCACCCACTTACTTCAACCCTAAAATATTTTTACTTGAACGAATTCACGACTCAGCCTAGCCTCTTCTAAACCAGCCGATTGTGCTGGCACTCAAAGAGGAACGGACGACTGATGCGTATAGCTGTTTTGGGTGGTGGTCCCGCCGGTCTGTATTTTGCGATTTCAATGAAGCTGCGCCAGCCCAGCGCGCAGGTGATCTTGATTGAACGCAACAAACCCGATGATACCTTTGGCTGGGGTGTGGTTCTGTCGGATGAAACGCTCGACAATCTGCACCGCAACGACCCCGAATCCGCCGCCGAAATCCGCCAGCATTTTGCCTATTGGGATGACATTGCCGTCCACCATCAGGGACAGAAAATGCTGTCCACGGGCCATGGTTTTTGTGGCATCGGGCGGCAGCGGTTGTTGTTGATCCTTCAGGAACGGGCCCGCGCGCTTGGCGTTGACATGCGCTTTGAAACCGAAGCAAAAACCGCCGCCGCATACCAGTCCGAGTATGATGTGGTTGTGGCGGCAGACGGGTTGAATTCCAAAACCCGCATGGAATTTGCCGATACCTTCCAGCCCGACATCGACCTGCGCACATGCCAGTTTGTCTGGCTTGGGACCCACCAGAAATTCGACGATGCCTTCACCTTTATCTTTGAAAACACAGACAAAGGTTGGCTTTGGGCCCATGCCTATCAATTCAACGACGACACCGCGACGTTTATTGTAGAATGCAGCCAAGCCACCTTTGACGCCTACGGGTTTGGCGAAATCGACCAGCAGGCCAGCATCAAAATCTGCGAGGATGTGTTCAAGGATCACTTGGGCGGCCATGCGTTGATGACCAACGCGAACCACATTCGCGGCTCGGCCTGGATTCGTTTTCCCCGCGTGTTGTGCGAAAACTGGAGCCATGAAAATGTTGTGCTGCTGGGCGACGCATCCGCCACCGCGCATTTTTCCATCGGGTCTGGCACCAAACTGGCGCTGGAAAGTGCCATAGAACTGGCCGAATACATCGCTACAGAACCCAACCTGGACGCCGCGTTTGGCAAATACCAGGACCAGCGCCGCGTCGAGGTGTTGCGCCTGCAATCTGCCGCCCGCAACTCGGTTGAATGGTTCGAAGACGTGGAACGCTACCTGCATCTGGACCCTGTGCAGTTGAATTATTCCCTGCTGACACGGTCCCAGCGGATCAGCCATGAAAACCTGCGGGAACGGGATGGGGCATGGCTTGCCTCGGCCGAGGCATGGTTCCAGAAACAAGCGGGCGCACCGGAAACCACCCCGCCCCGCGCACCGATGTTTGCGCCGTTCAAACTGCGCGACATGACCCTTAAAAACCGCATCGTTGTGTCACCCATGGCGCAATATAAAGCCGTGGACGGCTGCCCCACGGACTGGCATCTGATCCACTACGGCGAACGGGCCAAGGGGGGCGCGGGGCTGGTTTATACCGAAATGACCTGCGTGTCCCCTGAAGGGCGGATCACACCGGGGTGTCCCGGGCTTTATGCGCCGGACCATCAGGCCGCATGGCAGCGTTTGAACGATTTCATCCATACCGAAACAGACGCAAAAACCTGCTGCCAAATCGGTCATTCGGGGCGCAAAGGATCAACCCGCGTGGGATGGGAGGGTATGGATCAGCCGCTTGAAACTGACAACTGGCCGATACTGTCAGCCTCGGCGATCCCTTGGTCAGACGGGAATGCGACGCCCACCGCCATGACCCGCGAAGATATGGATCTGGTGCGGGATCAGTTCGTCGCCGCTGCAAAAATGGCGCTGGCGGCTGGCTTTGACATGGTTGAATTGCACGCGGCCCACGGCTATCTGATCTCGTCCTTTATCTCTCCGCTGTCCAACAGCCGCACTGATGCCTATGGCGGCACGCTGGAAAATCGTATGCGCTATCCGCTAGAGGTGTTTTCCGCCATGCGCGCCGTCTGGCCCACGGAGAAACCCATGGCCGTGCGGATTTCGGCAAACGACTGGGCCGGGGATGACGGCGTCACCCCAGCCGAGGCGGTTTTGATCTCACAACTGTTTGAAATTGCAGGCGCAGATATTATTGACGTGTCGGCTGGGCAAACCTCGACCGAGGCGCAACCCGTTTATGGGCGCATGTTCCAAACCCCGTTTTCCGATCGCATTCGCAATGAAGCGGGGATCAAAACCATGGCGGTGGGCAATATTTTTGAACCGGATCACGTGAATTCCATCCTGATGGCGGGGCGGGCCGATCTGGTCTGTCTGGCGCGGCCCCATCTGGCCGACCCCTATTGGACCCTGCACGCCGCGACGCAAATCGGTGACAGGCAGGAACACTGGCCGCAACCCTATGACGCGGGGCGCGATCAGTTCTGGCGGCTGGCGGATCGACAGGCCGAAATGGTGGGCAAGGTATGACCCCGCATCAGCATGTCATCGTCACCGGCGGCGGCACAGGTGTGGGTGCGGAAATCGCGCAGGCTTTTGCCAAAGCCGGTGCGAAAGTCACCATTCTGGGCCGCAGCGCGGCACCGCTGCGCGAACAGGGGCTGCCCTATCAGATTTGTGACGTGACCGATGAAACATCCGTGGCGCAGGCTATCAAGGCCGCACGGGCTGAAAACGGCCCCATAACCGTGGCAATCGCCAATGCAGGGGCAGCGTTAAGCAAGCCGTTCGCCAAAATGACCGGCGCCGATTTGCGGGCCATGACCGATGTCAATCTGGGTGGCGTGTTCCATCTGTGGCAGGCCGTTTTGCCCGATATGAAGGCCGCTGGAACGGGTCGGATGATCGCGATTGCGTCTACTGCGGGGTTGAAAGGCTATCCTTACGTGGCAGGGTATTGCGCGGCCAAACACGGGGTGGTGGGCCTGACCCGCGCGCTGGCGCTGGAACTGGCCAGCACGGGGATCACGGTCAATGCGATTTGCCCGGGCTTTGTGGAAACGCCGCTGCTGGATCGGTCAATCCAGACCATCATGGACAGCACGGGAATGGATCACGGGCAGGCCGTAAAATCCCTGCAAAAGAGCAACCCCCAGCGCCGGTTCATTCAGACCGATGAGGTCGCCAGTGCCGCGCTTTGGCTGTGCTCGGACGGGGCGAAATCCGTGAACGGCCATACGCTTAACCTGTCGGGGGGCGAAATATGATTGAGGATTCCGCCTCTAAGGAACGTCTGCGCCTGTGGTTGCGGTTTTTGAAAGCCAGCCGCGCGATTGAGGCCCAGATCAGGGATAATCTGCGCCGCGAATTTGGCTCTACCCTGCCCCGTTTTGATGTGATGGCCGCCTTGTCGCGCTATTCCGACGGGCTGAAGATGAGCCAACTGTCCGAAGTTTTGCGAGTGTCAAACGGCAATGTCACAGGCATCGTGGATCGGCTTGTGGAAGACGGTATTCTGGTGCGGGTTGCTGTGCCGAATGACCGCCGCGCCTGGCTGGTGCAACTGACACCACGGGGCGAACAGGAATTCGCCACTCAGGCGGCAGCCCATGAAAGCTGGATCAACGAAATGCTGGTGGAATTTGGCCCCAAAGACGCGGCCAATATCGCCAACCGACTGGAACATTTAGAACAAAGCTTGCGGGAGAGAACACCATGACCATGCGTACAGACGTAAAACACTTTCTATGTAAAATTGAGGACGGCATCGCCACCATTGCCTTGGACCGCCCTGAACGCAAAAACCCGCTGACCTTTGACAGCTACGCCGAACTGCGCGACTGGTTCCGCGATCTGGTCTATGCGGATGATGTAAATGCGGTTGTTTTTGCTTCAAACGGTGGCAATTTTTCATCGGGCGGCGATGTGCATGACATCATCGGGCCTTTGACGCAAATGACCATGAAGGAACTGCTGGCCTTTACCCGCATGACCGGTGATCTGGTCAAGGCCATCGTGAATTGCGGCAAGCCTGTGATCGCGGCGATTGACGGGGTTTGTGTGGGTGCTGGCGCAATTATTGCTATGGCATCCGACCTGCGCATCGCCACCCCCGAAGCCAAATGCGCATTTTTATTCACCCGCGTTGGTTTGGCGGGTTGTGACATGGGGGCTTGTGCAATTCTGCCCCGCATCATTGGCCAAGGCCGCGCAGCGGAACTGTTGTACACTGGGCGATCCATGAGCGCGGATGAAGGCGCGGCTTGGGGGTTTTACAATTCAGTGGTGGCCGCGGATGAACTGGATACTGCCGCGCAAACAATGGCCAGCCGCATCGCAGCGGGGCCGAATTTCGGTAATATGATGACAAAAACCATGCTGGCGCAGGAATGGAACATGTCCATCGAACAAGCGATCGAGGCCGAGGCCCAAGCCCAAGCCATCTGCATGCAGACCGCCGATTTTGAACGGGCCTTCAACGCCTTTGTCGCCAAAGAAAAACCCGTGTTCGAGGGCAACTGATGGCTGATAAAACCTTCCTCAACTGGCCATTCTTTGAAGACCGCCACCGCACATTGGCAGCGGATCTGGATGTTTGGGCTACGCAAAATCTGGCAACGATTGACCATAGTGACACAGATGCCGCCTGTCGGAATATCGTCAAGGCTTTGGGCAAAGGCGGCTGGCTGACCCATTCCGCGGTTGCCCCTGACAGCGATGCCCCACTGGATGTGCGCAGCCTGTGTTTGATCCGTGAAACACTGGCCCGCCACGACGGGCTGGCCGACTTTGCCTTTGCCATGCAAGGGCTTGGCACAGGGGCGATCTCGCTGTTCGGATCAGACGCGCAAAAGGCACAATGGCTGACCAAAACCCGCAAGGGAGAAGCGATTTCCGCCTTTGCCCTGACCGAACCGCAATCGGGTTCAGACGTGGCCAATTCCACCATGACCGCCACGCTGGACGGCGATGATTATATCCTGAACGGGGAAAAGACGTGGATTTCCAACGGCGGCATCGCGGATGTGTACACTGTCTTTGCCCGCACCGACGAAGGGGCGGGGGCCAAGGGTCTGTCTGCCTTTATCGTTCCTGCAAACACAGAAGGCTTTGACATTGCAGAGCGGCTGGAAACCATTGCACCGCACCCTTTGGCCACCCTGCGGTTCACCGATTGCCGCATCCCGAAATCCGCGCTGATTGGCACCAGCGGCGCGGGGTTCAAAATTGCTATGGCGGTGCTGGATGTGTTCCGCTCTACTGTGGCCGCCGCCGCTTTGGGCTTTGCCCGCCGCGCCCTTGATGAATCCTTGCACCGTGTCACCAGCCGCCATGTGCAGGGTGCGCCATTGTTCGATTTGCAAATGGTACAGGGTCATATCGCCGATATGGCCGTGGATGTGGATGCCAGCGCATTGCTGATCTACCGCGCCGCATGGACCAAAGACAGCGGCGCGCCCCGCATCACCCGCGAGGCGGCAATGGCAAAGCTGTTTTCCACCGATCAGGCGCAAAAGGTTATCGACACCGCCGTTCAGTTACACGGAGGCGACGGGGTGCGATCAGGCCAGACCGTCGAAAAACTATACCGCGAAATCAGGGCGTTACGCATCTATGAAGGTGCCTCTGACGTGCAAAAAGTCATCATTGCCCGCCAGACATTGGGCGCATAAAGGAAAGACCGATCATGCTAGGGCCAAGCGCACATACCGACAGTTTCACCCGCGACAACCTTCCGCCGGTAGACACTTGGCCCGTGTTTTTGCTGGATGGATTCGACTATCCCGACCAACTGAATGTGGGCGTCGAACTGACCGACGCCATGGTGCAAAAAGGCTTTGGCGATCACACCGCCCTGATCGGCAACGGGCGCAGACGGACTTATAAAGAGCTGGCGGATTGGACCAATCGTCTTGCCCATGTGCTGGTCGAAGATATGGGCGTCAAGCCGGGAAACCGCGTGTTGATCCGCTCTGCCAACAACCCCGCAATGGTAGCCTGCTGGCTGGCGGCGACCAAAGCGGGGGCGGTTGTGGTGAACACCATGCCCATGCTGCGCGGCGGTGAACTGGCGAAAATCGTTGAAAAGGCGCAGGTCACCCACGCATTGTGCGATACGCGGTTGATGGATGAAATGGTGTCCTGCGCCAAAGAAACCGACACGCTGACCCATGTTGTGGGCTTTGACGGAACATCCAACCATGATGCCGAACTGGACCGTCTGGCGCTGGAAAAATCCGTGCGTTTTGATGCGGTTCAAACGGGGCGGGATGATGTGGCTTTGCTGGGATTTACATCTGGCACCACGGGTTCGCCCAAAGCCACCATGCATTTTCACCGCGACCTGCTGATCATTGCGGACGGCTATGCCCGCGAGGTTCTGAACGTCACCCCCGATGACATTTTCATCGGCTCGCCGCCCTTGGCCTTTACCTTCGGGCTGGGCGGCTTGGCGATTTTTCCGCTGCGGTTTGGGGCGGCGGCAACCCTGCTGGAAACCGCATCACCGCCGAATATGATTGAAATCATTGAAAAATATCGCGCAACTGTTTGTTTTACGGCCCCCACAGCTTACCGTGCCATGTTGGCCGCAATGGACAAAGGCGCGGATCTGTCCAGCCTGCGGGCTGCCGTATCAGCGGGGGAAACCCTGCCCGCGCCGGTCTATCAGGACTGGATCGCCAAGACGGGCAAGCCCATGCTCGACGGGATTGGCGCGACGGAAATGTTGCATATTTTTGTGTCCAACCGCTTTGACGATCATGCCCCCGCCTGCACCGGCAAACCTGTGACCGGCTATCAGGCCAAGATCATTGACGATGCGGGGGCCGAAGTGGCCTTTGGCACCGTGGGTCGGCTAGCCGTGCGCGGGCCGACGGGATGCCGCTATCTGGCGGACCCGCGTCAGGCGAAATATGTGCAAGACGGCTGGAACATCACAGGGGATGCGTTTTCCATGGATGAAAACGGCGCCCTGCATTTCGCCGCTCGGAATGACGATATGATCGTATCTTCGGGTTATAACATCGCCGGACCCGAGGTCGAAGCCGTGTTGCTGTCTCATGAATATGTGGCGGAATGTGCGGTCGTTGGCGCACCGGATGCCGAACGGGGCACCATCGTCGAGGCCCATGTGGTTTTACAAGGGGCCGACCCATCGGCCGCAACAGCCAAAATCCTACAGGATTTTGTAAAGGCCACCATCGCACCTTATAAATATCCGCGACGGATCATTTTTACAGAAGGGTTGCCAAAAACCCAAACAGGTAAAATTCAGCGTTTCCTTTTGAAGCAGGATGTGGATTCATAACCCACCGAAAACATCGCAACTATAATAATCAACACGGGAGAAATATAATGAAACTCAAGACATTGGCACAGGCAACTGCGCTGACAACTGCACTGGCCGCCCTAAGCACCGCCAGCTTTGCCGACCCGCTGAAAGTGGGCATGATCACCACCCTTTCGGGCGGCGGTGCGGGGCTTGGCATTGATGCCCGCGACGGCTTTATGCTGGCGGTGAAACAATCCGGCAATACCGACATCGAAGTGGTGATCGAAGACGACCAGCGCAAGCCGGATGTGGCTGTGCAACTGGCCGACAAGATGATCCAGTCCGACAAGGTTGACGTGATGACCGGGATCATCTGGTCCAACCTCGCAATGGCCGTGATCCCCAGCGTGACCGCGCAGGGTAAATTCTACCTCTCACCGAATGCGGGCCCATCTGCGCTGGCTGGTAAAGGCTGTCATCCAAACTATTTCAACGTGGCATGGCAGAACGACAACCTGCACGAAGCTGCGGGCGCTTATGCAACATCGGAAGGCTATAAGAACTCCTTCATCCTTGCACCAAACTACCCTGCGGGTGTGGATGCGCTGACCGGATACAAAAGCCAGTACAAAGGCGAATTGTCAGGCGAATTGCTGACAAAACTGGGCCAAACAGACTACGCATCAGAAATCGCGCAAATCCGTGCATCCGGCGCAGATAGCGTATTTTTCTTCCTGCCGGGTGGCATGGGGATTTCTTTCCTGAAACAATATGCAGACAGCGGCATCGGCCTGCCCGTGGTTGGCCCTGCCTTCAGCTTTGACCAAGGCATCCTGCAAGCTGTTGGTGATGCAGCCTTGGGTGTGCGCAACACATCCCAATGGAGCAAAGATCTGGACAACGCAGCCAACAAAGCCTTTGTCGAGACCTTTCAGGCTGAATACGGCCGTCTGCCCTCGCTTTATGCAAGTCAAGGGTTTGACACCGCCAATCTGCTGCTAAGTGCTATGTCCAAAGCCAGCGTTTCGGATGCAGACGCCTTCCGCGCCGCTTTGGAAGAAGCCGATTTTGCCAGCACCCGCGGGGCTTTCAAATTTGGCAACAACCACCACCCGATCCAAGACATTTACGTGCGTGAAGTGATCAAAGAGGGCGATATCTACACCAATAAAATCGTTGGCGTAGCCCTGAAAGATCACGCGGATGTTTATGCCGCAGACTGCAAAATGTAAGCCAACAGGCGGGCGCGGTTAATCCCGCGCCTGCCCCACGCGTAAGGCGGTTTTTATGTCCCTCCTCCTCTTGGCCGAGCAGGTTCTGAACGGGTTACAGTTCGGGATCATGCTGTTTTTGATGGCTGCTGGCCTGACCTTGGTGTTCGGCGTCATGGGGCTGATCAATCTGGCCCATGGGTCATTGTTCATGGTCGGAGCCTTTGCCGCCGCTGCTGTGGCAGGGGCGACAGGGTCGTTCCTGCTGGCGCTGATCGCGGCCCTTGCCGCCGCCGCTGCCGCAGGGGCGCTGGTAGAAATCCTTGTGATCCGCAGGCTTTACGCCCGCGAACATCTGGATCAGGTGTTGGCCACATTCGCGCTGATCCTGATCTTTTCCGAAAGCACGCGCTGGCTGTTTGGTTCGTTTCCGCTGTTCCTGAACATCCCCGATTACCTGTCCGGCCCTGTCACACTACCGGGCGGCATCCAGTATTCGCTTTATCGCCTGACCCTGATCGCCATTGGCCTGTTGGTCGCCTTTGGCCTGTTCCTGCTGATTTCGCGCACCCGCCTGGGCATCCAGATCCGCGCGGGCGAAAGCGACCGTGAAATGATCGCCGCCCTCGGGGTCGATATATCGCGGCTTTACACCATCGTCTTTGCCCTTGGTGCGGCCCTCGCAGGGCTGGCGGGCGCATTGGTGGGGGCGATCCAATCGGTTCAGGTGGGCATGGGCGAACCCGTGCTGATCCTTGCCTTTGTGGTGATTGTGATCGGCGGCATCGGGTCGATCAAAGGCGCTTTGGTCGGGGCCATTCTGGTGGGGCTGACCGATACGCTGGGCCGGTTGTTACTGCCCCTGTTGTTTGGCCTGTTCATGGATAATTCCGCTGCCACCGCCGCAGGCTCGGCGCTGGCCTCTATGTCAATTTACATCCTGATGGCACTGGTGCTGGTGGTGAAACCTTCGGGCCTGTTCGGGGTGAAACAATGACGCGCGAGACCCTGATAAACACCGCCCTCGGGCTGGCTTTGCTGCTAGTGCCGCTTTGGGCCTATATGGTGGATGAACCCTTTATCATCACACTGACGACCAAAGTGGCGATCCTTGCGCTGGCAGGGGTCGGGCTGAACATCGCGCTGGGGCTTGGGGGCTTGGTCAGCCTTGGCCATGCGGCGTTTTTTGGCATCGGCGGCTATGCTATGGGCATCCTTGCAAGCCATGCCCAAAGCTATACCGCCATCACCGACTGGCCGATCCTGATCGAGGGCACCAAATCCATGCCGGTCATCTGGGTTGTGGCGATCCTTGCATCCGGCCTGACCGCCCTTTTGATCGGCGCGCTAAGCCTGCGGACATCTGGCGTTTACTTCATCATGATCACCCTCGCCTTTGGGCAAATGCTGTATTATTTCACCATCAGCTGGCCCGCCTATGGCGGTGAGGACGGCCTGCTGATCTATGTGCGCAACGACTTTGCAGGGCTTAACACGCTGGACCCGATCCAGTTCTTCGCCATCACCTTTACCCTGCTGATGGCCGCAGTGCTGTTTTCTGCGCGGCTTGCCAAATCCCCCTTCGGCCTTGCCCTGAACGCGGCGCGCCAATCGCCCCAGCGGGTGGAAACTATCGGCCTGTCCCCCTATCGCCTGCGCCTTGTAGCCTTTGTGATTTCGGGCATGATTACAGGCTTGGCAGGGGCACTGTTCGCCGACCTGAACCGCTTTGTCAGCCCCACCATGTTCAGCTGGCAAACCAGCGGTGAAATCATGGTTTTTATTATCCTCGGCGGCACCGCGCGTCTGTTCGGCCCCATCGCAGGTGCCGCCCTGTTTATCATCCTTGAACACATCCTTGGCGGGCTAAGCGAGTTCTGGCACATCTACCTTGGCCTGCTGTTGCTGTTGGTGGTGCTGTTCGCCAAAGGCGGTGTCATCGGCACATTGGCAGGGCAGGAGAAAACCCATGACTGATGCCCAAACCCCGATCCTTGAAACCCGCAACATCTGCAAATCCTTTGACGCGTTGAAGGCCAGTCAGGACATCTCGCTTGATCTGCGGGCGGGCGAAATTCATGCGCTGATCGGGCCGAATGGCGCAGGCAAATCCACCCTGATCGCCCAGATCGCAGGTGGATTGAAGCCCGACAGCGGACAGGTCCTGCTGAACGGGCGCGATGTAACCGCCCTGCCCACCGCCAAACGGGCGCAACTGGGACTGGGGCGCACGTTTCAGGTGTCAGCCTTGGCAATGGAAGACACGGTTTTGCAAAACGCCGTGCTTGGCGCGCTCGGCGCGGCTGGCCGCCCGTTTCGCCTGTTCCGATCCGCCCTGAACAACACCGCCCTGCGCCAGACCGCAGAACAGGCGCTGGAACGGGTCGGCCTGCAAGACCACGCCCGCACCCGCACCGCCGAATTATCCCACGGTCAGCGCCGCCAGCTAGAGGTGGCCGTGGCTTTGACCCTGAAGCCCAAAGCCTTTGTGATGGATGAACCCATGGCTGGACTGGGTGCAAGTGGTTCGAAAACCCTGACCGGATTTCTGGACGGGTTGCGCGCGCAGGCCCCGATCCTGATGGTTGAACATGACATGGACGCGGTCTTTGCGCTGGCCGACCGGATCAGCGTGCTGGTCTACGGCCAGATCATCGCCACGGGCAGTGTGGCAGACATCCGCGCCCACCCCGAAGTGCGCCGCGCCTATCTGGGAGAGGACGCATGACCCTTTTGTCGATCACCAATATCGCCGCATCCTACGGAGCAACCCAAGCCTTGTTTGATGTGTCGCTGGATATTGCCGAGGGCGAGGTTCTGGCCCTGATGGGGCGCAACGGCATGGGCAAATCCACCACCGTCAAAACCCTGTGCCGCCTACTGCCCACCAGCGCCGGAAGCATAAGTTTTGACGGCCATGACCTGACCCGCCTGCCCGCCTTTAAAGCCGCACGCCTTGGGCTTGGTCTTGTCCCCGAAGGCCGCCGCTGTTTTCCCAACCTCAGCGTTGCGGAAAACCTGACCGCCGCCGCCCGCGCAGGCCATTGGGATCTGCCCCGCGTTGCCAGCCTGTTCCCACGTCTGGAAGAACGCCGCAACCAGTCTGCAGCATCCCTGTCAGGGGGCGAACAACAGATGCTGGCCATCGGCCGCGCCTTAATGACCAACCCGCGCCTGCTGATTTTGGACGAGGCCACAGAAGGGCTCGCCCCCATTGTGCGCCAGGAAATCTGGGCCGCCATCGCAAGCCTGAAACGGGACACGGGGCTTGCCATTCTGGTGGTGGATAAATCCCTGAAAGAACTGTCCCAGATCGCCGACCGCGCCACAATCCTTGAACGGGGCAGCACGGTCTGGACCGGAAACATCACCGCGCTGGACGCGGATATCACCCAACAATTCCTCGGCGTGTAACCGCGCCGTTTCTCTTGGAGGAGACACCCCATGACACATCAAAGCATCACCCCCGACGGCTGGGCACCCGCCAAAGGCTATGCCAACGGTATACTGGCCGCAGATGGCACGCTTTATATCGGCGGGCAAATCGGCTGGAGCGCCGAACAGAAATTCGAAACCCATGATTTCATCGGCCAGATGGAACAGGCCCTGCGCAATATCGTCGCCGTGGTTGAATCAGCTGGCGGTCAAGTCACGGACATCACCCGCCTGACGTGGTTCATTCTGGATAAAACCGAGTATATGGCCCGCCAAAGCGAAATCGGCGCTGTCTATCGCGCAGTGCTGGGCCGTCACTTCCCCGCCATGTCCATGTTGGTGGTCGCAGGCCTGATCGAAGACGAAGCCCTGCTGGAAATAGAGGCGACGGCTTATCTTGGGAAATCCTGAAACGCGCAAGTAAAAGGTTGAAATCAGGTCAATACGTCCCAGTGGAACTTGACCGGAAGTAAGCTAGCTTAATCTATGTCAAAGCAATCTTTGCGCGTTCATGGTATAATGAACCCGTCGCAAAAACAGGAGTCTCGTCATGTTCACCACAATCGTCGCCGCCGTAGATGGATCAGAGCCGTCCAAACACGCGTTGAAAGCGGCTTGTGATATTGCCGCCCATTACAACGCCGATCTGCATCTGGTCCACACCCCGCAAGTGGACACCACTGCCGTTGCAGTCGGGGCTGGAACCTATGTTCTGGAAGCCTCGTTTGAGCAAATCGCCGAAGCGGGTCGCACCGTTATGGCCGAAGCAAAAACCGCCTGCGAAGGGTACGGAACGGAACCCAAAAGCACCTATATCGGCAGCGGTATTCCCGCAGACGAAGTGCTCTCCGTCGCCACAGCCAAATCCGCAGACCTGATCGTTTGTGGACGGCGCGGCCTTGGAAACCTTGCCGCAATTTTCCTTGGCAGCACATCTTCCAAGATCACCCATGACGCCACTTGCGCGGTGCTGACAGTCAAATAACGACCCAACGCCGAAAGCCACAAGCGTCTTTGGCTTTCGGCAAAATCTCTTGAACTGCCCTTTATTTGCTCTAAAATACCCTCAGGCACTGCCCTGTACTGCGATCTATGGCTCATACACCCAGCACCGACTGGCCTGACCATTCCGCGAACGACTGATTAAAGGGTTTTGCCATGACACTTGAACATATCCCAGAATTTCACTTGGGGCGAATTGCCCCCACACTCGCAGTGCGCGATATCCATGCCGCTTACAAACTGTACCGCGATGTCTTCGGCTTCCAGAAAGCCTTTGAGAACGGTGCCCCTGTGGGCTTTATGATCCTCAAAAAAGACGCCGCAGAACTACATTTAACCCGCAATCCAAACCACAAAGCCCCCCCTTACAATGTAGCGCATTTGCTGGTGTCAGACGCAAACGCCGCGTATCGATCATGCCAACACCATGAGTTACGGATCATCCGGCGGATCGAGGATAAAGACTACGGTTTGCGCGCCTTTGTCTTTGCAGATCCTGATGGGAACCGGGTCGACGTGGGCGAAATTCTCCAACGGTAAAAGCATCACGCCCTTCAATTACTTCAATGTTCCTAAAATACTCAAACAAAAAGGGCAGCCCCTATAGGCCGCCCTTTCCGCTTTGGGGATGCGAACATCCCCTCCTCCCAACCTCGGTACAGTCTAGCCGTCTGGGCTAAATCGCCAGATATTCATGGCGCAGTTGTTCATTGTCTAACACTTCCTTGGCGGTTCCATCGAATACAATTTGCCCTGTATCCAGAATAACCGCCCGATCCGCCAGATTTAACGCAGCTACGGCGTTTTGTTCAACAATTATTGTCGTCATCCCCTGTTCGCGAATGTGATGCAGGGTCTTTTCGATTTCCTGCACGATCACAGGGGCCAGACCCTCATAGGGCTCATCCAGCAGTAACAGCTTGATATCACGGGCTAAAGCGCGACCGATCGCCAGCATCTGCTGCTCGCCACCGGACAGTGTTGTGCCTTCTTGCTTGCGGCGTTCACCCAGACGGGGGAACAATTCATAGATGCGCTCGATCGACCAGCCGATGGGTTTTTCGATCTGGGCAAGCTGGATGTTCTCCTCAACCGTCAATCCCTGAATGATTCGCCGATCTTCAGGCACCAGCCCGATTCCCGCCTGCGCGGCCTGCCATGCTTTCATGTCATGCAAGGGCTGGTGATCCAGCCAGATTTCACCGTGGGTCACCATCGGATCATCCAGCCGCGCCAATGCCCGCAGGGTCGATGTTTTCCCCGCCCCGTTGCGCCCCAGCAGGGCCAGAATCTCGCCCTCATGGATGTTCAGGGACACGCCTTGCACGATGTAACTTTCACCGTAATAGGCGTGAATATCATGGGCCGAGAAATAGGCAGGTGCGGTGGCCGCGTGATTTGCATTCTTTTCGATCATAGCGTTCACCTTTTAATGCGCCGTGCCAAGATAGGCTTCTTGGACTTTGGGGTGGCCTTTGATGTTCTCGGGCAGGTCTTCAACGATCACAGTGCCTTGCGCCAGAACCGAGATTTTTTGCGCCAGCGAAAACACCACATGCATGTCATGTTCAATCACTGCCATCGTGATGTGCCGCTTGTCCTGAATTTGGGCCAACAGCTCAATTGTGTTGTTGGTATCCGCCCGCGCCATACCGGCAGTGGGTTCGTCCAGCAACAACAGTTTGGGGTCTTGGGCCAGACACATAGCCATTTCCAACCGCCGTTTATCGCCACGCGACATGGACGAGGCGATCATATGCCGTTTGTCGATCATATTCACGTCGATCAGCATCTGTTCGGCTTTTTCCTGAATGTCGCTTTGGCCCAGCACACGGGACCATGCATTCATTTCAAACGCACCGTCCCGTTTGGCAAAGCAGGGGATCATCACGTTTTCAAACACGCTGAGGTCGGAAAAGATTTCTGGCGTCTGGAACACACGGCTGACCCCGATCTGGTTAATCTCGTGGGGTTTTTTACCCAGCAAAGAGTGCCCGTCAAAGGTGACAGTGCCCGTGTCTGGCATCAGTTTCCCGACAAAACAGTTCAGCAGCGTAGATTTACCGGCCCCGTTCGGGCCGATAATTGCGTGGATTGTGCCTTCCTCGATGTTCAGATTGACGTTTTGCAACGCTTTCAGACCACCAAAAGATTTGTTCACATTCTGGATTTCAAGAATTCCCATAAATCCAACCTTCCCTATTCGCCAGCCGGGGCGTATTTGCCCTCGGTGTCTTTTTTGTCTTTGCCGCCTTTAAAGCGGTTGCGAATACGGGTCGCGCCTTCCATCAGGCCACCGGGCAGGAAGATCACGATCAGCATGAACAACAACCCCAGCGTCAGGTGCCAGCCCGGCCCGACAAAATGTTCGACCACCCAGATCAAGCTGTTTTCCAACCCATCCGGCAGAAACCCGAACCAGCTGTGCAACACGCTTTCGTTGATTTTGGAAAAGATGTTTTCAAAGTATTTGATGAAACCAGCCCCCAACAATGGCCCGAGCAACGTGCCCGATCCGCCAAGAATGGTCATCAAAACCACCTCGCCAGATGCGGTCCATTGCATCCGCTCGGCCCCTGCCAGTGGATCCATTGACGCCATCAAACCACCCGCAAGACCTGCGTACATGCCCGAAATCACAAAGGCCGCCAGCGTATAGGGACGTGAATTCAAGCCCGTATAATTCAGACGGGTCTGGTTGGTTTTAATCGCCCGCAGCATCAGCCCAAACGGAGAGCGGAAGATGCGAATGGCCAGATAAAACGCCACCAGCATCAAGGCCGCGCAAAAGTAATAGCCCACGTTGAACGAAAACGACCAGCCGCCCAGAACCAATTCATAGGTGGATCGCATTTCCAGCCCGAAGAAATGGGTCGCATCCGGCCCGTTGCCTTTCAGCCATTGGGGATCGTCGTTATAGACCTGCAAACCGGTTTCCCCGTTTGTCAGCGGCGTCAGCACCGAATAGGCCATGGCAAAAGACATCTGCGCAAAAGCCAGCGTCAGGATCGAGAAGTAGATGCCAGAGCGGCGCAGCGAGATAAATCCGATCACCACCGAAAACAGCCCCGCCACAATCACCGACAGCACAATCGCTGGCAGGATGTTGTAGCTGAGCAGCTTGAACATCCAAACCGCCGCATAAGACCCCGCCCCCAGAAAGGCCGCGTGGCCAAAGGACAGATATCCGGTCAGCCCGAACAGGATGTTAAACCCGATAGCAAAGATGCCAAAGATCACAAAGCGTTGCATCAGGTCGGGATAGCCCGCGTTAAACTGCGCCATGGCGCTATCTGCGGGAAACGGGTTCATGATGAACGGCGCCAGCAGGGTTACACAGATCACAAAAACCAACAGGCCTGCGTCTTTTTTATTCAGTCCGAACATAGGGTTATTCCTCCATCACGCCTTTGCGCCCCATCAGGCCCCGCGGACGGGTCAACAGAACGATAATCGCAACAAGATAGATGATGATTTGGTCGATAGAAGGCAGGTAGATCGCTTCAAAGAAGCCTTTGACCTCATTCATTGCGGCAAAACTTTCGAGGATGCCCAAAAGGAACCCCGCCAGCACCGCACCGGGCAGGCTGCCCATGCCGCCAACCACCACAACCACAAAGCTAAGCACAAGGAAATCCATACCCATGTGATAGTTCGGGCTGTTGATCGGCGTGTACATCACACCCGCCAGCCCTGCCACCGCAGCGGCAATGCCAAAGGTGATGGTGAAGCGACGGTCAATATTGATGCCCAACAAGCCAACGGTTTCCCGATCCGCCATGCCAGCGCGCACAACCATGCCAAAGGTGGTGAATTGCAAAAAGGCAAACACCGCCCCGATCACTAGGGCCGAGAACCCGAAATACACCAGCCGCCACAAAGGATAGATCACCGCATTGGGGTCAAATCCCAGCAAGACGCCAAAATCAAACGATCCGCGCAGCGCATCCGGTGCCGGGGTCGGGATCGGATTGGCACCGTAATAGTGTTTCACAACTTCCTGAATCACAATTGCCAGACCAAAGGTCACCAGAATCTGATCCGCATGAGGACGCTTGTAGAAATGTTTGATCAATCCACGTTCCATAATGTAGCCAATGGCCAACATCACCGGAATCGCGAATAGAATGGCGAGTGGCACCGACCAGTTGATGATCATCTGCCCCGTCGCCTCGCCGAACCAAGATTCCACATAAGGGGTTTTCACCTGCATCGGATTGCCCAGAAAATCTTTCTTTTCAGGGTCAATGCTGATCGTGCTGAGGTTCAGAATTTTTTGTAAAGTTACAGCACAAAACGCGCCGATCATGAACAATGCGCCATGGGCAAAATTGACCACGCCCAAGGTGCCGAAGATCAGCGTCAGGCCAAGGGCGATCAACGCATAAGCGGAGCCTTTGTCCAGACCGTTTAGAATTTGCAGGAGGATTGCGTCCATAGTCCCGCCCCTTCTTCTTTGATAAGGGTTGCATAATAAAGGCCACGGCAAACAGGTCGCCGCGGCCAGGATTTAGGGTCGGTTCACTTACGCGCCCGGATTACATTTGCCCAAATCGCCACCGGCAAACATCGGGTGATCCGGTGCATATTCCACTTGCGCACGTGGTGTAACTTCGACCACTTCCAGCAAATCGAACTCGGATGTCGGGTTGTCTTTACCCTTCACAACCAGCACGTCTTTAAAGCACTGGTGGTCCTCGGCGCGATACTCGGTTGGGCCGTTGCCCAGACCGTCGAACTGCAAGCCTTCCAGTGCTTCGCCAACGCCGCAAGGGTTGAACGTACCAGCGGTTTCACAAGCATTCGCATAGAGCAGCGTTTGACAGTAAACTGTGTGGGCTGCCTGTGACGGCGGGAAGCCGTATTTGGTGCCAAAGGATTTAACAAAGGCTTTTGACGCCTCGTCCTGTAGCGACCAATGCCAGTTTGTGGACCCGAAGATCCCCTTCACATTTTCACCCGCACCACGCGCCATCAAACGCGAATACAGCGGCACAACGATTTCGAAGTTCTTACCGTTCACCTGTTTGTCGCGCAGACCGAACTGCACAGCAGAGGTCAAGGAGTTCACCATGTTCCCGCCGTAGTGGTTCAGAACCAGTACATCCGCGCCAGAATTCAGAACCGGTGCCACATAGGCCGAGAAATCCGTCGTGGCCAATGGCGTCAGAACGTTCTTAACCGTTTCCCAACCCTTGGCTTCGGTGGCCGCTGCGATGGATTCCTGTTGCGTCCAACCCCAAGTATAGTCGGCTGTCAGGTGATAGGCCTTACGGTCTGTCCCATACATTTTCGCCAGAACAGGAGCCAAAGCCGCCGCGGACATATACCCGTTAAAGAAGTGACGGAACCCGTTGGCTTTCTTGTCTTTGCCGGTGGTGTCATTCGAGTGTGTCAAACCGGCCATGAAAATAACGCCAGCTTCCTGACACAGGCCTTGCACCGCAACCGCCACACCAGACGAAGACCCGCCCGTGATCATGATTGCACCGTCTTTTTCGATCATGGATTTCGCAGAAGCCCGCGCCGCATCGGATTTGGTCTGTGTATCGCCGGTGACATATTCCACCTTCTTACCCAGAATACCGTTGCCTTTCAGGCTGGATTTGCTGCCATTGGCCATGAATGTATTCATCATGCCGCCGTCGCCACCGCCGTTCAGGTGTTCAACAGCCAATTCATAAGCGCGTAGTTCGTCGGCGCCTTCATCCGCGTAGGGACCAGATTGCGGAACGTTAAAGCCCAGCGTTACGGACCCACCTTGCGGCGCGTTCCGATAACCTGCGTGGCTTGCAGCTGTCAGGATCGTTGGCATTGCCATGCCAGCACCCGCCAATGCGCCGCCTTTAATAACACCACGCCGTGTTGGTTTAATCAGAGTCATAGATTTCCTCCCAATGAACTCAATTTTGACCGGTCCGTGCATCCTCCCATGGACACGCGCCCGGACACCTCGTCATATAATTGACATAGGCATGTTCCTGCTTATCTGTTAAAAACGCAATAAACTCTTGCTTTGCAATGATTTTTTTGTAAATATTTTCTCGACGCAACGCAGCAATCTGTAAACTTATTAACGAAATACCCGCAACGTAACGCAATCAAAGGAAAAAAGCCTTGCCCAAAACGCTGATCGGAACACGGATACGCGAGAGGCGGCAAACCCAGAAACTGACCCAGACAGCGCTGGCCAAGTCTGTAGGGATTTCCGCCAGCTATCTTAACCTGATCGAACACAACCGACGGGGAATCGCGGGGCGGACCTTGCTGTCTATAGCCCGCGAACTGGGCCTACAGCCATCCGACCTGACCGAGGGCGCGGATGCCACACTGATCAATACACTGACCGAAACCGCTAAGGCGAACCAGTTGTCCCAACCCGAAATGGACCGGATCGAAGAATTCGTGGGCCGCTACCCCGGCTGGGCAAAACTGCTCAGCGGGCTGGCCCGCACCACACTGGAACAGCGCGAAACCCTGACCGCCATGACAGACCAAATGGCCCATGACCCGTTTGTGTCAGAGACCATGCATCAAATCCTGTCCAACATTACCGCCATCCGGTCCACCGCCAGTATTCTAGCAACGGCAGGCGACATACCCGCCGATATGCACAGCCGTTTTGTGAACAATCTGCACGCGGACAGCCAGCGCCTGTCAGAAACCGCTCAAAAGATGGTGGATTTCTTTGACCATGACGACAAAAGCGAACCGGGCGCGCCGTCAACTGCGGTGGTGCATGATTTCTGGGCGGCCCATGACCACGTTCCGCCTGCCCATGCCGCACCCGAACTGGACAGCGGCCCCCATGCCGCACCCGTGCTACACACCACGTTGGAGCGTTACAAATCCATCGAAAACTCCATGCCCGCCGATCTGTTTGCCCGCACAGCAGCCAAGCTCGGTTATGATCCGATTGTTTTGGCGGATCACTTTGACACCAGCCTGATGACCATCCTGTTCCGCATGGCGCAGATGCCCCCCGATGCGGGTTTTCCGAGCTTTGGTTTGATCGAGGTGGATATGTCAGGCGCCGTTCTGATGCGCAAACCCACCCCCGAACTGGCGCTGCCGCTTTATTCATCCGCCTGCCCGCTCTGGCCCGTCTATCGCGCTTTCGCCCAGCCAGGGCAGATACTCCGCTCTGCCCTTGAAATGCCCTCGGGGGATCGGGTGCTGGTGTATGCCCTGTCAGAGCCCAGCGGATTTGGCAGCTACGGCCTGCCCGCCTTGCTGCGTTCGACGATGATATTCAGCTCTGATCCGCGTGTGTTGTCCAAGGATTTGCCGACCCCGATTCTGGCCGGTCTGCATTGCAGCGTCTGCCCGCGAAAACACTGTACTGCGCGCCGCGTAGATTACATCCTTGCCTAGAACCGCACCCTTGCCCTAGTTTCACAACGCAATCGGTTGGGAGGCTGGAATGCACGAACGCGTGTTATTGATCGAGGATGAACCCCACATAGTAGAGGCGCTCAGCTTTTTGCTGACCCGCGAAGGCCTGTCTGTCAGCACCCATTCCGAGGGCATCAGCGCCGCAGAAACAGCCGCGCGGCTGACCCCAGATCTGGTGATACTGGATGTGATGTTGCCGGGCAAAAGCGGCTTTGAAATCCTGAATGAAATTCGCGGCACAGCGGGCATGGCAGACACGCCAGTTTTGATGTTGACCGCCAAAGGCCAGTCCCGCGACCGCGCAGCAGCACAGGCGGCAGGGGCGTCGATGTTTATGACTAAGCCCTTTTCAAACAAGGAAATAATCGCAAACATCAAGTCGCTTTTGAAATGAGTTTCGCGGATGACTAACCGCCAGACGCGCCCCACATTGCCCAGCCGACCGGGCCGCCGTTTTCGCGATGTGGCCACATTGTTACCCGTCACTGGTATCCTGTTATTGATGACGCCTTTGATGGTTGTCTTCACCCAGTCCGGCAGCATTTTGGGCCTACCCGCGCCCTTTGTTTACGTGTTCAGCGTCTGGGCGGGGTTGATCATTCTGACCTTTTTTCTGGCGCGGCGTGCAACCAGAGACACCCCGCCCCGATGATCAGCTTTAACATCCTTGTATCCATCTGCCTGCTCTATGTGGTGGGCCTGTTTGTGGTCGCTTACGCCGCCGAACGGGGGGCCGAGAACGGCCGTTTCAAGCTGTTGCGCTCTCCGCTGGTCTATACTTTGTCCATTTCGGTCTATTGCACAGCCTGGACTTTTTACGGCGCTGTGGGGTCTGCGGCGCGCAGCGGGTTGGAATTTGTGACGATCTATTTGGGGCCGACTTTGGTCTTTGTCGGCTGGTGGTGGTTGCTGCGCAAACTGGTGCGGATCGGGCGGGTGCAGCGCATCACCTCGATCGCGGATTTACTGTCTTCGCGCTATGGTAAAAGCGGTGGTCTGGCGGTGATCGTGACGGTGCTGGCGGTGGTCGGCACCACGCCTTATATCGCGCTGCAACTGCAATCCATGACCCTTAGCTTTGCGGTGTTCACCACCGCCACGGGGGCGCCTGCACCCTCGCCCACGGTCACAGCATTTTATGTGGCGGCAGGTCTGGCGGTGTTTACCATCATTTTTGGCACCCGAAATCTGGATGCCAATGAACGCCATCACGGCGTCGTCACCGCCATTGCCGTCGAAGCGGTGGTCAAACTGGCCGCCCTGTTATCCGTCGGGATTTTTGTGGTTTGGGGGGTCGCCAGTGGCCCCGTCGATATTTTTTCCCGCATGGATCCCGAGTTGTTGCAAAGCAGTCAGGTCTTTAATGCCCGCTGGATGACGCTGAATTTCTTGTCCGCCTGCGCCATCATCTGCCTGCCCCGCATGTTTCAGGTGATCGTGGTTGAAAACGCCAATGAACGCCACCTTGCCACTGCCAGCTGGGCCTTTCCGCTGTATCTGTTTTTGATGAGCCTGTTTGTTCTGCCCATCGCCATCGCGGGCCAATCCATTTTGCCAGCGGATGCCAATCCAGACCTGTTTGTGCTGACCGTACCGCTGGATCAAGGCTATCAAACCCTTGCCACGCTTGCATTTTTGGGCGGGTTCTCATCGGCCACGTCAATGGTGATCGTGGCTTCTATTGCGCTGTCCACAATGGTATCCAACCATATTGTCCTGCCCCTGTGGCTGCGCAAAAACGCCAATCGCAACCCTGCCAGTGACGATGTTCGAGACCTTTTGTTACGCTCGCGCCGTGTCAGCATTGCGGTGGTTGTGGCGCTTGGCTTTTTGTATTTCCAGTTCACAGGGGGCACGGGGGCGCTGGCATCCATCGGGTTGATCGCCTTTTTGGGCGTGGCGCAGGTGCTGCCTGCGCTGCTGGGCGGATTGTTCTGGTCCAGCGCCACCCGCCCTGCCGCTATCGCCAGCATTTGCACCGGATTTTTCATCTGGGCCTATACGTTATTCTTCCCCAGCTTTGGCAGTTCTGTCCTGCTTAGCGCGGAAACCCTGGCTCTTGGCCTCTTTGGGGTGGCAGCGCTGATCCCGCAAAACCTGATGGGTGTAGGGATCAATGACCCGCTGGTCCATGCGGTATTCTGGTCCCTGGGATTAAACACAATTGTCTTTGTACTGGTGTCCTTGCTGACCACCCCCAGCGCCATCGAGCGGTTGCAATCGGTGCAATTCATCAATGTCTTTGGCCAGATGTCCCCAAGGCGCGGGATCACCCGCAGTACCGCGATTGAAGATTTGCTGATCCTCGCCCAGCGGATTTTGGGGCGGGATGAAGCCATGGCCCTGTTCAAAACCCAAGCCCGCCATCAAGGTAAGGATTCACCGCTTCCCGATGCCACCAACGAGTTGGTCGCAACGTTGGAACGGGAAATCGCGGGGTCCGTCGGGGCGGCAGCGGCCCATGCGATGATGGCACAGGTCACGGGCGGGGCCGAAATTTCGTTTGAAGATATGATCGCCGTGGCCGATGAAACCGCCCAGATCATGGAATATTCCGCCCGCCTTGAAACCCAATCCAAAGAGCTAGAGCAGGCCGCTGTTCAATTGCGCCACGCCAATGCCAAGCTGACCGAACTGGGCGCGCAGAAAGACACATTCCTTAGTCAGGTCAGCCACGAGTTACGCACGCCGATGACGTCGATCCGCACATTTTCCGAAATCTTGCAGGACAATGACACGCTGGATCCGGATCAGCTGAACCATTTTGCCACCATCATCCACGACGAGAGCATCCGCCTGACCCGCCTGTTGGATGATATTCTGGACCTCAGCTTTATGGAAAACGGACGGGTGCAGTTAAACCTTGAAACCGTGCCCCTTAGCCGTGTGATTGATCGTGCGTTGACCACCACACAGGCACAAGCCACTGAACTTGGGGCGAAAATCCTGCGGGACAAAACCGCAGAGCGGGTGATGCTTTATACGGATTCAGACCGGCTTTCGCAGGTATTAATCAATCTTGTGACAAATGCGCTGAAACATTGCGACACCTCTCCACCAGAGGTCAGTGTGCTAAGCGGCATCCATGAGGACCAGTTGGTGATCGCGGTGGCAGATAACGGCAAAGGTATCAGCGATGATGACATTGATCTGATCTTTGAAAAGTTTTCGAAACTGTCCAACAAGTTTTCATCGGGCAGCGCAGGACTGGGACTGCCGATCAGCCGCGAGATTGTTAAGAATTTAGGCGGCACCCTGTCTTATGCAGGTACTGACAAAGGCGCGGTTTTTAGAATTACCCTGCCTGTTGTCGCAGCTGAACCTTTTGCGGCCCAGTAGCCCAGCCCAACAGCAACCACTTCAATCGATTTGGAGATTCGAATCAAATTGTCGATATTTTTCATGGTTAATTTCAATTGTTGCCCTTTTTGATACAAAGCAACACCCACGAAAACAGTGTTTCCATTTTTAACCAATTCGGGCGATTTTGTGGCAAAATCGGGCCCATTTTGGACCATATTGATGGTTTTTGCTTGTTTTGCACATTTCCCTGTGCGTAATTGGACGCGGGGGAAAGCAGCAGACTGGTTTATTAGTTAAAACCGCTCCAAATGCTTCGAATTTTAAAGATTACGCTGACTTCCTGACATCAGGGTGCCGGCATGTAGAGTAACCAGTAACGCAGTAATCAACGTCGCTTAGTCGCGTTTCATTCCAGCTTTCCTGAACTCTACTCTTATTTGGCTCCGTGCGGAGTCGCTGTTTGGTGTGTTCCAAGACGCACACATAGGGAAATGTAAGGGTAACGAGATGACTGATTTTACACTCGACTGGCAGTCCGTAAATATTGACGGCGCAAATACATTAAGCGGCGGTGGCGAAACCGTTGGCGTAACAATTTCCACCCCCGAAAACTGGGATTGTGACAGCTGGGACATTGGTAAAGTTGGCGGCGACACCACGCTGAAATCCAGCGGTGTTGATGACCCGACCAAGGTTCAACTGGGCTTCACAGATCCGGTCGAAAACGTCAGCTTTGAACTATACGACGTGGATTCAGGTTCTGGCTGGGACGATAAAATCACTATTGTTGCCTTGGATGCAGACGGCAACGAAATCCCTGTGGTCTTTTCCGACCTCGCGAACCACACAGTGGATGGCAACAGCGTTGAAGGCAACGGCAACACAAACCCTGGTGTTGAAGGTTCTGGCGCAGCGGACTCAGTTACCGTTTCCATTGCAGGCCCTGTGCAATCCATCACAATTTACCACGACAACGGCGATAGCGCCGGCACAGCAGGCACTGTTGGCATCAGCGATATGACCTTTGATCTGGCCGATGACATTGCAGAACCCGTTGACGGCACCGATGGCGACGACCTGATGTTGCCAGGTTATGTAGATGCGCAGGGTGACACCATTGACGGTGCTGACGGCGACGACGACACGGTTTACGGCTATGACGGTGACGATGTTATTGCGGGCGGCGAAGGGTCTAATACCCTGTTTGGCGGCTCTGGCGACGATGTATTCATCGGGGGCGCGGGGTCCGATCAATTCCACGGTGGCTCTGGTCAGGACAATCTGGATTATTCCAATAGCGATGCGGCTGTGACCGTAAACCTGTCTACATATGAACTGTCGGGCGGCGATGCAGACAACGACTATATCCTTAGCGGTATCGACGGCGCGATCGGGTCTGACTATGACGATACGCTGATCGGCTTTGACGAAGAAGGCAGCAGCGCAGAAGACACCTTTACCAACGAATTCTTCGGTGGCAAAGGCAACGACTATATCGAAGGCAAAGACGGCGACGACCGGCTTTTCGGCGGGGATGACAACGACGAAATCTACGGCGGCGCCGGTGCAGACAGCATCGACGGTGGCGCAGGTGTTGACGTGATCAGCGGTGGCGCAGATGCCGACCGCATCGTTGTAACCAGTGCGGCAGACGGCATCGGCGATATCGTTGATGGCGGTACAGACGGGGATGACAACGACGTTCTGGACCTGACAAACGCAGGCCCCTTCCGCGTTGTGAATGAAACCGTGGACGCAGATGGTGACTCTACATCCGGCACGGTTGAATTCCTTGACCCCACTTCGGGCGCAGTGCTTGGGTCTATGGATTTCAGTGAAATCGAAACCATCCTTGGCGACCGTAGCATGCCCGATGGCACCGTCCACGGTACGGCTGGCGATGACATGATGAACCCTGGCTTTGTGGACGCCCAAGGCGACACTATTGACGGCGCAGATGGCGACGACGACATCATCGAAGCTGGCGACGGCAACGATCAAGTGCGCGCTGGCGAAGGCGACGATCTGGTTTATGCAGGCGCTGGCGACGACAGTGTTGACGGCGGCAACGGCAATGACACGATCTACGGCGAAGATGGCGATGACATCCTGCGCGGTCGCGCTGGCGATGACACATTGTTTGGCGGTGACGGCGACGACCAACTGTTTGGCGGCGGCGACAGCACCAGCGACACACTATACGGCGGCGACGGGTCGGACACAGCTACTGGCGGCGCGGGCGACGATGTGATTGACACATCCGGCCCTGTAGACTTGGCAAACAACATCGGCACACCGGATCGCGGCTATCCTGGCCTTTACGGCGACGACGCTGACCCGACCAACGACATGGACACTGT
This sequence comes from Roseobacter sp. N2S, assembly GCF_031454055.1. Taxonomy (NCBI): domain Bacteria; kingdom Pseudomonadati; phylum Pseudomonadota; class Alphaproteobacteria; order Rhodobacterales; family Roseobacteraceae; genus Roseobacter; species Roseobacter sp. N2S. Next base: position 203,219 of record NZ_JAVDQB010000006.1, read on the forward strand.
CTATGGCGGTGGCGGCAACGACATCATCACAACCGGCGATGATGCAGACAGCATTGATGGCGGCGACGGCAACGACACGATCTATTCCGGCATCGACGATGATACGGTTGACGGCGGCAAAGGCGATGACTTGATCGTTGGCGGCGAAGGCAATGACATCATCGAAGGCGGCCAAGGCAACGACGTGATCTACGGCGGTCTGGAAACCACAGATGTGCTGGATATCCCCGACGAAACCGATCTGCGCCCTGATAACGGACTGGACACAATCTATGGCGGGGCGGGCAATGACACGATCTATGGCCGCGACGACGACGATCTGATCTATGGCGGCGCGGATGATGACGTGATCTACGGCGGCATTGACGACGACACTATGTATGGCGACAAAGGCAATGACCTGTTCGGTGGTGGCGACGGCAATGACGTAGCCTACGGCGGCGCGGATCAAGATACCTTCACCTACAATTCGGCTGAGGATGCCATCGGCGACACGGTTGACGGCGGTTCAGGTGGCGATGACTATGATACGTTGGATCTGACCAATGTAGGCAACTATCAGATCATCAACCAGACTGTTGATGCGGATGGAGACTCTACGTCTGGGACGGTTCAGTTCATTGATGACACAGACGGGTCGATCACTGGCGAATTGCACTTCTCTGAAATTGAGAACATCCTAGACCCGACACCTCCGCCTTGCTTTACACCGGGCACTTTGATTGCGACGATGGAAGGCGAAAAGCGGGTTGAGGCTCTGAAGGTTGGTGATCGGATCATCACAAGGGACAACGGCGCACAGGAAATCCGCTGGATGGGCTCCAAAGCCATGACAGGCGCAGAACTGCAAGCCAATCCGCACCTGCAACCAATCCTGATCCGCAAAGGGGCTCTTGGAAAAGGTCTGCCGGAAAGGGATATGCTGGTCAGCCAAAACCACCGCATTCTGGTGAACAACGCCGAAGTTGGCCTGCTGTTCAACGAACCAGAGGTTCTGGTGGCGGCAAAACATCTGGTCAACGCAGACAAAGGCATTTCCTTGGTCAGCGCATCACAAACCACCTATGTGCACTTCATGTTCAACCACCACGAGGTTGTTCTGTCAGACGGCACATGGACCGAAAGCTTCCAACCCGGGGATCAGGCAATGGCCAGCGTTTCCGCCGCACAACGCGACGAAATCACTGAACTATTCCCGGAACTGGCGAATTCCAAAGGCCGCGAAGCCTATGCGTCTTCACGCCTGTCGCTGAAAGCGTTCGAAGCGAAAATGCTTAAATAACATTGGAATAACCCGTCTAGGTCTGAGACTTAGGCGGGTTTTTTGTGACCCGTTTTCCCTGTTTTTCAGGGGATTCGACTTGGCTCACTTATGCGTGGGCCCGCGCAGTGTATTTGCGCGGGCCATCGTTGTTTTGTGTCGTCAAATTCGGTTTTCGACACTAGCTCAGGAATAAACCGGCGCCCGTTTTTGCATCATCGCCGCAACGGTTTCGGCGAATTCCGGCGATTTCAACTGCTCTACAAACAGAACACTTTCAGCCGCCATTTGCGCCGCAACCTGTTCGCGTTGGTTGCGGATCAGGGATTTGGACCGCTGCATGGACACAGGCGCACAGCGCGCCACATGCTGGGCGATGCCAGCGACTTCCCCCATCAGATCCCCATCGGCAAACACCCGCGACACCAACCCGTAGTCATGGGCCTCGGCCGCCGTCAACTTGCGCCCCGCCAGCAACACATCATTGGCTACCGCCATCCCGACCGAGCCCGCCAGCAACATCGAAGACGCCGCCTCTGGCACCAAACCCAGCTTGACAAACGGCGCATCAAAAGTGGCGGATTGGGCGGCATAAACCAGATCGCAGTGCAGCAACATGGTCAGCCCGACCCCAATCGCAGGGCCGTTCACCGCGGCAATCACAGGTTTCGGACAGGTGGAAATCCCGTTCAGAAACCGCGCCACGGGGGGCAATTCATCCGAACGATTAGCAGTGGAAAAATCCTTTAGATCATTGCCCGCGGTGAAATAATCCTCTGCGCCTGTCAGAACCAAAGCCCGCGCATCATCTGATGCGGCATAGTCTGCCAGCGCATCCGCCATCTTGGCGTACATGGCCTGCGTGATCGCGTTGCGCTTTTCAGGGCGTGTTATGGTCACGGTCGTAACGCGCTCGGCTGTGTGAACGGTGATGTGATCTGTCATAAGGCTTTCCTGCGTTGATGCGTCTAAAGTGGTAGGCGAATTCATTTTTCCGGACAACCCGTATGACCGCACGTCACCGCCAATTCCCTTACGCCAATTTCCATACACCAGTGCGATTTTGCCCCGCCCCGCAGGATAGCCCTTGCCAAGCACGCCAAACTCGCAATGATCGCGCGCAAACACGCAAGGGGCCGTCATGACACGCATCATCGAACATTTCTCGGAAATTTCCGCCAATTACGACGCGGTCTATTGCGATCTTTGGGGCTGTTTGCACAACGGTCAACGCCCCTTTGCCGAAGCCGTGCGCGCCCTTGAACTGTTTCGCGATAGCGGCGGACTTGTGCTGTTGCTGACCAATTCCCCCCGTCCCAAAGCCTCTGTTGAAATACAACTGGACGGCATCGGCGTCGCCCGTGATTTATACCACGAGGTCGCCACCAGTGGTGACAGTGCGCGCGCGGCATTGGCGTCAGGGTCTTATGGCAAAAACGTCTTTCACATCGGCCCCGAACGGGATCTGCCGTTTTTCGCCCCTGACCCCGATATTCCGGGGCTGGAAAATATAAACCGTGTGCCACTGGATCAAGCAGAGGCCATCGTCTGCACCGGCCTGTTCGACGATCAAACCGAGACCCCTGCCGATTACGCCGCGATCTTCCTAGAGGCCAAGAACAACGGGCTGGAACTGCTCTGTGCCAATCCCGATATCGTAGTGGATCACGGCGACAAACGTATTTATTGCGCAGGTGCCTTGGCCGCCGCCTATACCGAACGGGGCGGCGTTTCCCATTATTTCGGCAAACCGCACCCGCCGATCTATGATCTGGCCCGCACCCGACTGGCCGCCGCCGCAGGGCGCGACATTGACCAAAGCCGCATCCTGTGCATCGGGGACGGCATCATGACGGATGTTCTGGGCGCAATTAACGAAAATATGGACGTTTTGTTTATCTCTGGCGGGCTGGCTGCCGAAGACACCGCGACCCGACCACAGCCCGACCCGCAGAAACTGGAAGCATTCCTTCAAAAACATAGCCTTAGCCCAACAGCCACCATCGGCCACTTGCGCTAAGGCACACAGCAACGGCAATCACCAAAGCAAGATTGTTGCGACAAATTGTCATTTTTTGATGTAATGTTGCGCAACAGGCTTGCTTCTACCCCGTTTTCCCATTAGCCAAGGCACACGCGCAGCCACAGGACGCCTCTCATGCCAGATACACTGACCCTCGCCCCGCAAAAAGGCACAATCTTCATCGAAGATATGGAAGTCGGCATGTCCCGCTCTATTGCCAAAGTCATCGGCGACCGCGAAATCGCGCTGTTTGCGGAACTCAGCACCGACCATAATCCGGTGCATCTGGATGACGATTACGCCCAAAACACCCTGTTCCAAGGCCGCATCGCCCACGGCATGTTGTCCGCTTCGCTGATTTCCGCAGTGATCGGGGAACAACTTCCGGGCCATGGCACGATCTATATGAAACAGGATCTGAAATTCACCGCCCCCGTGCGCCCTGACGCCTATGTAGAAGCCACAGTCACAGTCGCCGCAATTGACAGTGCAAAACGGCGCGTCACCCTTGATTGTGTCTGCACAGTCGGCGATACGGTGGTCCTGAAAGGCACGGCGCTGGTTCTAGCACCAAGCCGCACAACAGACTAACGGGCCAAGGCCCGACACGGGCCAGATGCAACGATATCAAACTTATATAGACCTGCCAGACACCGCAAAAGGCGCCTCTGTTGCCATGGGCAATTTCGACGGGGTGCATTTGGGCCATCAATCCGTGCTGGCACTGGCCCGCGCAGCAGCAGCCGAAATCGGCGCTCCTTTGGGGGTGGTCACCTTTGAACCCCACCCCCGCCGCCTGTTCCAACCAGACGCCCCCGCCTTTCGCCTGATGTCGGCCCAAACCCGCGCCAACAGGTTTGAAAAGCTGGGGCTGGATCGCCTTTACGAAATCCCGTTCAACACCGCGCTTGCCGCCCTGCCCGCCGAAACCTTTGTGACAGACGTGCTGGTCAACGGACTTGGCATCAAACATCTGGTGGTGGGGGCCGATTTCCGCTTTGGCAAGGGCCGCAGCGGCGATGTCAATCTGCTGGCTGAAATGGGCAAGACCCACGGCTTTGGCACCACAATCGCCCCACTGGTCAATGACGCAAAGGGCGATTTTTCCTCTACCGCCATCCGCCAAGCCCTGTCCGAGGGCCGTCCCCAAGACGCCACCCGTATGCTGGGCCACTGGCACCGCATCGAAGGCACCGTAGAAAAAGGTTTCCAACGGGGCCGCGAGCTGGGCTTCCCCACCGCAAACATCCCCCTAACAGACCTGCACCTACCCAAATACGGCGTCTATGCGGTGCTTGTGGATGTGCTCGACGGCCCGAATAAAGGCCATTATTTTGGCGCAGCCTCACTTGGCGACCGCCCGACATTTGCAGACAATGACATCCCCAACCTTGAAGTCTTCCTGTTTGATTTTGAAGGCGATCTTTACGACGCAACCCTGTCCACAGCCTTGGTGGAATACCTGCGCCCCGAACTTAAATTCGAAAGCCTCGACGCCCTGATCACCGCCATGCAAGACGACTGTATCAAAGCCCGCGAAATCCTCGCAGATTACACATAACATTCCAACTTCAATGTTCTAAAAATACTCAAAAAACATCAGGCCCTTAACAAAGCCACCACATCCGCATAGGTTTCCAACGCCGCAACCCCGTGGGGCCGCAACCCGTAAACCCCCCGCTCTACCCGTTCAAACCAGCCATAATAATCCGATTGCAAAATCGCTGCCGCTTTGACTACGCCCAATTCCTTGCGCGCCAAAGCAGGCTTCACCGTCCCCGCATCCGCCAGATACATCGCCAAACGCAGTGCATCCTGCCGATAGGCGGTGATAATCTTGCGCTTTGTTTGCCCCCCCACATTCGGATCGCCCACACGGTTCTGGAACTCTTTCAGCAACAACTCCCGCCGCCGTTTATACTTGCGTGGTGCATAAGGACCGGGGTCCACATGCACCAGTACCGCCCCGTTGCGCACACTTAGCAGCCCCAACCCCAGCCTCCGACACAGGCGCACCGCGTCTTTGACCTGCCCTTTCCACCGCGCAGTTTTCCCGGCAGGAACAGCCACATAAACCGCATCGGTGATGGATTGCCGGTCCACACCTTGCAACAATAACGCCAGCGACAATTGCAGCTTCAATTCCACCACCACGGGGTCTTCCTCGCCGCGCACCGCCACCACGTCACAATCCTGCACCTCGGCTTTCACCGTGTAGCCCTGCGCCTCTAGAAAACTTTTTACTGGCCCGTAGAGATCCGTTTCCCGCATCATCTGCTCCGTTTTTTGTCTTTACCCTAGACAATCCCGTCCAACGGCTCAAGAACTGCACCATGAGCGAACATATCAAACGCGGCCAATTGGCCAAGAATTACTGGCGCACCACCGATCTGGCCGACATGAGCAGACCGGAATGGGAAGCACTGTGCGATGGCTGTGGCAAATGCTGCCTGCTGAAACTGGAAGACGAAGACACGGGCGGCGTGGCCTATACGAATATCGCCTGCCGCCTCTTTGACGATAAAACCTGTTCCTGCGGCAACTATCCTTTGCGCAAACAGATGGTGGCGGGCTGCGTGGTGCTGACCCCTGAAAACATTGAACGCAACGCCCATTGGATGCCCAGCACCTGCGCCTATCGCCTGCTACATGAGGGCAAGCGCCTGCCTGCGTGGCACCCGCTGTTGACGGGTGATCCAGACAGCACAGCCAAAAGCGGCAATTCGGTTGCAGGTCAGACAGTGCCTGAATATGACGTAGAAGAAGACGACTATGAAGATTATATTGTGGAAGGATTTCAATAATGTATTTCGCCTCTGACAACGCCGCCCCCGCCGCCCCCGAGGTGATGGAGGCCCTGAGCAAAGCCAACACAGGCTATGCCCAATCTTACGGCAACGACGAAATCATGGACCGGGTCACCGCCAAAATCCGCGATATATTCGAAGCCCCCGACGCCGCCGTTTACCTTGTGTCCACCGGAACCACCGCCAACGCCCTGTCCCTATCTGTGCTGACAGCCCCTTGGCAGACCGTCTTTTGCCACCGCCATTCCCATATCGAAGAAGACGAATGCGGCGCGCCGGAATTTTTCACAGGCGGGGCCAAACTGACCCTGCTCGAAGGGGCTGACGCGAAAATCCACCCCGCAGAATTCCGCGCCCGCGCCAACAGCACCGGCGTTCTGGGGGTTCACAACATCCAGCGTGGTGCCCTGTCGATCACCAATGTGACCGAAATGGGCACGCTCTATACCGTGCCCGAAATCACCGAACTGTGCAAAACCGCCCATGACCTTGGCATTGGCACCCACCTTGATGGCGCGCGTTTCACCAACGCTTTGGTGGCGCTTGGCTGTACCCCTGCGGAAATGACGTGGAAAGCAGGCATTGACGTGGTGTCCTTTGGCGGCACAAAAAACGGCCTGCTCGGGGTTGAAGCAGTGATCATCTTTGACCCCGCCAAAGCCTGGGAATTCGAGCTGCGCCGCAAACGGGGCGGGCATCTGTTTTCCAAACACCGCTATCTTTCCGCCCAGATGGAGGCTTATCTGACAGATGATCTGTGGCTGAAACTGGCCAAACAAGCCAATGACGCAGGGGCCAGACTGGAAGCAGGATTAACCAAAATCAACAGCTTCAAACTGCTGCATCCGCGCCAAGCAAACATGCTGTTCTGCGGCATGTCCCGCGCCGCGCATGCACGGGCCAAAGCCGGCGGGGCCATGTATCACCCTTGGCCGGGCGATCACCCCGAAACCGGCCCCGACGATGAATTCCTGACCTGCCGCCTTGTGTGCAGCTGGTCCACCACAGACGCCGAAATCGACGCGTTTGTCGCCTTCGTCCAAGGATAAACGGACCGCCCATCCTCTTTTTGGGGCAAATATCCGCGCCGCAGGCCCCCTCCCAACGGGAGGGGCCGCCGCTACAATCCCAAAACCCTACAGCTGCCAAAACGCCCGCAACCGCGTAGCGCAGGCGTCGGCATGGGTGATCGGCAGCATATGCCCCGCCCCCGCCAACACATCCAAAGCTGCGTTTGGCATCGCGTCCCTGATCACTTCGGTCACAGCCGTCATTACATCAGGACTGTCCCCCCCGCGCATCACCAATGTGGGACAAGTCACATCACTAAGTGCTGAAAGCCGCATCCGAATGTCATTATCTGCAATGATTGCATCATGCTGCGCGGGGATAACCCACATGCGTTGCGCCATGCCCTGACGGGCCGCCTCGGGCAAACGATCCCATTCACCGGGCAGGCCCCAACGGGTCAGAAACAGCTTGGCCGCCGTCACCATATCCCCAGCCGTAACCGCTTGGTTGATCGGGCCTTCCTCGGATTGTAATTCGTCGTAAGACGAATGCCCTGCATCCCCAAGTAGCCCAAAGTATACAGGCTCGAACAGGACCAGAGAGCGCACCAGATCAGGGCGCAGCGCGGCCAGACGCAGCGCAACTGTGGCCCCAAACGAATGGCCGACCAGATCCTGCGGCCCACCGCTGTCCTCGATCAAAGCAATACAATTTTCGACACATTGGGTCTGATAGTCCCGCGTCATATCGGGCATCGGCGACTTCCCCTGGCCGGGCAAATCCACCGCAACCATGGTCATTTCATCGCTGAAATGCTCCATCAAGGGAATCAGGCTTTTGCCCGACGATAAAGAACAGTGAACAAAAAGCGCTTTACGCGGGCCGTGACCCGCGTGTCTGGTAAAACAATCCGGCACGTAACTTATCCTATTTCTGACAGGTAATCGTCCAGATAGCTTAGACGATCTTGGCCCCAGAACACTTGATCGCCCACAACGTAGCTGGGCGCACCAAAGACGTTGCGTTGCAAAGCTTCTTCTGTGTTCTTTTCAAAAGTCTGCGCGCCGCTTAACAGCCCGCTGTCTGCCAGTTTCGGATCAAACCCATTCGCTTCCAGACAGGCGCGGATAACGGCATCATCCGCCAGGTCTTTGTCTTCAGCCCAACACGCGCTCATAAACCCCTGGCACAAACCGCCCAGATCACCGCCACCCGCATCTTGGGCTGCGATCAAAGCATAACAACTTGGGGCAGGGTTTGCAGGGAAATACGCCGGCTTCAGGTTGATCGGCAGATTGTTCCGCTTTGCGATCCGTGCCAGTTCCTGCATGCGGTAAGCTTGACGGGCGGGATGGCGTTTGGCGGGCGGGGTGCCGCCGGTTTGTTCAAACACCTGCATCAGGTTGAACGGCTTGTAGGTGATGGTCGCCCCATGTTTTTTGGCGACCTCTTCTAATCCCTGCCCTGCCAGATAGGCAAAAGGGGAAAGTGTGATGGTGAAATAATCAATATGGGCCATGGCCGGTCGTCCTTTGTTTGATTTAACCCTGATTAGCCTGCCATATTCCCTATGCAAACCCCCCGCGCTTTGTTATGGCCACGCCTAACAGAACTGTTACAGAACAGCCTGACTGTAACGGTCCAATCCGCTGCTAGGGACTCTCTGCCATGAAATCCATAATCGAGCCGAAGCTGATCGCCGGCAATTCCAACAAAACCCTGTCCGAGGCCATTGCACGACGTATGTCCATGCACCGTGGCAAAGCGGTCAAACCCGTGGATGCGCGGATAGAACGGTTCAACGATCAGGAAATTTTCGTCGAAGTTTACGAAAACGTGCGCGGCGAGGATATGTTCATTATCCAGTCCACGTCCAATCCTGCCAATGACAACCTGATGGAATTGCTGATTATTTCCGACGCCTTGCGCCGGTCGTCAGCCGCCCGCATCACCGCTGTGATCCCCTATTTCGGATACGCCCGCCAAGACCGCCGCACCAAAGCGCGCACGCCGATTTCTGCCAAACTGGTGGCCAATCTGATCGCCGAAGCCGGGATTGAGCGGGTTTTGACCATGGACCTGCACGCCACACAGATCCAAGGCTTTTTCGACATTCCCGTAGATAACCTTTATGCCGCGCCGGTTTTTGCGCTGGATGTGAAACACAACTTCGAAGATCTGTCCGAAGTCATGGTCATTTCACCGGATGTAGGGGGTGTTGCACGGGCCCGCGAGCTGGCCAAACGGATCGACGCACCGCTGGCCATCGTGGACAAACGCCGCAATGCACCGGGTGAGATCGCTGAAATGACAGTGATCGGTGATGTGACTGGTAAGAAATGTATCATTGTAGACGACATCTGCGACACCGCTGGTACATTGTGCAAAGCCGCTGATACATTGATCGAAATGGGCGCGAAAGAGGTTCATTCCTACATCACCCACGGCGTTCTGTCCGGCCCTGCTGTGGAACGGATCACCAATTCGTCCATGAAACAACTGGTCATCACAGACAGCATCCAAGCCACCCCGCAAGTGGCGGCCTGCGACAAAATCCGCATCGTCCCAACCGCGCCGATGCTGGCCCAAGCCATCATGAATATTTCAAACGGAACCAGCGTTTCGTCGCTTTTTGACGAAGACACATTGGGCCCGATCTACGACGGTCACTATAAGTAAGTTATTGTTATTCTGCCCGAAATGCCGAGGTAAAGGACATTTCGGGCAGCCCAGTTCCGGCCAGTCTTAACGACGCCAGAACGGTTTGCACGCCTCTAGATAGACCTGATCGCGTGACAGCCCCAGATCATCCAAACGGTGTTGTTCCATATTTCGCAGGATCGTTCGTGCCTGTTTGCGATCCGCCCATGTCAGCACCAGATGCGCCACTTTAAGGGCGACTCCGGCGGTGAAAGGAATGGTTGCGCGCGAACAGAGATCCTCTGCCAGCGCGATGTGACTTGTATGTGCTAGTGGCATATCGCGCTCCATTTTTGTGTTGATACAATTCGTACTTACTGTACAATATATTGATACAATCACTGCAAAACGAAAGCTAGGAAAACATTGTAATGGGTACAATTTGGCCCCCATCCTTAACACAATCCACTGGACCCAAATATCTCGCCCTTGTGCATTCCCTGCGCGAAGCGATTGCGGCTGGCGAACTTGATCCGGGCCAAAAACTGCCGCCTGTACGGGATTTGGCATGGGAATTGCAAATCACTCCGGGCACCGTGGCCCGCGCCTATCGCCGTGCTACGGATGATGGATTGCTGGATGCCGCTGTGGGGCGGGGAACCTTTGTGGCACAGTCCCGCAATGCCCTGCGCAATCTGAACCATGATTCGTTGCATCTTGGCGCGTCGAACCTGAAAATGGATCTGCGCGGCACCAAAAGCCCTGATCTGGGGCAAGATGCGATCATTCGTGCCACATTGGCCAAAATTGCCACCAGCGGTGTGAATGATCTGGCCGATTACCCCGATCCCGCACGGGGACACAGCACATTTGAGGCAATCGCCCAATGGTTATCTTACACCGATGTGCAGCCCGCGCCCGATGATATCGCCATCACATACGGCGCGCAGAACGCCATGTTGATTGCGCTGCAAACCCTTCTCGTCGGCCCCTCCCCCGTGATTGTGGCCGATGAACTGGTCTTCCCCGGTCTGCGCCACGCCGCCAATATGCTGCGCGCTGTGATTGTATCTGTCGAGCGGGACGACGAAGGAATCATCCCCGAGCAACTGGAACAAATTTGCCGCAAACATGGGCCTCAAGTGCTGGTAAGCTCCTTTGCAGTGCACAGCCCGACGACCCAGATCACAACGCTACAACGGCGGATTACCCTGTCGCGGGTGGCCGCAAAATATGACCTGAAAATCATCGACGATGATGCGTTTGGCATCTTTTCCTCCGATGTGCCGTCGATGTATTCCATCGCGCCGGATCGGGTTTGGTATATTGGTGCCATGTCCAAATCAGTGTCCACCGGCCTGCGCATTGGTTATCTGGTGACGCCCCCGGGGTTCGGGGCCGAAGCCCGCGCCACTGTGCTGTCAAATTGTTATGGGGTGTCGCAAATCATCTGCGACCTTGCCACCGAGTTGATCACCAGCGGTGACGCCGAGGCGATCCGCACCCGTATGTTGGCATATATTGATCGACGGGCGAAAATGGCGGCAAATATATTGGGACAATGGCGGCTGAACTGGCATCCCAAAGTGCCGTTTGTCTGGCTGAATATGCCCTCTGGCTGGCGCTCTTCGTCGTTTCAACGGGCGTGCGAACTGCTAAATGTACTGGTGCGCCCTGCGGATGAATTTGCGTTGATTGACGGCAAAGCCCCCAATGCGGCGCGGATAACATTTGGCGCGAAACTGACAGATGCGGAATTCGAGGCAGCCTTGCACACGATTGCGGGTATCTTGCAAAGCCCGCCTGCGGTGAACCAGTCTTAGGCGGCACAGAGGACGTTTAACCCGCCGTTAACTGCCGTAGTCTATATCCCAGTCCTCATCGCCCTTCACCTCGCCTATGGCCATCCACGCGGCGCTGGCCCGTGCGATACGGGTGTCACCCCATGTGCGCAGCACGGCATCAAAACCGGTTTTTGTGACGTTTTCCGCCAAAGTAACTGTGCGGTGGTTGGCACCGGAATGCAGGTCCAGCAACTCAAGGGAAATGAAAACAGCCGGAATCGATTTGAATGGTTCGGAAAACAACACAGGCATCCAACGTTCCCGATCACCTTGGCCTGACCACATCTCTCCGTCGTCTTCAAAATCTGAAAACAATTGCACCGATCCTTGATCGATTCCCGTCACCGAGGCGTATAGCTTTTTCATTACAGGCTTCACTTCAATAATTGGCGAAGCTTAAAACAAGAAAACCCCGCGTCAAGGGCGGGGTTTAACTGGTGTTTTAGGCAAGATTTTGTCAGGATTTAGATCAAATCCAACAAAGCCTTTGTATCTGAAACACGTTTGTTTGCCACATCCCGTTCAGGACCTGTCAGTATTTCAGCCGCCTTTTGGGCGTCGTCAACCAAGCCGTTGATAAAATCAGCCGACGCATCTGCCTTTGGCACCGCCATTTCAGCCAAAACCGATGTCGCCGTAGGAGAAACTTCAACGAAGCCGCCAGTGACAACATATTCAGTCACGTCAGACCCGGCCTTAACCTTTAGCACACCAGGGCGCAGGGTAGTCAGCAAGGGCGAGTGATCCGGCATGGCTGTAAAATCGCCATCAGCGCCAGGGATTTCAACCTCGGATGCTTCAAGCGAGGCCAGCTTGCGTTCTGGGGAAACCAGATCAAATTGCATGGTAGCCATTAGGAACCAATCCTTTGTTTAAAGCGTCTGACCGAAATCGTTCCGGTCAGACGGGTTTCGCGTCGCCTTAAGCAGCAGCCGCAGCCATTTTCTCGGCTTTGGCAATCACTTCGTCGATGCCGCCAACCATGTAGAAGGCTGCTTCTGGAAGGTGATCATATTCACCAGCAACAACAGCTTTGAACGAAGAAATCGTGTCTTCTAGTGGAACCTGTTTGCCGTCTGCGCCAGTAAATACTTTCGCAACGTCAAACGGTTGGGACAAGAAGCGTTCAATCTTACGCGCACGGGCCACAGCCAGTTTATCGTCTTCGGACAGCTCGTCCATCCCAAGGATGGCGATGATGTCTTGCAGGGACTTGTAGCGTTGCAGAACTTGCTGAACGTCGGTCGCAACTTTGTAGTGCTCTTCGCCGATGATCAGGGGATCGAGCAGACGGGATGTGGAACCCAGCGGGTCCACAGCAGGGTAGATACCCTTTTCCGAAATCGAACGGTCCAGAACGGTTGTCGCATCAAGGTGGGCAAACGATGTCGCAGGCGCAGGGTCGGTAAGGTCATCCGCAGGCACGTAAACCGCTTGTACGGAAGTAATCGAACCGGATTTGGTGGATGTAATCCGTTCCTGCATGGCGCCCATGTCGGTTGCCAGTGTCGGCTGATAGCCCACAGCAGACGGGATACGACCCAGAAGCGCAGACACCTCGGAACCCGCTTGTGTGAAGCGGAAGATGTTGTCCACGAAGAACAGAACGTCAGCACCGGTTTCGTCACGGAACTGTTCAGCCAGTGTCAGACCGGACAGGGCAACCCGCATACGCGCACCCGGAGGTTCGTTCATTTGGCCGTAAACCAGCGCAATTTTGGATTTTTCCAGATCGTCAGGAACAATAACGCCGGATTCGATCATCTCGTGATACAGATCGTTCCCTTCACGTGTCCGCTCGCCCACACCCGCAAATACGGACAGACCAGAGTGCACTTTCGCGATGTTGTTGATCAATTCCATGATCAAAACTGTTTTACCAACACCCGCACCACCGAACAGACCAATTTTACCACCTTTTGTGTAAGGAGCCAGCAGGTCTACAACTTTGATGCCTGTTACCAGAATTTCAGAAGCAGTGGACTGCTCTGCAAAGTCTGGTGCAGGTTGGTGGATCGAACGTGTTGTTTTGGTTTTCACCGGACCTTGTTCGTCCACTGGTTCCCCAACAACGTTCAGGATGCGGCCCAAAGTGGCCGTTCCAACCGGAACCATGATCGGACCGCCGGTGTCTGTAACGTCTTGACCGCGGACCAGACCTTCGGTCGCGTCCATCGCAACAGTCCGTACGGTGTTTTCGCCAAGGTGCTGCGCAACTTCGAGAACCAATGTGTTCCCGTGGTTGTCGCAGGTCAGCGCGTTCAGGATTTGTGGCAGTTCGTCAGAGAACTGAACGTCAACAACCGCCCCGATCACCTGAGTAATTTTACCTACAGCATTTGCCATAATGTGTTTCTCCGTTCTTAGAGCGCTTCAGCGCCCGAGATAATCTCGATCAGTTCGTTCGTAATCGCGGCTTGGCGGCTACGGTTGTACTGAATTGTCAGTTTGTCGATCATTTCACCCGCATTGCGCGTCGCGTTGTCCATAGCGGACATCCGTGCGCCCTGCTCTGATGCAGCGTTTTCCAACAGCGCGGCAAATACCGACGTTGTCAAAGCACGAGGCAGCAGATCAGCAAGAATTTCTTCTTCACTGGGTTCGTAATCGTAAAACGGTTTCTCGGCAGACTCGTCCACTTCGAACTTGGCCGGGATCAGCTGCAAGGCTGTTGGGACTTGCGTCACAACCGACTGGAATTCACTGAAATAGATCGTCGCTACGTCGAATTCACCCGCTTGGAAACGGGCCATTACGTCATTGGCGATATCCAGGGCATTCACATACCCCAGACGTTTCACTTCAGACATATCGACGTGATTGATCATCTTGTCAGCATTGTCCCGTTTCAACTGCTCGCGGCCTTTTTTGCCAACGGTCAGAATTTTAACGGTTTTACCAGCGGCGATCAGCTTTTGAGCATCCTGACGGGCTTTTTTAACAATCGACGCGTTGAACCCACCGCACAACCCCCGTTCGGAGGTTGCAACGATCAGCAAATGCACATCGTCTTTACCAGTGCCTGCCAGCAGCCGTGGCGCGCTCTCAGAGCCCGCCGCGGCACCAGCCAGATTTCCCATCACTGCGTTCATACGTTCCGCATAAGGGCGGGCCGCTTCGGCAGCTTCTTGGGCACGGCGCAGCTTTGCAGCCGCAACCATCTGCATGGCCTTGGTGATCTTCCGAGTGCCTTTGACACTCTCGATCCGCATTTTTAGGTCTTTAAGGTTTGCCATCCAGCAAACTCCTTGTTCCTAAGGGGCCAATGTTTAAGCGAAGTCTTTTGCAAAGGCTTCGACGGCGGCTTTCACTCTGTCAGCGGCTTCGCCTTTGATTTTCGGGTCTTCATTCGCGATGAAGTCCAGAACATCTTTGGCAGCGCCACGCATATGCGCCAACAAACCGGATTCGAAACGACCCACATCGCTTACGGCGATTTTGTCGAGGAACCCGTTTGTACCAGCATACAGAACAACAACTTGCTCTGCGTTGGTCAGCGGCGAATATTGCGCTTGTTTCAACAGTTCGGTCAGGCGGGCACCACGGCTCAGCAATTGCTGTGTGGATGCGTCCAGATCGGAACCGAACTGCGCGAAGGCAGCCATTTCACGATACTGGGCCAATTCCAGTTTGATCGAACCCGCAACAGATTTCATCGCGTTTGTTTGTGCAGAAGACCCCACACGGGAAACGGACAGACCTGTGTTCAACGCAGGGCGGATGCCTTGGTAGAACAGTTCGGTTTCCAGGAAGATCTGACCGTCGGTGATGGAAATCACGTTGGTTGGAATAAACGCAGAAACGTCGCCGCCTTGGGTTTCGATCACTGGCAAAGCTGTCAGCGAGCCGGAGCCGTTTTCTTCGTTCATTTTCGCAGAGCGTTCCAGCAAGCGAGAGTGCAGGTAGAAAACATCCCCTGGGTAGGCTTCACGTCCGGGTGGACGACGCAGCAGCAGGGACATCTGACGATAGGCCACAGCTTGTTTTGTAAGGTCATCATAGATCATCAGGCCGTGCATACCGTTTTCACGGAAATACTCGCCCATGGATGTGGCTGCATAAGGGGCCAGGAACTGCATAGGTGCAGGATCGGACGCGGTAGCAGCAACAACGATTGTGTATTCAATCGCGCCTGTTTCTTCCAGCTTTTTAACCAGCTGGGCAACAGTTGAACGCTTTTGACCGATCGCAACATAGATACAGAACAGTTTTTCTGAATCGTCTTTTGCTGCGTCGTTGTAGGATTTTTGGTTCAGGATTGTGTCCAGCGCGATGGCTGTTTTACCTGTTTGACGGTCCCCAATGATCAATTCGCGCTGGCCACGGCCAACGGGGATCAGGGCGTCTACAGATTTCAGACCTGTCAGCATCGGCTCGTGAACCGATTTACGCGGGATAATACCCGGCGCTTTGATTTCCGCCTGCATACGCTTCTTGGTTTTGATCGGGCCTTTGCCGTCAATAGGATTGCCAAGACCGTCAACAACACGACCCAGCAGTTCCGGACCAACAGGCACGTCCACAATAGAGTTCGTGCGCTTGACGATATCGCCTTCTTTAATGTCGCGGTCGGACCCGAAGATAACAACACCAACGTTGTCGCTTTCAAGGTTCAGCGCCATTCCGCGGATACCACCGGGGAACTCAACCATCTCACCAGCCTGAACATTGTCCAGCCCGTGTACACGCGCGATACCATCACCCACGGACAGAACACGGCCAACTTCGGCCACTTCGGCGTCTTTACCAAAGCCTTTGATCTGGTCCTTGAGGATCGCAGAGATTTCTGCAGCTTGGATACCCATTATCCGACCTCTTTCATTGCATTTTGAAGATTGGAGAGCTTGGATTTGATCGATGTATCAATCAACTTTGAGCCCACTTTAACGATCAAACCGCCGATAAGACCTTCATCGACGGTTACATTTACGATTACTTCCTTACCAATAGACGCTTTCAGCGTCTTGGTCAGTTTGTCTTCCTGTGCTTTGGTCAGCTTTTTGGCAGCTGTTACCTCGGCACTGACTTCGCCTTTTTCGTCAGCGATCATGCCTTTTACGGCAGTAACCAATGCGGGCAACACAAACAGACGGCGTTTTTGCGCCATCAAGCCCAGTGTGTTCACAACAATTGGTGTCAGTTTCATTTTTTTGCCAATGGCGGCAACCGCAGCGGCCATCTCGTCGCGCGTGTAGACGGGATTGGAAATCAGCTCGACAAAGTCGGTGCTGTCTTCCAACGCTGCTGTCAACGCGTCAAGATCAGTTTCCAAAGCGGGGAGTTTTTTGGCCTCTTTAGCCAGCTCAAAAACGGCTGTGGCGTAGCGCACAGCAATCCCTGACGATATCGAACCTTTGTCAGACACGAAAACCCTTCCGATTTTGTCTTGCCACCGCTCATCGGCGACATCAGATTTGCACAAGTCAGAGGCAAGCAAATGCCTACCCCTTCAAATCAGCGCGGTGATAGCAAAGGTATCCTCTTGGCGCAACAACCCATTGCGCACCCCATCCGATGGAATATCGTTACCTTTCAACAACTTAACCAAAAACGCGACAATCTGCGCCCGATTTTGAGCATTTTTTGCGCCGTCTTTGACGATTTTGGACGCATTTAGTCGGTTATTTGTCGAATCTTATCCGACGGAAATCATGGTAAGCACCGTACCTGCACCGTACCTGCGCAGTACCGGAGGCCTGTATCCCATGCAGCAGATCAAATCCACATCGGTGCTTTTCGTTCGATCAAAGGGATATGGGGCCCAGATTTGATCCGTCAATTCTGTAGAAAATTTGCCGATTACGGCCAGATGCCAAGGACACTATCTGCAGGCGGAATCAACTCCGCCCGCAGAGCGTTCAGTTTGCGCGTAAAGTCAGGTTGCAGCGGGCATCCGCTGGGGCCGGATCATCGCCAGACAAATCACCAGCGCCATTACGCCACAGACTGCAATCGCTGCGATCATTGGCAGCGAGGTTCCGTCGAAAAACGGCCCCACCAACGTCACCATCAATCCCCCAGTCAGCATCTGCAACATCCCCCCCAAGGATGACGCCAGCCCGGCAATGTCGCCGTGCTCTTCCAGTGCAAGAACCATGGTTGTGGGGATGACCACCCCCAGAAAGGCATTAGCGCAAAACAGCATGGCGACCAGAACGTAAAGGTTCACCAAACCTGCCAGCCCAAGCGCCAACAACATCACCGTCACAGCGGCAAAACCAAAGACCCCGATGCGCACCACCCGCAGCATCCCCAAACGCGCACCGATTGGTGCGGCCAGTTGGGATGCCCCGAAAAAGCCGATCGCATTGACCGCAAAAGCGATGCTGAACCCGATGGGCGACAGGCCGAATTCCCCCGTATAAACAAACGATCCGCTAGCGATGAACACAAAGAACGACCCCATGCCAAAGGCCCCCACGAAGGTCAGCGCCATAAAGCTGCGGTCTGTCAGCAGGGTCTTACAGCCCCGCAGCAGATTCGCCCCGTTCACTGCCACGCGTTTTTCAGGGGGCAGGGTTTCGGGCAGCGCAAAGCGGGCCATCGCCAGACTGGACAAAGCGGCAATCACAAAAACGCCAAACAACAGACGCCAGCCAGACATCAACAGCAGCAGACTGCCCGCCAAAGGTGCCAGCATCGGCGAGACGCTGATCACCAGCATAATCATCGCCATCATTTTGGTGCCATCATTGCCAGTATACAGATCACGGATAATCGCGCGGGGCAGCACCATCACAACCGCAGCCCCCAAGCCTTGCATAAAGCGGAAACCAGTCAGCAATTCGATGGTCGGGGCCCAAATACAGCCAAGCGACCCCAGAACAAAAATCACCATGCCGAAATAGATCGGCAGTTTGCGCCCCACCTGATCGGACCACGGCCCATAGATCAGTTGCGACAGGCCGAAGGCCAGAAAAAACGCGGTAATTGTGCCTTGCACCGCCGCAACAGAGGCATTCAGATCCTGCGCAATCAGCGGCAAGGCAGGCAGGTACATATCAATGGCAAACGGGCCAACGGCCGACATCAGGCCGAGGATCAGAGCAATCCGGAACATCTTATCATCCAGTGTATTTTTAGAGTTGCCCCACCTATACAAAGCCCCCCGCGATTGCCAACCGCAAACAGACAGTGAAAGGTCCGATGCCAGACCCTACTGACCCAGTTTGTCAGCAGTGGCGCCTGTTCGGGACAGTTTGTTCAGGACGGGGTTAGATCAAGCCGTCGCGGCCGCGCACAGGTTTACCGACAGGTTTGGTGATCCCTTCAAGTGCCTCTAGGGGTTTACGCACGGCTTCGCCCAAACCGGGGCGTGTGGGAGCGTGGACCTGTTTCGTCACCTCGACCATCACCGCACCTGCGGGTAAAATCCACGACAATTTCGCGCCGAACCGTTCAAACACCTGCGCCGAACGCACCACGGATGCGCGGTGGCTGGGCGGCGAAAACAGCGCTGAAATCTGTCGACCCGGAACAAACCCGTGTTTGCGCAACTGGGATTCCAACTGGCTGAAACTATAAGGCCGCCCAAAGCCGAACGGCGTCTTGTCCCGCCGCGCCCACAGCCCCGTACGATTGGGCACCACAAACAAAGCCCGCCCCCCCGGTCCAAGCACACGCCAGATTTCGTCTAACAGCTCCGCCTGCCGCTCGCAGGTTTCCAAGCCGTGCAGCACGATCAGACGGTCGATCTGGCCAGTGGCCACAGGCCATTGGGTTTCTTCAATCATCACCGAATGATTGGGCAGACCGTCGGGCCAGGGCATCACACCCTGTTGCCCCGGCATCAGGTTCATCACCCGCCGGCTGTCCACCAGAAACGGGCGCAACATCGGCCCCGCAAACCCGAATCCCGCCACGGTTTGCCCCTTGGTATTGGGCCAGAGCGCCACAATACGTTCACGCAAGGCACGCTGCGCGATCCGCCCCAGTTTGGTGCGGTAATAGAAGGAATGAAGATCAACCACATCCAAGTGCATTGCATCGCCCTGCAAGTTCGGCCAGACTAAACTCGAAGTTAAATCATGATGAGGAACAAAACGCCATGCCCTTAGAGATCATTACCGTTCCTTGTCTGTCGGATAATTACGCTTTTATCCTGCGCGAAACCGAAACCGATCAGGTTGCAGTTGTAGACGTACCAGACGCCAAACCCATTCTGGCGGTTCTGGATGCAAAAGGCTGGTCGCTGGATCACATTTTGCTGACCCACCACCACGACGATCACATCATGGGCGTCGAAGAATTGCGCACGGCCACCGGTGCCTCTGTTTCAGGGGGCGCGCCTGATGCCTATCGCCTGCCACCGCTGGAATCGCAGCTGTCAGACGGGGATACATTTCAACTGGGCGCAGAAACCTGCCGCGTGATGGATGTGTCGGGTCATACTCTTGGCCATATCGCCTTTATCTTTGACGAGGCCTTGGCCGCCTTCACTGCCGACAGTCTGATGGCTTGGGGCTGTGGTCGCGTGTTTGAAGGCACGATGGATCAGCAATGGGCCACATTGCATAAATTCCACGCCCTGCCCCGCGCCATGACCATTTATTCCGGCCATGAATATACCACCAGCAACGGTAAATTCGCCATGACCATTGAACCCGACAACGAAAGCTATATCGCACGGATGAAAGCGACCGAAGAAGCCCGCGCCAAAGGTGAACCCACGGTGCCGTCCAATCTGGGGCTGGAACTGGCGACCAACCCGTTCCTGCGCGCCAACCACCCCAAGGTCAAAGCCGCCCTTGGCATGGAAACCGCGACAGACGCACAGGTATTCGCCGAAATCCGCACCCGCAAAGACAATTTTTAACCGACTTTTAAACCGACCCTTTAAACACGAGCATTTCATGGCTGAACAATTTGACTGCCTGTCTGACAAGCATCAGGATTTCCTGAGCCGTCAGAACATCTTTTTCACAGGGGCCGCAGCGCCTACGGGACGGGTGAATATTTCCCCCCGCCCGACAGATGTGTTTCGCATTATAAACGCAAATCAGGTGGCCTATCTGGATTACATCGGCTCTGGCAATGAAACCGCCGCGCTGACACGTCTGTCGCCGCGCATGACCATCATGACCTGTGCCTTTGACGGGCCGCCGCGCATTTTGCGCCTGTATGGGCAGGGAAGCGTGCATCAGCGCGACACCCCTGAATATAACGCCCTGCTGGATGCCCACTACGATGGCACCGCCCCGCGAAACGCCCGCCAGATTGTTGTGCTGGACATCGACTTGGTGCAAACCTCCTGCGGTTACGGCGTGCCCTTGTTTGATTATCAGGGGGAACGGGAAAACCTGACCCGTTGGGCCGATCATAAATCCGACGCCGAACTGGCAGACTACCGCCGCCTTAAAAACACAACCAGCATTGACGGGTTTGATACAGGTTTGACAGGGGCCTGACCCTGTTTAGACTGCCTGCTCAACAGCCCGATTGAACAGAAAGACACACCGCTTTGGCCCTTAAAGACTGGTTCGACCCCAAAGACGCCCATCCCGCCCCCCGCTCTGGCCCTGTCCGTGTGGGCTGGCTGTTGAACGAGCAACGCTCGGGGGTTGTCTATGCCCCGCCCGAACGGATCAGATCGGCTGAAGTGAACCGCAACCACGCCAAATCCGCCTCGCGCTGTCCTGCGATCATCAACATGGAAAGCCGCTACTTTATGATCCGCGTGCCCTATGATCTGCACCTGCGATTTGTGCGGGATGACAAAGGCAAACCCGGTCTGCGCAATATGAACGGTGACGCCAGCCCCGTGCGTGGCAATGTGCTGTCCAAGAAACTGCATCTGACGGCCGAACACGAATGGCGCTATCCGGATCGCCCGACAGTGCAGATTTCCCTGCCCTATACGTTTATCGCAGATGAACCTGTCTACATGACCCAGCTTTCGGCTTTTATGCATTACACCAAAACGCCCCTGCCCGGCACCATCTTTGGCGGGCGCTTTGCCATTAACAACTGGCCACGCCCCTTGATGTGGGCCTTTGAATGGCATGACACCGCGCAGGACCTGATCCTGAAACGGGGGCAGCCTTGGTTCTATGTACAATTTGAAACAAATCCGCAGGACCGGTCGGTCTCTATGGTCGAAGCCCAGCTCACCCCCGAGTTGGAAGGTTTCATCGACCATACATCCGCCGCAGTGAACTATGTGAACCAATCGTTTTCGCTGTTCAAAGACGCCGAACGCGTGCGCCCCGAAACCTTGCTGGTGCCTGTGAAACGCTAGGGCTGACTGGCCCCGAACTATTACCGAACGGTACCCAGCAGCGTCACCGTTCGTTAAAATCGGCAAATTGCGCCTTGCCCCGTGCAACGCGCACCCTAGATTTTTGTGTCACGCAAACAGGCCCGACAGCCCGCAAACGCGGCTAAAAAGACTCTGTTACGAAACTTTTACGGTTAATTTTACAAAAAACCCTTGAAGGTTTTGTATTCTCGCCGAAGTCTAGGGCAATGGGGTAATCAGCGTTTCGCAGAGCGCTGCAAAAATGAAAGTCTAGATCGTATGCCATCTTTTTCGAGCAGCCTAGAAAATGCAATCCACGCAGCCTTGGCCCATGCCAACGAGCGCAAACACGAACTTGCCACGCTGGAACATCTGCTTCTGGCGCTGATTGATGAAACCGACGCCGCGCAGGTGATGCGCGCTTGCGAGGTGGATCTGGTTGGATTGCGCACCACCGTAACGCAATTTCTGGATACCGAACTGGACAGTTTGATTTCCGAAATTGACGGATCAGAAGCCGCGCCGACCACCGCCTTTCAGCGGGTCATCCAGCGCGCTGCAATCCATGTGCAATCTTCAGGGCGCAACGAAGTGACAGGCGCAAACGTGCTGGTCGCGATCTTTGCCGAACGGGAAAGCCACGCGGCGTATTTCCTGCAAGAACAGGACATGACCCGCTATGACGCGGTGAACTATATTTCCCACGGCGTTGCCAAAGACCCCAGCTTCGGCGACAGCCGCCCGATCACAGGGTCCGATGACATCGAGGATTTGAACTTTGACGGCGACGAGCCAGCCAAAGAAGAAACCGCGCTGCAAAAATACTGTGTGGACCTGAACGCCAAAGCCGCAGCAGGTGATATCGACCCGCTGATCGGCCGCGACCACGAAGTTGAACGCTGCATCCAGGTGCTGTGCCGCCGCCGTAAAAACAACCCGATCCTTGTAGGCGATCCCGGTGTCGGCAAAACCGCCATCGCCGAAGGTCTGGCCAATAAGATCATCAAGGGTGAGACCCCTGAAATTCTGTCCGGTGCCACAATCTATTCCCTTGATATGGGCGCATTGCTGGCAGGCACCCGCTATCGCGGCGACTTTGAAGAGCGCCTGAAAGCGGTGATGAATGAAATGGAAGAGCATGAAGACGCCGTTCTGTTCATCGACGAGATCCACACGGTTATTGGTGCTGGTGCCACATCTGGCGGGGCGATGGATGCGTCGAACCTGCTGAAACCAGCCCTACAGGGTGGCAAACTGCGCTGCATGGGGTCCACCACCTATAAAGAGTATCGCCAGCACTTTGAAAAAGACCGCGCCCTGTCCCGCCGGTTCCAGAAAATCGACGTGAATGAACCTTCTGTCGAAGATGCTGTGCAAATCCTGCAAGGGTTGAAGCCGCATTTTGAAGAGCACCACCAGATTACCTACACCCCCGAGGCGATCCGTACTGCCGTGGAACTGGCCGCGCGTTATATCCACGACCGCAAGCTGCCAGACAAAGCCATCGACGTAATCGACGAGGCAGGTGCCCATCAGCACATCATCGCGGAGGAAAAACGCACCAAAGTCATCGACGTGCCGCAGATCGAGGCCGTGGTCGCCAAAATCGCACGTATTCCGCCGAAAACCATTTCCAAGGATGATGCCGAAGTGCTGCGGGATCTGGATGCCAGCCTGAAACGGGTTGTCTTCGGCCAAGACCCCGCAATCGAGGCTTTGACCTCGGCGATTAAACTGTCCCGCGCCGGTCTGCGCGAGCCGGAAAAACCCATCGGCAACTACCTGTTCGCAGGTCCAACCGGTGTAGGTAAAACCGAAGTAGCAAAACAACTGGCTGATACGCTGGGTGTAGAGCTGCTGCGCTTTGATATGTCGGAATACATGGAGAAACACGCGATTTCCCGACTGATCGGCGCCCCTCCGGGCTATGTGGGGTTCGATCAGGGCGGCCTGCTAACGGATGGCGTGGATAAGACCCCCCACTGCGTGCTGTTGCTGGATGAAGTCGAAAAAGCCCACCCAGATGTGTTCAACATCCTGTTGCAGGTGATGGATCACGGCAAGCTGACAGATCACAACGGGCGCACAACGGATTTCCGCAATGTGGTGCTGATCATGACCTCGAATGCCGGTGCTGCGGATGCGGCGAAGGAATCCATCGGCTTTGGACGGGGGCGTCGCGAAGGCGAAGACACCGCAGCGATTGAAAAGCTGTTCACGCCAGAATTCCGCAACCGTCTGGATGCGATTATTTCCTTTGCACCGCTGGGTAAGAAAACCATTTCCAAAGTGGTCGATAAGTTCATCCTGCAACTGGAAGCACAGCTGATGGACCGCAACGTAGTCTTTGAACTGACCCCTGCTGCATCCGCTTGGCTGGGTGAAAAAGGCTATGACGACAAGATGGGCGCACGCCCGCTGGCCCGTGTCATTCAAGAACACGTCAAAAAACCGCTGGCCGAGGAATTGTTGTTTGGCAAATTGACCAAAGGCGGACTTGTGAAAGTATCGGTCAAAGACGGCAAGTTGGAATTGAAGATGGAGCCGCCAGAAAAACGGCGCATTCCGAAATCCAAGCCGCCTTTGTTAACTGCTGACTAAAGGCCCGCGAAAACTTCGTGAAAACAATGTGAAATCATTTCTGTTTACAATGATTTACTCAAAAACCGCTTGAACACCAAATGCCCTTGCGTCAACATGACGTGAGGGCATTTTTCATATATATTTGGTGACAGCGTGGGTGACGTACTCAAATCACGCCTGTTTGCATGGATTTCTTTCGGAACTGAAAAATTCGAAGGGCCTGCAAAGCGGCGGATCATAATGACCAACATCCTGGTGATGTTGACGACGGCTTTATGTATTCCCCACGCCCTGTTTTTCCTGATCTATGACGCACATGCCCTTTGGATTCCCATTGTTCTGACGCTGGCTTGTGCCTTGGCCTTTCAACTGACCCCGTTGTTGCACTCTTATAATCCCTATGCGGGCGGGCTGTACAATCTGTCGCTTTGGCTGGTCTTCGCCATGAGCATATCTTGGATGTTCTCTGCGCGATCCGGCGTGCACTTCTACCTGCTTGCAGGTGCCACAACCGCCATTGCCATATTCGGCATCCGCCAAAACCTGCTGTCGGTGTTTTCAATTGTTCTGGGCTTGGCCTGTTTCATCATCGTGGATCGCAATTTTTCGCAGCCTGCGTCCTTTATCCAAGTGTCCGACACATTCCTTGATGTGTTCTACTATCTGTCGATCCCCACTGCGATGCTGTTCATCTTTTGCATGGTATTCTACGGCTTCAAACAAGCCAGCACCGCCGAATCCGCCTTGCAACGGGAATATGAATACTCCGAAGCCCTGCTGGCCAATATGCTGCCAGGCCCGATTGCCGCCCAATTAAAGCGCCACCCGGGCCGCACCATTGCAGACAGCCACGAAGAGGCGACCATCCTGTTCGCCGATATCGTCGGTTTCACCCCCCGTGCATCCCACCTAAGCCCTGATACGCTGGTGAAATTCCTGAACCAACTGTTCACCCGCTTTGACGATCTGGCCAATAAACACGGGCTGGAAAAGATCAAAACTCTTGGGGATGCCTTTATGGTGGCAGGTGGAATGCCCGAAGCCCAGCCTGATCATGCGGTCCGCGTGGCCAAGATGGCGCTGGATATGGTGGCCGAAACCAATAAATTCGCAGAAGAAATGGGCGAGAAGATCGAATTACGCATCGGCATTCATTCCGGCCCTGTGGTGGCTGGCGTGATCGGCACAAAGAAACCGTTTTACGATGTTTGGGGCGACACGGTGAACACCGCTGCACGGATGGAATCCTTTGGCACCAACGGCAAAATTCAGGTCACCGCGGAAACCAAAAAGATTCTCGAAGCCCAGTTTGATTTCGCAGAACGTGGCAAAGTCATGATCAAAGGCAAAGGCGATCTGAACCTGTGGTACCTAGAAGGCCTGACCAAACCTTAACCGATTCGCGTTACTCGGCGGCCATCTGCATCGGCCAGCCGGTCATTTCGCATATCTGCGCCACCACGCCTGATAGACTGGCCCGCACATCCTCAAACTGATCACTTTTGGTAACCGTCTTTTCGTTCAGATAGAGCGAGCGATCAATTTCGATCTGGATGCAATGCTGCCCCGAACTGGGACGCCCGTAAGCCTGCGTGATATGCGCCCCCGCAAAAGGCGTGTTGCGCGCCACACGAAACCCCGCCTGTTTCAGAAAGCCTTCGATCTCTTCCACATAACCATTGTCACAGGACGATCCGAATCGATCCCCCAGCACAATTTCAGGCATCCGCCCGAACAACCCCGAGGCATTGGCCACAGCATCCCGTGGCATGGAATGACAATCCAGCAGCACCACCTGCCCAAAGGCCGCCCGCGAGGTCTGGAGCAGGTCTTGCAACTGCGTGTGGTAGGGGCGGTAATACCGCTCAAGACGCTGCCGTGCGGCCTCCATGGTGATTTTACCGCTGATCAGCGCGCGCCCTTCGGACACCACACGGGGAATCACCCCCAACCCCGAGGCCACGCGGGGATTGCTGCCCAATTGCCGCGCCCCGTCCACAATGGCGGGGTCCAACTCGTCAATACTGCGGTTTAAATCCACAAAAGCCCGCGGCGCCGAGGCCGCCAGCAAAGGCGCACCATAATCTGTAGCCGCGCCAAACAACTGATCCACAAAGGCATCTTCCGAACTGCGAATCGCCACCGCGTCCAACACAGAGGCTTGTAAAAAAGCTGCCGGATAGTCCCTCCCGCTGTGTGGAGAGGAAAAAACAGCCCCACATGTGATGGTTTCAGGCAAATGCAGGTGGTATTCTACAGGGGTCATGGCAGTCTCGCTTGTTGCCTATTGATATCATTGCCTTGATACAGATGCAAAACCTCTTGAACCCGTCCAAGAACCCGCATATAGACCGCGAACACGAATTTCTGTCAGGTTCGACAGATGCTTGGATTCGGGCGTATAGCTCAGCGGGAGAGCACTTCGTTGACATCGAAGGGGTCACTGGTTCAATCCCAGTTACGCCCACCATTCCTTTCTTGGGAATGGTATCACTGAAACAAAATGGCGCCTCCCCGCGCGCCGCGAAAAAGGAGAAGGCCATGAAGGTCAAAAATTCACTCCGCTCGCTCAAAGCGCGCCACCGGGATTGCCGTGTGGTTCGTCGTAAGGGCCGCGTATATGTGATTAACAAAACCCAGCGTCGCTTTAAAGCACGTCAGGGTTAAGCAGAGTTATCGGTCTTAGGACCGGAACAGCGCTTAAAGCTATCAGAAACCGTAGCAGTTTAACGACTGCTGCGGTTTCGGTGTTTTGGGCCTGACCAATCGGATTAAAACCCACTCTCGGATGATCACGCTCGGCAAAAACCAAAGGCCGCAGCTTTCGCCGCGGCCTTTGGTTTGTCTGACACCTGCCTTTAGACTCTTACCTTATTGGCGATACCAGACCAACTGCGTGCCGGTTGCCAGAATTTTGCCATCCGTTGACCAAAGCTGCATCTGCTGGTCGTGAAAATTTCCCTGAAACCGCGTGGCATCTGCAACCCCCAGAACCGGTTGACTGCCTTGTGCTGCCAGATCCGCACGGCTGGCCAGAAAATGGGTTGTGATCGAAACAGACCCCATCGGCTCCATCGTCCCCCTGACATGCAGCAAGCGCAGAAAGAAGCTGTCGGACAATGCTGCAAGGGACAGGTGATCCAGCGGGCGGGGTGGATTATCCCCGACCCAAACCGCAGTGCGGGCCGACCCTGGCCCCGCATTCGGCTTACCAGTCCAGGCCGGCGCGCCCTCAACAAAGCGGAAATCATAGCGGTCCAGCCACTTTAGCGCACCGCGACCGTCCATTGGCGCGATACCGTCAGCAGGGGGCACATCAGGCATCTGCACCGACTGGTGGGCAAACACATCGCCCCGCACGCCGCACACCACCGTGGCCGTTGCGCACAGCTTGCCGTCTTGCTCCAGTTCCAAACTCCAGTGCTGGGTGTATTTGCCCGTCCGACACAGTTTTGAAGATACCTCAAACCCGCTTGGCCCCATGGCCGACAACAGATTGATCGTCATGGACACCGGATCACCCAAAAACCGCGCATCCTGTAACACCGCATTCAACACGGTGGCCGTGGTCACGCCCCCAAAGGACCCTACCATATTGGCATATTCAGCCGAGGGCTGACCGCTCCAGCGCCCTGCCTCTTTTTCAACAAGACGGGTCGCAACATCAAAAGGGTGCAGGTCCGGCATCACAAAATCCAACAAATAATCCTAGCAAAAGCGCTGCCCCTGCCTAGCAACGCCCTCTGCCACGATCAATCCGGACACCGCGTCACATAATCCGGTCACATAATCGGGTCACAGGGCTATGATCTCTTTTTGGGTAAAATATCCAGTCCAGCGCCGCACCCAATCCGCACACCACTAAACCGGACGCCACCCCCTACCTAGCCGCCGCCTTAGACCCGCAACCTTATTCAGACATCAAACGCACAATGGTCTGGCGGGTGACAAAGCCGCTGACAGGCAATCCACGGGCCGACTGATACTCTCGGACTGCACCACGGGTGGCTTTGGTGAACTCTCCGTCCTGCTTACCCGGCTTCAAATCCAAAGCCTTCAACTTACGCTCCACCAGAATTTTCATCGCGGTGCTCATCTGCAAGGACTCTTCTTCCAATTCGGCCTTCTGTTGATCTGCCTCTTCCTGATCCTGCGCCGTCAACTCACCGATGCGCCGCTGCGCATTGGCAGCAAAGGTGCCGTTTGGATAGGCCCGCAAGAACCCCCGATAGTTTTCCAGTGTATTAGCTTGTCGCGCCTGATCCCAAGCCAAACGTTCCGCCGCCAGTGCCTTTTCGCGATTCTCCGCCTCAATCTGGTCCAGCGCTTTTCCGGCAGGCTCTGCATATAGTCCGTCGGGAAATTTACTCAGATAGGCCAGATAATCTGCCTCAGTGCCCCGCGCCCCTGTTTGCGCCCACAGTTTAGCATCCGCTGCATCCTGCGCTTGTTTTGCCCGTCGGGCTTCTTGCGCCAAATCCGCCGCACGCCGCTCGCTTTGCAAGCGCAAGCGCTTCAGCGAGGGCGCATTCAAGAACCCCTCACCTTCCTGTTCATTCTGCGCCTGCCAGCGCGCGATTGCAGCCCGCGATCCGGCCCCGAACACGCCATCAATCCCGTTTGGATCAAACCCCAACAACGAAAGCTGCTCTTGCACCCGCCGCCGGTCGTTGCGCGACAGGGCAAGATCGCGCTCTGCCTGTTCTTCGGGTGAAAACTGCGGCACTGCATCTGCAATCACCTGCAAACGCTCCACAGCCTGCACCGCGAACTCTCCGTTTGGATAACGCCGCAGATAGGCCTGATAGGATGCCTTACTGCCCAAATCTTCAGCCACGCCCCAATAGGCGGCCTCAGGGTCTATGGTTTCCGCAGCCTGACTGTCATCTTCTTGGGGATCAGAACTGCCGTTCAGACTGGCCAGATCGGAAACAAATCCTGAAACCGTCAACCCCTGCGCCAGTGCGGCCCCTTTTGCCGTGGAAACACCCGCTTGCAGGAATTGGCTGCGCAAAGCTTCGGTCACGGATTTAGGTGTGCCCCGTACCACCATCACCCCTTGAGGCACATCAAAGGCCCCGACACCTTTGTCGATCTGCACGCCCACCGCCGCTTCGGGCGGGTATTCCCCTAAAAACAAGGCAGCCTTACCCGGCTTCTCCGCCAGAAACGCCAGCAAAGCAGACAGTGGCAACGTGTCATATGCCACATTCGCCAAAGACGGAGATGCCAGATCAACAGGGGCAAAATAAGTCGCCATTCCAGCCTGCATAAACTGACCAGACAGAACCACCACAACCCGCTCGGCGGAATCGTGCAGGGTCTCAAACCGCTCCAAGGCTGATTTGGTCTGGGCCTCCGTAGCATTGCCAATCTGGATCACCTCATAGCCAGCCTGTTCAAAGGCAGGCGCGGCGTCCAGAACTTCGGCAGCATTGGGCACGGCATTGAACGACAGGTAATGGCTGTTCCCAACGATCAGCGCCACATTTTCAGCTTTCGCCGCAGGAGTTGCCAGCACCAACGCCAGCACAGCCCCCGTCACATAATTCCGCAAACCCATCTTCACCTCCTCTAACGCCGAGCCCCCTCGGCATCAGGCAGAGGCAGGGTCAATCGTAGCTGCGTTGGTCGTCGATCACCTTACCATCCTTGGGCAAGCTGTCGCGGTTATGCAATAACACTGCGCCGCGCAGTTTCAACACGTCTCTGACCGAGGCCTCGATTGCAGCCACATCCGCACCCTCGGAAGCCTCGCATAAAATCTGCATGGAATCCGCTTCGCCGTCGCGGGTTACCACCACACGCGCCTTAATAATTTCGGCGTGGCGCGACACCAGATCAGCCACCTGTTCAGGGCGCACAAACATGCCTTTGATCTTGGCCGTCTGATCCGCGCGGCCCATCCAGCCCTTGATGCGCATGTTGGTCCGCCCGCAAGGGGACTGCCCCGCCAGAACCGCGCTCATGTCACCTGTAGCAAAACGGATCAGCGGATAATCGGGGTTCAACGTGGTCACGACAACCTCGCCCACTTCGCCCTCGGCCACTGGATTACCAGTGCCGGGGGTGACTATTTCAACGATCACGCCCTCATCTACAATCATGCCTTCCATGGCTGGCGTTTCATAGGCGATAGACCCCAGATCCGCCGTGCCATACCCCTGCAAACACGCGATCCCACGATCGGCATATTCCGCGCGCAGACTGGGAAACAACGCTCCGCCTCCCACAACCGCTTTGGTCAAACGGCTTAGATCAATCCCGAGCGCATCCGCTTTATCAAGGATCACCTTCAGGTAATCCGGCGTGCCCGTATAAGTCGTCACCCCAAGCGCAAAGGCCGCCTGAACCTGCAATTCCGTTTGGCCAGTGCCCGCAGGCAAAACCGTCGCCCCCACAGCCGTCGCGCCATTTTCAAACATCATACCCGCAGGGGTCAGATGGTAGGAAAAACAGTTCTGAACCACATCGCCCTTGCCAACACCTGCCGCGAACAATCCACGCCCCATACGCCACCAGTCGCGCCCCCGCATAGCAGGTTCGTAAATCGGACCCGGAGACTGAAACACATGATCAAACCCTGCCGTAGAATGGGCCGCAAACCCGCCAAAAGGCGCCGCTGTTTTCTGGGCTGCAACCAGATCGGATTTGCGCAACACAGGTAATTTCGCCAGCGCAGTCCGATCCACAACCGCCCCCGCATCCACAGCCGCAAAGGCCGCGCCATACCCTGTGGCCTTTGCTTGCGCATGGGCAATCTGAAGCGGCAGCGCCACTGCCAAATCTGTGGCCCGCTGATCGGCACTGCGTGTTTCCAACTCGTCGTAAAATGCCATGATCCGGCCCTTTTAACTCACTACAAGGATATCCCTTGCGGCTTCAATGTTCCCTAAATACTCAACTCAGCGCCCAGAACAGACGCCATCCGTCAGCTTAGCCAACGCTTGCGCCGCCGATAGCTGCGCACATCGCGGAACGATTTGCGCCCGTCATCCGACATGCCCAGATAAAATTCCTTAACGTCCGGATTTTCCCGCAACTCGGCCGCGGGACCATCCATCACCACACGCCCGCTTTCCAGAATATAACCGTAATGGGCAAACCGCAGCGCCACGTTGGTGTTCTGTTCTGCCAGCAGAAACGCCACGCCCTCTTTTTCGTTCAGGTCTTTGACGATGCCAAAAATTTCTTCCACCAACTGCGGGGCCAGCCCCATTGACGGTTCATCCAAAAGCACGGTTTCCGGCTTGGACATCAGCGCACGCCCGATGGCAACCATCTGTTGCTCTCCGCCCGAGGTATAGCCGGCTTGCGATTTGCGGCGTTCTTTCAGACGGGGAAAATAAGTGTAAACCATTTCCAGATCCTGCGCCAATTCTGCGCGCGAGATGTTGCGGGTGTAGCTGCCTGTCAGCAGGTTTTCCTCAACCGTCAGATGCTCGAAGCAATGCCGCCCCTCCATCACCTGAATAACCCCGCGCCGCACCAGTTCGGCAGGGGATCTGTCGGCCACATTATCGCCGCGGTAGATAATCGACCCTTTGGTCACTTCCCCCCGCTCCGAATGCAAAAGGTTGGAAATAGCTTTCAGCGTGGTGGTTTTCCCCGCGCCATTCCCGCCCAACAACGCCGTGATCCCGCCTTTGGGCACAGACAGGCTGACCCCTTTCAGCACAAGGATAACGTGGTTGTAGATCACTTCGATGTTGTTGACCTCTAACAAGGTCTCTGTTTTGCCAGCGTCCAGCATCGTTCACTTCCAAGCTTTTGCATTTGGGTCCACCGGGCGGGGTACTCCGCCCGGTGAAATTGATTGATCGGGCCTTATTTACACTGCGGCTCGATGTTGTTTTCAGCGGCATAAGCCTCGGAGTCTTCTTTGACCAACGCGTCGATCACTTCGGAATCTGTTGGCTTAAAGTCGGAAATGATCGACCATGTTTTGGCCATCGCATCCCACTGGGCAACCCCCACAAGACCGTCACCGCCGTGGTTCTCACAAGTCACCTGGAACGCAGGGCCAAAGCCCGGCAGACCCAGACCCGCCATCCGCTCTTCGGTGATGTTCAGGTTTTCCATCGCATCGCGCAGCTCGGGGGCTGTGACATTTGCGTGGCCTGTTGCGGCTTGGGCGTCTTTGATGGCTTCAACAGCCAGCATGGCGGCATAAAGACCACGGTTGTACAGAACCGAGCCGACCGTATCGCCTGTGCCCGCAGCCTTGCCAGTGTCTACAACGTATTTCTGAATATCGTCGTAAATTGGAAAGTCTTTGCCAACACCGTGGAACGTCACAGCTTTATAGCCGTTCGCCGCTTCGCCAGCAGGCAGAACGTCGTGATCCGCACCAGACCACCAGATACCGATGAAGTTTTCCATCGGGTAGCGGATGTTCGCAGCTTCCTGAACAGCAACCTGGTTCATCACGCCCCAGCCCCACATCAGAACATAGTCAGGCTTTTCACGACGGATTTGCAGCCACTGTGATTTCTGCTCTTGGCCGGGATGGTCCACAGGCAACAGTGTCAGTTTGAAACCGTGCTTTTTGGCCAGCTCTTCCAACGTGCGGATCGGCTCTTTGCCAAAGGCAGAGTTGTGATAGACCAGCGCAATGGTTTTGCCATTGATGTCGTCGTTGTTGGTTTCCAGCAGATAGTTGATCATGCCAGAGGCGCCATCCCAATAGTTGGCGGGATAGTTGAATACATGGCTGAACACATTGCCGTTTTTGGCAGAGGTCCGACCATAGCCCAGCGTGTGCATCGGAATATCATCCGAAGTCACTTTGGGGATCAACTGATAGGTAATGCCGGTGGACAGCGGTTCATAGACCAAGGCGCCGCCGCCTTTGGTGGCCTCGTAACATTCCACACCTTTTTCAGTGTTATAACCGGTTTCACATTCGGTCATTTTGATCATTTCGCCGCCAACACCGCCGTCACGCTCGTTCATCAGCGTCAGGTAATCGGCATAGCCGTCAGCAAAGGGAATACCACCCGCTGCATAAGGTCCGGTGCGGTAGCTAAGCGACGGCAGCAGCAAATCCGCTGCCACAGGAGCCGCAGTCATCACAGCCGCCACGGCTGCCACTGCTAGTTTCGTAAATTTCATGTGTTCTTTCCTCCCAAGGTAATGACACAGGTTTAGCCCCAATTCAGGGCAATTAATTTGGCCTTAGTGTGGGAAAGGCCAAAGTCTCAGTTTCTCCTTTGCCAGACGCCACAATTGGGCAAGCCCGTGTGGTTCCAGAATAAGGAATACAATGATCAAACCGCCAACGATTACAAACTCGAAATGGGCGGCAAGATCGGTGGCCCAGCCCAACTGGCCCACCATGATATTTTTCAGCAAAACAGGCATCAGCACCATAAATGCAGCGCCCGCAAACGACCCAAAGATCGACCCCAAACCGCCGATAATCACCATGAACAGAATGATAAACGACTTGGAAATCCCAAAGGCCTCGCCCACTTCCACAGCGCCCAGATACAGCACAAAGAACATCGCACCGCTGATCCCGACGTAAAACGAACTGATGGCAAAAGCCGACAGTTTCGCGGTCATCGGGTTCACCCCGATGATTTCGGCCGCAATATCCATATCGCGGATGGCCATCCATTTGCGCCCCAGTGATCCGCGCGTCAGATTGCGCGCAACCACCGCCAGAACCACCACAAAGACCAGCGCCACAAGGTAAACCGCCCAGGCTTGGGTTTCTGCCCCTGTCACCGCATAGCCAAGCACTGTACGTTCTGGCGCGTTGATCTGACCCGATGCGGAATAGTTGTAAAACCACGGAACTTTGTTGAACAACCAAACCAGAAAGAACTGCGCCGCCAATGTGGCAACGGCCAGATAGAAGCCTTTGATCCGCAGACTGGGCAGCCCGAAAAGAATGCCCACCGCTGCTGTGACAAAGCCTGACAGCAGAATGACCGAGAAAATATCCATCCCCGGAAAAGACGTCATGAACTT
This sequence comes from Roseobacter sp. N2S, assembly GCF_031454055.1. Classification (NCBI taxonomy): domain Bacteria; kingdom Pseudomonadati; phylum Pseudomonadota; class Alphaproteobacteria; order Rhodobacterales; family Roseobacteraceae; genus Roseobacter; species Roseobacter sp. N2S. Next base: position 237,603 of record NZ_JAVDQB010000006.1, read on the forward strand.
GTAACAGGCATAGGCCCCAACAGCCATAAACCCGCCGCTGCCCAAACTGACCTGCCCGCAATATCCCGTCAGGATATTCAGCCCGATCGCCGCCACCGAATAAATCAGAAACGGCAGCACAACCGCGTTCAGCCAGTAATCGTTGATGATAAACGGCACCACCAGAAAGGCAAAACCCAGAACCGCCCAATAGCGATAGCGATCAAACTTGATCGGAAAGGTCTGGCTATCGTCCGCATAAGACGTTTTGAAATCACCCGCTTCACGATAAAACATCAGCTATGCCCTCTTTGATTTTCCAGACCACCGGCCTTCTTCTTTCCCGAAATATCCCCGCCGGAGGCTCCGACGACTGCAAATAACGCCATCGTCACACCCTTTCGATGATTTTGTCGCCGAACAGGCCTTGCGGTCTGAACACAAGGAACAACAGCGCCAGCATATAAGCGAACCAGTTTTCTGTAGCCCCGCCAAGGAAGGGTGCACCAATCAGGAATTCAAACATTTTTTCGCCCACACCGATGATCAAACCACCGACAATGGCACCGGGGATGGATGTAAATCCGCCCAGCATCAGTACTGGCAATGCTTTGAGCGCGATCAAAGACAGCGAGAATTGCACACCGGATTTAGAGCCCCACATGATCCCCGCGACCAGCGCGATGAAGCCTGCAATCGACCAAACCACGACCCAGATGAACCGCAGGGAAATCCCCACAGACAAAGCCGCCTGATGGTCATCCGCCACAGCCCGCAAGGCGCGGCCGGTTTTGGTGTATTGGGAAAACAGCACCAAAGACAGCACCAGCAGCCCCGCAAAAACCGCGGCCACAATGTCCAGACTGTCCAGATAAAAGCCGTAGAAATCTTCGCCGCCCAAAAATGCGGTATTCTCTTCGATCCAGAAATTGCCGCCCTGTGGGATGCCCACGTCCAGCTTTTTGATTTCCGAACCCCACATCAGATCGCCGAAACCTTCCATGAAATAGGCCATACCAATGGTGGCCATGAACAGGATGATGTCGGGCTGGTTGACCAGATGGCGCAGGATATAGCGTTCGACAAGTATGGCCAGAACCACCATCACCCCAGCCGTCAAAAGGATCGCCAGCAAGGCGGGCAGATGCCAGCCGAAATGATGCACCTGCGTGCCAAAAATCGAGTTGATCAGATGGGCGAAAGGTACTTGCCCGTCTTGCAAACCCACCAGCGTCAGCGCCGCAAACAGGGCCATAACCCCTTGGGCGTAATTGAAAATCCCCGAAGATTTAAAAATCAGCACAAAGCCCAGCGCCACAAGCGAATACAGCACGCCCGTCATCAGACCGTTGATAAAAACCTCGGCTCCAAAGTAAAAACCAGCGCTCATCGGATTGTCTCCACTTTGTCCGTCATCTTAGTGAAATCAGTCATGGGCCACCCCCAGATAGGCATCAATCACATCCTGATTGTTGCGCACATCATCCGGGGTGCCGTCCCCGATTTTCTTGCCGTAATCCATCACCACTACGCGATCCGCGATATCCATCACCACACCCATGTCATGTTCGATCAGGGCAATTGTGGTGCCAAATTCGTCGTTCACATCCAGAATAAAGCGGCTCATGTCCTCTTTTTCCTCGACGTTCATACCCGCCATGGGTTCATCCAGCAGCAACAGCTTGGGTTCGGCAGCCAGCGCACGACCCAGTTCAACCCGCTTTTGCAAACCATAGGGCAAACGGCCAACAGGGGTCTTGCGGATGGTCTGGATTTCCAGAAAGTCGATCACCTTTTCCACCACTTCGCGGTTTTCGGTTTCTTCTTTTTCCGCAGGCCCCCACCACAGCGCCTGTTTCAGGATGCCTGCATTCATATGGGTCAGACGCCCTGTCATGATATTATCCAACGTGGACATGCCACTGAACAGCGCGATGTTCTGAAAGGTGCGCGCGATACCTTGCTTGGCGATCTGGTGCGGCTTCATCGGACCACGTTTCTTGCCGTGAAACCAGACTTCGCCTTCCTGCGGGTGATAAAAGCCGTTCATCACGTTCAACATAGATGATTTACCCGCCCCGTTCGGGCCGATAATCGCGCGAATTTCGCCTTCACGGATATCAAAGGAAATATCCGTGATCGCTTTCACCCCGCCAAACCGCAGCGTGATGTTTTTCATTTCCATCATCTGCGCACCAATGGTGCGCCCGTCAGGGGTTTGATATGTTTCTGCTGTGCTCATTCTGCTGCCACTTTCTGCGCAGCCGTCGGGAACACTTTCGCATCCCGCATTTCCAGCGTTGCCTTGATCGAGCCTTTGCGCCCGTCCTCATATGTTACTTCGGTCTCGGTCGAGACTGCGGTCGAGCCGTCGTAAAGCCCATCGATCAGATCCTTGAACTTTTCCTCAATAATCCGGCGGCGCACTTTCTGGGTGCGGGTCAATTCACCGTCATCCGCATCAAGTTGTTTGTGCAAGATGCAGAAGCGGTGGATTTGACAGCCTGACAGCATTTCGTCTTCGGCCACCGAACGGTTCACCGCTTCGACGTGTTCTTGTACCGTGGCCATCACCTGCGGATGTCCGGCAAGTTCCTGATAGGACGAATAGGCAATGTTGTTGCGCTCTGCCCAGTTCCCCACTGAAGACAGGTCAATGTTGATGAACGCACAGCATTTTTCCCGATTATTCCCGAAGACAACGGCTTCAAGGATATTGGGATAGAACTTCAGCTTGTTTTCCACATATTTCGGCGCAAACATGCCCCCGTCGGACATTTTGCCAACATCTTTGGCGCGGTCGATAATGCGCAGATGTCCTGTGTCTTGTTCGATGAACCCCGCGTCACCTGTGGCCACCCAGCCTTCAGGGTCTTTGGTGTCAGCAGTGCTTTCAGGGTTCTTATAGTATTCCACAAATGCCCCGGGCGAGCGGTAGAAGACCTCGCCATTTTCTGCGATGCGCAGTTCTACACCCGGTGCAGGCACGCCCACCGTATCAGCGCGCACTTCGCCGTCCGGCTGGATTGTGACAAAAACCGTGGCTTCGGTCTGGCCGTAAAGCTGTTTCAGGTTGATCCCCAACGAGCGGTAGAAATCGAAAATCTCGGGACCAATGGCCTCGCCTGCGGTATAGCCCACCCGCATCCGGCTGAGACCAAGTGTGTTTTTCAGCGGGCCATAGACCAGAATATTGCCAATGGCGTATTTCAGGCGCTCGCCAAAGCTGACGGGTTTACCGTCCAGCAATTTAGGCCCGACCTCGCGGGCGAAATCCATGTATTTCTTGAACATCCGCTGCTTGCGCGGGGAGGCGTCTTCCATGCGGATCATTACGTTGGTCAGCAGGCCTTCAAAATAGCGGGGAGGGGCAAAGAAATAAGTCGGCCCGATTTCCCGCAAATCCGCCTGCATGGTGTCAGGGCTTTCGGGACAGGCCACACAAAAGCCGGTCCAGAACCCCTGCCCCACAGTAAAGATGTAATCCCCGACCCAGGCCATCGGCAGATAGGCCAAAACCCTGTCATCCGAGGTCAGACTGTCGAATTCAGACGCGGCCTGACCGGATTTCACGATGTTGCGGTTTGACAGAACCACCCCTTTGGGCCGCCCTGTGGTGCCCGAAGTGTAAAGCATAATGCAGGTGGTATCAAAATCCTGCTTGGCCAGACGGGTATCCAGCGCCCCTTGCAGATCGCTGGCACGACCCTTGTCCTGCACTTCGCGGTAGTCATGCAATTTGGTGCGGTCGTATTTGCGCATGCCGCGCGGATCCAGATAGATCATCTGTTCCAGCGTTGGCAGACGCTCGCCCACTTCAAGCACCTTATCCACCTGCTCCTGATCTTCAGCGATCACAAAACGGGCGGAACAATGATCCAACACATAGGCCATCTCTTCGGCCACCGCATCGCGGTACAATGGAACCGGCACTGCGCCACAAGACTGGATCGCCACCATAGCCCAATAGAAATACGGCCGGTTGCGCCCGATGATGGCAACATGGTCACCCTCGGACAGCCCCATATCCAGCAGGCCCAGCGCCAGCGCGTTGACCTCTTCGCTGACTTGGCGCCAAGTCCAGCTTTGCCAGATACCGAATTCTTTTTCGCGGTAAGCAGGTTTATTGGCGTAGACGGACGCATTGCGCGCCAGTAGACGCGGAATCGTATTGATCTCACCTGTCGGTGTCGGTCCAGATGTCACAGAATTTCCTCCCAGATGTCTGTGCACGTTCCCTTTCGCACACAAACTTGTGTGCAGGGTCTATGATTCCCCGCACAACATCATTCATTGCCGCCACCCTGACGTCAAAATTATTCTGAAATTTTACAGGATTGTATCAAATTGTAACAAGCGCATTCTTCGCTGGATTTAGCCGCGCCGCCTCTGCTAGCGATAAAGCATGTCGGATCAAACCACCCCCCAAATGATGCGCGCGGGCCTGAACCTGATTGGTCAGGCCCTGACCATCTACAACGAAGACTTGGAACTTTCGGTATCGAACCGGCGGTTTCAGGAATTGTTCGGCCTGCCCGACCATCTGGTGGTTGCAGGGGCCAGTTTTATCGAAACCATCCATTACCTTGCCTCACGCGGGGAATATGGCGTGGTGGATGACGTTGACGGTTTTGTAAAACTGCGCGTGGATCAGGCCCGCGCCTTTGAACCCCATTATATGGAACGCCAGCGCGCCAACGGGCATTGGATTTCGGTCGAGGGCAGCCCATTGCGCACCGGTGGCTGGGTGACGGTTTATACCGATATCACCCAGATCAAACGCCAAGAGGCCTTGTTGCGATCCGAGGGGGAAAAGCTGTCGGCCGATCTGATCACCCGATCCGAAGAACTGACCGAAACCAACCGCCGCCTTGCCGCCACCAACATCGCCCTAGAAGAAACCAAACGCGACCTGACCGAGGCCGAGGCCCGCGCAAGGGTCACCGCCGAAATGACCCCCGCCCATATCGCCCATGTGGACCGCAATAAAATATACACCTATTCCAACCGCAAGCTGTTCGAAGTGATCGGAAATTCCCGCCGTGACATCATCGGCCTTAGCACCCGCGAGGCCCTGGGCGAGGCCGCCCACCGCCAGATCAACCCGATGTTTGACAAAGCCTTGGCAGGCGAACCCAACGTCAGCGAATTTGATCTGCACGAAGGCACCCGCCGCGTGCGCGCCGCCTTTACCCCCGATATTGACGCTGATGGCAATATTGTCGGGGCTTATGTTTTATCTATGGACATCACCGCCGAGGCACAGGCCCGCGCCGCCTTGCAACAGACCCGCAAACGGGAATTGGCCGCCCAACTGACCAGCGGGCTGGCCCATGATTTCGCCAATCTTTTAACCGTTATTCTGGGCCTGCAAGGTCAGTTGGAACGGATGGAAAGCCTGCCCGCAAAAGCGCTCGAAGCTATTGCAACAACCAAGGCAGCGGCGCTGCGGGGCGGGATGTTGCTGGATAAATTGTCAGGTGTTTCGGGGCGGCGCGACCTTACGGTCTCGGCTGTGTTCATCGACACATTATTCGCCGATCTGTCCGCACTGGCCAAAGCTGCCCTGCCCGACACGATCACGCTGGAGTTGACAAATGACGGTATCGAAAGACCCGTGATGCTGGATCGCGGCTTTATGCAGGACGGGTTGCTGAACCTTGTCCTGAACGCACGGGATGCCATTTTGGGTGCAGATCGCAGCGCAGGCCAGATCGGCATCACGGCCCGCCTGCGTGGCACCACTTGGGTTGAATTTCAGGTCACTGACACAGGCCCGGGCTTTTCTCCCACGGGTTTGCAAAACGCACTCGATCCGTTTTTCACTTCTAAGGCCTCTGAAGGGTCGGGGCTGGGGCTGACCATGGTTTATGACTTTGCCCAACTATCCGGCGGGCGGGTGCGCATTGCCAACCGCCCCCAAAGTGGTGCCGAGGTTACGGTGCAACTGCCCCTGCGCTATGGTTCGCTTGCCTCGGGCTTGGGGATGATCCTGCTGGTCGAAGACAAAGAAGACCTGCGCGTACAAACCCGCGAAATGCTGCGGGCTATGGGGCATGTGGTGCTGGAAACCGACAACGCCGAAGAAGCGCTTGTGCTGGCCCAAGTGCCTGGAATCAGCCATGTGCTATCCGATATTATGCTCGGGGACGGGATGACAGGCCTAGACATGGCCCGCGCCCTGCTGGATACGGGGATCAATGTTCCTGTCATTATGATGACAGGTCTGCCCGCCAACGACCCGATCCGCCAACAAGCCGAGGCGCAGTTTCCGCTGTTACCCAAACCCTTTGGCGAGTCCCATCTGGCCGATAAATTTGACGAGGTTCAGGCATGAGCACCCCCCAAAGCGCCCATCTGGTCACCATTCTGGACGATGAACCACAAATCCGCCTGATGCTGGCCGACGCCCTGCAAGCCGCAGGATTCCGCACTGCCAGCTTTGGCCGCGCCACCGAGTTCGAGGCCGCAATGGCCAGCATGAACCCCGATATCTGTCTGGTGGATCTGGGCCTGCCCGATAAGGACGGACTGGCGCTGGTCCATCGACTGGCCACCAATCTGGGCGCGGCGATCATCATCATTTCGGGACGCAATCAGGTGCAGGATAAAATCACCGGGCTGGAACTGGGCGCGGATGATTACATCATCAAACCCTTCGATCCCGCCGAGGTGGTCGCCCGCGCCCGCGCCTTGCTGCGCCGTGGCAGATCCACCAGCAGCAGCAAATCCCGTATCGCCAGTTTCACAGGCTGGTCCGCCGATTTCGACCAATATATCCTGATCCCCCAAGACGGCACCCCTGTGCCCTTCAGTCAAGCCGAAGCCGAAGTGCTGCGTCTGTTCCTAGACGCGCCAAACCGCCTGATCTCTCGCGCTCATATGCAGGAACTGCTGGGGGGCGAAGCGGGCGACAGCTTTGATCGCGCCATGGATGTGCGGGTTTCCCGCCTGCGCACCAAACTGCGCGACGACCCGAAAAACCCCAAACTTATCAAAACCATATACGGCGCTGGCTATATTTTTCTGGGCGAGGTTCACTGGCAGTGATCAGCCCTGCCCTGCCAAGGCTTGCAGGGTTTCAACCAGTTGATCCACCACCCCCGTCGCCCCGGTTATCGGGCTGCGGTGCAGGGTCAAAAACAGCGCCAGCGGCACAGGATGATCCACCGCCACCACCAAATCCCCCCGCGCCAGCAAAGGCGTGACCAAACTGCGATGCCCCATCAAAACGCCCCCGCCGTTGACCGCCTCTTGCACCGCTACACTGTATAATGAATAGCTCGGCCCCGCACCGCTGTAGACCTGATCAGGATAGGCCGCCTTGGTCCAGTCGGCCCAATCATGGGGCCAGAATTGATCGGAAATATGCGGCACGCCCATCAAATCTGTAAACGAATTTATAGATTTTCCCAGTTCAGGCGCACAGACAGGCACCAGCGCATCCGGCCCCACGAGAAGCTGTCCCGTATCGGCAGTAGGGGTGAAAAACAGGCTGATATCAAACGGCTCGCGGGCCAGATTGGGCGGTGTTTCCATCGCCGTCACTGAAATCTGCACCCCTTTGATCGCCCCCCGCAAGTCAGGCAACCACGGTGCCAACAGCAGTTGCGCCACGCTTGGCAAGGTTGCAATCGCCAGATTATTCGGCGCCGCCAATTTGCGCAATTTCTGGCTGGCCAGACTGACCTCGTCAAAGGCACGTACAAAATCCGGCAGCACCTGGCGTCCCAGATCAGACAGGCTAACCCCTTGGGCATGACGTTCAAACAAGGCCCCGCCGCACCACGCCTCTAGCCCCTTGATATGCTGGGCTACCGCCCCTGCCGAAACGTTCAATTCCCCCGCCGCCTGTTTAAATCCCCCTAACCGCGCCGCTGATTCAAACGCCCGCAAGGCATTGAGCGGCGGCAAAGATGGCCTTGGGGGATTTACAGACATGATTTAGACCCAGTTTTTCTAGGCCTATTTATTAGCATTTCTGATTTGCAAAACCAACGGCCAAAAGCGATCCTTTTGTCAAACAACCGCAAGAGGCCTAAAATGACCGCATTAACACATCGCAACTGGGTACCAGCCCGGTCCGAAACCCTGATCCAATCCATCGCTACAAAAACCGCCGCCGCCCCATCACCCGATATCGCCGCACGGCTGGAAACACTGGCGCAGGACAATCGCACCATTCACGAACAGCAGTGTTTCAACCTGAACCCCGCCACCAACGTGATCAACCCCCGCGCCGCCGCCCTGCTATCGAGCGGCATCGGCGAGCGTCCGTCCCTCGGCTACCCCGGTGACAAATACGAAATGGGTCTGGAAGCGATTGAAGAAATTGAGGTTATCTGCGACGAACTGGCCGCCGAAGTGTTCCGCGCCAAATTCGCCGAAATCCGCGTACCGTCGGGGGCAATCGCCAACCTCTACGCCTTTATGGCCACCTGCAAACCCGGTGACACCATCATCGCCCCCCCCGCCAGCATCGGTGGCCATGTGACCCATCACGCCGCAGGCTGCGCGGGGCTTTACGGGCTAAATGTGCTGCACGCACCGGTGGACGCAGACGGTTATACCGTCGATCTGGACGGGCTGCGCACCATGGCCCAAAAGGCCCGCCCCAAACTCATCACCATCGGCTGCTCGCTGAACCTGTTCCCCCATCCCGTCCCCGAAATCCGCAGTATCGCGGATCAGGTCGGTGCAAAACTGCTGTTTGATGCGGCCCATCAATGCGGCATTATCGCAGGGCAAGCCTGGCCCGATCCGCTGGCCCAAGGTGCCCATTTGATGACCATGAGCACCTATAAATCGCTCGGCGGTCCCGCTGGCGGGCTGATCGTCAGCAATGATGCCGAACTGGCCGAAAAACTGGACGCCATCGCCTTTCCCGGCATGACCGCCAACTTTGACGCCGCCAAATCCGCTGCCCTTGCCATGTGCCTGCTGGACTGGCGCGACCACGGCGCGGCTTATGCAGCAGAAATGGTGGCCGTGTCCCAAGCCCTCGCCGCCGCCCTATCCGCCCAAGATATCCCTGTGTTTCAGGCCGAAAAAGGCGGCACCCAGTCCCATCAATTTGCCATAAAAGCCGCCGCCTATGGGGGTGGGCAAACCGCCGCCAAGAAACTGCGCGCAGCAGGCTTTCTGACCTGCGGCATCGGCCTGCCTATTGACGAGGTCGCAAACGACCTGAACGGCCTGCGCATCGGCACCCCCGAGATCGTCCGCTGGGGCGTCACCCGCGACCACGTCCCCGAACTCGCCAATCTGCTGATCCGCGCCCTAAAAGCCAATGACCCCGCAACACGCGCCCCCGAAACCGCCGCGTTCCGCGCGAATTTCAACAAACTGCATTTTATCAACTAAGAAGAAAGAGGCAGCCGTGGCGCCCTATGTAGCCTTACATAGGGTCGCCGTGGCCAAAGCAGTTTTCCCGATGAAACCGCAGGTATTCGGGGTGCGGGTGATGCCTTGGGTTATCCGGCAAAAGCAGTTTCTGACCTGGCGTGATCAGCCGCGCAGCGACGTCGCTGGGCACTTTATTGTGTGAAATCAAGATGCGATGATCCTTGGCCACTGAAATCAGCCCGCGATCAAACATCCAATGCAATGTGCCAGATAATGCCAATCCATTCTGCACCACGTCTGGACCGTCATCTGCGACAGCCCGTATATGCGCGGCCTGAACCTCGGGCCGCCCGCCCCCGTTGCGCAGTTGCAGCCCCGAAATTGCACAGCGCCCTTTATAAGCCGCCTTTACCAGCCTTTGAAAAGAAGCATCACGCGCAGGCCGCGAGCTTAATACCTTTGTTCGCTCCGTGACGGGTTGTAGCCCTTCAAATGTCACAGCCTGCTCCGACAAACCAACCACAGGCACAACAGTATCTTGCCTTGGAATAGCGTCTACGCCTTCGATTTCCACCAGTCCCGCATCTACAATATTGGCAAACTCCAAGGGAGTCAGCTTGCGCACCGCAGAGACCGAAGCACCTCCTGACATCGGGCTGCCATCTGCTTTACGCAACGAAGTCTCGTAGGCTAGACCGTTCGCATCCGCCCGCTGTACAACCTGTTCAAACTGCCACTGGGAGCCTCGATCTAAAATAGCATAAAAATGCTGATCATTTTTGAGGTCTGGTACAACGTCCAACACCTTTTGAACCGCGACATAACCAAAGGCCCCTTTGCGGTTTTCATAGAAAACGACCCAGTCCCCAACAGTTTGGCGCACTGTTCCCAGATACCGCTTTGGGAAATGATAAGCCTCACCAGGCTTGTCATCATAAATTGATTCTACATTTTGAATGAAAATCGCGTTTACCATCTTGGGTAGATTAAAGACGCCAACCGTTTACAAAAGCAACCTATTAAAAAGGGCAGCCGTGTATCCCACTCCTGCCCCTTTATCTTCAATGTTCCCAAAATACTCAAACCCCACCGTGTCTCAAATCACTCGGCGGCGATGGCGTCCTCAACCTTTTCCGCCCGCACCGCAGAAAACTTGAACTCTGGAATTTTACCGAACGGGTCCAACGCCGAGTTGGTCAGGATATTCGCCGCCGCCTCTACATAGGCGAAAGGTAGGAAAACCATGTCTTCGGCCACCGCACGGTCGGCCCGCGCCATTGTCACAATCGTCCCCCGTTTGGTGGTCAGGCGGATCATCCCGCCCGGTTCCACGCCCATTTTGCGCAGGGTCTTGGGATGAAGGGAACAGTTTGCCTCAGGCTCCATGGCGTCCAGAACCGTGGCGCGGCGGGTCATTGAACCCGTGTGCCAGTGTTCCAACTGACGCCCTGTGGTCAGGATCATCGGGAAATCTGCATCGGGCACATCATCAGGAGCGATGATACTGGCGGGGGTGAATTTCGCGCGGCCTTCGGGACGCGGGAAACCATCGCCGAACACAATCGCTTGCCCCGGGTCCGTTGGGGACAGCGACGGGTAGGTCACAGCCTCGGCTTCCAGCCGGTCCCATGTGATATTGTCCAGACTGTTCATGCCCATTTTCATTTCCGCAAACACCTGACGGGGATGGGTATAGTCCCAGTCCAGCCCCAACCTCTGGGCCAGTTCGGTGGTGATCACCCAATCTTCGCGCGCATCCCCGGGCAAAGGCACGGCAGGGCGACCCATTTGCACTTGACGGTTGGTATTGGTCACCGTGCCGGTCTTTTCGGCGAAAGCACTGGCGGGCAGGATCACATCGGCGTAATTGGCGGTTTCGGTAAGGAAAATATCCTGCACCACCAGATGTTCCAGCTTGGCCAGCGCGTCGCGGGCATGTTCCACATCGGGGTCCGACATGGCAGGGTTTTCGCCCAGAATATACATGCCGTGAATGTCGCCTGCGTGAATCGCGTCCATGATTTCCACCACGGTCAGGCCTTTTTCAGCCCCGAAATCCACGTCAGACTTCCAGATTTCGTTAAACGCAGAGCGCACACCGTCATCGCCCACAGGTTGATAATCGGGCAGGAACATGGGGATCATCCCCGCGTCAGATGCACCCTGCACGTTGTTTTGCCCGCGCAGCGGATGCAGCCCTGCGCCCGGACGCCCCACCTGCCCTGTCATCAGCGCCAGACTGATCAGACAGCGGGAATTATCCGTGCCGTGGATGTGCTGGGAAATGCCCATCCCCCAGAAAATCATCCCCGCTTTCGCCCCTGCAAACAGACGGGCAACCTCTTTCAACTCCTCGGCATCAACCCCACAGAGCGGGGCCATTTTTTCGGGCGAGAAGTCTTTCAGGTGGGCCTTCTGGGCCTCCCAGTTTTCGGTATAGGCGGCGATATATTGTTTGTCGTACAATTCCTCTTCGACGATCGTGTGCATGATCGCGTTCAGCATCGACACATCCGTGCCGGGGCGGAATTTCAAACGATGGGTCGCGTATTTGCCAAGCCCGACACCGCGCGGGTCCATGACAATCAGCTTGCCGCCCCGTTTGGTGAACTGCTTGAAATAGGTGGCCGCAACGGGGTGGTTTTCCACCGGATTAGCCCCGATCACAATGGCCACATCAGAGTTTACGATTTCATTGAATGTGGCAGACACCGCAGCCGAGCCAACGTTTTCCATCAAGGCCGCAACCGAGCTGGCGTGGCACAACCGCGTGCAGTGATCCACATTATTGTGGCCAAAGCCCTGACGGATCAGTTTCTGGAACAGATAGGCCTCTTCGTTGGTGCATTTGGCCGACCCGAACCCAGCAATGGACTTGCCCCCTTTTTCGTCGCGCAGGCTGCCAAGCCCGCCTGCCGCAACGCTCATCGCTTCTTCCCAAGACGCTTCGCGAAAGAAATCCAGAACATTGTCAGGATGCACGTTCAGCCCTTTGGCAGGGGCATCATCGCGGCGGATCAGCGGTTTGGTCAGGCGGTGTTCGTGGTGGATATAGTCAAAACCGAAACGGCCTTTCACACAAAGCCGTCCTTCGTTTGCAGGGCCGTCGATACCATCGACCCATGCCACCTTGTCGTCTTTGATTTTCAGGCTGATCTGGCACCCCACACCACAGAACGGGCAGACGGATTTCACCTCGCGGTCGAAATCCTGACTGTCGCCCACTTGCATGTCATCCAGCGCCGTTGCTGGCATCAAAGCCCCTGTCGGGCAAGCCTGCACACATTCACCGCAAGCCACACAGGAACTTTCGCCCATGGGGTCATTCATATCAAACACGATCTGGCTGTCATGACCACGCCCTGCCATGCCGATCACGTCATTAACCTGCACTTCACGGCAGGCGCGCACACACAGATTGCACTGGATACAGGCATCCAGATTGACCCGCATGGCCACGTGGCTGTCATCCAGCAGCGGAATATGATCCGGCTCCATCGCGGGGAAACGGCTGTCCGTCACCCCTTGCAGATCGGCCATATCCCAAAGATGCGAGGATTTATCATGGGCCTGTTCGCGAGCAGGCTGATCGGCCACCAACAACTCCATCACCATCTTGCGCGCAGTTGTTGCGCGGCTGGATTGGGATTTCACCACCATCCCGTCTGATGGTTTGCGAATACAGGACGCTACCAAAGTGCGCTCGCCGTCCACCTCGACCATACAGGCGCGACAGTTTCCGTCCGAGCGATAACCCTTTTCACCCGAATGGCACAGATGGGGGATGGTGGTGCCTTCGCGCTTGGCAACCTCCCAAATGGTTTCATCCGGTCCGGCCAGAACAACCTGCCCATCAAGGGTGAATTCAATTGCATCTGCCATGACAAAGACTCCGACTTATTCGTGTGTTTCATCCAGTTAGACCATACACCAAACCATTCGCAAAGCGGATTACCGACCATTGTGGACGCAATTGCGCTAAGCCCCTAGAAAATATCCGCCAACCAATTGTCGCTTTCGAAAAACTTGCAAAGCGGCGAGAATGACCCAAATCATTCCCAAAGGTTTCGAAAAGGCCCGAAAATGAAAAAACTGTGCAGCCTCGCGACGATACTGATCCTGTTGAGCGGGCAAACCCTGTTTGCAGCGGAAATCAGTGACTTTTTCGGCGCTTACACCGGTTCTGCCAAGGTGGAAGACGACGGCGGCACTGTAGCGCGGGACATGGGCGTGCGGATCATCCAGACCGACGCGGGCTTTCAAGTCACATGGACCTCGATCACCCACAAGCAGGATGGGCGCCTGAAGGAAAAGAAATACACCATCGGATTTGTCCCTTCTGCGCGGGAAAACATCTACGCTTCGGCGATGAAAACCAATGTGTTTGGCAAGTCTGAACCGCTCGACCCGTTGAAAGGCGACCCTTATGTCTGGAGCAGGCTTTCAGGCGATACCCTGACGCTCTATTCGCTTTTGATCGACGAAGAAGGCGGCTACGAGGTGCAGGAATATGACCGCACCTTGGCTGACGGGGGCTTGGAACTGGAATACCGTCGCATCCGCAACAGTACGCCGCTGACCACGATCAATGCCTTTCTAGCGCGGAACTAGCCCCGTTACACAGGTAAAGTTTCCACTGGCAGCTTGTGGGTAATTCCGTCAAAACTTGGCCTAAAAGCGAAGGGTCATAAAATGGTACATCTCTGGGTTCGCGCCGAACAGCGCCCCGCGGAACAGCGTGTAGGTATCATGCCAGACGGTGTCGCGGCCCTGCTTGCTGCGGGGCACCGCGTGACGGTTGAACAGTCTGACGCCCGCGCCGTGCCAATTGACGGCTACCGCGCCACGGGATGTGATATTGCACCGGCAGGCGCATGGCAAACCGCCCCCGATGACGCGATTATCTTTGGTCTGAAAGAGCTGGACCCCGACGGCCCGATCCTGCGCCACCGCCACATTATGTTCGGCCACGCCTATAAAGGCCAAGCCGACGGCCCCGCCCTGTTGCGCCGCTTTCGCGATGGCGGCGGCGCGCTTTATGATCTGGAATATCTGACAGACCCGAACGGACGCCGCATCGCCGCCTTTGGCTATTGGGCCGGATTTGCAGGCGCGGCCGTGGGGCTGAAAGTCTGGGCCGCACAACAGGCAAGTGACCAACCCGGCCCCGATTCCATCGGGGTATACGCCAACCGCGACGCGCTGGTGGCGGATTTGCAGGCCGATCTGGCGATAGCGTTAAAGGGTGGTGCCACCCAGCCCGATATGATCGTGATCGGCGCTTTGGGGCGCGTAGGATCAGGGGCGGTGGACCTTGCCACAACACTTGGCCTATCGGTAACCAAATGGGACATGGCGGAAACCGCCCAGGGCGGGCCCTTTCCTGAAATTCTGGATCATGCGATCTTTGTGAACTGTATTCTAGCCAATCCGAATGTACCGGTTTTTGTGCCAAAATCCGCTTTGGCCGCCCCGCGCAAACTGACCGTTATCGCTGATGTAAGCTGTGATCCCAGTTCACAATACAATCCGATCCCGATCTACAGCGAATCGTCCAGCTTTGACGCCCCGCTCACCCGCGCGACCCAAGGGCCACCGCCGCTGGATGTGACGGCCATCGACAACCTACCGTCAATGCTACCACTGGAAAGTTCACAGGATTATGCAGCGCAATTGCTGCCTGCCTTACTGGATCTGGACCGGATTGATGCGGGTGTCTGGGGGCGTGCAAAAACCGTGTTCGACACTTTTGTAGCGCAGGTTTAACGGCTGCCGAACACGCGATAGTACAGCGGCGCAGGCAGAAAGTTCGCGCCGCGAAACAGCCACGAAAACATCCGTGGAAAATTGGTTTGGAACCGTGAAGAACGCATGGCAGCCATAACCTGATCGGCAGCCTTGCCCGTGCCCATCACGAAGGGCATTTTAAAGTCGTTTTTGTCAGTCAGGCGGGTCTTGATGAAGCCCGGGTTCACCAGCTGCACCCGAACACCGCTGCGATGGGTTTCTGCATGCAGGTTTTCCGCCAGATGCATCAGCCCCGCCTTGCTGGCCCCATAGCCAATGGCGCCGGGCAAACCGCGAAAGCCTGACAGGCTGCCGATCAGCACTACATGGCCACGCCCCTGCGCTATCATCTGGGGCACCACCGCGCCCAGCACCCGTGCCGCGCCAGTGAAATTGA
Source organism: Roseobacter sp. N2S (assembly GCF_031454055.1). NCBI lineage: Bacteria > Pseudomonadati > Pseudomonadota > Alphaproteobacteria > Rhodobacterales > Roseobacteraceae > Roseobacter > Roseobacter sp. N2S. The sequence continues at coordinate 253,111 of NZ_JAVDQB010000006.1, forward strand.
TGTCACACATGGTTTCCACCGCGCGCGCATCCCATTCCTGCGCCGTCATCGGCCAATAGACCCCTGCGCCGTAGATCACCCCGTCAAGCGGGCCGATTTCCGCTGCCACCTGCTGCACTTGCGCCAGATCACGCACGTCCAGCGGGTGAACGCTGGCCGCAGAGGGCAAGGTTTCCGCTAATTCCTGCAAGCGATCCGCGTTGCGCGCACTGAGGGCCAGTTCAATCCCTTGTGCGGATAGTTTTTCGGCCAAAGCACGGCCCAACCCTTCGGATGCGCCAACCAGCCAATATTTTTTGCCCGCTTGCATCAGGGCGTCACGGGGCGGATTGTGGCGACCAGTTCTGCCACTTTGACACCGAATTTGCGCATCTGGCTGCGATTCACCAAAGCCCCGTCTTCGAGCAGATACATCCAGTCGGTCACGTCCAGTTCATGGCCCCCCGCACTTTGCGTCAGTTTGATCCGATAATTCAGACGGATCGCCGACCCCATCTGCACCCCCTGCCCGACACCGATCACGTCAGGGGCCTCTGCCAGAAAACTGCCGTCATTTTTGCTGGTCAAAAACCACTCGCGGCGTTGTTGTGTGCCGCCGTCGTATTTGAATTCCTCTACCAGACGCCCTGTGTTGCCATCCCAACTGCCATGCATCTGCGCCACAAACCGCGCCGAGACCCGACCAAGCGGGCCATAAAGCACCCCCTCACATATCAGCGGACCGTTCAAATGACGGCGAATGTCCATTTCAGGCCCGCCGTCCAGATAATCTTGCGGGCGTTGGGCGGCGAACCCTGTCAAGCGCTCTTTGAGCAGGACCAACAGCAGTACGGCGATAGCTCCAAGGGCGAAAAGCGCAAGATCAGACATGGCAAGTCTCCTTTATCGGGGTCCAGTACAAGACCGCCAAAGCGATAGTTTTCAGGATCGACGGGACCACCGCATAGGTAAAGGTCAGTACCATCAATACCTGCGGTGAATTGGGGTGATGGGTGGAAAACCCCGATTGATCTAACGCGGGTAAAACCGTAGCCGCTGCCACCGCAAGGGTCAGCTTGGAGCAGAAATTCCACAAGCCGAACGCCTGCCCGCCAGCCCCGTGAACCCGTTCCACCCGTTCGGAAAACAACGCCGGTAACAGGGTCATATCCGCGCCCAGCGCCGCACCGGACGCAAGGCATACAACCGCAAACAGACCCGCGTCCCCTTGGCCAAGGGTGATCGCAAAACTAAAGGCGACGATGGACAGGGTCATGCCCAGCAACAACGTCCATTTAGCGCCCCGTTGACGCGCGACCTTGGCCCAGAACGGCACCGAAACCGCCGCCGCCAGAAAAAAGATCAACAGCAAGGGGCCTGCGGCAGTTTCATTGCCAAGGCGGTATTCCACAAAAAACAGAAACAGGCTGGCACTGACCGCCGAGGGCGCGGCATTCAACAGGCCCACCAGCAACAGGCGGCGCAGGATCGGGTCTGCCAGAAGGGTTAATATACTGGTATGGTCTACCTCGGCGCCGCCCCGCCATTCATGCCGCATCATCGCGCCGCCAATCAGGGCTGCAATGCAAAACACCACGGCAAACACTGCCAAAGGCGCACTCGCCCCCATGCCCAAGAAAACCGTCGGCAAGATCGCGGCAAGGCAAATACCGATCAGCCCGCCGGTTTCCCGCCAGCCCGCCAGCCGCAAATGCCCGTCCGCCCCCAGTGTATCACCTTTGACGATGCCACGGGCATAAAACAGGATCGACAGGGCGCTGAAAGCGGTGAACAGAACCGCAAGGCATAGCACGAACCAGACAATCGGGTTGATCGGGGCGGTGACCGCAAACAGCGCCACCATGGCGAGCGCCAGCAATGCGGTCATCCCGCCTGCAAAGACACCGCGCCACGGGCCTAAATGATCGACGACCCAGCCCAGTACAGGGTCTTGCACAAAATCCAGAACCCGCAACCCCAGCAAAGCCACACCGATTGTGGACAGGCTTAGATCATAGGTATCCACGTAATATTTCGGCGCATGAATATAAAGCGGCAAACCCGCCGCCGCCAGAACTCCCGCAAAGGCCGAATAGCGGTGCAGGCCGTTCTTGGAGCGGGTGGTTGCACCTGTGGTCGTGCGTGGCGTCATTCAGCTATGCCCCCGCAGCTTGGACGCGGCCCGTGTATCGCGCGACGTCGGGGCCAGCCAGATGCCAAAAAACCGGTCCCGCAGACGCGGATAGGAAAAAGTGCATGTTTTCTGCCCGTTCACATACATGCTGGCACGGCTGGCGCTTTCGGACACGCCTGTCACCCGCACCCCGTCGCTGACATCTACCAGACAGGTGCGCAACTGGTCTTCTAACGCTTTATGATCTTTGACATTTCCGCCCTCGACCCGGACGATTTCCTTGATTGATGTGCGGGCCAAAAGATCGGCGCTGAAATCATAGGCATAGCGCAGGGACAGTGCGAATTTCTGGTTTTGATCAAAAGCACCGTTTGATCCCGTCCACAATTGAGCATCATAGAGCTTAAACCCCCAAAGCCGCGAAGCAGCCTGCCCTTGCAAGTGGGCCGTCCCCAACTCCCGAGATATTTCCTTTGGCACGGGTTGCGCTCTTGCGATGCCGCAGACCAACAGGCCAAAGACAATTGCAGCTGTGAACATAATATCCTTCATGACGACACCTCATTGTCAGGGGCGTCAGGGCGGGCGCGAAATCCGGCCCCCTTCCACCACAGGCGCAGCGCCTGCCAGTGGATCAGCCCCACCACCCGCAAAGACCCAAAGGGCCGCGCAAAGCTGGCAGCCAGAATGGAGCGGTTGCTGAGCGGGCGGCGGCGGCCATGAAAACTGGCATAAACCCCGCCGTCCGTGCTGCGAAAATCAATCACGATGCCGATATGCCGATCGGTCACATCAAAACGGAACGTGTAATCGCCACTGACAGGTTGAAACGGCGACACGTGGAAAATTTTGCGGGCTTTCAGCCGGTCACTGGCACGGATCGGGCTAAGGTCTTTGTGATAACACAGATAGGAATGGCGGTCGCCGTAGGTGTTATTCACCTCGGCAATTACCAGACGCAGGATGTTTTGGGCGTCAAACACCAGCCAGAAACTGACCGGATTGAACACATGGCCCAGAACGCGAGGCTGGGCCAACAGCAGGATGCGGCCTTTGGTCAATGCGTCGAACCCGTGCGCGATCAACACCTCTTGCGCCCAGTCCAGACCGCGCCCCTGCCCGCGAATGCCACCATGGTCCACATCATGCAAAGCGGTCAGATTTGCGCGATTACGCGAAAACAGCAACGGTTTGGAGCCATCGTCCGACAGATCGGACAACACATAATCCACGCGATAGCGAAAGGCGTTTTTAATCGCCCCGTGCCGCCCGTGATAGGTGCTGCCGCAGATATGTTCGGGGGTTAGGCCCATTCCGGTATCAACCCCATATCCTGTGCCACATCCACCCCGCTGGAATAGCCGTCCTCGTGAAATCCATTGCGCAGATACGCGCCGCAAAACCACGTGTTGCGTGTGCCTTGCAAGGCTTTGATCCGCGATTGCGCGTGCAGCGCAGCCCGATCAAAAACGGGGTGCATGAAGGTGTTTTCTTCAAAGATCAGCTCATCCTTGATCGCCACTGTGGGGTTCAGGGAACTGAGCACCAGATCGTTATGGGGGATGGATTGCAGCGTGTTCATCCAATAGCTGATGCCAACTGGATCAGCGCGGTTCTGTTTCGTGGTGGTATAGGTCCAACTGGCCCAACAGGATTTGCGTTTGGGCATGATCGACGGGTCCGCGTGCAACACGGCACGGTTCGGCTGGTATTTGATTGCGCCAAGGGTGGCGGATTCCTCGGGTGACGGATCAGACAACATGGCAAGCGCCTGATCCGAATGGCAGGCAAAGACCACACGGTCAAAATGTTCCCACTCGCCCCCCTTTACCCGCACATCAACACCGTTGTCATGGCGACGCACGCCGATCACATCCGTCCCAAGACGGATATCGCAGCCCTGTACACGTAGGGCCGATTCCAGCCGTGTGACATATTGGATAGAGCCGCCTTCCACTGTGTACCACTGGTGCTGGCCGTAAATGTTTAGCAAATTGTGGTTCTGGAAAAACCGTGTCAGGGCTTGGGCAGGAAACGACAACATCTGTTCCAGCGGCGTGGACCAGATCGCGCCTGAAAACGGCAGCAGATAGTATTTCTGAAACCACTCCCCCAGACGCAAACGGCGCATCAATTCCCCCAAGGTGATTTCAGGGTCCGCCGCCATATCCACGGCTTTTGAATTAAACCGCATGATATCCACCAGCATCCCCAAAAACAGCGGGTTCACGATGTTGCGTTTTTGCGCAAACAGCGCCGCCAGATCGTTCAGCGCATATTCAATCCGCCCGTCATCCGCAGATACCCCAAAGCTCATGTTGCTTTTGGCGACCGGCACATCCAGTTCTTTGAACAATGCCGTCAGGCGCGGGTAATTGGCATAGTTGAACACGATAAACCCCGTATCCACTGGCTGATCCCCGTTTTTCCCCGCAATCACTGTGCGCGCATGACCGCCCAGCCGTTTTTCTGTTTCAAACAGCGTCACTGAGTGTGCCTTGGACAGCATATGCGCCGCCCCCATGCCAGACACGCCCGCACCGATAACAGCAATCTTCACCGGAGCAGTGGGGGCAAATTCGAATGGCATCTGTGTCTTCCTTGTTCTTGTTGTAAAAACCATACGTGCCGCAAATTGACTTGGATCACATTAATCACGTTAGATTTTTATTTCAGTCCGTTGATCCAACAGGGTTTGTCGCACGTAGAAGGTTTATGATACATGCAACACCATTGTTGGAAAAAACCGACACCGCCTTTGCCCGCAGCCAGATGGCAGCGCCTTGGCGATTGTCGAAGCGAAAGTTGAAGATGAGCCCTACTGAGCAAACGCGCAGTCATGGTGACGATTGGAATGCGCAAATCCTGCGTGTGCGCAATCACCGTGACGAGACCGCATTTGCCGCGTTGTTCAACCACTTTGCCCCCCGCATTAAGGGATTTTTGGTCAATTCGGGTGCCAGCGGCACCATGGCCGAAGAATGCGCTCAAGAAACCATGATTACCCTTTGGCATAAGGCGCATCTGTTTGATCCGTCCCGAGCCTCTGCGGCCACGTGGATTTTTACCATCGCGCGCAATAAAAAAATCGACGCCTTTCGCCGTGCGGCTCGTGTGGAACCCGAAGACCTGCCATGGGGCCCCGAGCCGGAACCCGAGGCTGCAGATGCGTTGGCTCTAAGCCAGGAAACCGCACAACTGGCCGAAGCCCTGAACGCTTTGCCCGAATCACAAAGGGACATCGTGAAACGCGCCTATTACGGCGATCTGTCCCATTCAGAGCTGGCCAAAGAAACCGGCCTCCCCCTTGGCACCATCAAATCCCGCATTAGATTGGCGCTCGAGCGCCTGCGCCAGACACTAAACGAGCCTGTACGATGACTGTAAAACACATCTTAAACGAACAATTGTTGATGGGATATGCCGCTGGCATCCTGCCCGAAGCCTTTGATCTGGTTGTGGCATCCCACCTGAGCCTGTCTGACGAAAGCCGCGCCATGCTTGGCGGCTATGAAGCCATTGGCGGCGCGGTCATGGAAGACAGCGACGCAGTTGAAATGGGCGCGGATGCGCTGGCCTCTGTGATGGGACGGATCAAATCCGAAGGGACGGTTCAGAGCAAACCTGCCATCAAACACGCAAAACCCGGCATCCTGCCAGAGCCTCTGCAAGATTACGTGGGCGGCGATGTGGATAAAATAAAATGGCGCCCCCTTGGCGGCGGTGTGAAACAGGCCATCCTGCGCACATCCGGCAAAGCACAGGCGCGGTTGTTGTTCATTCCCGCAGGCGCCGCCGTTCCCGATCACGGCCACCGTGGCACCGAATTGACGCTGGTTCTGCAAGGCGCTTTTTCAGACGAGGTGGATACCTTTGCGCGCGGCGACATTGAAATCGCCAACGAAGACCTGAACCACCAGCCGATCGCCAGCGAGGATGCGGATTGCATCTGTCTGGCCGCCACAGATGCGCCTTTGCGTTTCAACAGCCTGATCCCCCGCCTGCTGCAACCGATTTTCCGCATCTGAACAGGCCGCTAAACGGTTGGTTTGGCACCTAACTGGGCGGCGCCGCCCCATTAGCCCGCTTTTCCGCCAGCTTGCGAATGTTGCGCACCATCAGCCAGACCACCAGCACGACAGGAACCACCAGCCCTGCCCCCAGTAATTTGGACGATATATTCAAGGTGCCGGCCACGGGATCCAGCAGCTTGGCCAGAAGGTTCACCGCATAATAACTGATCGCCACCACGGACAGACCCTCGACCGTTTCCTGCAAGCGCAATTGCAGGGCGGCACGGGTGTCCATCTGTTTCAAAATACGGCGATTCTGGTCATTGGCGTCCACACTGACCCGCGTGCTAAGCAAATCGGACGCCCGCGCCGCACGGGCCGAAATATCTGCCAGCCGTTTGGACGCAGACTGGCAAGTGCGCATGGCAGGTTCAAAGCGGCGCATCATGAATTCGGAAAACAACTGATACCCCGCCAAACGTTCCTCGTGCAGGACTGTGACACGCTGGTGTACCAGCGCAGAATAGGCCTCGGCCGCGGTAAACCGATAGGCGGTGTCAGCGGAAAAGCTTTCAACCCGACTGGAAATATCCAGTAACCGATCCAGTTCATCGTGGGAATTTTCAAAAGTATCAGTCATTTCGTTGACCACCTGCCCCAAATCCCGATCCAGATCAGACAGCCGCGCAAACACGTCCCGCGCGATGGGCAGGGTCAGCATGGACATGGCTTTGTAGGTTTCGATTTCAATCAAACGCTGCACGATCCGCCCCATACGGTTCGCGCCCGTCGCACCGATCTGGAACACTGCAAAACGGATGTTTTCCTTCGCATCCAGCCGAAAGTCCCCGACAATCGCCGCCCCGCGTTCCAACACAAACGACGCCGCTGTGGCCTCGGCGTGAAACCAGTCGGCGGCCACTTCTGCCACGCGGGCGCTGACATCCTGTTCGCTGGCCGCATATTCCAAACGCACCAGAACCGAGGACAACAGCCGCCCTTTGCTGGCAGCCAGCCATTTGTCAGGAAAATAATCGAACAAAGCCCCGTCAAACGGCACCTCGGACAGGCCATCAGCAAACAGCGAGTAGGTGTTGAATTCGGAATGCCGTTCCCATTTCAAATGAACCTTGCCCAGATCAACCCCGTGATGGGCCGCATCAGGTGCTGGGTGGGGCGCGCCGTATCTATCCAGTAGGGCAATCAGATGGTCGCGATCACTGTCGGGGTGGGTTGTATCCCGCTCCACCGCAATAGAGGCCGCACGGCTGGGCGCCTGCAACACTGGAAACGGCCGCGCGTGCAGTTCATTGCTGAGCGCAATGCGGTCTGGATGGGGCGTGATCGAGGACAAAGGCATGTTGAGTTCCGAAACTTGAAAGGTTTCGCAGTCAAAACCGCAACGGGCCCGCTTGCAAGACGCAACTTGACGCAGCGTTCGCTATTTATCGCCTGCAATCGGCGTCAGAGGGTCGGCGATGTCATCTTCAATCGGGTCAAAATCGATGGCTTCCAACCGCCGCGCCCGCCCGCCAGCTTTGGTGGCAGAAATCTTGATTTCCTCAATGTCTTTTGACGCCTGACCAAAATGGCGATCTAGATTGAACACGCGGGATTCCAGCCGTTCCACATCTTTGTGCAACAGGCCCAGTTCGGTGCGGATCGCACCCGCCTGTTCCTTCATCCGCGCATCTTTCAGAACCGCCCGCATGGTGTTCAGTGTGGCCATACAGGTGGTCGGCGACACGATCCAGACCCGCGCTGCAAATCCTTCGCGCACCACTTCGGGGAAGTTTGCGTGCAATTCAGCGTAAACCGCCTCGGACGGCAGGAACAACAAGGCACCGTCAGCAGTTTCGCCTTCAATGATGTATTTTTCAGAAATGGCTTTGATATGGGCCCGCAAAGCCGTGCGCATATCCCGCGCGGCCAGTTGCACCTGCGCCGGATTTTCCGCCGCGCGGATCGCTTCATAGGCTTCAAGCGGGAATTTACTGTCGATCACAATCGGACCCGGTGGATTGGGCAAATGGATCAGGCAATCCGCCCTTTTGCCATTACTTAAGGTTTGTTGAAACGAAAACGCATCGGGCGGCATCGCCTTGCGCACGATGTCATTCAACTGAATTTCACCAAAGGCCCCGCGGGTTTGTTTGTTGGACAGGATATCCTGCAAAGACAAAACGTTGCTGGACAGTTTTTCGATATTCACCTGCGCTTTATCTATGGTCGCCAGACGCTCTTGCAACTGGGTCAGGGATTTGGTGGTTTTTTCACTGCTGCCATGCAGCGTGTCGCGCATCTGCGCCTGTAAATCCGCCAAAGACCGCGCAGAGCGCAATGCGTTTTCATGCAGTTTTTCCTGCATCTGCTGTTGCACCCCTGACAACCGCGCCTCTACTGTCTGCATGGATTGGGCTTGGGATTGGGACAGACTGTCCAGCCCGCCTTTTAACACATGTTGGCTTTCGTTCAGAATGCGCAGCGCGTCGCCCATCATCAACATCTGATTGGCCAAAGGCTCTGCCGCCCGCGCCGCACGGTTTGACGCCCGCAGGCCGAAAAACAGCAACATCAGCAGCACAACAGCGCCCCCCAAAAGGGCCAGCATCATCGGTTCAATCACATACGTTCCAAGTGTAATCATCGACGGCCAAACAGCTTTTCAATATCGGTCAACTTTAATTCCACATAGGTGGGCCGTCCGTGGTTGCACTGACCGGAATGGGGCGTAGCCTCCATTTCGCGCAGCAGGGCGTTCATTTCCTCGGCCCGCATCAAACGACCCGATCGGATCGAACCGTGACAGGCCACACGGCTGAGGATTGCCTCAATCCGGTCTTTCACCGTTTGGGTCTGGTCCAGATCGGCCAGCTCATCGGCGATGTCACGGATTAAGGCTGCTGCGTTCACCTCGCCCAGCAAAGCGGGGGTTTCGCGCACACAAATGGCGTTGCCGCCGAAGTCTTCGATTACCAACCCGAATTGAGCCAGTTCATCCGCTGCGGCCAGAACATTGGCTTGGGTGCCGGCATCCAGTTCGACAATTTCAGGGATCAGCAAGGCTTGGGCGGCCACACCATTCTGCTCCATCTGGCGTTTCAGCCGTTCATAGACCAGCCGTTCGTGGGCCGCGTGTTGATCGACGATCACAATCCCGTCGGGCGTCTGGGCAATCACATAGTTTTCATGCACTTGCGCCCGCGCAGCCCCCAGTGGCTGGCTGGCAGTGACGGGGGTTTCGTCGATCACTTCGACCCGCGCGGAATAGGTTGGACTGACCTCGCCAAAGCCGTTTTGGGGCGGTGGTGGCGCGTAGGATTGCGGGCGCATCGGCATGAATGACGTCCCGCGCGATTCCATCTGGTAAACGGGCGCAACGGGGGTGTTTTCGGGGCGAAATGCGCCAAGGGTTGCATCTGCTACTGTGGTCGATGCACGGTGTCCAGCCTCTGCCAAAGCGTGGCGCAGGGCGCTGACGATCAACCCGCGTGCCAACCCCGGATCGCGAAAGCGGACCTCGGATTTGGCGGGGTGGACGTTCACATCCACAAGGGTGGGATCACATTCCAGAAACAGCGCCAGCGCAGGGTGGCGTTCGCGGTGCAAAAAGTCGGAATAGGCCCCACGGATCGCGCCGTAAAACACTTTGTCGCGCACAGGGCGGCCATTCACAAACATATATTGCGCCGTAGCAGAAGCACGGGAATATGTTGGCAGGCTGGCAAATCCGGTAATTGCGATGTTTTCCCGTTCCGCATCAATGCGCAGCGCATTGGCGGCGAAATCTGTGCCCAAAATTTTCGCCAGCCGTGCGTGCAGCGCGTCAAACAGATCACCGGTCTGTTGTTCCACCTGAAACACCACGCGGCCTTCACCGCCGCCCGAAACATCCCGCAGGGTAAAGCCGATCAGCGGTTCGGCCATGGCCAGCCGTTTGATCACATCAATGATCGCGCCACTTTCGGCCCGATCGGTACGCAGGAATTTCAACCGCGCAGGCGTCGCATGAAACAGGTCGCGCAATTCCACCACGGTGCCGCGCGACAGGGCCGCAGGGCGCACCGCCGACATTTCGCCGCCGTTCACAGCGATCTGCGCCGCAGAGTCCGACCCTTCGGCGCGGGATGTTATCGACAACCGCCCAACCGCCCCAAGGGAAGGCAAAGCCTCTCCGCGAAAGCCAAAAGTGTGGATGTTCAGCAGGTCTGATCCGTCAATTTTTGATGTGGCATGGCGCGACAGGGCCAGCGTCAGTTGATCGGCAGGGATGCCATATCCGTCATCGCTGACCCGCAACAGAGTTTTGCCGCCATCGCCATAAGCAATTTCGATGCGCCGCGCATTGGCATCAATGGCGTTTTCCACCAGCTCCTTGATGGCACTGGCGGGGCGTTCCACCACCTCGCCTGCCGCAATACGGTTAGCGGCGGCGTCATCCAATTGGCGGATCGGCGGGCGGGTTGGCTGTATTTGGGGGTCTGGCACGTTCATACCACTACAAATAGCAGGAACCCCCGCGATTCGCACATGGGGATTTAGTTAATGAAACATTAGGGCCGCCAGATCGGCGACCCCGGTTTTATCAGCTGTTTACTCGGTACTGACAACGCCTTCGGGCTGCCCGACCACCACAAATTGCAGGGCATCGGGGTGCAATACTTCTTTGGCAACGCGGGCGATGTCTTCGACGGTGACCGCATTCACCCGATCATTGCGGGTGGCGGCATAATCAATCGGGAAGTGATCCATCTGGCTGCTGACCAAAATCCGCGCGATTTTGGAATTGCCGTCAAAGCGCAGGGCGTAGCTGCCCGTTAGGTATTTCTTGGCTTTTTCCAACTCTTCAGCAGTCACACCGCCAGACGCCATCCGCGCCCATTCGTGCCGTATCACGTCAATCGCCTGTCCGATGGTCCCGTTACCCGAGGCCACAGAGCCACCCATATATTCCGTCGCTTCCATCCAATTCAGATAGGAATAAACGCCATAGGTCAGCCCGCGCTTTTCGCGCACTTCTTCGGTCAAGCGTGACCCAAAACCACCGCCACCCAGAATGTGATTCATCACATACGTTGGCATGAAATCAGGGTGTTGCAGGTTGATATCCGTATCCTGCGCCCAGATTGCAACCGATTGGGGCGTCGGGAAATCCACCACAGTCACCCCCGCAGGGGCCGCAAATTTCACGGCTTTCGGCAACGCGGCACCGGTTGCGGGCAGATCGCCCAGCAAGGCATCCAGCATTGGCCCCAGTTCCGCTGCGGTCACATCGCCCACCACGCCAATCACCAGATGATCACGGCTTAGCGCTGCTTTATGGGCAGCGATCAAATCGGCTTGGGTCAGCGATGTGACGCTTTCAACGGTGCCGTCAGACGGGCGGCCATAAGGGTGATCGCCAAAGGCAATTCTGGCCATGGTCTTTTCAGCAATCGCGCTAGGGTCCTTCAGCGCGCTTTCGATGCTGGAAATCACCTGACCCCGCACCCGATCAATCGCCGCTTCGTTGAATGCGGGGGATACAATCGCCTGTTTTAGCAGGGCCAAAGCCTCATCCGCGTTGGATTTCAGTACTTGGGCACTGACCCGCACGCTGTCGCGCCCCGCGTCAAAGCCAAAGTTGGCCGCCAGCGATTCAGAGGCGCGCAGATAGGCCGCCGCATCCATATCGCCTGTACCTTCTTCCAACAGGCCTGCCATCAGGTTCGTTGCGCCAAGACGGTCGTCTGTATCCAGCGAGGTGCCACCGCGAAAAGCGATTTGCAGGGCAATAAACGGGATAGAGGGTTCATTCACCAGCCAGGCTTTAATCCCGCCCGCGCTGGTGACTTCTTCGATTTTTTGCTGGGCGGTGGCGGGCAATGCCAGCACAACCGTACAGCAGGCCGCTGCGATAAACCGGATCATTCTGAACGCTCCTCCGTTGGGGCCAGCATCAGGCCAGTCACCGAATTTTTCAAGTTAAGAACCTTGGCCGCAGCCGCCATAATATCGTCAGGCGTAACCGCTTGCAGGGTTTGCGACCAGCTTTGTACGTCAGCCACTGTCAGACCTGCGGTAATCGCCTGCCCGTAGGTGCGCGCCACGCCGGATTGGTCGTCCAGTTCATAAATGTCTTCGGCGGCGATCTGCGTTTTCAGGCGGGCCAGATGTTCGGTATCAATGCCTTCTTTCAGGAAATCGGCGAGCACTTTATCCATCGCGGTTTCCAACTGTTCCAACGTCACACCCGGACGGGGCATGGCGTACATGCCAAAGGTTTCAGGGTCATAGGACATGGAATCATACCAAGCATCCGTATACACGGCCAGTTTCTGATCCAGTTGCAGCTTTTGCCCCAGAACCGACGATATGCCAGAGCCGCCCAACAGATAGGACAACATGGTCAGGGCCGCTGCCTCGGATTGATCGCCAGACACCCGTTTGGGGGCCAGATAGCTGCGCACGATATAGGGCTGGGACTGGCGCGGATCGCTGAAAGTCATGCGGATCGGTGACAGATGGGGCGGTTCCTGTGGGCGAATGCGCGGCGGGATATTCTCCGAGGGTTTCAGGGCGCCGAAATACTCTTCGGCCAGTGTTTTCACCTGTTCGGGGGTCACATCCCCAGCCACAACCAGCGTGGCATTATTGGGCGCGTAATAGGTTTTGTAAAAGGCGATGGCATCGTCCAGATTCAACTGTTCGATCTCATGCCGCCAGCCGATCACGGGGGTGCGGTAGGGATGGTTCATGAACATCACCGCACGGCGTTGTTCCTGAAACAGACTGCCGGGGTCACTTTCTGTGCGCGAGTTGCGTTCCTCTAGCACCACATTGCGTTCGGTCAGGACTTCATTTTCGGTCAGCACCAGATTGCGCATCCGGTCTGCTTCCAGTTGCATCATCAAAGGCAGGCGATCCACCGCAACCCGTTGAAAATACCCAGTGTAATCAAACGAGGTGAACGCATTATCCACGCCGCCGTTGTCCTTGACGATCTTACTGAATTCACCGGGCTTCAAGGTTTTGGTGCCCTTGAACATCAGATGTTCCAGAAAATGCGCCACACCTGACATGCCGGGCGGTTCATCCGCGGCACCCACATTATACCAGACCATATTGGTGACAATCGGCGCACGGTGATCTTCGATCACGATGCCTTTTAATCCGTTATCCAGCGAAAATGTGCTGACTTTGCCTGTTTCAGCCTGCACCATCATGGGCAGCGCAACCACAGAACACACGATACTCAAAGCCCTGAAAATCATGGGGCCCCCATTGTGAATGAAAGATACCCAGACAGTAGAGTTTTGCCTGCCACATTCAACGCTGATGCACGGAAATAACGTCGCAAGCGGCGTTTAACGTTCACTTTCCGGTGAAACGCTTGGGGTTTTCACATTGCTGCGACGCATCAGCTCGTTTGTGTTGCGCGCTTTCAGGGTCTGACCTTCATAGGTCTTAAGGTATGTGTTCACTTTAAACAGACGTTGCAGGAACAAAGGACCGTTGTTTTCACGGAAATCTGCATCCTCCTCGGCAAGAACTGTGCGGATTTCCGGGGTTGTGCCATTGCGGGTGCCTGCCGCCAGCAAAGCGCCTTCACCAGCGCCAACGGTGGTGCTGTCCAGACGTTCCGGCTTACCACCAAGGGCTGCAACCGCGTCATGTTCCGGCAGCAAATCCGTGCGATTGCGCGCGCCCGGTGTGGGTTCGGGCAAGGTCACAAGATCATCAGGCAATTCAAGCGGTTTTGTCGGAACGATCCCGAATTCATCGGGGCCAACATCAGAAACATCCCCCGCAAAAAACCGGCCAATGCCTTGCGAGGTGTCACACCCGGCCACCGCACTTGCCACGACAAGTGCGCTTATCCATTTCAAACCGGAAATTTTCATGGCTTTCATGTTCTCACCCACGCGATTTTTGGTGTTTTATCGCAGTTTTCATCTGTCGTCACGCCTTTCTGTGAAGCCGCTCGGAAAACAGTACCAGACCGAAGGCCCCAATGAAAATAGCGATATCTGCCACATTAAAGGAAAACGGGTTTCTAAAGCCGCAACAAGACATATTCAGAAAATCCGCAACAGCGCCATAGACCAGCCGATCCACCGTATTGCCCAGCGCACCGCCAACGATACAGCCAATCAGAAACGCGCCGAACCAACTGGTGAATTTACGCCCCCACCACAGCACCCAAACAGACACAATGATCGAGATCACAATCAAAATCCAGCGCATGGCGTCGATTTGCAGGCCAGACAGTAGCCCGAAATTAATACCTTCGTTCCACGCCATTCGAAAATTGATCAGCGGCGGCAGCACGTTGATTGCCAGCCGTGTTTTCAGATCCAGCATTTCGACCACCAAAAATTTGGTGGCCTGATCCAGCCCGAAAATCCCAAGGCTCATGGTCAAAATGCGCCGCATGATCAAATTCCCTTTAGTGGCGGAAGTGGCGCATGCCGGTAAAGACCATGGCCAAGCCCGCCTCATCCGCTGCTGCAATCACTTCGTCGTCGCGCATGGACCCGCCCGGTTGGATCACCGCTGTTGCGCCTGCTTCGGCGGCAGTCAGCAATCCGTCAGAAAACGGGAAGAACGCGTCAGATGCCACAACAGACCCTTTGGTCAGCGGTGCATCCAGCCCCAGAACGTCAGCCATATCCTGAGATTTGCGTGCGGCAATCCGTGTGCTGTCAACGCGGCTCATCTGGCCGGCACCTACGCCCACAGTGGCCCCGTCTTTGACATAGACAATGGCGTTAGATTTAACGTGTTTGGCGATCTTCCACGCCAGCAACAGATCGGCAAGTTCTTGCGCGCTTGGGGCGCGTTTGGTCACAACCTTCAGATCAGACTGCATGATAAACCCGTTGTCGCGGTCCTGAATAAGATATCCGCCCGACACTTGTTTCCACGTCTGGCCCGCGCTGCGCACATCTGGCAAACCACCTGTGGTCAGCAAACGCAGATTCTTTTTGGCGGCGAAAACGGCTTTGGCTTCGTCGGTTACATCAGGGGCGATCACCACTTCGGTAAAGATTTCCACGATCTGCTTGGCGGTGGCTTCGTCCAGCGTCTGGTTCAGCGCGATGATGCCGCCAAAGGCCGAAGTACGGTCACAGTCAAACGCGGCCTGATACGCCTTAGCCAAGGTCGCGCCGCGGGCCACGCCGCAGGGGTTGGCGTGTTTGATGATGGCAACGGCAGGGCCGTCTGCCGGATCAAATTCCGCCACCAGTTCAAAGGCCGCATCCGTGTCGTTGATGTTGTTGTAGGACAGTTCCTTGCCCTGATGCTGCTGGGCTGTTGCCACTCCGGGGCGCGTGCTGCCATCGGTGTAAAACGACGCAGACTGATGCGGGTTTTCACCGTAGCGCAGGGATTGCGCCAACGTGCCGGCAATCGCCTTGCGCCGTGGTGCGTCCTGTTTGATCGCGCCAGCCATCCATGTGGACACCGCCGCATCATAGGCGCCCGTGCGCGCATAAGCGGTTTGGGCCAGATTTTGGCGGAACCCCATGCTGGTCTGGCCTGCGTTGACCTCTAACTCGGCCAGCAATGCAGGGTAATCTTCGACATCAACCACAACCGATACAAACCCGTGGTTTTTGGCAGCGGCGCGGATCATCGCAGGGCCACCGATGTCGATGTTTTCGATGCAGGTTTCATAATCGCCACCCGCTGCAACCGTGGCTTCGAACGGATAGAGGTTCACCACCAGCAGATCAATTGCATCAATGCCGTGTTCATCCATAGCGGCTGTGTGATCCGCATTATCGCGCAGGGCCAGCAACCCGCCATGTACCATCGGATGCAGGGTCTTCACCCGCCCATCCATCATTTCGGGAAACTTCGTCACATCCGCCACGTCTTTGACAGGCAGGCCTGCATCGCGGATTGCTTTGGCTGTGCCGCCCGTGGACAGCAGTTCCACACCTTTGGCATTCAGGGCCGTGGCCAGTTCAATCAATCCGGTTTTATCGGAAACAGACAAAAGCGCGCGGCGCATCGGTTGCAGGTTTTGGGACATGAGAGCAGTTCATTCCTTGTGTCAAAGGCCGCGCGTTTGGGGGCAGTTCAGCCCGTTCAATCAGACCGTTCCATCAAGCCGGGCGCGACAGAGTCCAGCGTATGGCGCCCTCATACGCAACAACGGCGCCCGTGACCACAACCTCTTTTGTCGCGCGGGGCACCAATCTGCCATGTTCAAAGAATATGGTGTCGTGCAACGCCATTTTCAGCCCCGAGGCCCGCAAAATCCAGATTTCCGAATTGGGTAGGGTCAACGATGCCGCAGTCCCCCCCATATCCAGATCCACCTTCACATCTGGATGGATACGGAAATGGACGGCAAAAGGCAGCTCGTGATCCCAATCCCGTTGTTCTGCGGCTTTGGCGAACCGGACTTTTTCAGCGGTGGTCTGGGCTATGATACGGTCGTGGCCCTGAACTTCGTTTCCAGAATGCAGCAGGGCGATTTCACGGCTGTGGATCAACCCGTGGGACTGGCCGTACCCATCATGAGAGCTCCGAACCGCCTGCCCGTATTGGTTATTGTCGCGCTGAATGGTAATTTTGCGCGGGGCCTCGATCAACTGTTGCCCGTAGATGCGCCGCACAAACCCCGCACCTGCGAACCGCGCAAGGGACGCGCCCGCCACAGTCACACCACTATGGGCCGCCGTGGCCCGCGCGGCACTGCGCAGCTTGGCGGAAAACCCCTTGGCCGCGCCCATATTCACCAGCACAGGTATCCGCCCAGATGACAGTTCAATCGCAAGAGTCGAGGCATGGGCGCGGTCCGGTGCCCCCGTGGTCGGAACTTTGTCCGCATCCATCAAAACCACTGTGCCGCCTGCCGACAATCGCGCAAATCCCATCGCGCCACCGTTTCGGGCCGGCGATCCGATTCCCGCATCCGCAAGCGCCTGATCAATCCGTTCCGCCTGCCCCGCACCGCCGCCGTGAAACCGCGCCATCGCACCATCCCCCAGACGCAATGCGCGAATGGCAGGGGCCATCCGTTGCAGCGCGCGGATGATTTCAGGGTTGATGCCACTGCTTTGCGTGCTGACCGCTTGATTGACCCATGACAGCAGGGTGAAAATCTCCATTAATTCTTCGGGGTTTCGGCTGGTGATGCCGCCGTCTTCGGATATTTCCCGCTGACATTCCCGCCCCAAAGCCCGCAAGGCAGGGGCCAGCACATGGCTTTGGCCCTCAAGTGCGAGGCCGCAATAAACCAGCCCTGTCAGCGCCTCGAATCGGGGCAAACCTGCGTGGGTGGATTTCCACCGCTTCATCAAAAACCGCGATTGATGGCCCAAACTGCGGAAATAGGCACGGGAATCCGCACCTTCGGCCTGATGCAGGATCATGATGGCGTGGTTGATCCAGCGCACCACCCGCCGCCCTGTCACATCAGGGGACCAGCCCGCACCACGCCCGCCGCCAAATTCAGAAATCCAGTGAAACAACCAGACCTGCGCCTGTTTACGCGCCTCGGCCGTGTCCACTGCAACCACATCGTCAAGCCAAGCGAAGCCATGCAAATCAGCGGCGGTTTCTGGGTCTTTCAACAACGGCCCCCACAGGGAATCTTTGCCGATTTCAACCACATCCCCCTGCACCAGATGATTGCCCGCCAGCATCTGCAACCCACGGGTGGACAGGCCATAAGAGCGGGGTTCGGGCTGGGATTTAAACGCAGTGGCAGGGGCGGCGAAACGGGCGACGCGCAGGGCCAGATAGTCGCGCAACCGCAACCATCGACGGCGACAAGCCTCGCCCATCGCCGCTGGATACCAGAGAAGGTGTGTCACCCCTGTCATATCAGCCCCACGCCCATATTTTCCACAAGATATAGGGGGTTAGGGCTGCGCTGTCATCACTGCTTGTGCAGTCGCGCCATGTAAAACCCGTCCATTCCACCCAATTCGGGCCAATAATCGGGCCGCAGGCGGATCGAGCCGCTTGAAATCTGCCACGCAGGATCAAGACCCAGCGCCTGCGCGTCTACTTCGGCCTCTACCAGCGTATCATTTTCCAGCGCGCGGGCGATCTGGCGTTCCCCTTCGGCGGGGATCAAACTGCACGTGGCATAGACCAACTGCCCGCCAGGTTTCAGCCAGCCTGCACAGCGTTGCAGGATGTTTTGTTGCAAACTAAGCAGCGGTTTCAGATCCAGCGAGGGCCGCACGTAGGGCAGATCGGGATGGCGGCGAATGGTGCCTGTGGCCGAACAAGGCGCATCCAGCAGGATGGCGTCGAATTGTCCGTCAGGGGTCCAATGCATGGCATTGGCCACCTCCATTACAGGGCGAAACCCCATGCGGCGGGTGTTTTCCATTACACGGTGCATCCGTTCGGGTGACAGATCCAGCGCCGTGACATCCGCCCCAGCCGCACACAGCTGCATGGTCTTGCCCCCCGGTGCCGCGCAAACATCCAGCACCCGTTTGCCTGCAATATCACCCATCAAGCGCACAGGCGTGGCGGCGGCGGCGTCTTGCACCCACCACGCGCCCTCGTCAAAGCCCTCGAGCGTGGAAATCTGCCCCGGTTGATGCAGCCGCAAACTGCCAGTGGGCAGCAGAACCGCCCCCAGTTTTTCAGCCCACTCCGCCGCAGTTGACGGGTCGCGCAGGGTTAAATCAATCGGCGGGCGCACCAGATGGGCGGCTTCAATCGCCTGTGTGGCCCCGTCGCCAAAGGCCTTTACCACCGCGCCGCGCAGGGCTTTGGGCAGTTGGGGCACGGGCAGGTCTTGCAGCGCGGACACATCCAACTCCCCCAGCTTGCGCCCCACCGCATTCACCATACCTGCCAGATGTTTGGTCTTTTGGCTGGCCCGCGCGATTTCCACCGCAGCATTCACTGCGCCGTGGGCTGGAATACCATCCAGAACAATTTCCGCCGCACAGACCCGCAGCGCGTTCAGCGCGCGCAAAGGTGGTTTGTGATCCATAAATTCAGCCAAAACCGCATCAATCCGTGGCATATGGCGCAGGGTCAGCGCCGCCAGTGATTGCGCCCGCGCCCGATCCGATGGCACCAATTTCGCCAACGGCCCGTCCTCGCGTGCGACCGAATCGCCCAGCATTTGATGTTCCATCAGAACCGCATGAAGCAGCGCAACTGCGCCAAATCTGGCCGAGGTCGATGATTTCGCCATCCGTTATCCCTTTGCTGAAACGCCAATCATAACCCTTTGGGGCGGATTAATGCGGTGAATTGTGTATTTTTACATTCAACCCAAATCGGATAAAGTGCAAAAGCATCCATAGAGCAGTCATTGGGCAGACACAAATGAGCGACGATCAAAAACAGAAAAAACTGCAATCCGCCGCAGAACGCGCTTTGGCCGAGGCTGAAGCCCGCCGCGCGGCCGCCAAGCCGCAGGATTTGCCGTCTGAACTGGGCGGGCGTGACGGGCCGGAACCCACCCGCTTCGGCGATTGGGAAAAGAAAGGGATCGTGTCAGACTTCTGATCCGCCCCCTTTCGACCCTGGGCCATTACAGGCCCAGCACATCCAGCATATCATATTCACCGGGATTTTTGCCCTGCCCCCAAAGCGCGGCTTTCAACGCGCCACGGGCGAAAATGCGACGATCTGTTGCCAGATGGCGCAACACAATCCGTTCCCCGTCTGCGGCAAAAATCACGTCATGTTCGCCCACAACATCGCCGCCGCGAATGGCGCTAAAACCGATGTCGCCCCGTTTGCGTTCGCCTGTGATCCCGTCGCGCCCGCGATCTGATACATCACCCAGCGCAACGCCGCGCCCCTCGGCTGCGGCTTCGCCCAGCATCAGGGCAGTGCCGCTTGGGGCGTCTACTTTATAACGGTGATGGGCTTCGACCACCTCAATGTCAAAATCCGCGTCCAGCGCTGCGGCAACTTTCTTGGTCAGCTGCATCAACAGATTAACCCCAAGGCTCATGTTGCCCGCGCGGATAATCGGCGCGTGACGCGCAGCAGCGGACAGTTTTGCAAGGTGGCTGTCGTCCATCCCTGTGGTGCCGATCACATGCACCGCGCGGGCTTGCGCCGCCAGTGCCGCATGTTCTACCGTGGCATCAGGACGGGTAAAATCAATCACCGCCTGCGCTTTGGCGAAGACTTCCAACGGGTCGTCCGACACCAGCACGCCCAAATCCGCACCATTCATGCAGGCCCCCAGATCCTTGCCGATCCAGTCATGCCCTGCCCGTTCCGTGACACCGGCCAAAGTGGCGCGATCACTGTCCAGTACGGTCTGGATCAACATCTGCCCCATCCGCCCCGAGGCCCCCACAATCGCAATTGCTGGTAGGTCTGACATGGTACTCTTCCTTCTAATGTGTTGCATCGGCTTTACCCCGCCCATAGCCAAAGTCAAACCCCCGTGACGCAAAGCCATGTTGTGCGCGCGCTGATTCTGCCATAAATGGGCAGGAAAAGAGGATACCATGGCCAAACGTACATCAGATTCAAATTCCGGCCCCAGCCAGCGCCAGTTGCGCGTGGGTGAATTGATCCGTCGCAGTCTGGCAGAAACCCTGTCACGCGGTGACATTCATGATGCCGAACTGGCCCATGTTTCCATTACCGTGGGCGAGGTTCGCCCGACCCCGGACCTGCGCAAAGCGGTCGTACATGTGCTGCCCCTTGGCGGCGTGAACGCAGATCAGATCGTGGCGGCGCTGAACCGCAACACCTATGAATTGCGCCGTTCCATTAATAAAAACCTCGACCTGAAATATTCACCCGAGTTAAAGTTCGTCTATGACCGCACCTTTGATCAAATGGACGAGACCCGTCGTCTGCTGGATCAAGCCAGTGTGAAACAGGATTTGGAACGGGACACAGACTAGCCCCCGCACCTGCAAGCCAAGCCCGAAGATCAAGGATAAAGCGCATGAAACATTTTCTGGTTTTCCTGATGCTCTGCGCTTTTGGCCCTGTTCAGGCGCAAACGGATCATAGCCCTTGCCGCGATGTCACCTATCTGACCAACAGCTATACGGTTTGCACCGTTGATATGACCACCGATCAGATCGGGCTGTTTTTATACAATGACGACGGCACGCCTTATGGCCAGTTCGCCAGTCTGGATCGCATGTTGCTGGACCAGGGGAAAAAGCTGGGCTTTGCAATGAACGCAGGCATGTACCACGAGGACCGCGCGCCTGTGGGGCATTACATCGAAGATGGTAAAGAACTGCAAAGAGTAATCCCCAATGCAGGTCCGGGCAATTTCGGCCTGTTGCCCAATGGCGTATTGTGCATCCGCCAAAACCGTGCCGATGTGTTTGAAACCCTGCGGTATCTGGATGAAAAACCCAACTGCGTCCACGCCACCCAATCCGGCCCGATGCTGGTGATCGACGGCGCGTTGCACCCGCGCTTTCTGCCTGACAGTGACAGCCATTATATCCGCAACGGGGTGGGCACCTCGGCGGATGGCAAGACCGCAGCCTTTGTGATTTCCAATGTCTCGGTCACATTCCACGCTTTCGCCAGCTTTTTCCGCGATTATTTAAAGCTGCCACAGGCACTTTACTTTGACGGCAACATTTCGCGCCTGTATGCCCCCAACCTTAACCGTTCGGACTTTGGCTTTACTACGCTGGGGCCGATCATCGGTGTTGTGACAGACAAGTAGGGCAAGCTTATGGGACGCAAGAAAAAAGGCCGCGATATTTCGGGCTGGCTGGTGGTGGATAAACCGGCTGGAATCACCTCTACTGCGGTGGTGAATAAAGTGAAATGGGCGCTGAACGCCAATAAAGCGGGCCATGCAGGCACGCTTGACCCTGATGCAACCGGCGTTCTGGCTGTGGCATTGGGCGAGGCCACAAAAACCGTTCCCTATATCACCGACGCGCTGAAAGCCTATACTTTCACCGTGCGTCTGGGGCAGGCCACCAACACCGACGATACCGAAGGCGAAGTGATTGCCGAAACCGATCAGCGCCCAACGGATGATCAGATCAAAGCCGCCCTTGGCGCGTTTATTGGCGATATTGAACAAGTCCCGCCAAAGTTTTCCGCCGTCAAAGTCGACGGCCAACGGGCCTATAAAATGGCCCGCAGCGGTGACGATGATTTTGAACTCGCCGCCCGCCCGCTTTGGGTCGAGGATCTGACCTTCGTTTCCCGTCCGGATGCAGACCACGTCGAATTGGAACTCACTTGTGGCAAAGGCGGTTATGTCCGCGCCATCGCCCGTGATCTGGGCGCGATGCTGGGCTGTTACGGCCACGTCCACCACCTGCGCCGCATCTGGTCCGGCCCGTTTGAAACCTCGGACGGGATCACACTGGAAACCATCGACGCGCTGGCAAAAACACCTGATCTGGATCAATACCTGCTGCCTTTGGAAACGGGCCTGACCGACCTGCCCCGCCTTTCCTGCCGCGTTGAGGATGCCGCCCGCCTGCGCAACGGCAACCCTGCCATGGTCATCGCCTCTGATCTTGAATACGGCGACGAGGCATGGGTGGCCTGCAACGACGAACCCATCGCAATCGGCGTCTATAAAGCAGGCGAATTGCACCCAAACCGCGTCTTTGTCCCCCGTAATGACGATTGAACGCAGCCACCAGAAAGACGATGCAGCCTCTGTCGCGGTCTATTCCGACTGCGAACAGTTCCGCTACACTTTGACCCGTAAATGGAGCACAAGCGGCGGGCATGTGCTGTTTGTCATGCTCAACCCGTCCACCGCAACCGAAGTCCAGAACGACCCAACCGTTGAACGCTGCGAGCGCCGTGCCCGCACGCTGGGGTTCGGCGGGTTTACCGTCTGCAATATCTTCGCCTACCGCGCCACCGACCCACGCGACATGCGCGCCGCGCCTGATCCTATCGGCCCGGAAAACGATGCCGCGATCCTCGCCGCCGCCAAAACCGCCGACCGTATCGTCTGCGGTTGGGGCACCCACGGCGCGCACCAGAACCGTGGCCCCGCCATGGAACAAGTGCTGCGCGCCCAAGACAAACCGCTCTACCACCTCGGCCTGTCCAAAGCAGGCCACCCCAAACACCCGCTTTACATCGCCTACGCGACACAACCGATGCTCTGGCCTTAACCCGCCTGCTTCAATGTTCCCCAAATACTCAAAAGGGGCCCCGAAGGGCCCCAATCAAAAATCCAATCTACGCAATCCTTAAGAAAGCGCGTCAGAACAGCGCCCACAGGTCCCCGCATGACTGTGGGTTCCCACGTCTGGCAGGATTTTCCAACAGCGTTGACATTTTTCACCCTCAGCGGTTTCAAACACCACGCCAACCCCGTCGATTTCCGGCATGCGGAAAGCCTCGGCCGGAATTGGATCGTCGGTCAGGGTCACGCCAGAGGTGATGCACAGATCGGCAAACGGCGTGGATTTTAGCGCCGCAAGAACATCGGCATCCCCGATATGAACAATTGGTGCGGCTTCCAACGAAGCACCGATCACCTTGTCACGGCGCTGTACCTCAATCGCGCCGGTCACAACACGGCGCACGCGGCGGATTTTTTCCCACTTCGCGGCCAGATCCTCATCACGCCATGCGCTTGGGGTGTCCGGGAAATCCTGCAAATGCACTGAACTTTCCGCGCCCGGGAACCGTTCCAGCCAGACATCTTCCATGGTGAATACCAGCATCGGTGCCAGCCATGTGGTCAGCCGCTCAAACAGCAGATTCAAAACCGTACGCGCCGAGCGCCGCGCCAGACTGTCTTCGGCGTCGCAATACAAAACATCTTTGCGCACATCGAAATAGACCGAGGACAAATCGACGGTGCAGAACTGGAACAACTGCTGCAGCACGTTCTGGAAATTATACGCGCCGTACCCTTTGCGCACCACGTCATCCAGCTCTGCCAGACGATGCAGCACCCAACGTTCCAGTTCGGGCATTTCACTTGGATCAACCTTTTCCGCGTCGCTAAACCCATCGAGGTTCCCAAGCAAAAACCGCATGGTATTGCGCAAACGGCGATAGCTGTCAGCCACGCCTTTCAGGATTTCCGGCCCGATCCGCTGGTCTGCTGTAAAGTCGGTTTGCGCCACCCAAAGCCGCAGAATATCCGCGCCGTATTGTTTAACAATGGTTTCAGGCACGATGGTATTGCCGATGGATTTGGACATTTTCATGCCCTTCTCATCCAGCGTGAACCCGTGGGTCACAACCGCCTTATAGGGCGCACGCCCCTTGGTGCCACAGGCCTGCAACATGGATGAATGGAACCAGCCGCGATGCTGGTCGGTGCCTTCTAGATACACATCCGCAATCCCGTCGGGCGACCCATCTGGACGATCCCGCACCACGAAAGAATGGGTCGAACCGGAATCAAACCACACATCCAGAATATCGAACACCTGTTCCCAGTCTTCATGGGGATAGTCATCTGCAAGGAACCGCGCCTTGGCGCCGTCTTCGTACCAGCAGTCCGCACCTTCAGCGCGGAACGCCTCGGCGATGCGGGCGTTCACGGCATCATCGCGCAGGATGTAATCTGCGTCTGTGGGCAGTGACCCTTTGCGGGTGAAACAGGTCAGCGGCACACCCCAGGCCCGTTGACGGGACAACACCCAGTCGGGACGGGATTCGATCATGGAATACAGGCGGTTACGCCCTGTTACAGGGGTCCATTTCACCAGTTGATCAATGGAATTCAGCGCCCGTTCACGGATGGTTTCACCGTAGGTATCATCGCCGCCAATGGGTTTATCAATCGCTGCAAACCACTGGGGTGTGTTGCGATAGATCACAGGGGCTTTGGACCGCCACGAATGGGGATAGCTGTGCTTGACCTTGCCCCGTGCCAGCAATCCGCCCACTTCGACCAGTTTGTCGATCACTGCTTTATTGGCATCGCCTTCGCCGCCCTTGCGGTTCAGGATGTATTTGCCACCAAAGAACGGCAGGTCTTTGCGATAAGACCCATCGTCCATCACGTTATAGGTGATGACCTGTTCCAGCATGTTCAGATCGCGGTAAAGTTCATATTCCTCCATCCCGTGGGACGGGGCGCAATGAACAAAACCTGTGCCTTCGGTGTCTGTAACAAAATCAGCCGCACGAAAATCGCGCACGTCATCCCATTCACCCATGCCACCTTCGGCACCGGCCAGCGGGTGCAACAGACCCAGACCTTCTAGATCGGACGCGGGCACATCGCGCAGACGGGTGTATTGCCCGTCTTCAAGACGCGCCTTGGTCATCACATCAGCGGCCAGATTATCCGCCAGCACAAAACGATCGCCAACATTGGCCCAGCTTTCATCCGGTGTGCCCGTGACTTCATACAAGCCATAGGAAATGTCTTTGCCATAAACCACAGCCTTGTTTGAAGGCATGGTCCAAGGGGTCGTTGTCCAAATAACGACATAAGAGTTTAGTAGGTCATCATTGCGGTGACGAACATATTCCCGCGCCTCTTCTTTAACTTTTTCCGTGCCGATTACGATATCACCGACAGCGTCTACCAATGTCTCGTCTACATTCGACTCTACAACCTTGAACTTCACCCAAACCGTAAAGCTGTCTTTGTCGTGATACTCCACCTCGGCCTCGGCCAAAGCGGTTTTCTCGATGGGGGACCACATCACGGGCTTTGATCCCTGATACAGCGCACCATTCATCACGAACTTCATGAATTCCTCGGCGATTACCGCTTCGGAACTGAAATTCATCGTCAGGTAGGGGTCTTCCCAGTTGCCCTGCACGCCAAGGCGTTTGAATTCCTCGCGCTGGATGTCAATCCAGCCCTCGGCAAACTTGCGGCATTCCTGACGCAGCTCGATCACAGGGACGTCGTCTTTGTTTTTGCCTTTTTTGCGGTATTGCTCTTCGATCTTCCATTCAATCGGCAGACCGTGGCAATCCCAGCCCGGCACATAACGCGCGTCTTTGCCCATCATTTGCTGGCTGCGCACGATAAAGTCTTTCAGAATCTTGTTCAGCGCATGGCCGATGTGCAAATGCCCGTTGGCATAGGGGGGGCCGTCATGCAGGATGAACGGCGTGCGGTCGCCCGCTTCGGCGCGTTGTTTGTGGTAAACGTCCAGTTTGGCCCATTTTTCCAGCCATTCGGGTTCCCGTTTGGGCAGACCTGCCCGCATGGGGAAATCGGTTTTTGGCAGGCGCAGGGTGTCTTTGTAGTCGGGGGTTTCGGCACACATGATTTGTGGCTCCGTCATTATCTGATGTCATTTCAAAGGGCGGCGCGGTGGGGTCCATGCGCCTTTTCCCGGCCGCTCATTGGATCAGAGCGCCGGGCAGGTAATTCGAAGAACTTTGCCGAATATACGTGTCATGGGCGCGTTATAGCCCTGTAAAACCGCCCCGTCCAGCCACCGAAATGCGACACATCAAGCAAAGACAAACCTGGGGAAACGGGCTATGCAAAAGCGATGAGCGTTAAATACAAAATCGCCGTGGCGGGCGCGGGTATCGGGGGGCTTGCCGCCGCTGCCTTTCTGGCGCGCGCGGGCCATAGTGTTACGGTTTTTGATCAGTTTGACACCCCTGCCCCCGTGGGTTCAGGGTTGGTGATGCAACCCATCGGCCTGATGGTGCTTCACGCCCTTGGGGTTGGCGACCGTGCGATGGCCTATGGTAACGTCATTCACGATATGATCGGCGTCGAGGCCCGTTCCGGACGCAGGGTTCTGAACGTCAGCTACGATCACGGCAAACATGCGCGGTTCGGGCTGGCAATGCACCGCGCCAGCTTGTTCGACTGCGTCCACCACGCGGCAACATCGGCAGGGGCAACTGTGGTTTCAGCCACCCCGATCACTGACAGCGAAAACCGGACCGAGGGGCGTTTGCTGCGCAGTCATACCCGCGATTTGGGCCTGTATGATCTGGTGATTGATGGCAGCGGGGTGGATTCCCCCCTATCCCCCATGCGCCCGATCCCGCTGGGGTATGGGGCGCTTTGGGGGGTGGTGAACACGCCATTTGCGCCTGAAAACACCCTTGCGCAATGTTACCACAAAGCCTCGACCATGGCGGGGGTGCTGCCTGTCGGTTTTTTGCCCGATGGAAACCAGCATAAAACGTCCGTTTTCTGGTCTTTGCCCCGTGACAGTTACAGCGATTGGCGGGATGCGCCGTTTGACGATTGGAAAAACGCGGCTGCCAGACTTTGGCCAGATTTCGCGCCTTATGTGGATCAATTGAACGGCCATGACGACCTGACAATGGCCCGTTACAGCCATGGCACCCTACGCAATCCAACCGATGTGCGGCTGGCATTTATCGGTGACGCCGCCCACCGCACCAGCCCGCAATTGGGGCAAGGTGCGAATATGGCCTTATTGGATGCGCTGGCACTGGCCGATGCGCTGCACCATCGCACAATCCCCGAGGCGCTCGACATCTACGCCCGCAACCGCCGCTGGCATGTGCGGGTGTATCAGTGGGTTAGCCGGATTTTTACCCCGTTTTACCAATCCGACAGCACGGTTTTGCCGATCCTGCGGGACCATGTACTGGCCCCTGTCAGCGGCCTGCCAATTGTGCGCAGCATCCTGCAACAAATGGTCAGCGGCGAATTGGTGTCACTGGGTCAATTGGTCAACAGCCCGCGCAACGCCGCCCGTTGACCCACCGTATCTGCCACCGAATACCCGTCGAGCGTGGCATAAAATGCCTCTTGCGCCAATTGCAACGGCCCGCGCAACCCGCAGGCCGGTGCGATGCAGCAGGTTGACCCGACCCCAAGACATTCCACCAGAACATCCCCCGCAGACAGATGCCGCACCACCGCACCAAGGCTGATTTGATCCGCCCCCCGCGCCAACCGCAACCCGCCGCCGCGCCCCCGCTCGGACACCACAAAGCCACCCGCCACCAGCGCGGTTGCGATCTTGGCCACATGATGTTGGGAAATCCCGTATTGCGCCGCAATCTGCCCTGCGCCAAGGGCGCGTTCCTGTGTCACCGCCAGCGCCATCAGCACGCGCAACCCGTAGTCTGTGAATTTCGTCATCTGCATGCGACATAATTAGCATTTGAAATGCGGATTAAACAAGCCTAATAAATACGCATCCGAAATACGAATTAAGGATTCGAATGATGGAAAAACTCGCAAACCTGATTTTATGGCCCGGCACAAGAATCTGTGCCGCCCTTGGCATTGATCCCAAAGGAGAACTGGGATTGCTGCGATCCTATCTGAATATGTTGGTCTGGTTGCCCATCGGCCTGCTGCTTGTCTGGATATTCCATTGACGACAGAGACCTTGCCCCGCGCCTCCCTCCCCCCGCGCATCGACCTGACCCGCGCGGGTATCGAACGCGTTGTAACCCGCTTTTACGCCAACGTGCGCCTGCATCCGGTGATCGGCCCTGTGTTTTTGGAAAGCCTGTCAAAGGACGCTGAAATCTGGCGTATACATGAGGCAAAGATCACAAATTTCTGGGCCAATGCGATCCTTTATGAACGCAGCTATGACGGCAATCCCATGATGGTACATTCGGGCATTTCCGCCATCCGTCCTGAAATGTTCACCCATTGGCTGGCCCTGTTTGACGACACATTGGCACAGGAACTGCCCGAACCCGTGGCGCAGCAATGGTCCGCACTGGCCCACCGCATCGGGCGCGGGCTGCGCATGGGTGTGGAAAGCCGCGGCACCAGCGGCATCCATGTCGGACCGCCCATTTTGAATTAATCAGTTGCCAAACAACCCCGTCAGGCTGCGTTTGATGATGTTGGTCACGCGGGGTTTGGGTTCAACCTGAAACGGCATCGGGCGGCAGACCTCCATCGTGGCCACCCCCACGCGGGCGGTTAGGGCACCGTTGATCACCCCCTCGCCAAACCTGCGCGAGATTTTCGACAGAACGCCGCCCCCCGCAACGGAACCGATCAGATCATCGCCAATCGCCACAGCCCCCGTGGCCACCAGATGGGCGGCCACCGCCTTGGTCAGCCGCCAAGACCCGAAGGTGCCCGACCGACCGCCGTAAATCTGCGCAATCTGGCGAATCATCCGCAGGTTTGCGGTCAGCGCCACAATCACATCCGCAAAGGCCAAGGGCACAATCGCCGTGGCCGTCGCTACCTGCCGCGAGGCGGATTCAATCTGTTTGCGGGCCAAATCATCCAGCGGGCGCAACAACGTGGTTTCAGTCAACGCCAGCGCCCCGTCAGCATCCATCACATCGCTACGGCGGTCCTGCATTTGGGCCAACCCCCAACGCAATTCGGCCCGCCCCTTATACAAACGTTCCAGCTTTTTCTGAAAGACATGGATTGCAGGCAGACTGCCGTCTTGGGACAGGTGCTCTGCTTCGGCGCGCAGCCCGTCGATGCGGCGCAATCGGGATAACGTTGCCAACTCGCGGCCAGCGACCACCAGTAAAGCCCCGGCCACCAGAACCATTAGCACCAATGCCGTGCGCCCCAGCCAGATATTACGCGACAACAATCCGCTGACAAAATCCCAGACGAAAACCCCGATCATAAAGGTAACCAGCGCGCCCAGCGCCGACCAAAATACCCGCGATACAAGGGATCGTTTGCTTGCAGCAAAACGCAAGCCGACCTCGGTTGCGGATGTGTGATGCGGGGTATCCAGATCCGGCACAGGTGGCACTGTGGCTGGCGTTACGGTCTTTTGCGGCGCGTCTTCCAGATCAATCACCACAGGTTTTGAAAGCTTCTGTGTCATCCCAAACGATCCCCGATCAAAAATTCAGCCGCGCGGTCCAGCCTGATATGGGGCGGCCCGTCCCCCGCTTTCAGGGAAACCTCGGCCGGGGCGAACCCCATGATGGCATAATCCCCGTTTAGCCACTGCGATGCGTCCTGATCTGCGGGTTTTAACAGGGCCGCAGGGTCCGTGGGCAACAGCCCCGGATACATCGCCGCCTGTTTGCCCGTAGACAACAAACGCCCGCGCACCAGATCAAGGCTTTCACCGTTATGGGTGCGGGTTTCTTCTACTGTGGCGCGCAAACTGGCCAGCGCCATCGCATCGGTTTGCGCCCCCTGATAGGTCGCCTTGTCCCGCGCACTGCGTACAAGCGCGCCCATTATATTGGTCAAAGCGGGGTGTTGGCTGTGGTGCAGATGGTCCGCTTTGGTGGCCGCAAACAAGATTCGCTCCACAGATTTACCGCGCAACGCCGATAAAAACCCGTTCCGCCCCGTTTTGAAACAGCCAAGGATTTCCGCCAGCGCATCGCGCAAATCCCCCACCGCCTGTGGCCCCGCATGGATCGCGCCCAGCGCATCGACCAGCACCACTTGGCGATCAATACGGGAAAAGTGATCGCGGAAAAACGGCTGCACAACGCGGGATTTATACGCCTCATACCGACGTGAAAACGCCCGCCCCAAAGAATTTCGCGGGTATTTATCCCCTGGCAGCGGCGTAAACGTCAAAGCGGGCGACCCCGCCAGATCGCCGGGCATCAAAAACCGCCCCGGCGCGCAGGCTGACAGGCCGGATTCCCGTGCTGCCTGCAAGTAATCCGTAAACGCTTGCGAAAGCTTCTGCGCTTGGGGTTCATCCAGCTCAACGCTCGGGTCCAGTTGATCAAGCAGCGCCAGCCAAGGGGCGGCAAATTTCGCGCGGGATGGTTTTTGGGCCAAGGCAATCGCGCCCTGTGACCACTGTGCAAAATTCTGTTCCAGCAGTGGCAGGTCCAGCAACCATTCGCCAGGGTAGTCCACAATATCAATATGAATGGTGCGCACGGATTTGATCGCCGACAGCACCCCCGCAGGCGCGACCTTTAAAGACAGCCGCAACTGTGAAATCGCCCGCGTACTTTCGGGCCACACCGGATTTGGCCCCGTCATGGCCGACAGATGTTTTTCATATTCAAACCGCGGCACCAGATCATCGGGCTGGGGCTGCAAAAACGCAGCTTCGATCCGGCCCTGACTGGCGGCCATCAGCCCCGGCATCCGCCCCCGATCCAGCAGATTGGCCACCAACGACGTGATAAACACGGTTTTGCCCGCCCGCGACAGCCCCGTCACCCCCAAGCGGATCACAGGTTCAAACAGGGTCTCGCTGACGCCGTCACTGATCAGTTCCACCTGCCGCGTCACGCCGTCGATCAAAGTTCCGATGCCTAGAATAGCCTGTCCTTCCGCCTTTATGGGTCGTGATCCTAAATAAGCATGCGCGCCGCTGTTTCATAGACCTTGGCAAACCCATTTTCCCAAGGTATCGCAAAGCTATGCCCCGTTTTGCGCTTAAAATCGAATATCATGGCAAGCCTTTTGTAGGCTGGCAGCGTCAAATCGACCTTCAATCGGTGCAAGGGGCGGTAGAAAACGCCTTGCGCGTGCTGGAAAGTGATCACGACGGCATCCAGGGCGCAGGTCGCACAGATGCGGGCGTACATGCCTACGGGCAGGTGGCCCATGTGGATCTGGCGCGGGATTGGGACGCTTTTCGCCTGTCCGAGGCGTTGAACTATCACCTCAAACCCCTGCCGATCGGCATTGTGGACGCCGCCAAAGTGGACGACGGGTTTCACGCGCGGTTTTCAGCGCTGGAACGCAAATACATCTTTCGCCTTGTGGCGCGGCGTGCCCCCGTCACCCATGACGCAGGCATCGTATGGCAAGTGCGCCATCCACTGGATGTAAAAGCCATGCAGGAGGGTGCAAACCAATTGCTGGGACGGCATGATTTCACCACCTTTCGATCTACCATCTGCCAAGCCAACAGCCCCGTGCGCACGTTGGACGCATTAAACGTGACCGAACACCCCTACCCGGGCGGCACCGAATACCGCTTTTTTGTCCGTGCCCGCAGCTTTCTGCACAACCAAGTGCGCAGCTTTGTAGGGACTTTGGAACGGGTCGGCGCTGGATCATGGTCCCCTGACGATGTGGCCAAAGCACTGCACGCCAAAGACCGCGCCGCCTGTGGGCCGGTTTGCCCGCCCCACGGGTTGTATCTGGCCGATGTAACCTATCCGGAAGACCCTTTTCAGAAAGCCCCCTAAGCATGATTTCCTATTGGCAAGCTGCCCTGTCCACCCATTTCAACCTGACCGCCACGCTGAAGCGGCTGGATGGTGAATATGATCTGAACTTTGCGGCCAGTGCCAATGGAACCGAGTATATCTTTAAGGTGATGCGTGCAGGCTGCCCCAAAAATCTGGTGGATATGCAATGCGCCGCGATCAACCACCTTGGCACCACACATCCAAACATCCCCCTGCCCAAACTGATCCCCACACTGGACGGGGCTTAC
The DNA here is from genome assembly GCF_031454055.1 of Roseobacter sp. N2S. Classification (NCBI taxonomy): domain Bacteria; kingdom Pseudomonadati; phylum Pseudomonadota; class Alphaproteobacteria; order Rhodobacterales; family Roseobacteraceae; genus Roseobacter; species Roseobacter sp. N2S. The sequence goes on from NZ_JAVDQB010000006.1 coordinate 285,441, forward strand.
TACGCAACCGTCGCTGACGAATCCGGCCAGCCCCGCCTGATCTGGCTGCAAACCCGCCTGACTGGTGGATGTTATGCGGATCACAATCCGAAAACGCTGGGGATGATCGAACAGCTAGGCCGTTATCTGGGGCAGATGGATGCAGGCTTGCTGAATTTCAACCATCCCCAACATGCTGTTTCATTCAAATGGCAACTGCCCACTGGGGATTGGATTACAGAGCATTTGAGCGTCCTAGCAGACACGACCCGCCGCAAGATTATCACTGGTATTTTGCAGGATTTCACCGCGCTGAAACCCGCATTGGATGCTATGCCTGCACAAGCGATCCACAATGATTTAAACGATTATAACATTCTGGCCAGCACCGATGGCACCATCACGGGCCTGATTGATTTTGGCGATATGACCGCCAGCCCCCGCGTCTGTGATCTGGCCATTGCAGCGGCCTATCTGGTGTTGGACCACGACACACCGCAACAGGCACTTGCCGCTTTGGTGCGCGGGTATCACCGTGAAAATCCGCTGACTGCGGCAGAAACCGACATGGTCTATCCGCTACTGCGCATGCGCCTTGCGGTCAGCGTGGTGAATTCAACGCTGGAATCCGCTGAAAACCCCGACGATCCCTATATTACCATCAGCCAAGCCCCCGCCTGGCGCTTTTTGGAACGCACCGATCTGGACGCTGGCCTGATCCGCGCCGAATTGCGCGCCGCATGCGATCTACCCGTCACCGTTGGCGCGGATAAAGTACTGGCCTACCTGAATGAAAACCGCGGTTCCTTTGCCCCCTTGATGGGAAAACCGCTGGATGATGCCCCCCTTGGCCCGCTATCCGTGGCCGCAGTGGCCGCCCCGCGCAACCCGTTTGATCTGCCATTGGCCGAGGCCGCAACCTTAGGCGCAGAATACGACAGGGGTGAAATGTGGCTGGGGCTGTGGGGCGAACCCCGCCTGATCTATACCGCCCCCGCCTTTCAGCAAGGACCATGGAAATCATCAGACCACCGCACCGTGCATCTGGCGGTAGATGTTTTCGCCCCCGCAGGCACGCCCCTGCACGCCCCGCTTGATGGCACGGTCGCTGTGATTGAAAACCGCACCAGCCATCTGGATTATGGCGGCGTGATCATCCTGCGCCATGAAACACCTGACGGCGCTGCGTTTTACACGCTTTACGGCCACCTGTCCCCCGCCAGCCTGTCCCATCTGAAAGCGGGCGATCCCGTGGCCAAAGGCAGCGCCTTTTGCGCCCTTGGCGATGCCAGCGAAAACGGCGGCTGGGCACCCCATGTGCATTTCCAACTGGCCCTGACCACAGACGGCATGGGCCACGACTGGCCGGGTGTCGCCAACCCCGATCACATGGACCTTTGGGGCAAAATCTGCCCCAATCCCGCAGCACTGCTGAACCTGCCAGACGATTATGTGACCTATCACCCGATGCCCAAGGCCGAAACTTTGGACAAGCGGCGCAAGCATTTCGGCGCGAATGTCAAACTCAGCTATTCCGATCCGGCCATGTTCCTGCGCGGCTGGAAACATCACCTGTTTGACGAATGGGGCCGCCCCCATCTGGACGCCTATAACAACGTCCCCCATGTGGGCCACGCCCATCCGCGCATTCAGGCGATTGCGGCGGATCAACTGATGCGGATGAACTCCAACACCCGCTACCTGCACCCTGCCCAAACAGATTTTGCCGATACAGTGCTGTCAAAAATGCCCGCTCCCCTGTCGGTCTGTTTCTTCGTCAATTCCGGAACCGAGGCAAACGAACTGGCCCTGCGCCTGTCTGCCGCCCATTCAGGCGGGCGCGATATTGTCACGGCAAATCACGGCTATCACGGCAACACCACAGGCGCGATTGCGATTTCCGCCTATAAATTCAACGCTAAGGGCGGTGTGGGTCAGGCCGATTGGGTCCAACTTGTGGATGTCGCCGACGATTACGCAGGCCCATTTCGCCGCAATGATCCCGATTGTGCTGATAAATACGCCGCCCAGATCGACGGCGCACTCGACGCGATCACCGCACGCGGCAGCAAAGTTTCCGGTTGGATCAGCGAGGTCTTCCCATCTGTCGGCGGCCAGATCATCCCGCCCCAAGGCTATCTGCAACAAGTCTATGCCAAAATCCGCGCCGCAGGCGGTGTCTGCATCGCGGATGAAGTGCAAACAGGACTCGGGCGGCTTGGCAGCCATTACTTTGCCTTTGAACAACAAGGCGTTACCCCTGACATTGTGGTGCTTGGCAAACCCATCGGCAATGGCCACCCCATCGGCGTGGTGGTCACAAGCCCCGAAATCGCCGCCAGTTTTGCCCAAGGGCCAGAGTATTTTTCAACCTTCGGCGGCTCAACCCTGTCCTGCCGCATCGGCGCCGAGGTGCTGAAAATCGTCGAGGATGAAAAGCTTCAGGAAAACGCCCGATTGCGCGGCGGCGAACTGCTGGACGGGTTGCGCCGCTTGCAAAGCAAACACCAAACCATCGGCGATGTGCGCGGCATGGGTCTGTTTGTCGGGGTTGAGTTGGTCACAGACCGCGAAAACCGCATGCCAGCCACCGAAATCGCCAATCGTGTGATCAACCGGATGCACGAAAACCGCATCCTGATCGGGTCGGAAGGCCCGCATCACAACATTCTGAAAATCCGCCCGCCCCTGACGATCGAAGCCGATGACATCCAACGCATTCTGCACCAACTGGATAAAATACTGACCGAAACCGCATGCCAAATCTGATCCGGCACTGGCGCACGCAGGGCATAACCCTTGGCGTCGGTGCTATCGGCGTTGCCGCCTTTATCAAAGTTGACCTGCCGCTGCCTTGGCTGCTCGGCCCGCTGTTTGCCTGCCTAGTGGCTGCAATCTGTGGTCTGAACCTGAAGGGCATCCGCATCGCATCTGAATCCATGCGCACCGTGCTGGGCGTGGCCGTGGGCGCTTCGATCACAGCTGCCCTTCTCGCCCGCCTTGATACCATGCTGCTCAGCATTATGCTGATCCCACCTTTTGTGATTGCCATCGGCCTGATCGGCTACCCCTATTTCCGCCGCATCTGCGGCTATGACCGCGCCACTGCATTTTATTCTGCCATGCCGGGCGGCCTGTCAGATATGCTGCTGTTTGGCGAATCCGCAGGCGGCAACCTTCGCAGTATGTCGCTGATTCAGGTCACCCGCGTTCTGGTGATTGTGGCTGTCCTGCCCTTTATTCTGGATCACGGCTTCGGGCTGGACCTCAGCCAACTGTCCAACTCTGACCATAATTTCCCACCAGTTTCGCAATTGGCCATCATGTTGTTTTGCGCCGCAGTCGGCTGGTGGGGCGGCATCAAGATCGGCTTGTTTGGCCCGGCAATCCTTGGCCCGCTGATCCTTGCCGCCATTGCGTCAGTCGCGGGCTGGCTGACTGTCCGCCCCCCCGCAGACCTGATCCTCGCCGCTCAGTTTTTCATCGGCCTGCACGTGGGCGCAACCTACACTGGCATCACCACACGAGAGCTACGCCACGACATCACCGCCGCCCTTGGCTATTGCGTGTTGATCGCCGCCATCAGCGCCGCCTTTTGTGGCCTGATCATTGCTGTCAACCTTGCCCCACCGGTTGAAACCCTACTGGCGTTTTCCCCGGGCGGTCAGGCTGAAATGGCGCTACTCGCGCTTGTGGTTGGCGCAGATGTGGCCCATGTCATCACCCACCATCTGATCCGCATCCTAGTCGTGATCTTCGGCGCGCCCCTGTTTTTTCGCTTCTTAAAATAGAAAACGGGCGCAAGGTTCCCCCCGCGCCCGCTTCAATGTTCCCTAAATACTCCTGCCGGAGGCATCCTAAGGCAGCAGCCCAAGCCGCCGCACGCAGATCACCCCCGATTCATCCGATTCTCAATCAGATCATCGACCACACTTGGATCCGCCAAAGTTGATGTATCCCCAAGCGCGCCAAAATCATCCTCGGCAATCTTGCGCAAAATCCGCCGCATGATCTTACCCGAACGGGTTTTCGGCAGGCCGGGCGCCCATTGGATCAAGTCAGGTTTGGCAATCGGGCCGATTTCCTTACGCACCCAATCAGACAGCTCTTTGCGCAAGTCCTCGGTCGGTTCCACACCTGACATCAAGGTGACATAGGCATAAATCCCCTGCCCTTTAATATCATGTGGGTATCCCACAACCGCACTTTCAGCGACTTTATCATGGGCGACCAAGGCGCTCTCCACTTCGGCCGTGCCCATTCGGTGACCCGATACGTTGATCACATCATCCACACGGCCAGTGATCCAGTAATAGCCGTCCGCATCCCGCTTGCAGCCATCACCGGTGAAATAATAGCCTTTGTAATCCGCAAAATACGTGGCCACAAACCGGTCATGATCGCCGTAAACCGTGCGCATCTGTGCAGGCCAGCTGTCTTTCATACACAGAACGCCCTCGGCCTCGACTGTGGTGATTTCCTGACCTGTCTGCGGGTCCAGAACCACAGGTTGCACACCAAAAAACGGCAAGGTACAGGACCCGGGCTTGGTTTCAATTGCACCGGGCAGTGGCGTCATCAGATGCCCACCGGTTTCGGTCTGCCACCAAGTATCCACGATGGGGCATTTGTCCTTGCCCACCACTTCATTGTACCAGTGCCAAGCCTCGGGATTGATCGGTTCCCCGACGGTGCCCAAAATCCGCAAAGACGATAGATCGCATTTGGTTACAAAGTCATCGCCCAGCCCCATCAACGCCCGGATGGCGGTGGGGGCCGTGTAAAACTGGGTAACTTTATGTTCATCGCAAACCTGCCAGAAACGGCTGGCATCGGGATAGGTTGGCACCCCTTCAAACATCAAAGTGGTCGCGCCATTGGCCAGCGGGCCATAGACAATATAACTGTGCCCCGTGACCCAGCCCACATCCGCCGTACACCAGAAAATATCGCCGTCTTTATAGTCGAACACATATTTATGGGTCAGCGACGCATATAAAAGATACCCAGCCGAGGAATGCACAACCCCTTTGGGCTGGCCCGTGGACCCCGATGTGTACAGGATAAACAGCGGGTCTTCGGCATTCACCGCAACCGGTGGACAATCAGCCGAGGCGCCCGCCATCAGCGCCGTATAAGAATGATCGCGCCCCGCTTTCATGCCAACATCCGCGCCGGTGCGTTCAACCACCAGCATGGGAACATCGCCGCTGATTTCCATCGCCGCATCTGCATTCACCTTTAACGGAGTCGCCTTGCCCCCGCGCGGCGCCTGATCTGCTGTCACCAGCAATTTGGCATTACACCCTTTGATCCGCGCGCCCAAAGCATCGGGGGAAAACCCGCCAAAGACGATGGAATGGATCGCGCCGATCCGCGCACAGGCCAGCATTGCATAGGCGGCTTCGGGGATCATCGGCATGTATAAAACAACGCGGTCGCCTTTGGTGACGCCCAGCGACTTATAGACATTGGCCAGCTTGCTGACTTCGGTGTGCAATTGGGAATAGGTGATGTGTTTTGACGGCTCGGTCGGGCTGTCGGGTTCCCAGATGATCGCCACCTGATCGCCGCGTGTGTCCAAATGACGGTCCACGCAGTTTTCACAGACATTCATCTCGCCGTCTTCGAACCATTTGATCGAAACATCGGGATATTCAAAACTGGTGTTTTTAACTTTGCTAAACGGCTTAGACCACTTTAACGCCGCGCCCTGTTCCCCCCAAAACCCCTCGGGGTCTGTGATCGAGGCCTCATACAGGGCCTTGTACTTGTCCGCGTTAATATGCGCGTCCCGCGCAATCGCGTCCGGAATCGGGTGTTTTTCCATAGGGCTTTTGTGTGCTGACATAGCTTGCCTCCTCCTAACAAGTCACCGCAGTATTGTCCGCTTACCATGACCTTCGGCAAGGGCTTGACGAAATTTAGACAAAATCTGTCAATATGTCTGTAAGCGGACGGATTTATTGGTGTTTTTTGTAAAATTAGTGACGGAAACTGTCTCAATTCTGTAAGAAACTTAACCAAACGCAAAATTTGGGCCCGCATCCGTTACGAAATGAAAGACATTTCACGATAAAACGACTCGCTCAATTTCTGCTTGCTCCTCCGCCGATTGGCCGTTTGCAATGCTCAGAAGCCCCCTTAAAATGCACCTTCTGATGATGCCGCGAAAGGCCCGAGAATGACCCGCATTTTTGCTCTATGGATAACAGCGAGCCTATTCGCGCTTGGCACCCCTGCCAGCGCCAGCCAGATCTGCACCCTGATTGCAGAGGCTTCATCCGGTGAAATCCTGTTGGAAAACGGCGATTGCAGCACCCGCGTGACGCCCGCCTCTACCTTTAAAATCGCGCTGGCGGTCATCGGGTATGACACAGGTTTCCTGACGGACGCCCAAACACCGCGCCTGCCTTATAAAAAAGAATATGTCGCATGGGGCGGAAAAAACTGGACACAACCAACAAATCCGGAACGCTGGATGAAATACTCGGTGGTTTGGTATTCCCAACAAATCACCAAATCCTTGGGCCAAGACACACTGGAACGCTATGCCCGCGCCTTTCAATACGGCACGGCAGATTTTTCGGGGGACGCAGGCAAAAACAACGGGTTGGAGCGGGCGTGGATTGAATCCTCGCTGAAAATATCCCCGCGCGAACAAGCCGCTTTTCTGTCTGGCTTGGTCAACCACACCCTGCCCGTGCGCAAGGATGCCATCTCAAAAGCCCAAAAAATCGTTGAGGCGGTACACTTGGGAAACGGCTGGACGCTGTACGGCAAAACCGGATCAGCCTATCCCCGCAACGCAGATGGTTCATTTAACCGCGCCCAGGCACGGGGCTGGTTTGTGGGTTGGGCGCAAAAGGACGGTAGAACCTTGGTGTTTGCCAGACTCAATCAAGACGAGAAACGCACCAAACCCTCATCCGGCTTGCGCGCACGTCAAGAATTCATCACAGACTGGCCCGCTTTGCTGGCTGCCTTTCCCTGAAAGACCGGCATTGATCTGCACCTTCAGAACGCTCCGCGAGAGGTACTTCAGCTCTAAAGAAACCACGTCGCCAAAATTTGATTGTTTCTTTTGAGCATAATTACCTCGGGGTTTCAGGGGCAGCGCCCCTGATCAGCAGGCTTGCTTTTCATTTCGCTCAAACGCTATGCTCGGGCCAGTCGCAATTGAATTTCTGGGAGGAAAATCATTATGAAACTGAAACATTTACTCTGTGGATTGCTTTGTGGATCGGCTGCCTCGGTCCTGATTGCTGCACCTGTTGCGGCGCAAACTAAGGTTGAGTTCTGGCATGCCTTTACTGGTCGGCTGGGCGAATTGGTGGCCGCGCAGGTGGAAACATTCAACGGTGCGCAATCTGAATATGTTGTCGAGGCTAGCCATAAAGGCAATTATTCTGAGACCTTGAACGCAGGTATTGCCGCTTTTCGCGCAGGTGAACAACCTGACATCCTGATGGTGTTTGAAGTCGGCACAGCCACGATGATGGCCGCCAAGGGCGCTGTGAAACCCGTGTATCAGGTGATGGCAGAATCCGGCGCGGATTTTGATGCGGATGCTTATATCGGCGCGGTGAAGGGCTATTACACATCCAGTGACGGGGAAATGTTGTCCCTGCCGTTTAATTCCTCGACACCCGTGCTGTGGGTGAACCGTGATGCATTGGCGGCGGCTGATATTGATCCGGACACCGATCTGACCACTTGGGAAAATGTCGGTGCGGTGTTGGACACGCTAAAGGCCGCAGGCAGTGAATGCCCGATGACCACGGCGTGGCAAAGCTGGATTCATCTGGAAAACCTGTCCGCCTATCACAACACCCCTTTCGCCACCAAAGCCAACGGGTTTGGCGGATTGGATACTGAACTGGCACTAAACGGCCCTATTCAAACCGCCCATATCACCGCCATGGGCGAATGGGCGCGGGATGGGAAGTTCATCTACGCAGGGCGCCGCAATGAGGGTGGTGCGAACTTCCGCGCTGGCGATTGCGCGCTGTTCACCGAAAGCTCGGCTGGCTATGCAGGCATTAAAGCAGAGGCAGAATTTGAATTCGAAGTTCGCCCGCTGCCCTATTGGGCCAGTCAGGTTGACGCGCCCCAAAACACCATCATCGGCGGGGCTTCGCTTTGGGTCATGGAGGGTCAATCCGCTGAGGAATACAAAGGCGTTGCAGCGTTTTTGAACTTTCTCAGCTCTGCCGAGGTTCAGGCCAAATGGCATCAGGACACAGGCTATCTGCCGATCACAACTGCGGCGGCGGACCTGACCCGTGAACAAGGGTTTTACGAATCGAACCCTGGCACTGATGTAGCAGTGAAACAAATGACCACCAATGCACCCACCGAAAACTCCAAAGGTCTGCGTCTGGGATCGTTTGACCAAATCCGTGGCATTATCGACGAAGAGCTAGAGGCCGTTTGGGCAGGTGACAAAGACGCCAAAACTGCTTTGGACAGTGCGAAACAACGGGGCGACGAATTGCTGCGCCGTTTCGAACAAGCCAACCGTTAGGCCCGTTGGCACCCCCTCCCCAGCGGGGGTGCCATTTCATTTGAATGGAAAAGCGCGTCACTTTCAAAGGCTTCTGGTTGCCGCTTCTGCTGGTTTTGCCGCAGTTAATCATCACGGCTGTCTTTTTCTTTTATCCCGCAGGGCAGGCGATCTGGCAGTCACTGTTCATTCCTGATCCTTTCGGCCTGTCGATGAAATACGTCGGCCTTGGCAATTTTGAATACCTGTTTGGTAATGCCTATTACCGCGCGTCCTTTGTCACCACTGCCGTGTTCTCGATCCTTGTCACCGTGGTTTCCATGGGCATCGCCCTGTATCTGGCGGTTCTGGCGGATCGTTTGATCAAAGGGTCCGGCGTCTATCGCACCCTGCTGATCTGGCCTTATGCCGTGGCCCCTGCTGTGGCGGGGGTGCTGTGGCTGTTCATGTTCAACACCCGCGTTGGTGTCGTGACATGGTATCTGGGGCAGCTTGGCTATGACTGGAACCATGTTCTGAACGGCCAAGAGGCTATGGGCCTTGTGGTGGTTGCATCCGCTTGGGGACGGATCAGCTATAACTTCCTGTTTTTTCTGGCAGGGCTGCAAGCCATCCCAAAATCCGTGATCGAGGCTGCGGCCATTGACGGCGCGCGGTTCTGGACACGGTTTCGCACCATCGTTTTCCCCCTGCTATCCCCCACCACGTTTTTCCTGCTGGTGGTGAACATCGTTTATGCGTTTTTTGAAACCTTCGGGGTAATCCACACGATTACCAGCGGCGGGCCGCAGCAATCCACCACAATTCTGGTTTATAAGGTGTTTTCTGACGGGTTTGTGGGACAAGATCTTGGGTCTTCTGCTGCCCAATCGGTGGTTTTGCTGGTGATCGTCGGCCTGCTGACCATCGTGCAATTCAAGTTCATTGAACGGCGGGTGCATTACTGATGGCACAGCGCACAGGCATGGTGGAAAAACGCGGCTTCGGGCTTTGGATGACCCATTTGGGGCTGATCGTCGGGCTGTTGTTTGTCTTTTTCCCAATCTGGCTGGCCTTTGTGGCCTCGACTGTGTCCCAACCGGAAATCGTCAAACCGCCAATGCCCTTGCTTCCGGGCGGGCATTTTTTTGAAAACTACCGCAAGGCGCTGGTGGCTGGGATCAATGCGCCTGTGGCTTGGATGATGGTTAATTCCTTGGTGATGGCCCTTGGCATTGCCCTTGGCAAGATCGTGATTTCCCTGTTATCCGCCTTTGCCATCGTCTATTTCCGCTTTCCGGGGCGCAAAACCTTTTTCTGGCTGATCTTCCTGACCCTGATGCTGCCCGTCGAAGTGCGCATCGTTCCCACCTATCAGGTCGTCGCCAATTTCGGCATGCTCAACAGCTATTCCGGCCTGATCTTTCCGTTGATTGCATCCGCCACCGCCACCTTTCTGTTTCGTCAGTTTTTCATGACTGTGCCCGATGAACTGGCCGAGGCCGCCCGCGTTGACGGGGCCTCGCCTATGCAATTTTTCCGTGACATCCTTTTGCCCATGAGCCGCACCAACATCGCCGCCCTGTTTGTGATCCTGTTCATTTACGGCTGGAACCAATACCTGTGGCCGCTGCTGATCACCACCGATCCGTCGATGAACACCATCGTGATGGGCATCAAACAGATGTTTCCGTCAGGCGATGATATTGCCGATTGGCCCGTCATCATGGCCACATCCATTCTGGCGATGATCCCGCCTGTGATTGTTGTGATCGGAATGCAGCGGCTGTTCATCCGCGGCCTTGTAGAGAGCGAGAAATAACCATGGCAACCGTCAGCCTGTCTGCCCTGAAGAAATCCTTTGGCAAAACCGAGGTGATCCACGGCGTGGATATTGACATCAAGGATGGGGAATTCATCGTGATTGTCGGCCCGTCGGGCTGTGGTAAATCCACCATGCTGCGGATGGTGGCGGGGCTGGAGACCGTCACTTCGGGTGAGGTGCGGATCAATGACACATGCGTTAATGACCGCGAACCAATGGACCGGGACATTGCCATGGTGTTCCAGAATTACGCGCTTTATCCGCATATGAGCGTGTTTGACAACATGGCCTACGGGCTAAAAATAGCAGGCACGCCGAAAGCGGAAATCACAGAACGGGTGGAAACGGCGGCAAAACTGCTGCAACTGGCCCCCTATCTCAAACGCCGCCCCCGTGAATTATCCGGGGGGCAGCGCCAGCGGGTGGCCATGGGGCGCGCCATTGTGCGCAAACCTGCGGTGTTTCTGTTTGACGAACCCCTGTCCAATCTGGATGCCAAACTGCGGGTGCAAATGCGGCTGGAAATCAAACAACTGCAACGCCGCCTTGGGGTGACCGCGCTTTATGTGACCCATGATCAGGTTGAAGCCATGACATTGGCCGACAGAATGATTGTGATGAACGGCGGCGTGGCCGATCAGATCGGTGCTCCGCTGGACGTTTACGCCAATCCCGCCACCGAATTCGTCGCAGGGTTTATCGGCTCGCCGCCCACCAATTTCATGAAGGCTGCGCTGGCAAACAGCGCCCAGCCTGATGCGGTTACGCTGGGGGTGCGCCCCGAACATTTGCAGATCACCTCCAGTGGCAGCGGTCGGATCAACGGCACGGTTCTTTATACAGAATCCTTGGGGGCCGAGACCCTGATCCATGTGCAATTGCAAGACGAAACCATGCTGACCCTGCGACAGAACGCGTCAAATTCTCCTCCTACCGAAGGGGCGGAAGTGGGGTTGAACTGGCAGGACAGCGATCAGATGCTGTTTGATAAAAACGGGCGGCGCTGTTGATTACAGCGGCCTAAAAAACGCCGCCAGCCGATCCGTATCAATCGCCTTACAGGTGATCCCCGCAGGTTTCACCGACACCGCATCTTCGCCCGCGACGATGGCATTGATGACGGATTCCTCAATCGACTCCACCACAGCCAGATAAAACGGGTCAAGATACTCACCGTTCAGCGTGGTTTTTGTGGAAAAAGCGGTGGCATTTTGCGGCATCGGCTGCGGGTTTGCGGTGGAAAACGCCAGAAAAATATCGCCCGAGTTATTGCCGCCGGGCGTGCCATTGCGCCCGATCCCGATGGCCGCCCTTTTGGCAAACTGGCGCAGATGCAGACCCGACAAGGGCGCGTCAGTGCCGATAATGACAATGATCGACCCGGCTTCGCGGTCCATCAGGCGATTCTCGGTCATATGCTGGCCAATGGGGACGCCCAGCACATTCAGCCAAGGCCGCAGCCCGTGGTTGGCCTGCACCAAAGCGCCAATTGTATAGGTCTGCCCCTCGACCGAGACCTGCCGCGAGGCCGTTCCCGTGCCGCCCTTGTATTCATAGGAAATCATCCCGTTTCCACCGCCGACTGATCCTTCGGCCACAGGGCCGCTTACGGCGCTGTTCAGCGCGGCTATGGCGTGCTCTGACGTGACATGCATGGCATTGATGTCATTCAGAAACCCGTCGTAGGTTTCTGCCACAACAGGCATGGCCCAAGCGTGACCCTCGCCAAAGTATTGCGCGTAAGTGTCGATCATCCAGCGGGTTGTACCATGATGCACCGCCCCTACCCCGTGGGTGTTGGTGATACAAATCGGCCCCATGAAATACCCCGCATCATTTATCCAATGGGTGCCGGTCATTTCGCCATTACCATTCAACGAATATTGCCCTGCCCAAACCGGCTGCGGCGCAGCGCTATCCTCTCGTGGCAAAATGGCCGTGACGCCTGTGCGCATGCCCTTTGCGGGATCGCTCAGCGTGGTAAACCCGACGCGCACACCGGGCACATCCGTAATGGCGTTATACGGACCAGGCGTGCCCGCAAAGGGCAGCCCAAGGGCGCGCGCGCGTGGTTTGGTCATGATATAGGGCCTTTCACGTCAGTCGGTTTGGCGGGATCGCAGCCATAATCCAAAGGCAGCAATCAGCACAGAAGCGAGGATAATCAGCGTTGCCATCGCATTGATTTCGGGTTTCACCCCGCGCCGGATCATCGAGAAGATAAACACAGGCAAAGTGGTGCTGCCGGTGCCAGAGATAAAATACGTGATGACCAGATCATCCATAGAGATCACAAAAGCCAGCAACCCGCCGCCAATAATACCGGGGGCCAGTTGGGGCAACAACACTTTGCGCAGGGTGGTCATTTCATTGGCACCCAGATCGGCAGAGGCCTCTTCCAAGGCAGGATCAAGCCCCGCAATCCGCGCCTGAACGATGATGAACACATAGGAGGTTAGAAACGTGCAATGGCCGATCACGATGGTCAGCAAGGACAGGTTCATGCCGATTTTTACAAAGAACAACAGCAGCCCGATACCCAGAACAATGTCTGGCATCATCATCGGGGCTAGCAAAAACCCCGAATAAAACCCGCGCGCACGGAATCTATAGCGCGAAATCGCGATGGCTGTGGCGGTGCCGATCACCGTTGAAATCGTCGTGGTAAACGCCGCTACTGTTAGCGAGTTTTTCAGCGCCGCAATCATCTGATCCGTGCTTTCCACATAAATAGAGCGGTTGGCCCCCGCACTGGCGGCACGGTCTTGCAACCCCAGCAACCCACGGTACCAATCGAGCGTGAAATGGTCCCAAACCATCATATTGACCGGATTGGAATTAAACGAATAGACGATGATGATGAACAACGGCAGATAGATAAACGCATAGAAACACAGCGAAAATGCGCTTAGCCCCAGCCATCCAGCGCCCTGTTTGCGCAGTTTGAAAAAGCGGCTCATGGAGTCACCCCCGCCGTCCGACTGCGCCGCAGGAATACCAGCAGCACACTTAGAACCACGGCCATGATAATCATAGACAAAGCCGATCCAAACGGCCAGTTGCGGGCCGACAGGAACTGTTGTTCAACCAGATTTCCAACCATAAGGCCTTTGGCACCGCCCAGCACATCCGGCACCACAAAATTGCCCACCGACGGGATGAACACAATCACCGCCCCCCCAACAATACCAGCGAAAGTCTGGGGTAGGACCACTTTGAAAAAGGTCTGAATGCGGCTTGCGCCCAGATCGGAACTGGCCTCAACCAGTGCCATATCAAGGTTATCCACGGCGGCAAACACCGGAAGGAACATAAACGGGATCATCACATAAACCATCCCCAGCACCACAGCAAAAGGCGTGTACAGAATATCGAGCGGCGTATTCACAATCCCGGCCCCTAGCAGCACCTGATTGATCAACCCCGAAGGTTTCAGGATCAACAGCCATGCGTAAAGCCGCACGATCAGACTGGTGAAAAAAGGTAAGGTGATCAGGAACAGAAAAAACATGCGCCAGCGTTCGGGCAGGCGACTGACCCAAAAGGCAGTCGGATAACACAGCACCAGCGCAGCAAACACCGTGAACACCGCAAACATCAAGGAACGCCCAAGGATGATCAGGTAAATCGGCTCATAAACCTCGATGAACCCGTCAGCCCAGCCAAACACTCGACCGTAATTCCAGTGATAAAAATTCCAGACCACACCGCCGTAAAGCCCTGGTTCCAATAAGGAAAACACGGCGATGATCAGCAGTGGCCCCAGAAAAAATATGCCCAGATAGATCGTGACGGGCGCCAAAAGCGCGGTCAGTATCCAGCTTTGCCGTGCGCTGCGAGCCATTAGCGGGACTCCAGAATATGAACGACAGCAGGGTCATAAGACAGGGTCACCTGCGCTCCGACCTCTGGTGATCCGGCATCGTCGCGGGCGCTGACCTTGATCTCTTCTCCCCCTGCGTCGGGCAGCACCAAGTAATGCAAATCCGACCCCAGATAAACCTCGCGGGTGACTGTGCCGGACAAGGTTTTTCCTGTTCCGCCAAACCGAAAATCCGAAGGGCGCAGAATGACCGTGGCCGTTTGACCCGACACAATCCCTTCGGCCTGAACCAAAAGCTGCATCCCCTGCGCGGTCTTTGCGGTGGCAACACCGTTTTGGATGTCAGCAAAGGTCACATCGAACAGGTTGGTTTCGCCCACAAACTCGGCCACAAACCGATTGCGGGGTTTGCGGTAAATTTCACGCGGTGTCCCGATCTGTTCGATCTGGCCTTTTTGCATCACCACAATGCGGTCGGACATGGTTAATGCCTCTTCCTGATCGTGGGTTACAAAGATAAAAGCGATGCCCAGATCGTCTTGCAGGCTTTTCAATTCCAACTGCATTTGTTGGCGCAAGTTCCGGTCCAGCGCGGACAGGGGTTCATCCAGCAACAGCAGTTTGGGCTGCGCGATAATGGCCCGCGCCAAAGCCACCCGCTGACGTTGCCCGCCTGACAGTTGCGAGGGTTTGCGACTGCCCATATCCGCCAGCCCCACCTTGGCCAATGTTGCATCCACGCGGGCTTTGCGGTCTGCCTTAGCCACCCCAGCCACTTCCAGCGCGTAGCCTACGTTCCGCGCAACCGACATATGCGAGAACAATGCGTAGCTTTGAAACACCGTATTTACCGGGCGCTTATGGGCAGGCTGATTGCGAATATCGACACCATCCAGCATCATTTTGCCGTCATCAAGTTGTTCAAACCCGCTGATTGCCCGCAGTAAAGTGGTCTTGCCACAGCCCGATGGGCCCAGCAGGGTCACAAATTCATTCGGCCCCACATCCAGATTAATCCCATCTAGCGCGGCCACTTTGCCGCCCTCAGGCGTGTCATATTCACGCCGCGCATTGCGCAGCTCAAGAAATTGCGTCATGTTTTTATTCCGTTGATCGGACCGCCACGCACAAGCAACGGCCCGAGGGTATGTTGACGCTTATTGCGCGGTTCGGATTGTATTCCACGCACGGTCATACAGCTTTAACGTGGCGCCAAGGTCTTCGAATATTTGCAGCCGCGCCATTGTTTCAGGCCCTACATTGATGTTCGGATCGTTGCGAATAATGTCAGGGATCATGTCACGGGCTGGAATATTCGCCGTGCCGTTGAACTGCTGCTCTACATTCATCACAGCAATTTCCGGACGCAGATAGAACTCCATAAAGGCTTTTGCCTCTGCCTTATTTGGCGCCGTCTTCAAAACACACATGTTTTCCTGATACATGGTCGCCCCTTCGGCAGGCAGCATATAATCAACATCGTCCATTTCAGAGGTCAGAACATTCATCCCGACAAAGAACTGGGTCGCCGCTAGATCGCCTGCAGCCATCAAAGCCTGACTGTCATAGGTAAAGGCGGTAACGTCTTTTTTCTTGGTCAGAATATATTCCATTGCCTGTTTGATTTCGGCAGGATCGCTGGAATTCACCGAATGGCCATTCACCATCAAACCGATGGCAAGCACCTCTCGCATGTCGTCCAACAGGGTGATTTTTCCGCCAGTCTTTTCAGGGACAGCAAAGAAATCTTCCCATGTTTTCAATTCACCGGTGATGGATTTATTGTAGAACACACCGACCGTACCCCAAGCATAAGGCAGGCAATAGGCGCTTTCAGGGTCTTCCTTGGAGCGGAGGGAAACAGGGTC
Source organism: Roseobacter sp. N2S (assembly GCF_031454055.1). Taxonomy (NCBI): domain Bacteria; kingdom Pseudomonadati; phylum Pseudomonadota; class Alphaproteobacteria; order Rhodobacterales; family Roseobacteraceae; genus Roseobacter; species Roseobacter sp. N2S. Next base: position 301,421 of record NZ_JAVDQB010000006.1, read on the forward strand.
GATATTCTTAAAATTTTCGGATTTATTGATGTCTGTACGTTCCAAAAGGTCAAGTTTGACCATGACATCCTGCATGTGAACCGATGGGAAAACGATGTCATATCCGGTGGCGCCGGCTTGAATTTTGGCCAACATTTCCTCATTTGACGAATAAGTATCAAGATTGACCGCTATGCCGGTTTCCTCGGTGAATTTTTGTAGAACCTCGGGGTTGATGTAATCTCCCCAGTTGTAAAGGTTCAGCTTGCCGTCGGCGGCAGCAACAGTTGCTGCCCCCAGCGCCAAAGTGGTTGCCAAAACGGCAGATTTTGCGATGGTTTTCATTCGTAACATTCCCTGTTGTTTTGCCCCAAGCAGGGGCAGGAGAAGAATTGGCGTTATTTTTGTGTCGTGATTCGCCAAGTTCGGTGTTATTAATGTCATAAAATCTAACAATATGAATAAATGGTGTAAAGCTGTCATGACAAATAAGATCATATCCCGTGCAGGCACCAATCAATTTGGCGGCATGGCACGTTCTGCATTCGCCATAAAACTTGAAGAAATGCTACCAGACCTAACAAAATCAGAGGCCGCAATTGCCCGGTATCTGATGTTGAATGAAGCCGCGATCGGCCTTGAAACGGGTGCCTCGCTGGCGGCAAAGACACATGTTAGCGAAATAACAGTCAGCCGGTTCCTGCGCAGATTGGGATATAAGGGAATGCAGGCGCTCAAAACCGACCTCAGCACATCGCAAGTCAGCAACGGACTTGATTTGCAAGGCCGCCACCTTCGATTGCTGAACGACGATTTGTCCCGATCCCTGAAACACGAAGCCGAAGCGATCCTTGATCTGGCCGCACAAATTGCCAAACCCGAATGGAGCAACGCAATCGACGTGATTGCCAATGCCGATGATGTAAGCGTGACGGGGTTTCAAACCATTCGGGGCCTGGCCGAAGATTTTGCCCGCCGCCTGTCCATCGTGCGCGGATCCGTCCGGTTTGTATCAGCCCATGATGCGGGGCTGGCGGAATGGATTCCGTCCAAGCGGCGCGCAAAGGATAAAAAGGTTCTGGTGCTGATCGACATCATCCCCTACGCCCGCGAAGCTGAACCGATGGCCAAACTTTGCACAGAAATGGGAATTGATCTGGTTGTGATCACCGATGAAACCAACAACTGGGCTTACCCCCATACCCCCCATGTGTTTCACGCCAGCACGCGTATGGGCACCTTTCTGGAAAGCAACGGCCCAATGGCCACCCTCTTAAACATCGCGCTGCATGAGGTTGCGGGCCGTGACCCAGAACGGGTCAAACAACGCCTAGACAGCTGGCCCTCTCTGATGCGTTGTTTATCGTTGTGGTGATTTTGGTTGGTTTTGCGGATATTCCCCGGCGGATTTGGGTTTTAGAACGCAAAAAGCCGCCCGAG
>NZ_JAVDQB010000007.1:0-204873 GCF_031454055.1 Roseobacter sp. N2S
CATGCCAGAAACGGGATGCTGTCGCCCGTCGACTTTGAAGACAGACAGCGAAATAACAACCAAGAAGGTGTCTAGGAAACTAGGGGCTATTCAGTCGACCAGACTAAAGCAGTCATCAAGACTGACGCAAGGCCAGCAAGGCTGGCGCTCATCGCAACAAACCCACCATCTTCATCTAGCCTGCCCCAGTTACCGGGAATGAACGAGAATGCTAAATTAAACATGATTAAGAATAGGAAGAAATAGCCAATAAGGGCACCCATGATATGGATGTAGGCTCGCCTTTTGCTGAAAGGGGAATCCGAGCCGTCTGATAAATAAAGGCTTTCTGGATTTTTGTTCATCCAGTTGAAAATGTCTGGTTTAAACACTGCGTGGTATGTCACCCATGCCGTGTTGAGCAAAACAACCCATCCCAACACATATAGAAAAATTTGCATCCAATCCATGACGTCATTCTCATATACAGCCCTTAGAATATCATAACAGGCAACGTCCCAAAAACCACCGTTTGTTGAACAGTTCACCACACCGGACTTTGGAGCCCTTTGAGCCAAGGTCGCTCCGTTCACAGAGTAACCATGCAGTCTAAGTCTATTCTATATCAACTTTTCCACATCACTGACCTTTAAGGGCGCTATTCGCAGGGCGTTGGAACGTCCCAAGAACTCGCATCTTAAAAAACTAACATTTCATCGAAAGACTGACGCAGGACCGAAAAGCCACCAGCCTTTTGCTGACAGCTTAAGAACGCTATGCTTTACACAGAGGAATGGCTCTAAATCCTAGGCCGTCTTTTTGCCGCGCCACAGGATGAACAGGCCCGACAGCACGATCAGGCCAGAGCCAAGGATCATTGACGAACTCAGGCTCTCGCCAAAGACCAGCACGCCAAGACCGATGCCAAACAGCAGGCGGGTGTAGCGGAACGGGGTGACGGCGGATACATCGCCGGTGCGCATGGCCTTCATCAGGCAGGAATAGGCACCAGCACCCGCCAAAGCGGCGGCGGTCAGGCTAAGGGTGGCGGTGGTGTCAGGCCAGACAAAGGCTGCGCCCTCCCATATGGCAAAGGCGATGCCTGCGACCACAACTGACAAAAATCCATAAAGCCCCAGCAATGAGGTGCTAAGCGTTGCGGGGGCTGCGCGGCTGGCCAAATCGCGCCCCGCAAAGCCCAACATCCCGATGATTGCAAGGATCGACAACAGGGAAAAACTGTCAGCCCCCGGGCGGATCAGGACAATCACGCCGAAAAGACCGACGAAAATAGCAGTCCAGCGCCGCCAGCCCACGGGCTCGCCAAACACCAATGCCGCGCCTGCGACCACCACCAGTGGGGTGGCTTGCAGGATCACTGTGGCCGCAGACAGCGGGGTTAGTGTGATGGCCAGAACATAGAACAGGCGGCCCATGATTTCAAAGCCGACGCGGATGCGCATGGGGCGGGAAATCACGTCTTTGGTGTATAAAGGCTCACCGCGCAAAAGAGAGGTTGCGGCAAAAACCACAGCGCCGCCAAGCCCGAACAGGATCAGGATCTCGCCCACAGGCAGGCTGGCTCCTGCGGCTTTTAGCAAAGAATCCTCGACTGCGAAAATCGCCATAGCAGCCACCATGAACAGGCCCCCGATCAGGTTGGCCGACTGGCCTTCAGCACGTGGGGTCATGGGGGTTCCAGTGTTTTAGGGTGTTAAATCCGAGCTTGGGTGCAAGGCGCGCCCGCGCGATCGACCTGTTCCTGACGGGATTGGGCGGGGTTGTCAATTGCTGGCGGGTAGGGCTGTTAAGCTGTGCGCAGACCACTGGGCGCAACCCCGAAAGTTTCTTTAAACGCCCGCGAAAACGCCGCAAGCGAATTAAAACCGCAGCGCACGGCGATGTCTTGCAGGGGGGTGCGGGTGTCGATGACCATACGGTGGGATTCTGCCAGCCGCAAAGCGCGAAACGTCTTGCCCGGGCTGGTGCCCAATTCGGAAGCGAACAACATTTCAAGGCGGCGCACCGACAGGCCGCAATGGCGGGCGATAGCGGCAGTGTGGATCGGGTCCTCGATATGCTGTTCCATCAGTTGCAAGGCCCGCGCCACAGGCGGAGAGCGCCGTTTCAGGCGGGATACCGACACCAGCGATTGCGGGTCTGATCCCGCGTGAACCGGATCATATAGAAAGGTGCGCATGACGCTTTCGGCCAAGGATCGGCCGTGGTGGGTCTGGATCAGATGCAGCATCATGTCGATGCAGGGGCTGGCCCCGCCCGTGGTGATGAACTTGCCCGATTGCACAAAACGGTCGCGCACAACTTCGGTTTCGGGAAAATCCCGTTCCAGTTTTTCCAAGTCCTCCCAATGGGTTGTGGCGCGGTGGCCGTGAAGCACGCCACAGCGGGCAAGGATCTCTCCGCCGCCGTCAATGGCGCAGACAAGGGGTGTTTGATGGATAGCCGCCTGCAATCTGCGGCGGTTGTCGGGGGTGGTTTGTGCGGCAATGTCAAACCCGGCGATAATCGCCAGCATTTGGGCTGGCGGCAGGGCAGATGCGGGGTTCGCAGGCAGGTCTACGCCTGTAGTCAGGCGCACGGGGGCGTCGGTCAGGGTTGCGATGTCCCATGTATACACCTCAGCGCCCGCAGCGCGATTGGCCGCGCGTAACGGGTCCAGCACTGCGGCAAGGCAGAGCATATTGCTGTGGGGCATCACCAAGGCGCGTGTGTGAAACGGGCGCAGAGAGGGGCGTAGATTCTGGCCCGTACTTTGGCCCGTACTTTGACCTGTGATGCCGTTTTGCTGAGGCGGAATTTTTGCGGTATTCATCAAATTTGTTTCGTAAACTGTAAAGCGTGGGCCTGCAAGGGGCGGCACACTGGCGTCAACACGCGAATTTGGGAGCAGATCATGCCTTTGGAAATGAACACCGACGTCTTTATCACCTGTGCCGTAACAGGGGGCGGTGGCACGCAAGACCGCAGCCCCCATGTGCCCCGCTCCCCTGAACAAATCGCCAACAGCGCGATTGCTGCAGCCAAAGCGGGCGCGGCGGTGGTGCATTGCCATGTGCGCGACCCTGAAACCGGTGCGCCGCGCCGCGATGGGCATTTGTACCGCGAAGTGACCGAACGGATTCGCGCCGCTGATGTGGATGTGGTGTTGAACCTGACCGCAGGCATGGGCGGGGACATTGTCTTTGGCGATGTGGAAAACCCCATGGAGCTAAGCAAGACAGGCACCGATATGGCGGGCGCGACGGAACGCATGGCCCATGTGCTGGACTGTCGCCCTGAAATCTGCACGCTCGATTGTGGCACGATGAATTTTGCCGAGGCTGACTATGTGATGACCAACACCCCCGGCATGTTGCGCGCCATGGGGCAAATGATGACCGATTGCGGTGTAAAGCCGGAAATCGAGGCGTTTGACACTGGGCATCTGTGGTTTGCCAAGCAACTGGTCAAAGAGGGCGTTCTGGACAGCCCTGCACTGGTGCAGCTGTGCATGGGGGTGCCTTGGGGTGCGCCGGATGATCTGAACACCTTTATGGCGATGGTGAACAATGTGCCTGATGATTGGAACTGGTCCGCCTTTGCGCTGGGCCGTCATCAACAGCCGTTTGTTGCTGCTGCGGTGCTGGCGGGGGGCAATGTGCGGGTGGGACTAGAGGACAACCTGATGCTGGGGCGCGGCAATCTTGCCACCAATGAAATGCTGGTGGAAAACGCGGTTGGCATCATTGAACGCATGGGGGCCACTGTGATGGGGCCGGATGCTGTGCGCAAAAAACTGGGCCTGACCAAACGCGCACCGGTGTAAGCGGTGATGTGGCGTGGGGGTGCAATATTGGCTGTAGTGGTTGGTGTTCTGACCGCCTGTAGCCTTGCACCGTCCACGGATCACGGCCCGATCCGCAATCCAAAGGTGCTGATGTCTGCAACCTCGCGCTATGATGCGGCGCGGTTTGCGGGGCATTGGGTGACGCGGGCGGATTTTGCGGGGGACTGGCGGGTCACTGCCTTTGATTTTGCTGCACCAAAAGCAGTTAGGGCAGGGGCGTGGCGCGAACAGGGTGTCGGCGGCGAACCTGCGCGGGTTGCGCAAGTCTCGGCGGATCAGCCGGCGGTGTTTACCCTAACCTATGACGGATTGCCCAGACAAAGCCGCCAGATGGTTGTGCTATGGGTGGATGAAGGCTTTCGCACAGCAGTTTTATCCACGCGGGACGGCAGTTACGCGTGGATCGCGGATCGCAAGGCAACAGGCGGGGCGGATCGGGTGATTGCCGCCCGTCAGATGCTGGATCACAACGGTTTTGACACGACACAACTGCGCGGGGCGCTGGAATGATCCGCCTGTTGCGATATATCAGGTTGAACGAAACCGTATTAATCTTTGAGGTCCGATCATGAAAACTCTCACCCTAATCTGTTGTGGTGTTCTGCTGGCGGCTTGTGCCCCGCCAAGCGGGCAGAAAAGCAACCACCAGAACCTGAATGTCAAAGAATGCAAGCAGATTGCGGACGCGGTGTTTGACGCGGGCAAGCTGAGCAACAACCTGTGTCCGGGCTATATGCCTTCGGGTGAACCGATCGAGCTGCCCTAGCTGATCGGCTTGGGCACGGGCGAAGAACGACTAATTTTCAACTCTGTAGGTAGAATATGACGAAAATAGCAGCGATTGTGGGTGGCGGTGTAATTGGCGGGGCTTGGGCTGCGCGGTTCTTGCTGAACGGGTGGGACGTGCAGGTGTTTGACCCCGATCCCGAAGCTGAACGCAAGATTGGCGAAGTACTGTCCAATGCACGCCGTGCGCTGCCCAGCCTTTCGGATTTCACCATGCCAACGGAGGGTGCGATCAGCTATCACGGGACAATCGCACAAGCTGTAGCGGGGGCTGAATACATTCAGGAAAGCGTTCCCGAGCGTATGGATATCAAACACCAGACCTTTACCGCGATCACCGAGGCCTGTTCCAATACTGCGATCATCGGCTCGTCTACGTCCAGTTTTACGCCCACGGAATTGTCCAGCCAGCAGGTGGATAAAAGCCGGATCATGGTCTGTCATCCGTTCAACCCCGTCTATCTGTTGCCGCTGGTAGAGGTTGTCGGCGGCACCACTGCATCCCCTGAAGCGGTTGAGAGCTGCATAAACATCCTGACCAGTATCGGGATGAAACCGCTGAAGATCGAAAAGGAAATTCTGGGTCATATTGCCGACCGTCTGCTGGAAAGTGTCTGGCGCGAAGGTCTGTGGCTGGTCAATGACGGGGTTTGCACCACCGAGGTTCTGGACGATGCGATCCGCTATGGCTTTGGCCTGCGCTGGGCGCAGATGGGGCTGTTTGAAACCTACCGCATTGCGGGCGGCGAAGCGGGCATGCGCCACTTTATCGGGCAGTTTGGCCCGACAATGGATTGGCCGCTGTCCCACCTGATGGATGTGCCTGACCTGAACGACGCTTTGGTGGACAAGATTGCGGATCAATCCGATGCGCAATCCGGCATGTATTCGATCCGCGAGTTGGAACGTATTCGCGACACCAATCTGGTAGGCATGATGCGCGCTCTAAAAGCGCAAAACTGGGGCGCGGGTGCGGTTCTGGCCAATTATGACGCGGGCAAAAAGGCCGAGCAGGGTGCGCCTGACCTGTCAGGGTTGGTGCGCACGGCGTCTCGGACTGTGCCGCTCGACTGGTTGGATTACAACGGCCATATGAATGAGGCGCGGTATTTGCAGGCCTTTGGGGATGCCACCGACCGGATGATGGAAATTGTCGGCTGTGATGCGGAGTATATCGCGTCGGGCGGGAGTTATTTCACGGCGGAAACCCATATCCGCCATATTGACGAGGTCAGTGCAGGGGCCGAGATCACGGTGGACACTCAAGTGGTGTTGGGCGCGGGCAAGAAAATGCATTTGTTCCACTTCATGCGTGCCAGTGACGGGCGGTTGCTGGCCACGGGTGAACATATGTTGATCCATGTGTCGCTGGAAACCCGCAAAGCCGCCCCGCCTGCGGCCCATATTGAACAAAAGCTGGTGGCGATTGCGAAATCCCATGAAGCCTTGCCTGTGCCAGAGGGTATGGGGCGATTTGTCGGGCAGGGGCGCTAGTCGCTGACAGCATCGGGGGATTTCACATCCCCCGAACCCCCTGTGGGATATTTTTAGAAAATGGAGAAGGGCGCGAGTTTGGCAACGGATCTTCCGTATCGGGTTGAAGAAGAGGCGGATTTGCGGATTCCGTTGTCGGACGGGATAACCCTGTCAGCAAAGGTTTGGCGGCCTGTGGGCGCGGGGGCTGTGCCTGTTGTGCTGGAGTATCTGCCTTATCGCAAGCGGGATGGCACGGCGGCGCGGGATGCGCTGACCCATCCCTATCTGGCGGGGCATGGCTATGTCTGTGTCCGTGTGGATATGCGCGGCTGTGGCGAAAGTGACGGATTGTTTCAGGACGAATATTCCCCGCAAGAGCTGGCCGACGGGGTTGAGGTGGTGAACTGGCTGGCCGCGCAGGACTGGTGCTCGGGTTCGGTCGGGATGATGGGGATTTCATGGGGCGGGTTCAACGGTTTGCAGATAGCGGCCCTAGCGCCTGCGCCGTTGAAGGCTTTGGTGACGATCTGTTCATCCACGGACCGGTTTGCCGATGATATTCATTACAAAGGTGGTATCATGCTGGGTGAAAATCCGGGCTGGGCGGCAACGGCCTTGTCGTGGTTCTCGGTTCCGCCTGATCCTGCTTTGGTGGGGGACAGTTGGCGCGATATCTGGCTGGAACGGTTGGAAAACACGCCGTTTCTGGCAGAACGCTGGGTGCAGGAACAGGTGCGGTCTGCGTATTGGCAGCACGGATCGGTCTGCGAAGATTTCAGCGCGATCAAGGCGGCGGTTCTGACCGTGGGCGGCTGGCATGACGGTTATCGTAACACCATGGGGATTTTGCTGGATAATCTGACAGCACCCGTCAAAGGCATCGCGGGGCCGTGGAACCACAAATATCCGCATATCGGATCCCCCGGTCCGCAGATTGATTTTCTGGGCGAGATGTTGCGCTGGTGGGATCACTGGCTGAAAGGGATTGATCGCGGCGTGGCGGAAGATCCGGCCTACCGTGTTTATGTGATGGACAGTGTGGCGCCGGAAACGGCCTTCACCCACCGCGCGGGGCGTTGGATCGGGTTGGATCAGCCCCGAGGCGCGGATGAATTGCAGTATCATTTGAACGGGGCAGCGCTGGCACAACAGGCTGGTCCCGTAGCGCGTTCGGTGCAAACGGATGTGGCCTGTGGGCAGGGCACGGGAGAGTATTTTCCCTTTGGTTTTGGTCCGGGGGAATTGCCTGATGACCAGACAGCCGATGACGGGTTAAGCCTGTGTTTCGACAGTGATCCTGTGGGCGCGGCGCTGGATATTGTCGGGCAGGCGCGGTTGCGGTTGCAGCTTTCCAGCGATCAGCCGCAGGCACAGGTTGCGGTGCGTTTGAACGATTTGCGCCCCGATGGTGGTTCAGCCTTGATTGCCCATGGTTTTTTGAACCTACGGCAACGCGCGGGCGCAGCGCAGATGGTGGATATGCCTGTGGGCGAAGCGGTCGAGGTCGAGGTTCTGCTTGATCAGACCGCCTATCACTTGCCCGCGGGGCATCGGTTGCGCATCGCGCTTTCGCCGTCTTATTTCCCCTTTGTATGGCCTGAACCGACCCCTGTGACCCTGACGGTGACGGCGGGGCAGTTGCACCTGCCGCATTTGTCGGGCGAAGGTGTGGCTGTGTCTTTTGACGGGCCTAAAGGGGCGGAACCGCTGGAGTTTATCCGCCATAGTCCGCGTTTGGAAACCAAAGAGACCCAAGACGCGGGCGGGCATATCGAACTGGTGGTGTTCGGCGATGACGGATTGGTTGAGAACCCGGAAACGGGTCTTGTCACCAGCCAGAAGGTGCATGAAGTGTTCTCGATCCAGAGGGGCCAGCCAGCGTCTGCCAAGGCCAGTTTCGCGTGGGAAAGGTCAATGGGGCGGGGGGACTGGCAGGTCTCGACCCAATCTTCAGTCTCTTTGAAATCGGATGGGGCGGATTTTGTGATCAACGCTGACCTGACTGCGCAAGAGCAGGGTGAGGTCGTGTTTGAGCGCAAATGGACAGCGCGGGTTCCGCGACGCTGAGCACACCAATACTACGCAGGTGGGTGCAAAAATACGCGTTGGCGATGTCGCCAGCAAAAGCCGATCAGCGGGTTGGGTTGGGCATACAACTCTTGGTGGTAGGCAGGTCAGAAGGGCCGCATGTCTTACTATTGCGAGAGTCTTCTTGTCGTTTTACGCGCGTAAAAGGTCGGACTGGGCTTGGTCAAGGGGTAATCTCGTGCAAAAGTGAGCGGGAGCAAGGAGATGCGTAAGGAAAAGCTTGCCTAAGGGGGGTGATCCGCAGCACGCTCTATGTCATAAGTCATAATAATAAGAATCTGTACATCTAGGGAGAAATGATGATGAACGACGAACTGAAGCATCTGGCAAAACGTGTGGCACAGAAAACAGTCTCGCGGCGTGATTTTATTGGTCGGGCAGGTGCGCTGGGCGTGTCTGCAGTGGCTGCAAACACACTTTTGGCAGAGGCCGTTCACGCGGCTGGCCCAAATAAAGGCGGCCATTTGGTTCAAGGCATGGGCGGGGGCGAAAGCACCAACACGCTTGATCCGGCGCTGACCGCTTCGCAAGTTCCGTTCGGTAATTTGCGTCACTTTGGTGAAACGCTTGTGGGTGTTTCGGAAACAGGCGAGTTGACACCGCGTCTGTCTGAAAACATCGAAGCCAGTGCAGATGCCAAAACATGGACATTCAAAATCCGCAGCGGTGTTGAATTCCACAATGGCAAAACGCTGGACGCCAATGATGTGATGCGCACAATGGAGCGTCACTCTAACGAAGAATCCAAATCCGGTGCGCTGGGCATCATGAAGGGTATCGAATCCATGAAAGTGGACGGCGATAACTTTTCCATCACATTGAACAGCCCGAATGCGGATTTGCCGTATCTGCTGGCGGATTACCACCTTGTGATCCAGCCGGATGGCGGGTTTGACAATCCGGCAGACGGTGTTGGCACGGGTCCTTATGTTCTGGATGTGGATGAACCGGGCGTGCGTCACGTGTTCAAAAAGAACCCGAACTACTGGGGCGGGGATGTCGTGAACTATGACAGTTCGGAAATCCTTGTGATCAATGATGCAACCGCGCGGACTGCTGCGCTGCAATCCGGTCAGGTTCACCTGATCAACAAGGTTGAACCCAAAGTGGCCAAGCTGATTGACCGCGCACCGGGTGTTTCGATCCAGAACGTTGCAGGCCGTGGGCATTATGTGTTCATCATGCATTGCGACACTGCGCCGTTTGACAACAACGAGCTGCGTATGGCTTTGAAATACGCCATCAACCGTGAAGAAATGGTTGATAAAATCCTGCGCGGCTATGGCACAATCGGGAACGATATGCCGATCAATGCGGCCTATCCTTTGTTTGATGCGTCTATTCCACAGCGTACCCATGACATCGCCAAAGCCAAAGAGCATTACGCGGCCTCCGGTCACGATGGTTCTCCGATTGTTCTGCGTGTTGCTGATGGGGCCTTCCCAGGTGCGGTTGATGCGGGCGCCTTGTTCCAGGAAAGCGCGCGCGCTGCGGGTATTCCACTGGAAATCAAACGCGAGCCGAACGACGGTTATTGGTCCGAAGTCTGGAACAAACAGCCGTTCTGTGCATCCTATTGGGGCGGTCGCCCTGTGCAGGACCAGATGTATTCGACAGCCTATCTGTCCACTGCCGACTGGAACGACACACGCTTTAAAGACCCGAAATTCGACGAGTTGCTGAATCAGGCAAAAGCCGAACTGGACGGTGCCAAGCGCAAAGCGATCTACAGCGAAATGGGCTATATGGTTCGCGATACAGGCGGTGTGATCCTGCCGATGTTCAATGATTTTGTTGATGCGGTCAGCGATAAGGTTGCAGGCTATGTGCTTGATCCGAATGCCGAACTGTCCAACGGCTTTGCGCCTGTGCGCACCTGGTTTGCATAAGCGGTCTTGAACAGGTCATGCACCCAATCTTAAAATTGTTGGTTCAGCGCATTGCGCTGAGCCTGCTTTTGCTTCTCGCTGCATCCGCGATGATTTTCATCGGCACCCAAATTTTGCCTGGTGATGTGGCTCAATCCATTCTTGGTCAATCAGCAACCCCCGAAGCCCTGGCGAATTTGCGCACAGAGCTGGGGTTGAACGATCCGCCCATCACGCGCTATTTCAATTGGCTGTTCAGCGCGATGCAAGGCGATCTTGGCACGGCGCTGACCAACGGCAGGGATATTGCCGAAAGCCTTGGCGCGCGTCTGAAAAACACCATGTTTCTTGCCTTTTGGGCTGCGGTGATTTCCGTTCCTTTGGCGATCTTTCTGGGCCTTTTGGCGGTGCGCTATCAAAACCGCTGGCCTGACAAGCTGATCTCGGCGGTGACGCTGACGTCTATTTCCATTCCTGAATTCCTGATCGGCTATGTGTTGATGTATTTCATATCGGTCAAGATGGGGTGGTTCACATCGGTTTCAACGATCTATGATTCCATGTCGCTGGGCGAAAAGCTGAACGCCATTGCGCTGCCGGTTACGGTTCTGACGCTGGTTGTTCTAGCCCATATGATGCGGATGACACGGGCAGCGATCCTGAACGTGATGCAATCCGCTTATATTGAAACGGCAGAACTTAAAGGCCTGTCCATGTTCAATATCATCCGCAAACACGCCTTTCCAAACGCGATTGCCCCGATTGTGAATGTGGTAATGCTGAACCTCGCCTATCTGGTGGTCGGCGTTGTGGTGGTAGAAGTCGTCTTTGTCTACCCTGGCATGGGGCAATATCTGGTGGATCACGTTTCCAAACGGGATGTGCCTGTGGTGCAGGCCTGTGGTCTGATCTTTGCCGCTGTCTACATCGGATTGAACATGATCGCGGATATCGTTTCCATTTTGGCGAACCCAAGACTGAGGCACCCGAAATGAGAATTCCTATCAGTGCAATGATCGGTCTGTTTTTTACCGGTCTTTATTTCTTTATCGCAATCTTTGCCCCTTGGCTGGCCCCTTATGGCCTGACCGAGGCGGTGGGGGACGTTTGGGAGCCTGCCAGTGCGACCCATTGGCTGGGCACCGACAGTATTGGCCGTGATCTGCTGACGCGGATGATTTACGGCGGGCGCACCACCATCTGGATCGCAACGGCGGCGACAATCCTGTCATTTACCACAGGCGCGGTTTTGGGTTTGCTTGCGGCGGTTGTCGGGGGCTGGGTGGATCAGCTGCTGTCGCGGTTGGTTGACTTGCTGATGGCCATTCCATCGCTGATTTTCGCGTTGGTTGTGCTGTCGGTTATGCCGGTGACAATCACGGTTCTGATCCTTGTGATGGGTCTGCTAGACAGCACACGGGTCTATCGACTGGCCCGCGCGGTTGCGGTGGATATCAACGTGATGGATTACGTCGAGGCCGCGAAACTGCGCGGTGAAGGCCGCGTCTGGATCATCTTTCGCGAAATCCTGCCCAATGCTTTGTCCCCGCTGGTAGCGGAAATGGGGCTGCGGTTTATCTTTATGGTGTTGTTTGTATCTACACTGTCCTTCCTTGGCTTGGGTGTTCAACCGCCTGCGGCTGATTGGGGTGGTATTGTGAAAGAAAACAAAGAGGGGATCGTTTACGGTATTCCTGCAGCACTTGTGCCAGCCATCGCTATTGCGACACTGGCGATTTCTGTGAACCTTGTGGCGGATTGGATCTTGAACCGAACCACCAGTTTGAAAGGGGGTCGCGGATGAGCGATGCAATGCTAAAGGTCAAGAACCTTAAAATCGGCGCGACGGTCTATCCGCCCAGCGGAAAACCCCATGACATTGAAATCGTGCATGGTGTGTCCTTTGATCTGGAACGGGGCAAGGTGCTGGGCCTGATCGGGGAATCCGGTGCGGGTAAATCCACCATCGGCCTGTCTGCCATGGCCTATGGGCGCGGCGGTGTGAAAATCACCGGCGGTGAGGTCTGGGTTAACGGCACAGACATTCTGCAACAGGGCATCAAAGACCTGCGCAAATTGCGCGGGGCGACGGTGACCTATGTCAGCCAATCGGCGGCGGCGTCTTTCAATCCTGCGAAAAAGATCATGGAGCAGGTGACAGAAGCCGCTATCTTGCAGGGGAAATTTTCCCGCAAAGAGGCCGAAGACCGCGCAGTTGCATTGTTTGACAAGCTGGGCTTGCCTAATCCTGAAAAGATCGGCAACCGCTATCCCCACCAAGTTTCAGGCGGTCAGTTGCAGCGCTGCATGACAGCGCTGGCCCTGTGCCCTGAACCTGATCTGGTGGTGTTTGATGAACCGACAACGGCGCTGGATGTGACCACGCAGATTGACGTTCTGATGGCGATCAAAGCGGCGATCCGCGACACGGGTGTGGCGGCTTTGTATATCACCCACGATCTGGCTGTGGTGGCGCAGGTGTCTGATGACATCATGGTGCTGCGCATGGGCGACATGGTGGAATACGGTCCGGTGGATCAAATCATCAACGCGCCCAAGGAAGAATACACCCAAGCCTTGGTGTCTGTGCGTTCCATTGATCACGTGGAAAAAACGCCCACATCTGAACCCGTTCTGACCGTCAATCAAGTGACAGCGCGGTATCGGGGCACCAACTTTGACGTTCTGAAAAACGTGAATGTTGAATTGCACCCGGGGCAAACGCTGGCGGTTGTGGGGGAAAGCGGCTCGGGTAAATCGACCCTTGCACGGGTGATCACGGGCCTGTTGCCCCCCAGCGACGGGCAGATCGAGTTTGCAGGGCGTACCCTTAGCCCCGCATTGCAGCAGCGCAGCAAGGAAGACCTGCGCGAATTGCAGATGATCTATCAGATGGCGGATACGGCGATGAACCCGCGCCAGACAGTGGGCACCATCATCGGCCGCCCGTTGGAGTTCTATTTCGGCATGCGCGGCGCGGAAAAGCGCAAGCGGATCAAAGAGTTGCTGGAAGAGATCGAAATGGCCGACGGCTTTATCGACCGCTATCCCGCAGAGCTGTCAGGCGGCCAGAAGCAACGTGTCTGCATCGCCCGCGCATTGGCGGCAAAACCCAAGCTGATCATCTGCGACGAGGTAACATCCGCACTTGATCCATTGGTGGCAGATGGGATTCTGAAGCTGCTGTTAAACCTGCAAAAGATCGAAAATGTGGCCTATCTGTTCATCACCCATGATCTGGCCACAGTACGGGCCATCGCTGACAGTATTGCGGTGATGTATCAGGGAAAAGTAGTGCGCTACGGATCAAAAACAGAGGTCCTGTCGCCACCGTTTGACGATTATACCGATCTGTTGCTGTCCTCGGTTCCAGAAATGAAACTGGGGTGGCTGGAAGAAGTGATTGCCCATCGCAAGATGGAGAGCGCTGGGAACTAAGCCCCTGATCCACAGTCAAATATGCAAACAGAAACGGGCTGCCATTGCACACTGCAACGGCAGCCCGTTTTGTGTTTAATCAGAAATAACCGTGAAAATCTGACCTTTATGCTGGGGAGTTTCCACCTCATCCATCAAGGCCACGGAAAAGTCTTCGGCTGAAATGGTACTGTTGCCTTGCGCGTCGCTTAACAAAACACGCCCGCCACTGCGATAAGACCCTGTACGTTCCCCCGGTGCGATAACGGATGGCGGGGCCAGCACGGTGAAATCCAGATCAGATGTGGCAAGCCGTTCAAAGGCGGCGCGCATGGCTTTTGCCTCGGCTGCATAGGGTTCGGGCACCACATTGGCCACTGCGGTTCCGTCGGGCAGGTTCAATGATCCGGCGCCGCCAACCAGAACCAGCCGTTTGCGCCCCACAGAACCGATCAGCGCGTCGATATAGGCCAAAGCCTCGGCGGTGGTATCTTTGGTTGAACGGGGGCTGACGGCACCAACAACCAGATCAGCCTGTGCAATGGCCTCCTTCAGCGCGGGGGGGTCGGCCAGATCAAGAGCCAGCGGCGTGACGTTTGGATTGTCATTTGCCGGTGCCGCGCGGGAGGCTGCGATCACAAAATGGTTGCGGGAGATTGCCTCGTTTGTGATCCGTGATCCGATCATGCCGGTCGCGCCAAGAAGTAGGATTTTCATTTCATTTCCTTTGGTATTAAGTTACTGTTGGTAACCACTTACGAAAGGTAATCGCCAAGCGGAATACGCACTTTGGCGTCTCATAGTTACTTGGAGGGAAGCACATGTGTGCAAAGCGTGCGCAGAATTACGATTGTCCGGTGCGTGATGTGCTGGACCGTGTCGGGGATGCTTGGTCGGTTTTGGTGATCTTGGAACTGTCCAAGGGAAATGCGCGGTTTAATGCGCTTAGCCGCGTGGTCGGGGGGATTTCGCCGCGCATGTTATCCGTCACACTGCGGCATCTGGAACGGGACGGGTTGGTGGCCCGCACCGTGATCGATGTGAAGCCGCCGCAGGTGGATTACGGGCTGACAGAGCTTGGACGCTCACTTTATCGGGCAATTGGGGCCTTGTCCCACTGGGCCGAACAGCATCAGCCTGCCATCCGTGAAAGCCGCACGGCCTTTGACAGCGCGCAGGATGTTGCCGCCTAGCGGGTAAGTTTCGGGTTGCAATTTCGCCCTGATCTGTGTTGCTGGCGGTGTCACTCAGCACAAGGAATTGACCGATGAAAACCAAAATCTTGCTGATTATTCTGGACGGGGTTCCTTGGCGCAACTGGGAACGGTTGTTTGGCAATCTCGAAGGCCATGTAGATGCGGGCAATGCGCAAAAATGGAAGATGCGCGCGGTCCTGCCGTCGATTTCTGCCAGTTGTTATGCGTCAATCCATACAGGCGTTGTGCCCGCAGAACACGGCTGTACCGGCAACGGCAATGTGTTTCGTCTGGATCATCCCGATGTGTTTGGCCAAGTGCGCAAATCAGGCGGTGTGACGGGGGCGGTGGCCCATTCGTTCTGGTCCGAATTTTTCAACCGTTCGCCGTTTGATAACGTACGTGACGTGGAATACGATGAACCTGAAAGCGATACCATCAACCACGGGCGGTTTCACACCATGACGGGCTATGGCCGTGCCAATCAGATGACGCCTTGCGATCTGGATCTGTTCGGGACACTGACCAATCTGTGCCTGCGCTTCGGGCTGGATTACGGGATGCTGCACACCTGCACGCTGGACAGCATGGGGCATCGGTATTTCCATGAAAGCGAGGAAATGGACGGCGCTTGTTTCATCATGGATGAAATGCTGGCCCCGTTTATTCCGCGCTGGCGGGCTGCGGGATATGAGGTGATCGTCACCGCCGACCACGGACAAGATGAACGGGGCCATCACGGCGGACGTTCGCCGCTGCAACAGGAATTTGCGCTGTATTATTTCGGCGACGCAAAAGGCCCTGCGGCGGATACGGTTCTGGATCAGGTGCAACTGGCGCCAACAATCCTGTCACGGATGGGGGCGGATATTCCAGATACGATGACGGCGAAACCTTTCCTGAAATAGGAAGGGGCGTTAGCTCTCGGGCAGGGTCACGGGTGGATTTGGCAGATTGCGATACCACTCAAACTCTGTCGCGAAGGCTTGTTCATATGTCTTGCGGCTGGCTTCAAAATCTATCGGTTCAGGCGTTGGTTCTGAAACGTTCAGTTCTGGCAGCACCAGTTCAGCACCGTAAATATTGCGCAGCAAGGTTTCAAACGCGCCCAGATTTTCATATTTGAAAATCATGTCCACAGTGTCGCCGCTGCGGGTGTCTGTGCAAAACAGATTGTCCAGAAACTCCATCGCCCAGCCGCTTTTACCAGTGATGAAATTGTCCAGAAACGTGGGGAAATCCAGATGGCCCACATAACGTGGGTCGTCTTTTAGCGTATCGCGGGCGCGAAATTTATACCAGCTTACGGCCTTGTCAAACGGTTCGCGCACCACGGTAATTGTGGTAAACCCGTTGGTGCGCAAGGGGGCTTCCATGCGGCGGTAACGGGTATAGTCGATGTGTTTCAGCACCGGATTGCCATTCAACCGGGCCATGCCTTTGACCTGACCCAAGGCCCGTTCCATCGACGTGGATGCCACTTTCCGGTTGGACAGGAAAACCAGCTTGCGGGTGTAGTCGATCATCATTGTGTTGATCCAGTCCGGTTGATCAGTTCAGGGCAATTCCAGCGCGTTTTACGGTCTTTTGAGCCTGTCCGAATTCCGCACCATAGGCATATCCCGCCCGCGTCGCCCCGGCAATAATACCCGGTGCAAAGCAATCGCCGATACGTGTGACAGTTTGCAGCCCAGCGTCCAGCCAATCGGCTTTGCGAGCTTGAAGGGCGTGCCAGAGTTCGTCTTTTGGCAAGCGGGCGGTAACGGGCACAAGGGCCGCACAGGCGTGGGTTTCAACCTGACCTGAATAGACACACCCAAGGCTGATACTGTCGGCAGTCAGGCCGCTTAAATTCTTTAGGGCCTTAATTTCAATGCCCTTTTCGATCAGTCGGCACTGGATGCGCTCTTGTTCCAATGTGTTGTCACTATAAGGGGCGACGATTGCGGCAGGGGTGACGAACAGCACCTTTCGCCCTGTGTTGGCAATCTGTTCAGCCAGGACGCTTGCAAGGTAAAAACAATCGTCGTCAAATACCACAATCGGGCCGTCGGGCAGGGCATCCGCGCCGTTTTGCATCAATGCATCCGGGGAAAACACGTTCGGTGCATCAAGGAAGGGCAGCGGCGTGCGGTGGGTGCGGCCAAACCCGTCACTGCGCCATGTGGCCCCCGTGGCCAAGGCCACATGCGGGATGGCATAGGACAGGATGTCATCAACCGTCAGCGGGCTTTGGGCGTATAGTTCCGCATTGGGGCGGGGCTGCAATTGGCCCAACCGCCAATCCCGAACGCGGGCCCACTCGGCAAGGCCGGGCAACTGGCTTTCAAGGGTGACGCGCCCGCCAAAACTGTCGCGGGCCTCGGCCAGTGTGACATCTGCACCGCGCGCGGCAAGGGTTCGGGCGGCCTCTAGCCCTGCAGGGCCAGAGCCGACAATCAGATGGGCGGCAGGTTTTTCCAGCGGGCGCAGGATTTCAGGATGCCAGTCGCTACGCCATTCCTCGCCCACTGTAGGGTTTTGGGTGCAGCGCATGGGCACACAGGTGTTGTCGCCCGCAGTGCAGATATTGCAACCGATACATTCGCGGATGTCATCGACGCGGCCTTCATTGATTTTATTGGGCAAATGGGGGTCTGCAATGGACGGGCGCGCCGCGCCGATCAGGTCCAGATGGCCCGATTTGATCAGCCGCACCATTGTATCGGGAGAAGTATAGCGCCCCACGCCGACCACGGGTTTGCTGGTCACGGATTTGACGAAAGCAGTGTAGGGTTCCTGAAACCCCTCGTTTGAAAACCGCGAGGTCTGGCTGTCATTGCTCCAGTCCGACAGGTTCACATCCCACAGGTCAGGCTCGTCGGCGAGGGCAGCGATGATGTCGCGGCCTTCAACCTCGTGGCGCAATCCTTCGGCGCCCAACAGTTCATCAACTGCCAGACGGATCGCAATGGCGCAGCTGTCGCCCACGGTGTCTTTCAGATCGGCCACAACCTCACGGAACAGGCGCAGGCGGTTTTCAAAACTGCCGCCGTATTCATCGGTGCGGTGGTTGTGCCGTTTCAGCAGGAAATGCTGCAAAATAGTCATATCGTGGCCCGCATAGGCGTAAATAATGTCAAATCCAGCCGTTTTGGCCCGCTTGGCAGCATCGGTGAACCAGCGGCGCAGGGTTTTGATGTCGGTTTTATCCATCTCGCGGGCTTGGATGGGGTCATAGCTCAGCGTGGGGGTGGCGCTAGGGGCGATGGCATATTCGCGGCTGTAGCGGTTTGGCGCGTGATAGCCGTTGTGTACCAGTTGGATCGCCGCAAGTGATCCGTGTGCGTGTACGGCATCTGTCATCAGGCGCAGGGCGGGGATGTCGCTATCGTCCCAGATCCGCCCTTCATTGGCGGGGGACAGATCGGAACTGCCGTGGATTTCCACCTCTTGCGTGGAAACCACACCCCAGCCGCCTTGGGCTTTAACCCCGCGATGGGCGGCCTCGGCCTGGGGGTGGCGATAGCCCATTCCGGTGCAATGGGGCACCTGATAAAAGCGGTTGCGGGTGGTATGGGGACCGATCTGAACCGGTTCAAACAGAATATCGTATCTGGGGTCGCGCATGGCATGTCCTACAATTTGAGGGCGGCTGTGTTAGTAAGGCCATTCACCGTTTTTAAGGGCGTTTAGCGCGAAAATGATGCGATCAAAGCTGTCGCGGGCCCGCTTTACGGTGGTTCTGCCGCGCAGATAGCCGTGGACCAGACCAGTTTCGTTGAACCAGACGGCTTGCCCCGCAGCGGCAAGGATTGCATCGCGGTAATCGCGGCAACCATCGGTAATCGGGTCACATTCCGCTGAAATCAGAACCGTCGGCGGCAGGTTGGTGAAATCCGTGTCTTGCAGGGGAACCGCCGTTGGATCGTTCTGCGGCTTTGGCCCGTTGTAGCGCACACCTTCATAAAACAGGATTTCGTCGCGGGTCAGCATCGGCGCGTTGGCATGGGTCAGGAAAGAACCCGCATCAATGTCGCCGCCAAGGCCGGGGTAGACCAGAACCTGCCCGATCAAACGGGGTTCATTGCGCAGGCGGTGGCTGACGGTGGCCCCCAAATTGCCCCCCGCGCTATCGCCCGCCAGCAATACCTGACCCCTGCGGGTTTCCAGTATGTGGCGTGTGACGGCAAGGCAATCGTCGAACATGGCGGGGTGTTTGTGCTCGGGGGCCATACGGTAATCGACCGAGACCACATCCATGCCCGTCCGCTCACAGATTTCAGCGCAAACATCATCATGGGAGTCCAATCCACCGACCACAAAACCTCCCCCGTGAAAATACATCACAGTGACGTCTGATCCGCCGCAGGTATAGTGGCGGGTCGGGATCGTGCCGACCTTGTGATCGGACGCGCTGACGCCGTCAGGGTAGCCCGCAAAAAAGGCCCGACACATGGTATCATAGATTTCGCGTTGTTTTTCGATAGACATATTAACAGTGTCAGGCGGATAGTATTCCGCTGTTTTATTGATGAAATCCCAAGTCTCGGCGTCGATGTGTTTTGTATAATCCATAGGCGCAGCCTAGGTCTGCGGCGGGCGGGCTGCAAGGGATTCTTAATCGGAGCCGGGGTGGAAATTTCATTTATGAAATCTGATAAATGGTCTTTGTGCCGGGCGGTTGTGCGGGGGGTTTGGTCAATAAAACAACAGGTTGTGGAGAAGTGTGAAAGCAGTGCTGTGGTTGCCTTGGACAGTATGACACCTTGGCGTTGTTGGTGTTGGGCTTTAAGCGATCGTATGTTTCTTTTGGAAAATGCAGTGCAGGATTTGCACGGTATCGGGGTCACATCCAATAAATCGCACCCCATCCATACAGTAAGGGATTGAAATAGAGACCGGGATATTGGTATGTTATTATGACTAGTCATAAAGGTTAAATGTATGCCCCAAATTTTCGCAAAGAAAGCCCGATTGGCCGATGGCTGGGCGCAGAATGTGCTGCTAGATGTTAAGGACGGTCGCATTGTTGGTTTGCGCACTGGTGTGGCTGGTGGGGCGACTGGTGGGGAAACCTCGGTGGATTGCCTGCTTCCAGCACTGGCGAATTTGCACAGCCATACGTTCCAACGCGCTATGGCGGGGATGACCGAATACCGCGCGGCTGGCCGTGAGAGTTTTTGGACATGGCGGACCCTGATGTACCGCTTTCTGGATCGCCTGACGCCCGAACAAGTGCAGGCCATCGCGGCATTGGTTTTTGTGGAAATGCAAGAGGCAGGATATGCCAGCGTGGGGGAATTTCACTATGTGCATCACCAGCTTGGCGGTCAACGCTATGATGATCTGGCAGAGCTGTCAGCCCGGATTGCGGCGGCGGCGGATCAGACGGGCATCGGCCTGACGCTGTTGCCCGTTCTTTACACCTATGGCGGGGCAGGACAGCAGGCATTGGCGGGCGGTCAATTGCGCTTTGGCAATGATCCGGCGCAGTTTCTGGAACTGGTGTCTGCGGCTCAGGGGGCCGTTGCCGCCTTGCCCGATGATGCGCAAGTGGGCATCGCACCTCATTCGTTGCGCGCCACCTGTCCGTCCGATCTGGCACAGGTTCTGGCGCAGACACCACAAGGCCCTGTCCATATGCATATTTCCGAACAACCCGCCGAGGTTGAACAGATCAGCACATGGCTGGGCGCGCGCCCCGTGGAATGGCTGTTACAAAATGCTGACGTTAATGAACGCTGGTGTCTGATCCACGCGACCCACATGACCCAAGCGGAAACAATTGGGCTGGCCAAATCCAAGGCCGTGGCAGGGCTTTGTCCGATCACAGAGGCGAATTTGGGGGATGGACCCTTCAATGGTCCCGCCTATCTGACGGCACAAGGCCGCTTTGGCGTTGGGTCCGACAGTAATGTGCGGATTTCGCTGACCGAAGAGTTGCGCACCTTGGAATACTCCCAACGGTTGCGCGACGTGGAACGCAATGTGATGGTTCTGGGCGAAGGCTCGGTGGGCGAAACCCTGTATCTGGGCGCGGCCACGGGCGGTGCGCAGGCGGTTGGACGGGATGCAGGGGAAATCCGCATTGGTGCGCTGGCCGATCTGGTTGCAATTGACAGCCAGCATGTATCGCTCTGTGCGCTTGGCGATGACAAACTGCTTGACGGATTGTGTTTTGCAGCCAGTGACGCGGTGGTTACCGATGTTTGGTCTGCGGGCCGCCATCAGGTGCAAAACGGGCGGCATGTGGCGCGGGATGCGGTGGAACGCGCTTATCGCGGTGCCGTGGCAGCTTTGGTGGCTGATTTGTAACATTCGGGATGACCTTCGGGTCGCCTAACGCTATTGTCACGCCAAATTCAGAATGAGGGTGACAATGGCGATTTCTTTGGCCGAAGGGCAGATGTTCAAGGGACTTTTTGGCGACGCGGAACTGACCGTTCTGTTTTCCGACAGCGCCGAGGTGCGCGCCATGTTGCTGGTTGAAGGTGCCTTGGCGGCGGCGCAGGGTAAACTGGGGGTGATCCCTGCGGAAAGTGCCGACATCATCAACCGCATGGCCCGCGAAGTGCTGATTGATCCGGGCTATCTGGCCGAAGGGATCGCGCGGGACGGTGTTGTGGTGCCCGCGTTGGTGGCGGCGTTTGGCAAGGAAATGCAAGCGCCTGAACATAGCGCTTTCTTGCATAAAGGGGCCACATCGCAAGATATTATCGACACAGGGCTGGCGCTGCGGTTGCGGCGGGTGCTGGATATTCTGGACAGTCGCATGGGGGCCTTCCTAAATGTTCTGGCGGATCAGGCCGAGACCTATAAAAACACCCCAATGGCAGCGCGCACGCGGCATCAGATCGCCACGCCAACAGCGCTGGGGGCGCGGATTGCAGGCTGGGGCGCACCGTTTTTGCGCCATCGCCAGCGCTTGGCCGAACTGCGCCCGCGCGTGTTGGTTGTGTCTTTGGCTGGGGCCTCGGGTAACCTGTCCGCCTTTGAAGGGCGCGGGCTGGAAACAGCGGATGCACTGGCGGATGAGCTGGGGCTGGGGCGGGCAGAATTGCCGTGGCACGCAGCACGGGACGGAATTTCAGAACTGGCGAATCTATGTGGGTTGATCTGCGGATCGCTTGGAAAAATCGCGCAGGATCTGCTGCTTTCCGCACAGATCGGAGATGGCTTGAGAGCAGGCGCTTCGGGCGGGTCCAGCACCATGCCCCATAAGGCAAACCCCACAGGGGCCGAGGCGATGCTGGCCCTGTCCCGTCAGGGGCAGGGGCTGGTGGCGCAGATTTCAGGGGCAGCAATCCACGCGCAGGAACGGGATGGTGCGGCATGGTCACAGGAATGGCTGTCTTTGCCCGCTTTGATTGTGGCCACGGGGGCGGCGTTGCGTCATGGGCTGGAGCTGACCCAAAGCCTGCATGTGGACGCAGATAAAATGGCGGCAGTGTTCGATGATACCCAAGGTTTGATGATGGCCGAAGCGGCGAGTTTTGCGCTGGCAGACCATATGGGGCTGGCCGACGCCCGTTCGGTGACAAAATCGGCCTGTGCCAAAGCGGTGGCATCGGGCGAGAACCTGCGCGATGTGATTGCACGCGAAACTGTGCTGCCGATAGATTGGGATGCGGTGTTTGACGCCCGATCTGCCCTTGGGGAATCCGGCGAAATCATCACACGGTTTGCGGCACTAGTGCGGGCGAAAAATGGCTAGGCTGGGATTGGAGTGTCGTTAGAACTCGGACAATTTTCCAAGCTTATTCAACAGGTTGATTAGCTGGGCTTTGCCAAAATGTTCTTCCAGATCCTCATAAACCTTGCGGGCTTTGGGGGCGATTAGGGCAATCACCTCTTGGCCAGGTTGGGCAAGATGGATGATCTGTTTGCGACGATCCGTGGGATGGGCCTCGCGCCGGATCATTTCGCGTTTTTCCAGCAGGGCAAGGATGCGGGTCAGGCTGGGGGTCAACACCACGCAGCGCTCGCCGAGTTCAGTGGGTTCCAGCGGTCCGACCTCATCCAAAACGCGCAACACACGCCACTGTTGTTCGCTCAGATCGTTTTCCATCAGATAGGGGCGAATACGCCGCATTACCGATTCACGGGCACGCAGCAGCATGATGGGAAGGGATTCTTCCGTCTTTGCGAAAAATTTGCTCATTTGGGGTATATGGCCTGTGCGGAACTTTCTAACAGGTTCACTATAGGCGCTGCCCCCGCAAAGAAAAAGCGGTGTTTTGAGTGCGGGGGCTAAGGCGTTGTGGTTAGGCGGGCAGGTGGATGTTAAACCTTTCCCTGATCCGCGCGTCTGTTTGGGGATCAAAACGGGCAGCGGATCGGTCTGCCAAGATCTCGGCTTTACGCTGTGTGGCTTTCTGGATCAGGTTGGGTTTGCCCAGTTCCATCCATTCCTTGGGCGAGGTCCGATCCCCGATTGCAGGGTAGATATATTCGGTTTGCATCAACGACAGGGTCTGCGCAGAACCCAGATAATGCCCCGGACCTTCAAGGCAAACAGCGCGGATCACATCCAGCGAAACGGTGTCTTCATTCACCTCAATCCCGCGCACACAGCGCAGGGACTGGCCCAGCAGATCATCCCCGATAATCAGGCTTTCCAGACAAAACCCAAGCAGCGAGGCGTGCATGCCCACAGACTCATACACCATATTAAGGCCCGCAAGACCTGCCATGACGTTGGAATGGGCCTGTTCATACCCCGCCTGCATATCGGGCATTTTGGCATCCGCAATCCCTGCGGCAGCGCCCCCAGGCAGACCAAGGAAATGGTGCATTTGGGCGCAAGCGGCGGTCAGCAATGCCTGTTCGCCTGATCCGCCAGACATGGCACCTGTGCGCAGGTCCGACACGAACGGCCAAGTGCCAAAGACGGTTGGATGGCCGGGCGCCATGGCGTTGACATAGACCATACCCGCCAGACATTCGGCAACCGCCTGGACAATTGCGCCTGCGATCGGGGCGGGGGCAGTGGCCCCTGCCTGACCCGCTGACAGCAGCAGGATCGGCATACCGCCGCGAATACAATGTTCCATCACCTGACAGGATTCGGTGGCGAATTTCATTGGCGGCACGACAAAGCAATTGGAATTGGAAATAAACGGCCGCGCGCGGTAGGCGGCCTCTCCGCCTGCGATTTCGTAGATCAGCTCGAACGCGCCTTTCATGAAGGATGGTTCGGTAAAGGACGTGCCGATGTGTTTTGTGGTGCCCGCACTACAGGCGTAAATGGTGTTGAGGTCCATTTCGAAATTATCGGGAATGTCGCGGCAGACCATCGGGCGTTGCAGGAAATGCACGTTGTCCAGCCGGTCTACGATGCGCGCAGCGTCATGCAGGTCTTGGACAGTGCATTCGCGGTAGCTGTTGGTTTCTACATCCACCAGATGCACCGCAGCCCCCGCTGTACCGTAATGGACGCGGTTGCCCGACAGGATCATATCGTGTTTCGCGTCGCGCCCGAACAGCGTCACGGACCGGTTTGCTTTGGCGAGCATGTCTTCGACCAGCGCACGGGGAAAGCGGATGCGGTTGTCATCGCCAAGGATCGCCCCCGCATCGGTCAGGATTTTCACCCCAGACGGGGGCGCATCGGCAAAGCCGATTTGCTCCATCGCATCCAGTGAAGCTTGGTAGATACGTTGAACGGCGGCGTCGGACAGGGGTTTATAGGTGCCACCGTCCATGCCTGCGCGTACAGGGCGGATGGCATCGGACAGGGGGGCTGCACGCAGGGCTTGGCGGGCAGAGCGGCCACCAGCGCGGCGGGAACGAGGGTCGGACATAACAATAATCGCTTTGAAAAGAGAAGGGACGGGCGTCAGCGGGTCAGCCGTTTTGGCGATCCGCGGGCCGCACGGCCCCGATCCGCACCAATGGTGCGAGAGATCAATGCCGTCATCCAGTCAAGGTCGATCATAAGCGGTGTTTCTTCTCCCAAACTGGATCAAGCCTGCGGTTTCAAAGCCCCGCAGGCATGTCTGTTCGCGTCAAAAACGTCGCTTTCAGATTGGGATTGCCCTGTTTTCCGCCTGTTTCAGGGGGAACAGAGGGCGTGGCTTTACCAGCTTCCGCCTGCACCGCCACCAGAAGAGGACCCGCCACCAAATCCCGAACTGCCTCCCGAGGAGGAGGAGCTATCGGATTTTTGGGGGATGATGACCGTTTCAGAATAGCGGTGATTGCAGTTGCGGCAGCTGTAATCCACCTTTGCCGTACCGGAATGTGATGTGGTCGCCGCAGAGATAATCGTGCGGTCAGAATGCAATGTTTTAAAGCTGCAATCGGGGCAAGCCGCGAATTGGCTGAACCAGGATTTATACCCCTCAATCATGGTGTGGTCGTCGTATTGGCAATACCAGACGTCATAATCTTTGGATTTTAGCGCTTCTTCAACCCGTTGCCCCTGGGCGAGGTATTGATCGTCTTCAAATTCCGCCAAACGGTGCATTTTACGGTTGCATAAATCACAGGTGCGGGGGCGAAACCGCAGCATTCTGCGCAGTCCGAACAGGCCGATACCCGTGCCGCCAAGTCCCAGAAACCCCGCAAACCACGCCCAGAACCCGCCAGAGCGGGCGTTGTCATAGGCGTTTTCGGTTTCGTTCCTGACGCGGGATAAAAATGTGGGGCGGTTGTCTGTGCCAAATTCAAGCTGCACACGTTTCAGTGTTTCCAACGTGCCTGCCTCGATGCCTGCGCTGTAATCGCCTTTTTTGAAGGCAGGCAGGAAGTGGTGGTCGATGACCCGTTTTGCGCGGTCGTCAAAGACAGGGGGATAGCCGTCGCCCAGCACGATACGCATTTCGCGGTCGCTGCGGGCCACTAGGATCAGGATGCCGTCGTTGCGATCTGCATTGCCGATGCCCCAAGTGTTGAACAGCCCCGTGGCAAAGTCTTTCAGGGTCGGGCTGCTGCCATAGTCGGTACGGCTGTCGATGGTGACGATGGTTGCCTCCAGCCCCCGATCTGTTTTGGCTTGGCGCAGGAGCGTATCAAGGCGGGATTCAGTTTCGGGATCAATAAGATCGGCAAAATCATTGACGTAAAGCGAATTGTGATCGGGATAGGATTGCGCCTGCTCCTGCGCCAAAGCAGAGGCGGCAAAACACAGGGCGGCACAGGTGGCGAAAAGGGATTTTGTAAGAAAATTCATCCCTGTTGCCTACGGTCCCGCCCTGTGTTTATCAAGAAAAACCGTCAGGCGGCCAGCTCGGTTATTACGTCATAGGCGGTCATCACATCGTCGCGGGTACAGTCGAACTGGCCAGCGGTAAAGCGGATCACATATTGGCCCTGATGCAGGGTTTGGGTCAGGTAGATCCGCCCGTCGTCATTGATCCGCTGCAACAATTCCGCAGAAGCCGCGTTCGGATCACCGCCTTTGGGGGTGTATTGAAAGGTGAACAGGGCCAGTCGGCTGTCTGTGGTGATGGTGAAATCGGGGCGGGCGCGTAGTTTGGATTCCAACTCTTTGGTCCAAGCCACGTGGTTGCGGATGCGGCTGCGCAATCCTTCCAGACCGTAGGCGCGGATCAGGAACCACAGTTTCAGGGCGCGGAAACGGCGGCCCAAGGGGACGGTCCATTCGTTGAAATTGGTGATTTCCTGCGCTTGTGGGGTTTCCAGATAAGACGGACGCAGGCCCATAGTGCGGCGCTGGATATTGGCGTCTTTCAGGAACTGGATGGAACAGTCGAAATTCGCACCAAGCCATTTATGGGGGTTAAAGACGATACTGTCGCAATCCTCGGCCCCGCGCCACACGTCGCGGAACTCGGGACAGATCATCGCCGATCCGGCCCATGCGGCGTCTAGATGGGTGTACAGGTCCTCGGCTTTGGCGATGGCGATCAATGGGGGCAGATCATCGCATGCGCCGATGGAGGTGCCGCCCGTGCACAGTACCAACCCTGCGGGGATATGACCCGCAGCGCGGTCGGCAGTGATAGCATCTTGCAGGGCGGTCGGGTCCATTTCAAAGGCATCGTTGGTTGGAATTTTAACCAGATTATCCTGCCCGATACCCGCAACCCAACAAGCTTTGTCGATAGAGCTATGAACTTGGGCAGAGCAATAAATGCGCAGGCGGCCCTGACCGGACAGGCCCTTGTCGTTGCCCGTAAACCCCGTGGCCCGCTCGCGCATTGTCAGGATTGCTGACAGTGTGGCGCTGCTGGCGCTGTCTTGGATCACGCCTTTGAACCCTTCGGGCAAGTCCATGGCCTGACGCAACCAGTCAATCATCACCTGTTCGATTTCAGTCGCCGCAGGCGAGGTTTGCCACAGCATACATTGGGAGGCGATGGCGTTGGTTAATTGTTCCGCAATCATCGACGCAGGGGCGGCATTGGACGGGAAATAGGCAAAGAAACGCGGGTGTTGCCAATGGGTTATCCCGTCCGGAACGATCCGTTCAAAATCTGCCATGATGGTTTCCATATCCACAGCCTGTTCCGGCGGATGGGCTGGAAGCCGCGCGGCAATGGCACCGATTTCGGTTTGGGCGCGCACGGGTTTATCGCGTAGGGTTGCGAAATGCTGTTCGATCCAGCGGGTCACGCGATTGGTCCATTGGGCGTAATCGGAATATTTCATGTCATCACCTAGCTAACGTGTTAACTAGATTGTAGCGGCAGCTTATTTTTTATGCAAGGGGAAGCTATACGCGCATTCGTATCCCCAAAGCGCAGTTCTACGCTGATTTACCAGAAATCTGTGCCGCATAGTCTTCTGCGTCAAACCAGCCACGGGATGATTTGATTTTTATGTCGTCTGACACGTCCCATTCTTCCCAGCCGCTAACTTTGGTGAATGCTTTGGTTTCACTATGGTGCCCGTAAAATGTCCAAACAAACAGCGCATGGTTGCCAGAAACGCGGATGTCATCGCACATCAGGTGCAGGTCGGGAAATGCAGCATAAAAGCCCTCGGCCATTTCTGCGATGGCTTTATGGCCTGTTAAAAGGTCGCCATTGTTGACGGTGATTTGGCCGTCGTCGGTGAAATGATCTGCCACGAACACACCATTATGAGAAGTCCAGGCAGCGGCATAGTCGTTGGCCAAAGCGATGATCGCGTCTTTGCGGGATTTGGGCATTGGGGCGTCCTTTTCATTTTCGGGGCAAACTAACAGTGCGGACGCAGGCCGTCTATGCGCAGCGATTGGAAACTGTCTGTACCGTTAAGAGTTGGCGCGGCGGCAGGGTTGTGGATATTTCCCCCAAAAAGAGCCGCATTCGCGCAAGCATTGTTGGGCTTGCCTTTTGGTGCAGGGTGGCTATGGTCAGCGCCATGAGAAACCAAAGCATCATTTGCTGCATTTGCATTATCCGCTGACAGTGTCAGGCGGGCGGCTTCTCTATTCCTTAATGTGATATGAAGTGTTAGGTCCGCCGCGGGACAGATACGCGCGCGTGTAAGGAAGACCTAATGACGACGATCAAACTATATAACACCAAAACCCGCAAAAAAGAGCCGTTTGTGCCGTTGGATGCGGATGATGTGCGGATGTATGTCTGCGGCCCGACGGTCTATGACCGCGCCCATATTGGCAATGCGCGTCCGGTTATTGTGTTTGATGTGCTGTATCGGTTGCTGCGCGAAGTTTACGGGGATGACCACGTAACCTATGCGCGGAACTTCACGGATGTGGATGATAAGATCAACGCCAAGGCAGCAGAAACAGGGCGATCCATCCGCGAGATCACGGATGAGACAATCCGCTGGTATCTGGAAGATATGGGTGCTTTGGGCAACCTAGAACCGGATCACGCGCCACGGGCGACCGAATATATTCCCCAGATGGTTGCGATGATTGAGGGTCTAATCACAGCGGGTCATGCCTATGCGGCCGAGGGGCATGTGTTGTTCGCGGTGGAGTCCTATAAAAACTACGGCTCGCTGTCGGGGCGGGATGTAGAAGATATGATCGCAGGCGCGCGGGTTGAGGTTGCACCTTACAAACGCAATCCGATGGATTTTGTACTGTGGAAGCCGTCAGACGCAGAAACACCCGGCTGGGAGAGTCCTTGGGGCTATGGGCGGCCCGGTTGGCATATTGAATGTTCGGCCATGGCGGATGCATTGTTTGGCAAACGGTTCGATATTCACGGCGGCGGGCTGGATCTGGCCTTTCCCCATCATGAAAACGAAAAAGCGCAAAGCTGTGCTTGCGGGTCGGAAGACGACTTTGCTCAGGTCTGGATGCACAACGAGATGTTGCAGGTTGAGGGCAAGAAAATGTCCAAATCCTTGGGCAATTTCTTTAGCGTGCGGGAACTGATTGATCAGGGATATCCGGGCGAGGTGATCCGGTTTGTGTATCTAAGCACGCATTACCGTAAGCCGATGGACTGGACGGATAAGAAGGCGAAAGAGGCAGAGGCGACTTTAAGGAAGTGGCGGGCGCTGACCGTTGGGGTTAAACCCGCTGCCCGTGCGGCTCCCGAGATGATGTTGGCATTGGAAGATGACTTAAACACGGCAGGGGCTATTGGTGTTTTACATCAGTTGGCTAGGGGAGGTGACCATAGAGAACTAGTTGCATCGGCTTCAGTGCTTGGACTGTTGAATGCCGAAAATAGTTCTTGGGCTCAGCCAAGAATCTACAGTGAAATTCTGGGGACTCGTTTAGACAGGTTGGCCAAGGCTTGGGGGAACGCTCGTGCCGAAAGAAAGTATGACTTGAGCGACAGAATTAAAGAAGCTCTAAATTTGAATGCAATTATCTTGGATAAAGGTTTGCGATCAGTAGACGCAGTAACCTTTGTAAAAAGCTTAACATGCGAAGAAAAGAAAGAGTACAAGTTTGATAGCTTTCTGTTTTTACGTGATGCTGACGCGCATCTTCCAGAACTGGAATCCATACTGGCAAGTAGAATAGATAAGCTTGAGGAAGATTTTTTATGACCAAAGAACGCTTGTATCTTTTCGACACCACTTTACGCGATGGGCAACAGACCCAAGGGGTTGATTTTACGGCAGAAGATAAGACCCGGATTGCTTTGGCGCTGGACGGGTTGGGGCTTGATTATGTCGAAGGCGGCTGGCCGGGGGCGAACCCGACGGACAGTGATTTCTTTGATGCAGCGCCTGCGCTGACGCGGGCGACGTTTACGGCTTTTGGCATGACCAAACGCTCGGGGCGATCGGCTGAAAATGACGATGTTCTGGCGGCAGTGATGAACGCCAATACGCCTGCAGTCTGTCTGGTGGGCAAGACCCATGATTTTCATGTGACCAAGGCGCTGGGCATTTCGCTGGACGAAAACCTGACCAATATCCGCGAAAGTTTTGCCCATATTGTGGCCAGTGGGCGCGAAGCCTTGTTTGACTGTGAACATTTCTTTGACGGGTTTAAGGCGAACCCTGACTATGCGCTGGCGGCGGCCAAAGCGGCCTATGATGCGGGGGCGCGCTGGATCGTGTTATGTGACACCAACGGCGGCGCTTTGCCGGATGAGGTACGCACGGCCACCAAAGCGGCGATTGCAGCGGGGATTCCGGGGGATCACTTGGGCATCCACACCCATAATGACGCGGAAATGGCCGTGGCCAATACGCTGGCGGCGGTGGATGCCGGCGCGCGCCATATTCAGGGCACGCTGAACGGCTTGGGCGAACGCTGCGGTAATGCCAACCTGACCGCGATCATCCCGACCTTGCTGTTGAAAGAACCCTACGCAAGCCGATTTGAAACGGGTGTGACGCTGGGCGGGTTGAAAACTTTGACCAAGGTCAGCCGGATGCTGGACGATATATTGAACCGTGTCTCGCACAAATGGGCGGCTTATGTGGGGGCCAGTGCCTTTGCCCATAAGGCGGGCTTGCATGCCAGTGCGATTTTGAAAGACCCGACCACCTATGAACACGTTGATCCTGCGACTGTGGGCAATCAGCGGATCATTCCCATGTCCAATCAGGCGGGGCAAAGCAATCTGCGCAAGCGGTTGAAGGATGCTGGGATCGAGGCACCCAAAGGCGCGCAGATGCTTGAAATTCTGGATGAAATCAAGCGGCGCGAGGATCAGGGCTATGCCTATGACAGCGCGCAGGCATCCTTTGAAATTCTGGCACGGCGGGTGTTGGGCATTTTGCCCAGCTTCTTTGACATCATGCGCTACCGCGTGACTGTGGAACGGACCAAAGTGCCGGGCAAAGGCCGTATGACCCTGTCCGAGGCGGTTGTGGCGGTGAATATTGGCGGGCAAAAACACTTGTCAGCCAGTGAATCCATGGATGAAACCGGCAACGATCAGGGGCCAGTGAACGCGCTGTGGCGGGCATTGGAACGGGATCTCGGGCCGTATCAGGCGATGATCGACGATATGCATCTGGTGGATTTCAAAGTGCGTATCACCAATGGCGGCACCGAGGCTGTGACCCGCGTGGTTATCGACAGCGAAGACGGGCAGGGCATGCGTTGGTCTACGGTCGGGGTCTCAGCCAATATAGTTGATGCCAGTTTTGAGGCCTTGGTGGATGCAATCAACTGGAAACTGCTGCGCGACGGAGCGGTGGCGGTCTAGAGCGCTGGTTTTGGCGTAACAGGGGGGGCGTGATGGATTGGGTGATATTCGTTCTGCGATTTGTGGCGATTTCTGCTGTGATCTATCTGGTCATTGCTGGCGGGCTGATCCTGTCGCAATGGCCGTCTAAGGTAGCGGGTGAAGGGCTCAGTTTCGCCAAGCTCGGGTTGATCGGCGATCCGGTGGACCCTGTGACCTATAAGGCTCGCGATGGCGCCAAACTGGCGGTTCGGTCCCACGGCGGGCAGGGTGGTCCCTTGGTTGTTGTGGTGCACGGGTCTGGCGGGCACGGCGCTGCCTATGATTGGCTGGGTGCGCGCATTGCAGCGGAAACAGGGGCAAGGGTGTTGGTGCCTGATTTGCGCGGGCACGGGGTGAACCCTGCGCCCAAGGGCGATGTGGCTTATATCGGCCAGCTTGAGGATGATCTGGCGGATTTAATTGCCCAGTACCGCATTAAGGGGCAAAAGCTGTTGTTGCTAGGCCATTCATCAGGCGGTGGTTTGGTTCTGCGATATGCAGGTGGCGCTTACGGTGACACTATGGACGGGGCCGTTTTGTTAGCGCCGTTTTTGAAATATAACGCGCCCACCATGCGGCCCAATTCGGGAGGCTGGGCGCAGCCTTTGACGCGGCGGCTGATCGGGTTGTCTATGTTGAATATGGTGGGTTTGAAGGTGTTGAACGGCATGACGGCGATTGTGTTTAACCTGCCCGAAGGAGCTTTGGCTGAAAGCATGGCGGGGGGCTATTCATTCCGAATGAACACCTCCTTTTCGCCGCGCGCCGATTACCTGAAAGATGTGGCTGCCCTGCCGCCCTTTGTGGTGATTGCAGGGAAGGACGACGAGGCGTTTCTGGCGGATCAGTATCAGCCAGTCATGTCAGCGGTGACTGACAACGGGCGCTATCACATTCTGGACGGGGTGTCCCATCTGGATGTGTTCACACAAGAAAAGACAGTAGATCTGGTAACAAACTTTATGCGGGACAGGTTATGAGTTTAACAGAAGATATCGCCAGTTGTGCAGAAACCGTGCATGCAGGGGATCCGATGCGGTTTTTATCGGCGATGACCGCCACTGGCGCGGATCGCGATGCCTTGATGGTGCTTTATGCCTTTAACGTCGAAGTGTCCCGCGCCCCTTGGGTGACATCCGAACCGATGATCGCAGAGATGCGGTTGCAATGGTGGTTGGATGCGGTTGAAGAGATTTACACAGGGGCCACGGTGCGCAGGCATCAGGTTGTGACGCCACTGGCGGATTTGATTGCCCGAAAACAATTGCCCCGTGCGCTGTTTGACGGCGCGATCAACGCGCGACAGTGGGATATTTACAAAGAACCCCACGCCGATGAAGCCGCACTATGGGCCTATCTTGCGGCAACTGGTGGCGGGGTAATGGCCTTGGGCTTTAAAGCGCTGACAGATGCAGGGGACACGGCATATTTGGACGCGGCGCAGGCCTATGGCACCGCCTGCGCGGGGGCTACATTGCTTGAAGCTGTACCTGCTTTGGAAACGGCTGAGCGTTATCCTTTGGTGGATGGTACGGGGGCTGGTGTGCAGGCGTTGGCGCAGGCTGCGTTGGATCGGTTGGACAGGGCGCGTTTGCAGTTGAAGCGCGCGCCTCGGCCTGCGCGGGCTGCTTTGCGCGCCGGCTGGTTGGCGCGTGGAGTTTTGCGTCAGACTGTTGCAGAGCCGCAGTTGGTTGTGGCGGGTGGATTAGGTGGCTCGGACGCGGGGAAACGGTTGCGTTTGATGGGTTTGGCTGCGACCGGCCGATTCTAAGTATTTGAGGAACATTGAAGCCGAAGGGGGTTAGCCCTTTGGTTGATCAGATGTTTTGCGGGTGATCATGGCCAGCCAGACCAGAGAGCCGAAGGCCAGTGCGAGGAAAGGCACCATAGCGAGGTTTACGGCGTGCCAGCCCTCAATCGTGCTGCCCCCTGAACAGTTCATCAACCCGCCAGATGCGAGGGATGCGACTGTGACCATACCAAAGACCATGAAGTCGTTCATGCCTTGGGTTTTGCCCCGTTCCTCGGGCGTGTGGGATGTGGCCAGCATGGCCGTTGCGCCGATGAAGCCGAAGTTCCAGCCGATGCCAAGCAGCACGAGGGCCAGGAAGAAGTTGGACAGCTCCACACCTGATAGCGCAACAAGGCCTGCGCACATCAGAATGAACAGGCCGGTTCCCATGATCTTTTCAACGCCAAAGCGTGCGATCAGGTGGCCGGTAAAAAAGCTGGGGGCGAACATGGCGAACACATGGGCGGTGACGATCTGGCCTGCGTTTACCTCGGTAAAGCCGCAGCCGACAACGGCGAGCGGGGTTGAGGTCATGACCAGGTTCATCAACGAATAGGCTACCATTGCGCAGATAATTGCTGTGGCAATGCGGGGGGTTTTGAGCAGTTCAAGCCTGCTGCGACCTGTGTAGGGTTTGTCCCTGTCCACTGCGACGTCAGATGATTTCAGGAAGGGAAAGATCACGAACCCTACGCAGTTCAGCACAAAGGCAGCCACATAAATGCCCAGAAAGGGAACCACCATCGCGTCAAAGGCGGCTGCGCCCAGTTGCGGGCCGATAATTGCAGACAAAAGCCCCCCTGCCATCACATATGAGATCGCTTTGGGGCGATAGACATCAGAGGCAAGATCGGTGGCGGCAAAGCGATAGAACCCTTGGGCTGACATATAGATGCCGGTGAAATACGACCCGATCAGTAGCATTGTGAAAGAATCGCTGTAGATGGCGTAGGCACAGACCAACGCGCCCAAAGCACCGCCGGATGCCCCAAGAATAAAGCCCGCGGTCCGCCCGAAACGTTGCATGAATTGTGACAGCCAAGGTGCCGTTGTCATAGAGCCAAAGACAATCATCGAGATCGGCAATGTAGCAAAGCAGATGTTTGAAGCGAGTTTTTGCCCTGCGAGTCCCGAAAAGGTAAACAAAAGAGGCATTTGCGCGCCCAGAACGGCCTGCGCGATGATCAGGATCAGCACGTTGCGTTT
The DNA here is from genome assembly GCF_031454055.1 of Roseobacter sp. N2S. NCBI lineage: Bacteria > Pseudomonadati > Pseudomonadota > Alphaproteobacteria > Rhodobacterales > Roseobacteraceae > Roseobacter > Roseobacter sp. N2S. The sequence goes on from NZ_JAVDQB010000007.1 coordinate 34,206, forward strand.
GGCGAATTGGTCTGTTGTGGTCATCATGGGGCAAAGCGGTATCTTGGATTTTCGGGGATGCCAAGCGGATAGTTGCCTTGTGCTGCAATGGCGGCTGTTGGCTGGTCTTAGGCGCGATCAATGATATGGGCGAATGATCCGCTGATGGTGCCACTGCGCAAGCCCATGGGGTTAAGGACGGTGCCTTCGGCATCAGTGGCGTGGAACAAGGGGTCGCCTTTTGCGCTTAGGGTTGTGGCGTAGTGGAATTCATGGGCTTTGAGGTCCCAAGCCCAAGGGCCGCCTTGGGGGGTCAGGTTTCGATAACCAAGGTGGAGTTTTCGGCTGGCAAAGCTGGTTTCCAGTCGCAACAGCCCTGCCATTTGGTGACGGGTTCCGCTTGCGTCCACCAGCCCGTCGCCCAGCATCATATAGCCGCCACATTCGCCATAAACTGCTTTGGCGTTGCGCAGACCATCCAGGAAACGGGTGTTTGCGGCGAGTTGACCTGCGTGGAGTTCCGGATATCCGCCGGGGAGGATCACCATGTCGGCTTGTGGTGGGGGGTGATCCGCAAGCGGGGAAAAGGTTTCAATTTCAGCGCCTTGGCCGTGCCAACTTTGCAGAAGATGGGGGTAGGCAAAGGCGAAGGCGGTGTCGGATGCGATAGCAAGACGTTGTGCAGGTGGGGGCAGCGGCGTGCTTGTCGCCTGTGGCGGGGTTTGGTTTTCTGCAAGGCCAATCAGTTGGTCGATATCGACGGAATCTGCCGCGATGTCAGCGGCTTGATCCAAGAAAGTTTCGAGGTCCGGATGCTCGGCTGCTTGAATAAGCCCAAGGTGTCGGGACGGGGTTTGCAGACCGTTTTGACGGTGCACTGCACCAAGGACGGGGATGCCAAGCGGTGCAAGGGCCAAACGAACCATACGTTCATGGCGGGGTGAACCGACTTTGTTCAGGATGATGCCTTTGATGGTGACGCTGGGATCAAGAGTAGCAAAACCTTTGGCTACGGCGGCAACGGATTGGGCCTGATGGGAAACATCAAGGATCAGGATGACAGGCAGGTTCAGTATGCGGGCCAGATCAGCCGTTGCGCCTTTGCCATCCGGTGGGGCGCCGTCGAATAGCCCCATCGCGCCCTCAATAATCAGTGGATCAGGCCCCGCAGCAAGTGCGCGAATGTGATCCGGGTGCATGGCCCAAGCATCAAGGTTAAAACATTCCGCCCCGCAGGCAGCGGCGTGAAAGCGCGGGTCGATGTAGTCAGGACCGGATTTTGCAGATCGTACGGGGATGCCGCGGTTTTTTAAGGCCCGCAGGATGCCAAGCGTAAGGGTGGTTTTCCCACTGGCAGACCCCGGTGCAGACAGGATTAATCCCGCCATTAAGACGCCTCGGCGGGGCGGCCTCGACCTAACGGATCAGTGTTGCGGGGCGGGATGCCTTTTGCCATGCTCATCCAGTCCAGCGTCTGGCGCATCAGAACTGATCTGCCAACGCAGATAATCGCAGGCGGTGTCAGCCCAGAGGCGGCGAGATCGGCAGTCAGATTACCAAGGGTGGTTTCAAGAACCTGCTGGTCTGGGGTGGTGGCACTGGTCACAACGGCGCAAGGCTCGGATGCGGGGCGACCTGCGGCCAACAGTTCTTTGGCGATGGGGTCGATGTGTTTCATCCCCATGTAGATCACCAGAACTTGCGAGCCTTGGGAGATGGCGGGCCAGTTCAACGAAGACGGGGTTTCGCCCGATTGGTCATGTCCGGTCACAAAGGTGACGGATTGGTTCACGTCGCGGTGGGTGACAGGAATACCCGCATAGGCAAGACCGCCGATTCCTGCTGAAATACCAGGGATAATGCGGATCGGAATGCCGTGTTGCACAAGGGTCTGACCCTCTTCGCCACCACGCCCGAACACAAAGGGGTCGCCGCCTTTAAGGCGCAGAACCCGTAGGCCTTCCTTTGCAAGGTCCACCAAGCGCAATGAAATATCCCGTTGTTTGGCCGAAGGCTTCCCCCCCCGTTTCCCCGCATATTCCAGCGTGGCATCAGGTTTCGCCCATTCGAGAATTCGTTTATCCACAAGCGCATCATAGACGATAACATCCGCCTGCCGCAGCGCGTTCAGGGCGTGCAGCGTCAGCAATCCCGGATCACCGGGGCCTGCGCCACACAGCCAGACCCAGCCAGATTGCAAAATGGGCCAGTCGCCCGAGGGAAGAGGATTCGATGTCATACGAGCTTTATGGACCCGAAATGCCAAGGCTCGCAAGACGGGTTGCGACGGATTATTGTGTAATAGAGGCAGCGCAATGAGTATTTCGGGAACATTGAAGCGCTCAACTGGTCCCAGCTCTTTTTGTTTTTCAAATATCCAAATTCTGCCCTGTCAGCCTGCGCAGGGCACGGTAGAGATGCTAAAGCAATTGCCAAAGGCGGGCTTGGGTTTTACCTGTGGGGCATGGCTATAAAACCCGCCGGAGAATTACGCCGTGGCTGGACCACAGGCGCCTGTGCGACCGCCGCTGTGAAAGCGGCGTTGCTGGCGCTGTGGGGGGACGGGTTTCCGCGCGAGGTGGGAATTGTATTACCCCGCGGAGAGACTCCGGTCTTTCCACTGGTCCATCAGGCACAGGGGGCTGGCTGGGTCGAAGTCGGGATTACCAAAGATGCGGGCGATGATCCTGACGTGACCCATGGGGCGTTGATTTTGGCAAAAGTGTCTGCCTCGGCTGGGGGCGTGGTGTTTTGTGCGGGTGCTGGCGTTGGCACTGTGACCAAGGCTGGTTTGCCCATCGGGGTTGGTGAGCCGGCGATCAATCCGGTGCCGCGCCAGATGATGCAGGCTGTTGTGGCTGAAATGGCCACGCAGTTCGGGCAGGCGGGGGATGTTCGGATTGAAATCTCTATTCCTGACGGGGCTGAAATTGCGCTGAAAACATGGAATCCGCGGCTGGGGATTGTGGGCGGGCTTTCGATTTTGGGCACCACGGGTGTTGTGCGGCCGTTTTCCTGTGCAGCGTGGATTGCGTCAATCCATCGGGGGGTGGATGTGGCGCGTGCTGGTGGGCAGTATCATGTGGCAGGATGCACGGGGGCCACGTCAGAGCGGGTGGTGCAGAACCTGTTTGGTTTGCCGGATCATGCCATGTTGGATATGGGGGATTTTTCGGGTGGTTTGCTGAAGTATTTGCGCAAGAATCCGGTTCCGCGCATCACCATTGGTGGCGGGATCGGCAAGATTACCAAGCTGGCGCAAGGGGCGGTTGATTTGCATTCTTCCCGCTCGCAGGTGGATTTTGCGGCTTTGAACCAAATGGCCAGCGGTTTGGGGCTGGCGGATGTTTCAGGTGCGAATACCGCGTTAGAGGCGGTGCAGATTGCGGGGCCAAGGTTGGCCGTGGAAATTGCCCGTTTGGCGCGGGAAAAGGCCTTGGCGCAGTTGCGTGGAGCGGAGGTTTTGGTGGATGTTGTGGTGATTGATCGCGCGGGCAAAATATTGGGGCAGGCAGGTTGAAACGGGTTTTGGTTCTGGCCGGGTCTTCCGAGGCGCGGGAATTGATTGCTGCGATTTCCAGTCGTTTTGATGTTGTTGCATCTTTGGCGGGGGCGACACGTGCGCCGTTGGAACTAGGGTGTGAAACGCGGGTTGGCGGCTTTGGCGGCGTGTCGGGCTTGGTCGATTATTTGCGGGACGCACGGATTGATATTCTGGTGGATGCCACCCATCCTTTTGCCGCGCAAATGACCGATCACGGGGCACAAGCCGCTTCTTTGGCGGGGATCGCGCATGTTGTTTTGCAGCGCGAGGGTTGGGTGCCAACCGCAGGGGATAACTGGGTTTTTGTTGATAGGTTTGAAGAGGTTGCGCAGATTATCCCAAAGGGATGCACGGTGTTTTTAGGCACAGGTCGCCAAACGTTGGGGGATTTTGCCAATATGGTGAACCGGCGCTTGTTATGCCGTGTGATTGATCCGCCGCAAGGGCCGTTTCCGTATGACAGCGGGCGGTTTGTGGTCGGGCGGCCCCCGTTTTCGATTGCCGAGGAAGTGGCGTTTTTCCAGTCCGAATCGGTTGAATGGTTGGTGGTGAAAAATGCGGGCGGCACCAGATCGCGCAGCAAGCTGGATGCGGCGCGCCAATTGGGTCTGCCTGTGGTGATGCAACGGCGGCCAGCCCTGCCGGATGTGCCTGTTGTGGACAGGGTTTCTGCCTGTGTGGCTTGGCTAGAGGGGCAGACATGAGCAGGGGAATAGCGACAGGGCGGATCATTGAAACGGACGCTGATGTGGCCGAAGGGGCGGCATGGCTTGCCGCGCTTGATCCGCGATTTGCGGCGGCGTTGGCGCAGACAGGGCCATTGCCGTTGCGCCGTCGGGATGACGGGTTTGAGGCGTTGTTAAGCGCAATCATTGGCCAGCAGGTTTCGACTGCATCGGCCAGCGCGATTTGGGCGCGGGTTGTGGCGGCGGGGATGCATCAGCGGGATCGGGTGCGCGGCGCAAATGATGCGGATTTACAGGCCTGTGGTCTGTCGCGTCCAAAAGTGCGATATGCCCGTGCTTTGGCGGAAAATGAACTGGATTACAGCAGCTTGCGCGGCGTTCCTGATGAAGTGGTCATTGCGGAACTGTGCAAGATAATTGGCATTGGCCGCTGGACCGCCGAGGTTTATGCCTTGTCGTCCCTAGGACGTGCCGATGTGTTTCCAAGCGGGGATTTGGCCTTGCAGGAGGCGGCGAAACTGGTGTTTGATCTAGAAGACCGGCCAACTGAAAAACCCATGGCGCAGATGGCTTTGGCTTGGTCGCCGTGGCGGGCGGTGGCTGCACGATTGTTATGGGCCTATTACCGCGTGGCAAAAAACAGAGAAGGAATACGATAATGGCACTGTTGGAAAGCCACAAGAAAGCCCCGAAATCGGGCAAAACGAAATCACTGGTGATTTTTGTTCATGGATATGGCGCGGACGGGAAGGACTTGATCTCGCTGGGCGATCCCTTGGCAGATCACATGCCTGACACGGTGTTTTATGCGCCGGATGCGCCGAATAAATGCCAGATGAATCCGATGGGATTTGAATGGTTTCCGATCCCGCGGATGGATGGTTCAACCGAGGAAGCCGCGCGCGCCGGAATGGAAGAAGCGGTTGGAATTCTAAGCGATTGGCTGGATGAAACCATGAAGGCTGAAGGCGTCACAGCGGCTCAGACAGTTCTGGTCGGGTTTTCCCAAGGAACAATGATGAGCCTGCATGTGGGGCCGCGTCTGGCTGACAAACTGGCGGGGATTGTCGGGTTTTCGGGGCGTTTGCTGGCCGCCGAATCCATTGACGAAGTGGTGAACAAGCCGCCGATCCTGTTGGTGCACGGTGATATGGATGATGTGGTTGCGCCAAGTTCCATGCCAGAAGCGGCCGAAATTTTGGGCAAGGCAGGATTTGAAGTATTCACCCATGTTTCCAAAGGCACAGGTCATGGAATTGCGCCCGACGGGCTGGGCCTTGCGCTGCAATTTATGATCGAAAAACTGAAAGTTTGACCCAAATTCGTGCTAATTGCGTCCCATTTTCGCCCGATTGGCTGGGTATTTCGATCCGTGGGTAGCAGTAACTAGCATTGAATTGGAGCAGCAGCGTGGCAACGCAGACTGTATATACGCTTGGCGCGTCACAAATCTCTGTGTCGGGCGGGGAATCCTTGTCCGGCATAACACAGGGGGATGGCAGCCATTTGTTGGGGAAAACGATCACGTTGAACTCTAACAATTGGGAAACCGTGGCGATTGAAGATCCGGATGCAAACTTTCAGGATTCCAGTAGCAGCCAAACGCTGAGCAACACGATGGATTATGATGGCGTAAACTATGCCAGCGGTATTCGGGTTGAGGCTGAGTATTCCGTGGTGGTTCAGGACCCCGATGGCAACAGTTATACCCTTGTGGGGTTCAACCTGAATGAGCCGGGCATAACAAGCTATGCAACGGTTGAGGGGCTGGCCTTTGTGGGCGGCGTCGCAGGTTTTCCGCCAGTTGGGGTGCCTTTAACGGTAGTATCCAATCAGGAAGGCCCAAGCGTTCCCTATGCAAATCTGGCTAGCCCGCCCTGTTTTGTCGCTGGCAGCTTGGTGGAAACGCCAACGGGATGTGTTCGGATCGAAGACTTGGCTGTAGGCGATTTGGTCATGACGCAGGATCGCGGTGCGCAGCCTGTGCGCTGGATCGGGCGGACCCGCTTTCCAAAGGCTGCACTGCGGGCAAACCCGAAGCTGTGCCCGATTGGTATCAAGGCAGGTGCGTTTGGGCCGCTTTGCCCTGTGCGCGATACGATGGTGTCGCCGCAACATCGGATTTTGATTTCAGGTTGGCAGGCAGCGTTGCTGTTCGGGCAGGACTCGGTTTTGGTGCCTGCTAAAAAACTGTGCAATGACGCGACTATTACAACGGTCTACCCCGTTCAGGACGTGGAATATTTCCACCTTTTGTTTGACCAACATGAGGTGATTTCTGTTGACGGGATGTTAAGCGAAAGCTTTTTGCCCGGTCCTGAAACCGCAGGAATTTTGCCCGTTCAAGATGAATTTATCAGTATTTTCGGGGCGTTACCGAATGGAGTGAAAGCGGTGCAGGCGGTGCGGCCTTTGGTTTCAGACCGCAACACCGTTTTACTGGCTACCGTTTGAACAGGTTCTTCTGCGCGTCCTTGCCCCGATTGTCAGAGCGTAATTCAGCGTGATGGGCACGGCCTTTTTGTACGCCGACGCGGGCAGCGCAGCGGTCAATCCAAGCCGCAAGATTTGGCTTGTCCTCTAGGGTCTGTTCCTGACCCTCCCACAGGCTGGCCCAAGGCCAAATGGCCATATCTGCGATGGAAAAATCACCACAGACGTAATCGCGGCCCTGAAGCTGGCGATCCAACACACCATAAAGCCGCGCGGTTTCGGCGCGGTAGCGGTCTTTGGCATAGGGGATATCTTGGGGCGGGTCCATGTGGGGGGCGTATTTGATAAAGTGATGGCATTGGCCCGCCATCGGCCCAACACCGCCCATTTGCCACATCAGCCATTGGTCGATCTCAATCCGTTCCCGTTCGGATGCGCCATAGAATTTGCCGGTCTTGCGGGCGAGGTATTGCAGGATCGCGCCGCTTTCAAAGATGGAAATCGGCGCGCCGTCCGGCCCGTCCGGGTCAACGATAGCCGGCATTCTGTTGTTGGGGGCGATTTTCAGGAAGTCGGCTGCGAATTGATCGCCTTTGCCGATGTTGATCAGATGGGTTTCAAACGGCAGGTCAAATTCAAACAGCGCGATTGAGATTTTCCAGCCGTTCGGGGTGGGCCAATAGTATAGGTCGATTGGAGTTTGCATAAGAGTCCCTTTGCTTTTGGGGCAGAGTGAGAGGACAGCCGCCCCATCGCAAGGGGAAATTCATGGATTGACGGGATTTTGGTGCTGGCGTATGCAGCTTGCGTGGCGATTTGTAACCGGATTGTGGGCCACGTTAATCTTACCGCTAAAAGGTCGAGGGCAGAGAAGACGCACCCCGATCGTTGTTACGGTTGGGGTTTTTTCTTGGGCTGACCCCTTATGCAGCCCGCCAAAAAGGATGATGTGATGGACAATTGGAAACCAAGCACAAAAGCCGTGCATGCTGGCACGAAACGGTCGCAATACGGCGAATTGTCGGAAGCGATCTTTATGACGCAGGGCTTTTTGTACGAAAGTGCAGAACAAGCCGAAGCGCGTTTCATTGAAGCGGGTGACGACGAATTTATCTATGCGCGGTATGGCAACCCGACTGTGGCCATGTTCGAAGAACGGATGGCCGCGATTGAGGGGGCAGAGGATGCCTTTGCCACGGCCTCTGGCATGGCGGCGGTGAACGGCGCATTGATGGCTTTGGTGCAAGCAGGTGATCACATTGTTGCGGCGCGGGCATTGTTTGGGTCTTGTTTGTTTATCGTGGATGAAATTCTACCGAAGTTCGGGGTTGAAGTCACCTTGGTGGATGGCACGGATCTGGACGCATGGCGCGGGGCTGTGCGCCCTGACACCAAAGTCTGTTTCCTGGAAGCGATTTCGAACCCAACATTGGAAGTGATTGATATCGCAGGTGTTTCCGAAATCGCCCATAAGGTAGGCGCGGTGGTTGTCGTGGACAATGTATTCGCAACGCCAGTGTTTCAGAAATCAATGGAACTGGGCGCGGATGTGGTGGTTTATTCGGCCACGAAACACATTGACGGGCAGGGGCGCTGTCTGGGCGGGATCGTTCTGGGCAGCCGCGAATTTGTGCGCGGGCCGTTGCAGACCTATCTGAAACACACAGGTGCGGCGCTTAGCCCGTTTAACGCTTGGGTGATGCTGAAGGGGCTGGAAACGCTGGCCCTGCGCTGTGAAGCACAAGCCGCCAGTGCTACCTATCTGGCGGATGCGCTGACTGGGCATAAAGCGATCAATCGGGTGATTTTCCCCTTTGCGGACGACCACCCCCAACAGGATTTGGCGCGGCGTCAGATGACACAAGGCGGCACGATGATCTCGCTTGATCTGGCGGGGGGGAAAGCGGCGGCGTTTTCTTTCCTGAATGCGCTGAAAATTGTTCGTATTTCCAACAATCTGGGGGATGCCAAAAGCATCATCACCCATCCTGCCACCACCACCCATCAACGTCTGAGCGACGCACAGCGTTCGGGTCTCGGGATTACAGATGGTCTGGTTCGGATATCGGTTGGCTTGGAAGATAAAGATGATCTTCTGGATGATATCTTGGCGGCTTTGGCAGGGTAATTGTCGGTTTTACCGAGATTTAATCTGGAATATCTGGCACTGATGCCCATATAAAAGGCAACTGCGGTTAAACCAAGGGGTGATCCATGAATGTTCATGACCCAGCTATTGAGACCGAAATACGTTCTGAAGAAGAGGGGACTGCCCCGACAGAACAAGACGCGCGTGAGGCCCTAGCGGTCTTGCGACGCTGGGCATCTGGTAATGACGCCATGGCCTTTGCGAATCTGGCGCCAAGTGATGCGGCAGGGGCGCTGGCCCGTGGGACAACGGCGGATTACCCTGTCATGTCAACGCTCTATCCTGATGATCTGGTGGCCGATAAAGCCTATATCGCGGATTTGCCAGACCTGCAAAACGGACCGGCAAGCCTGATTAAAGGCGCGAAAACCGCGATCCAGCATGTGGGAATTTCCAATTTCCGCCTGCCGCTGCGCTATCTGACTCGTGATAAAGGGGAAATGGTGCTTGAAACTTCGGTTACGGGCACGGTGTCTTTGGAAGAAAACAAAAAAGGCATCAATATGAGCCGCATTATGCGGTCCTTTTACACCCATGCAGAGCGGGTGTTCAGCTTTGATGTGATGGATGCGGCCCTTGGGGATTATGTGGCCGATCTGGACAGTCTGGATGCGCGTATTCAGATGCGGTTGTCTTTTCCGATGAAGAAACAGTCGCTTAGGTCTGGATTGCAAGGCTATCAGTATTACGATATCGCGCTGGAATCGGCCTATCGCAACGGTACCAAAACGCGGATTTTGCATCTGGATTATGTCTATTCATCCACCTGTCCCTGTTCGCTTGAATTGTCAGAACATGCGCGGCGCACGCGGGGGCAATTGGCAACGCCCCATTCACAACGCTCTGTCGCGCGGATTTCTATGGAAGTGCTGCCGGGCGAGGTTCTATGGTTCGAAGATGTGGTGGCGCTGTGCAACAAAGCGGTGCCCACCGAAACGCAAGTTATGGTGAAGCGCGAGGATGAGCAGGCTTTTGCGGAACTGAATGCAGCGAACCCGATTTTTGTCGAAGATGCGGTGCGGCTGTTCTATCGGTCTTTGGCGCAGGACGCCAGAATCGGCGATTTCCGTGTGGTGGCCAGCCATCAGGAAAGTCTGCACAGTCATGACGCTATTTCGGTGTTGTGTCGTGGACCGATGTTTGAAACCTCGACCCTTGATCCGCGGATGTTCGAAACATTGATCCACCGCGGTTGACCCGAGATTTTCAGATTTGACGTTGATGCGGAATTGACGGCGGGTAGGGGGCCATGCCTCACCCCCTCGGCCTTGCCTCACCCCCTTGCGGATATTTGTGGAAAATGGATGGCTTGGCGCGGTTCAGGCCGTGATCATGCGTTGTCTGCTTGACAGTTTCATCGCAGAGCGCCAAGCCTGCCTTTATGTTTGATTTTCGCCCTGCTGCTTATGTAATTGGCCTGCTGTCGATGGCCCTTGGTTGCACCATGGTGTTTCCAATGGCGATGGATATTTTCGACGGAAATGGCGAGTGGTGGGTTTTTGCGCTGTCCGGCTTGCTGACGGCCTTGTTTGGTGGGTCAATTGCGCTGGCTTGTGCCAATCGTTCAACCGGCGGGTTGTCAATTCAACAGACGTTTTTGTTAACCACCAGTGTTTGGGTGGTTCTGCCTATTTTTGGCGCCTTGCCGTTTTGGTTCGGGGCCACGGATGCGCGGGTTGTGGACGGGTTCTTTGAGGCCATGTCCGCGATGACCACCACGGGGTCAACAGTGTTTACCGGTCTTGGGGAATTACCGCGCGGGATCTTGTTGTGGCGCGGCATGATGCAGTGGTTCGGCGGCATCGGGATTATTGTTGTGGCGATGGTTTTCCTGCCCATGCTGCGGGTCGGGGGGATGCAGATTTTCCGATCCGAAGGTTTTGAAACCATGGGGAAAATCCTGCCGAAAGCGGCGGAAATTGCCAAGCAGATCGGTGTGATCTATGTGGTGCTGACGGTTGTGTGTTTTGCCTGTTATCTGGCTGTCGGCATGTCTGGTTTTGATGCAACTGTGCATGCGCTGACCACGCTGTCCACAGGCGGGTTTTCAACGGGGGACGCATCATTTGGCGCGTTTCAGGGGCCTGCGGAATATGTGGCCACGGTATTCATGATGTTGGCGAGCCTGCCGTTTGTGCGGTATGTTCAGTTGATCGCCGGATCCGCCGAACCGCTGTACCGCGACACCCAGATCCGTGCCTTTTTGATCTTGTTTGCGATCCTTGTTGTGGTTCTGTCGTTTTATCAATTGATCCACAATCATGACGATCTGGAGCGGTCTATTCGCGAAGGCATGTTCAATGTTGCCTCGATTATTTCGGGGACGGGGTTTGCCAGTGTGGATTATCAGGCTTGGGGCGATTTCCCGATGATGCTGTTTTTCATGATGGGCTTGGTGGGTGGTTGTGCGGGGTCAACCTGTTGTTCCATCAAGGTATTCCGCTACGAGTTGCTGGCAAAGTCGATTGTTCTGCAAATCAAGCGGTTGCACAATCCAAGCGGTGTTTTTGTTCTGAAATACAACAGACGCTCTGTGCCCGATGGGGTTATTTCCTCGGTCATGGCGTTTTTCATGCTGTTTCTATCCTCGCTGGCGGTGTTGTCGGTGGCGCTTGGGATGACGGGGCTGGATACGGTGACGGCGATTTCGGGGGCGGCGACGGCGCTGGCGAATGTGGGGCCGGGTTTGGGCGACAAGATCGGGCCGTCCGGGAATTTCAGCGAGTTGAATGACATTGCCAAGTGGTTGCTGGCCCTTGGTATGTTGGTGGGGCGGCTGGAATTGATGTCGGTCTTTGTTCTGTTTACGGCGAATTTCTGGAGAAACTAAATGAAACGACCTTTGGGCGCGCAGATCTCTCATATGTTGAAAGATCGGGGGGTGGATACGATCTTTGGGATTCCGGGGGTGCATAATGTGGAAATGTACCGCGGGATTGAAGAAGCGGGCATCACCCATGTTCTGGCGCGTCATGAACAGGGGGCGGGTTTCATGGCCGATGGCTATGCGCGGGCGACGGGCAGGCCCGGGGTCGCTTATGTGATTACGGGGCCGGGGCTGTGCAATATCATGACGCCAATGGGACAGGCCTATTCGGATTCGGTGCCGATGCTGGTGATTTCCAGTTGTCTGGATGAGGTGTCTGCCTTGAAAGGCCAGTTGCACCAGATGCAGGACCAGCGGGCCGCGGCAGAGACCGTTTGCGACTGGTCGGTAGAGGCGGGCACGGCCCATGCGGCTTATCAGTTGATTGATCGGGCTTTGGTGGAATTCAAAACCCAGCGGGCGCGGCCTAAACATATTCAGGTGCCAATTGCGCTGGCGGGTGCGCCGGCTGACGCGGCGGATGGTTTGATTGACGTGCGGTATGTGCCCTCTGTGGATGCGGGGCAGGTGGCGGAATTGGCTGCGCGGATTGCGGCGGCGCATAAGCCGTTGTTTGTATTTGGCGGCGGCTGTTCCAAGGGGGCGGCCAGTGGTTACGCCAACCAGCTTCTAGAGCGCTGTCAGGCGGCGGCGTTTACGTCTTATGCGGGGCGCGGGGTGGTGCGGCCTGACTATCCTTTGTTGTTTGGCAGCAGTTTGTCCAAAGGCAGTGCGGTTGACGTATTTGCGCAAGCCGATCTGGTGGTTGTGTTCGGGTCCGAACTGGCCGAGGTGGATATCTGGCGGGAGAAGTTGGGCTATACCTGTCCGATGGTTCGGGTGGATTTGGACCCGCAGGAGTTGGCCGACGACCAGCGGTGCGATCTGGCGATACTTGGGGATGTCTCGGCCGTGTTGCAGGCCTTGGCAGACCATGCGTTTGACGCAAAATCAGGGTGGGAGGCTGAAGCGGTTGCACAAACCCGCAAGGTCTGGCGGGCGCAGACGGACAGTGACCGCCCTGGCATTGTGCCGATTGTGGATGCCTTGCAGGCGGCTTTGCCTGCCGAGACAACGATCTATTCGGATATGACCCAATTTGCCTATACCGCAAAAGATGTCTGGGATATGCCAGCGCCGAACCTGTGGCATCATCCTTATGGTTTTGGCACGCTTGGCTATGCGATGCCTGCGGCGATTGGTGGCAAGATCGGTTTGGGGGATGCACCTGTGATCGCCATCGCGGGGGACTACGGGTTTCAGTATACGGTGCAGGAACTGGGCGTTGCTGTTGAACTGGGGCTAAGCCTGCCGATCATCTTGTGGGACAATGGCAAGTTGAAAGAGATCGAGGATTGTATGGTCAATGCGCAGATCGCCCCGAATGCGGTGATTGCGCAGAACCCCGATTTTTGCAAACTGGCCGAGGCTTGGGGGGCGTTGTCAGCCCATCCAGATTCCTTGCAGGCTTTGCAACAGGCCGTGACAGCGGCGTTGCAAGCGGATGGACCGACGCTGATCTATGTGACGCCAGATATTCTGGGGTAACATCGTTTCGCTTTTCCCGAAGCCACCGTTTGGTTTCGCCCGTTTTTGCGGGTTCGGGATTGCGGTTGGTTCGGATTTGCGAAAGGAAGAGGCAACAGCCTTTACGCAACCCTCCTGATGAGTGGACCCTTAACAATGGATTTGGACAATGGACATGGACAATGGATGTAAATGACAAAATCGTAGCCGATATGGTGAAAAACAGGATCGAGTTTGTCACCACCGTGCCCTGCAAACAACTGGCCGGTGTGATCGACGCGGTTGAGGAAAGCGCGGATATTTTCCATATCCCGTCCAATAAAGAAGACGAGGGCATGGGCCTGTGCGCGGGGGCCTATATGGGGGGCAAGCGGTCTGCGATCATCATGCAGAACACCGCCATCGGGGTGACGATCAACACGCTGGCCACGCTGATCCAATACTACCGGATGCCGCTGCCCATGTTGATTTCCTACCGCGGTGAACTGCGCGAACCTGTGGCCTGTCAGGTGGAAATGGCAGTTCACACCAAGGCGCTATTGGCCCAGTTGAACATTCCGACCTATCACTTTCACAAACAGTCTGACGTGGAAGAGTTCGACAACATCCTGCAATACACATTCATGTGCAACAAACCGGTCGCCATTCTGACCGATGCATCTTTCTGGGGAGGCTATGGCGACCAATGATACGTTCTGAAGTTCTTAAAACACTGGTTCCAATGATTTCCGACGAGTTGGTGGTCTGTAACATCGGCATTCCCAGTCAGGAATTGCACGCACTGGATGATCAGCCGTCCAATTTCTATATGCTGGGGACGATGGGGTTGGCGTCGAGCATCGGTTTGGGCTTGGCATTGTCGCAACCCAAAAAGGTGATCGCCATTGACGGGGACGGGTCGGTTCTGACCAATTTCGGAACGCTGCCAACCATTGCGAATAATGTGGCGGATAACTTTATCCTGCTGATTATTGATAACGGGTCTTATGGGTCTACTGGCGATCAGCCGACCTATGCGGGAAAGAAAACCTCGCTCGCGGCGGTGGCCACGGCGTGCGGCTGTGAAACGGTTGTGGAATGTCGCGCCGAAGATACAGCCGCTGAGGTGCGCAAGGCGCTGGACGGGGATAAGATGACGATCATTGTATCCAAATGTGAAAGCGGCAATCGCAAAGAGCCGGTGATCACTATGGATCCGGTGGTGATCCGCGACCGGTTTATGAAGGCGGTTGCCTCTTAAGCAGGGGGGCTTGTTGTCGACGTCTTGGGATTTTGACGCTCGAATATCCGGGAATACGAAAGTAAATAGGGGTTTCGCATCGTGCGGAGCCCCTTTTTGATAATTTTATTAAAAATTTTTTCAATTTAAATCAGTAGGTTGCGATTTAGTGGGGCCAAAAGTTAAATCGGGTGGGAACTAAAGCGCGTGTTGTTTTGTTGTATTTACATCGACAGGGTGTTGCAGCGTCGAAACTTGAAAGCAGGCAGGTAAGTAATTGTTCCTGATGTGTTTTTCAACATTGTAACGCCTTTAAAGAATTCAACGAAGGAGACGTAATATGTTTACGGCTAAGAAAATTTTGACTGGTTTTACTGCAGCTGCATTGATCGGTGGTGCATCCGCCGCTTACGCAGAAGTTGACAGCGTGTCCATCACGGCCAAAGACCAAGCCCTTTCCGAAAACGCCGTTCTGGCTGATCGCGTTGTTGCAGAGGAAGACGGTTGGTTGGTGCTGTATACAGTGAAAAACGACGGCAACGGCTTTGCGACTGTGGATCAGAAAATCGGTCATACACACATCAACGGTGGCGTGAACGAGAACGTCTTGGTGACCCCGACCAAAGATCTCGAATCTGGTGAACGCGTTGTTCTGATGCTGCACACTGATGCGACTGGCGATGTTCCAAATGAATTTGAAAACATGACAGACACATCAAAAGATGGTCCTTTCTTGGTTGATGGTTATGTCACCATGCTGGTTGTCAAAGTCAAATAAGACCAATGACACCCCCTGTTTCAACGATCCGTTGATCAGATAGAAAAGTAAGCCCTGCAACCAGAGTGTTGCGGGGCTTATTTCGTTAAAACAACCAATCAAGCTGTTTTGGGCTGGTGAAAGCCTGCCTGCACGGGCCATTTGGCCCTGACTGTTCCGCGCGCGGAACTTTTTGGGTGAGGTATATCACCGCCATTTTTCCAGATGTAATTGACCCCATTGCGCTGTTTCCATAAGGAAGGCGCAGGAATGAACAGCCCTGTGGGATGAGGTTATGTCTGTGGTCGAAAAAAGCAAACCTAGGTCTTTTCAAGAGATTATTTTGCGGTTGCAAGGATATTGGGCGGCCAAAGGCTGCGCCATCATGCAGCCCTATGACATGGAAGTCGGGGCGGGCACGTTCCATCCGGCGACCACGTTACGCTCGCTTGGGGGAAATTCATGGGCTGCGGCCTATGTGCAGCCCTCGCGCCGTCCAACCGATGGGCGCTACGGCGAAAACCCGAACCGGTTGCAGCATTATTACCAGTATCAGGTACTGATCAAGCCAAGCCCGCCGGATTTGCAAGAGCTGTATCTGGGGTCTTTGCAGGCGATTGGTGTGGATATGGATCTGCACGACATTCGATTCGTTGAGGACGATTGGGAATCCCCCACGCTCGGCGCTTGGGGTTTGGGCTGGGAAGTCTGGTGCGACGGGATGGAAGTGTCCCAGTTCACTTACTTCCAGCAGGTCGGCGGGCATGACTGTAAACCTGTGTCGGGTGAGCTGACCTACGGGTTGGAACGATTGGCAATGTATATTCTGGGTGTGGATCATGTGATGGACATGCCGTTCAATGACCCCGATGCGCTGATTCCGCTAACCTATGGCCATGTGTTCAAACAAACCGAACAGGAATACAGCCGTTGGAATTTCGACATTGCCGACACTGATACGCTGCTGAAACACTTTGAAGACGCCGAGGCCGAGTGCCAGCGTATTCTTGCCGCGCCTTATGACGATCCAAAGACTGGCAAACGGATCATCATGGCCCACCCCGCCTATGATCAATGCATCAAGGCCAGCCATTTGTTCAACCTGCTGGACGCACGCGGCGTGATTTCGGTCACAGAACGCCAAGCCTATATCGGGCGGGTGCGCACATTGGCGAAATCCTGTGCGGATGCGTTTGTGCAGACAGAAGCAGGGGGCGCAGCAGCGTGAACGGTAAGCTGATGGTTGGCGGGATAGTTGTTGCGGCTTTGGCCATGGGGGCAGGGCTGTGGTACAGTCAGACCTATGCCTATTACGAACGTGTAAACGGGCTGGAAGAGGTCACCGCCTTTGGTGATCCGTTTCCGGTCACAGGCTATCAGGGCATCGACGCGGCAACGTCGCCGTTGAAAATGCGGGCGTGTTTTACCGTGGATTGGGATTACGCGCCGTCTGATACCTACCGCGATGTAGCCACGCCTTTGCAGGCCCCTAGCTGGTTTAGCTGTTTTGATGCGGCTGCCCTGACCGAGGATATTGCCGATGGTAAAGCCGTGGCATTGCTGGCAGATCGCAATCATCCCTTCGGGTTTTCCCGTTTTATCGCGCAATACCCTGACGGGCGCGCCTATATGTGGCGCCAATTAAACGAATGCGGCCATGCGCAATTTGATGGCGAAGATATGCCAGCAGGCTGCGAAGAAGAAGAGGCCAGTCTGGCCGCGCCAGTGCAGAAAACCCGCAGCCTTGCGGCGGGGGGCATTTCCCCTGTGGATGTTGTAATCACCTTAACCCCTGTGGGCGGCGGCGCACCCGAAGACATCTTGCAAGACGCAGTGATTGCAAGCAGTGACAGTGCAATCCCCCAGTCCCTTTGGGCGTGTTTTACCACCCCGATGTCTATGGCGATGTTGACTGAAACTTATGAAGTGACCGACGCGGTCACGCCAGAAAATCCTGCCACCCCTTTGCCGTGCTTTGATGCAGAGGGTGTGAAAACCGATGTGACCAGCGGCGATGCGGTTGCGTTCCTTGGCGAAAAAGATGTGTGGCCCGGCGTGGATCGGGTTGTTGCGGTATATCAAGATGGTCGCGCAGTGGCGTGGAACCAGAAACGGGCGAATTGACATGGCTGACCTGCTATTAGAACTGTTTTCCGAAGAAATCCCTGCGCGGATGCAAAAACGTGCTTCTGAGGATTTGAAAAAGCTGGTGACGGACGGTCTGGTTGAGGCTGGCTTGACCTATGAAAGCGCGGGCGCCTTTGTAACACCGCGCCGTTTGGTGCTGTCTGTGACAGGGCTGACCGATCGCTCGCCCGATCTGAAGGAAGAACGCAAAGGCCCGCGGGTGGATGCGCCTGAAAAAGCGATTGAGGGTTTCTGCCGCGGGGCAGGGGTGACGCGGGACCAACTGGTGGCGCGGGACGAAAAAAAGGGGCAGGTGTTTTATGCCCTGATCGAAAAACCGGGTCGGGCGGCGGCTGAAATCATCGCCGAACTGGTGCCTGCCACGGTGCGCAACTTCCCTTGGCCAAAATCCATGCGCTGGGGGGCTGGCACCCTGAAATGGGTACGCCCGCTGCATTCGATCCTGTGTATTCTGCATGACGCCGAAGGGGCTGAAGTGGTGCCGTTTGATGTGGACGGTATCGCCAGCGGGAACACCACGCGGGGCCATCGGTTCCACGCGCCGGATGCGTTTAAAGTGAACAGCTTTGAAGATTACGCCAGCAAACTGGCCAAAGCCTATGTGGTGCTGGACAGTGCGGCGCGGGCGGATACGATTTGGAATGACGCAACCAATGCGGCTTTCGCGCAAGGCTTGGAAGTTGTTGAAGACAAAGGCCTTTTGGCAGAGGTCGCAGGGCTGGTCGAATGGCCTGTTGTCCTGATGGGCGACATTGCCGAAGACTTCCTTGGCCTGCCGCCAGAGGTTTTACAAACCTCGATGAAGGAACACCAAAAGTTTTTCAGCGTGCGCAATCCGAAAACCGACCGGATCGAAAAATTCATCACCGTGGCCAACCGTGAAACCGTGGACAATGGCGTGACCATTCTGGCGGGGAACCAAAAGGTGCTGTTTGCGCGACTGTCAGACGCCAAGTTCTTTTGGGAAAACGACCTGCGGATTGCCAAAGCGGGTGGGGCTGCTTGGGTTGAAAAACTGCAAAATGTGACTTTCCACAACAAGCTGGGATCACAGGCGGAACGGATTGACCGGATCGCCGCTTTGGCCCGCGAAATCGCCCCCGTTGTGGGCGCCAACGCCGATGCAGCCGAAGAGGCTGCACGCTTTGCCAAGGCGGATCTGTCGTCTGAAATGGTTTACGAATTCCCTGAGTTGCAAGGCCTGATGGGCCGCTATTATGCGCAGGCTGCGGGCAAATCCGTGGATGTGGCAGCGGCGGCGCAGGAACATTATTCGCCGCTGGGGCCATCCGATGACGTGCCAAACGCGCCTGTGTCTGTTGCTGTGGCGCTGGCCGACAAGATCGACACGCTGACAGGGTTCTGGGCGATTGACGAGAAGCCCACAGGCAGCAAAGACCCGTTTGCACTGCGGCGGGCTGCGCTGGGTGTTATTCGGTTGGTTTTGGAGAACGGGCTGAGTTTACCCGTTTCTAACTTGACCGAGATATTCCTTCGGTCTCGAGAAATATTTGAAAGTGACAATAACCTCGATGGTTTTGCCCTTGCTGTAATTGTAGCTAAAGTGAATTTGGCTAATACTGAATTTCAAAGCCGTGAAAAAAGAGATGACCTCATCTCCTTCTTCCACGACCGCCTAAAGGTCTACCTCCGTGACAAAGGCATCTCTCATGATGTGATCGACGCTTGCCTTGCGATGCCGAACAATGACGACTTCACGCTGTTGGTGAAACGTGCCGAAGCCTTGCAAGGGTTTGTGAAATCCGACGATGGCACCAATTTGCTGCAAGGTTACAAGCGGGCGAATAATATTCTGTCGCAGGCCGAAGCCAAGGACGGGGTGGAATATTCCTACGGCGCGGATGTGAAATTTGCCGATAGCGATGCAGAGCGGGCCTTGTTTGCCGCGCTCGACACTGCCGAAGGCGCGATCTCGCCCGCAATGCAGGCCGAAGATTTTGGCGCGGCAATGACGGCTATGGCGGGGTTGCGCGGGCCGATTGACGGGTTCTTTGACGCCGTTCAGGTAAATGCCGACAGCGAGGTTGTGCGCCGTAACCGCTTGAATTTGCTCAGCCGTATCCGCACGGTCATGGGGCAAGTCGCGGATTTCTCCAAAGTTGAGGGCTAAGGCCAACCGGTTTTATCGGTGATGCGACCAAGATGATTAAGACGGCCCCGGATTATGTTCGGGGCCGTTTTGTATTGGAATCATTCCATTTTGTGCTGCGGCGCAGAAACTAAATATTAAATCATTGAACTTAAACGGATATCCAGAAATGCACGCCCTTGCCACATTGCAAGCGGCGGCATAATGTTTGGGGAACTTGTTCAGGAGCCTTCGTCGCATGGCAGATTTCGCGGATATTGCCGAAATCACAGGTTCTGCCAAATTGCCGGCAGAACATTACGGTATTCGGGCCGAAGTATTGGGTAAACTCATGGCCGAAGGCGTGCCCGTGCCGCGCGGTTTTGCCGTTTCAAAAGCGGCGGTGCATCGGCTGGCTGTGGGCAATATTCCTGATCTGAGCGTGTTCAAAGATGTGCTGAAACCGGGTGTTTTGTATTCCGTGCGGCGCAGTCCCGAAGAACGAAACTGGGGCGGCCCTAGGGCAATGCTGAACATCGGCATGTGCGATAAAACCCGCGATGTCATGGCGCGGGACATGGGGCTTGAGCGGGCAAATGACATTTATAGCCGGTTTATCCGCAGTTATGCGCAAAAAGTGGCGCGGCTGGACGAAGACGACTTGGAAGAACTGGTCGAGGCAGAGTTCACCAATCGGGGGCGGGATTACGGCCGCCTGATCACCGCCTTGCTGGAGTTTTACGAGGACGAGCTGGACGAGCCGTTCCCCCAAGACCCGATGGAGCAGATGCGACAGGTGTTGCGGGCGGTGGCACGCATGTGGGAAGGCACAACCGCGCGGATTTTACGTCAGGCGCGGGGCGCTCCGATGGATGCGGGGCTGGGGCTGATTGTGCAGGATATGGTTGCGGGCACCGGCGCGGGAGAATGCGGCGTGGGTAGCGCGCAGTTTACCTCGCTTGCGGTTGGGTCTGAAGGCACGCACGGGCGCTATATTAGCGAGAGTCAGGGGAATGATTCGATCACAGGGCGCGGTGGAGAGCTGTTTTTGGGGCGCGATGCGCGGGGACCGTCAGTCGAAGACGTGGTGCCAGAGGTGTTTGCGCAGTTAAAAGAGTTGACCTCTAAGGCGCGTGGCATTTTGCGGGATGAAATCCAGATCCAGTTTTCGGTGCAGGACGGGGCGGTTTGGGTGCTTGATGCGCGGCCTGCGGATCGTTCGGGGCGGGCTGAGGTGGAAATCGCGGTGCAATTGGTCAAGGACGGGTTGCACAGTAAAGAGCAGGCGTTGTTGTCTGTGACGCCGGGGTCTTTGACCGAAATGCTGCACCGCCAGATTGATCCAAAGGCGAAATATCAGGTTTTGACCCAAGGGATTGCGGCCAGTCCGGGGGCGAACTCTGGCAAGATCGTTTTCAGTGCCGAAGCCGCGCAGGCCAGCGCGGCGCAGGGCGAAAATTGTATTCTGGTGCGGTCTGAAACCTCGCCCGAGGATATTCGCGGCATGCATTCGGCGCAGGGCATCCTGACCGAGCGGGGCGGGATCACCAGCCACGCTGCGGTGATCGCGCGGGGGCTGGGGCTGCCGTGTATTGTCGGGGCCAGTGAAATCGACATTGATTTGCGGCGTAAACGGTTCGAATTGCCGGACGGGCGCAAGTTCTGTGAAGGCGATGTCATCACGCTGGATGGGGCCAGCGGTGAAGTGATCGCGGGGGCGCCCGATTTGATTGAGCCGGATTTAAGCGGTGCTTTCAATACGTTACTGGACTGGACGGATGAATTTCGTAAGCTGGGTGTTCGCGCAAACGCCGATACGCCAAGCGATGCACGGCTGGCGCAGACCTTTCGGGTGGACGGGATCGGGCTGTGCCGAACCGAGCATATGTTCTTTGAACCCGGCCGTCTGACAGCTATGCGCGAGATGATTTTCGCGGATCAGGATCGGGATCGGCAGGCGGCGCTGGATCGGTTGTTGCCCATGCAGCGGGCTGATTTTGTCGAGTTGTTCGAAACCATGGTGGGGCTGCCGGTGTGTATCCGTCTGCTCGACCCGCCGTTGCATGAATTTTTGCCCCAAAGTTCGCAAGAAATCCGCAGTTTGGCAGAGGCAATGGACCTGCCTTTGGCCAAAGTGATGGGGCGGGCCGAGGATTTGAAGGAATATAATCCCATGCTGGGCATGCGGGGGGTGCGGCTGGGTCTGACGGTTCCGGGCATTTATGACATGCAGGCGCGGGCTATTTTTGAAGCTGCCGCTCAGGTGCAAAAGAAATTTGGCACCCAGATTAAACCCGAGATTATGGTTCCTTTGGTATCCGCCAATAAGGAAGTGGAAATCGTCAAAGGGCGCGTTGATGTTGTTGCAGCAGAGGTGCAGATGGCAACAGGGCAGCGGCTGGAATATTCGGTGGGTGTCATGGTGGAAACACCCCGTGCAGCGTTGAAGGCCGGGCAGATCGCGCAATATTCCGAGTTTCTGAGCTTTGGTACAAACGATCTGACGCAGATGACCTATGGTCTGAGCCGGGATGATGCAGGGCGATTCATGCGGACCTATGTGAACCGTGGTGTCTTTGTCGAAGACCCGTTCCATTCCATTGATCTGGACGGAGTCGGCGAGTTGTTAACCATTGCGGTGACGCGGGCCAAGGCGGCGCGGGGCGATATCGGGCTTGGTTTATGTGGGGAACATGGGGGCGATCCGGCCTCTGTTGCCTTCTGTCACAAGCTGGGTTTGGACTATGTTTCCTGCTCGCCGTATCGGGCCCCCGTGGCCCGTTTGGCAGCGGCGCAGACGGCGATACGTGAAGATGGTTAATGCCCTCAATGGCGGCGGAAGATGGCTGTAGAACGGCGTTTTGCAGAAAAACTGTGCAAAACCTGAATTTTCGACTATACGACAGCTAAAGTTTTACGTTGGAAATGAGGGACCGCGCTGTTTGGAATCTGCCTCCGGACGAGTGTGGTTTGTGTATGTGATATGAAAATGCTGTCTGGGATGAAAGTTGGCATCCGGCCAATTTGTGCTGTTTTAGCCTTTGCTTTATGCGCTTCTGCGCAAATTGCCTCGGCCGAAGTGGAATTGAAATCTGTTAACGATATTTTAGCCCAAGAGCGCCGTCAGTTGGTTGCACTGGGAACGAATCGGGCAAAGAAAATCGCGGGTGTTGGGGGCAATTCCATCATCCGTATCGCCAGTCTGTCCCGTCCGAAAGAGAAAAAAGCCAAGGTTAAAACCGCACAAGTTACAAGTTTCTCACAGTTGCGTGAGATGCCGAAAGCGGCTGGCGGGCCAGAGTGGGCCTGTCTGACAGAGGCGCTGTATTTCGAGGCGCGCGGCGAGAGCTTCAAAGGCATTGCGGCGGTGGCTGAGGTGATTGTGAATCGCAAACAGTCCAAGCGGTTCCCCAATTCAGTTTGCGGTGTGATCAGCCAGGGTGTTGGTGGCAAACCGGGCTGCCAGTTTTCCTATAAATGTGATGGTCATGCGGAAGTGTTCCGTGAGCCCAAAGCCTATACTCGGGTGGCCAAGATGGCCCAGCTTATGCTGGAAGGTCGTCTAAGCAAAGTCACCAACGGCGCGCTGTTTTATCATACCAAGGCGGTCAAGCCGCGCTGGTCTCGTAAATTCTTGCGCACGGCGCAGGTGGGTGCGCATTTCTTTTACCGCCCAAGCTAATATCGTCCAAGCTAAGTCAATCGGCAAACACCTGCGTGATATAGAATTGCCCGCAAGGCGCGCCTGAAGGATCGAATTTTGCAGCAGCGCCCATGCGATCTGCGTAGCGCGACAGGATGTTGTCGCGGTGCGCGGCTGAAGCCATCCATTTCGATGTGACTGTCCGCGCAAGGCTCGCGTAGCTGTGGGCGGGGATTTCCGTGCTGGTGTTTGGTGTGACAAAGCGGCAGGCTGCGCGGTCAATCACATGGAACGGGGTCTGGTGACCAAAGCGATAGCGTGGGATCAGGGCGATGTTCTCGGCGATCCAGCGCCAGTGCAGATTGGCCAGTTTGGCACGGTCTTTCACGGTTCTGGCGTTTCCTGCTTTTGAAATATGGTTAAATGTATTGGTTTTCGCCATGTTGCGGCTGTGGATTTGCGCGGCTTTGAGCAAAGGGGCCTGTGTGTGCAGCGGTTGTTTGCTTGCGATGCAGCGTTCAAAGTTGACGGCGATTAAGAGTGCCTCTGTGAACAGGGATTGATCCGGTGTTTCCGGGATGGGTTGCAAGAAACGCGGGGCGAAAACAGGCGGCGTACAGGTTTGCGCCTGCATGGGGGAGGCTGCGAGGGCGAGGAACATCAACAGGGCTTTCATCCTGTTATGATGGCCTGCGGCGCGGTAAAGCGCAAAGGATTATCATGTGGTTAACCTGTTTAGCGCCGCTACAGGTTGTCTTGTGCTGTTCTGGGGGGTAGATGCCTTGGTATCACAGGCGAGGGTGTGGCATGACGGACGAGACATCATTGGCATTTGAAGCGCCAGAAGCGCGGGCCATTGCGACGGCGGAAACCGGGGCAGGCGCTGCGCCGCTGGATCGTATTTCGGTGCGCGATTACACGACATCTGTGGAAATCGGTGCGTTTCAGGCGGAACGGGATGTGGAACAGCGCATCCGGTTCAATGTGGTGTTGGAAGTGGCGCGCCACGGGGCTGCGGATACTGATGATGTGGATCAGGTGCTGTCCTATGACACCATCATCGAGGCGATCCAGTTCGAGTTGGCAGCAGAGCGGTTGAACCTGTTGGAAACTTTGGCTGAACGGATTGCCGAGCGGATTTTAGGTCATGCCAAGGCGGTTCGGGTGTTTGTGCGGATTGAAAAGCTGGATCGGATACCAGGCACGCTGGGCATTGAAATTGTGCGCAGTCGGTCTGATGCTGGTGCCAATGTAGATGCGCTGGTGGCGCGGCCTTTGGTGGTGTTTATCCCGAACCCTGTGCTGGCGTCGTCAGAATTGCCTGATTGGCTGGACGCGATTGCAGGGCATGACCAGCCTGCGCTGATTTGTTTGCAAGAGGTTGCGCGCGCGGTGGCTGACACGGGCAATGCCAAGGTGGATCGCCGCTTGGGGCTATTATCCATTGAGCAAAACGCTTGGGTCTTGTCGGGAGTGGACAAGCGTTGCGTGGTGGTTGGCAGCCGGACCGAGTTGGATTGGGCGATGAAAAACGGGCAGTTGTCGGTTTGGGCGCCGTCAAAGATGGTATTGGATGCCGTGAATGCGCCGATTGCAGATAGCCGCGATCCCCTAGCGTTGGCGCAGTGGATTGCGCAGGAATTCGGCGCGGATCATCTGACGGTTGCAGGTGGGTTCGACGGGGGAATGGTCGATGCGACTTGTGTCGTGGTGCAAACGCCGAACGCGCTTTAGTCGGTTTCGGATCGGAATAAGGCTCCCCCTCCATGCGATTTGATCCCGTCAGCTCTGAACGCAGCCTGCTTGTGTTGTTGGCAGTGGTTGTGATGTTGGCGCCGTTTGCTGTGGATGCCTATTTGCCAGCGCTTGGGTTGATTGCAAGGGATTTGCAGGCCTCCGAGGCGATGGTGCAATATTCTATCGGTGCGTTTTTGTTTGGCACGGCCTTGGGACCGTTGTTTGCCGGACCGCTTTCGGATGCTATCGGGCGTCGGCCTGTCTTGGTCTGGGGGCTGGCAGGGTTCACCGTATTTTCAATTTCTTGTGCGCTGGTCAGCAGTGCACAGACGCTGGTGGTGTTTCGGTTTTTTCAAGCGGTGACGGGCAGTGCGTCCCTTTTGGCTGGGCGGGCGTTGTTAGCGGATCTTTATGCGGGCGATAAGCTGTCACAGCGCCAGTCTGCCATTATGATGGTGATGGTTATTGCGCCGATGGTGGCCCCTGTCTTTGGCGGTTGGGTGTCCGAGGGGTGGGGCTGGCGTTGGATTTTCTGGGGGTTGGCCGCAGGGGCGGTTGCGGCCTTTGCTGTAAGTGCGGTGAAGCTGCCTGAAACTTTAGTGCCGGAAAAGCGGCAGTCCTTGCATCTGGGGCGGGTTTTATCCGGCTATTTCGGGCTGCTGCGCAATCCGGTTGCGATGATGTACACGGTGGCACTGTCGTCCATGTCGGGTATGTTTTTTGTCTTCGTTTCAGCCACGCCGTTTTTGTACATCCAAACCTATGGGCTGTCGCTGTCAGCCTATGCGTGGATGTTTACGGCGGGGGCGGCAATTGCGGGGGCGGCGAATTTCGTCAATATTTATCTGGTGGGGCGGATCGGCTATCGCACGGCGTTGATGGGACAGGGAATCGCGGCGCTGGCTTGCGGTGTGCTGTTGTTTTGCGGCACCTTTGGGCTGTTGGGACGCTGGGCGGTCTATGCGCCGGGATTGGCGATGATGGCCTTGTTGCATGTGATCGGATCAAATGCTTTGACAGGGATTATGGATCAGTTTGATGCGCGCAAGGGCATTGCCTCGGCCTTTGCAATGGCGGCGCGCTTTGGCGTCGGCATGATCGGTGTCGCCATTGTCGGGCTGTTCCACGGGTCAGAAGAAACGCGCTACGGCTTGATTTTCTTTGTATTTGCTGCTTTTGCAGGGGTAAGTGCACAGATGGCCGTGCGCTGGGACAGAAGCGGATAATATTTTTGGATTTGGATGTAACAATCAGGGAAATGCGCGGGCTGGATCAAGAGGTCTGGCTGGGCATGTACCGTAAATTATGGCCGAAATTTTCCAACGAGGCTTTGTTGGCGGAAATCAACCGGATTAACAAATCGTCCAAACGCTCGGCCTTTCTGGCAGAGGCGAACGGGCAGGCGGTTGGCTTTGCAGAATACGGATTGCGGGATTATGCCAATGGCTGCAATTCGCAGCCTGTTCCGTTTCTTGAGGGTGTTTGGGTAGATGAGGCCTATCGTGGCGAAGGGATTGCGCGGGCGTTGATTGAATTCCTGTTGATGCGGGCAAAGCGGGCGGGGTTTGTGGAGTTCGGGTCGGATGTGGAGCTGTCGAATTATTCTTCGCAGTTGATGCATGAACGCCTTGGGTTTGAGCAGACCGAGAAGGTGATTTATTATCGAAAGGTTCTGGAGCCATGACGCAGGCCAGCTATTATCGCCCGATTGTGCAAACCGACCGGCACCGCCCCAACGGGGCTTTGACGCTGGCGGGCGGCTGGTCTTGGTTTACCCATGTAGAAAAGCTGTCTCGCGGTGCGCCGCCCGAGGTTATTCCTGCGGCTTTGGTGCCAGAAGCGGAGTTGCGCAATTTTGTAGCACCGCGGGGTTTGATTTGCGGGTTGGCGATGGATAAGCCCCGGATTATGGGGATTTTAAACACCACGCCCGACAGTTTTTCCGATGGCGGGCTGCACAGCGGGTTTGACAGTGCGGTGGCCCGTGGTTTTGACATGGCTGCGAAAGGTGCTGATATTTTTGATATTGGCGGGGAAAGCACGCGGCCGGGGGCGGCTTTTGTTCCGGCGGAGGATGAAATTGCGCGCACGGTTCCTGTGATTGCGGCCTTGCGGGCGGGTGGGTTTGACCTGCCGATTTCCATTGATACCCGCAAATCAGAGGTGGCCGAGGCCGCTTTGACTGCGGGGGCGTCCATGTTCAACGATGTGACGGCGTTTTGTTATGACCCCAAAAGTGCGGATGTGGCTGCAAGCCATAATGTATCGGTTTGTTTGATGCATGCGCAGGGGGATCCCAAGACTATGCAGGATGATCCGTGCTATGATGATGTGTTGCTGGATGTCTATGATCATCTGGCCGAACGGGTTGCCTATGCTGAAAACCACGGCATTGCGCGGGGTCAGATCGTGGTGGATGTGGGTATTGGTTTTGGCAAGACCATCGAACACAATCTGGCGCTGATCCGGGGCATGTCGCTGTTTCACGGTCTGGGATGTGTCATTTTACTGGGTGTTTCGCGCAAAGGTTTCATTGGCGTGATCGGAAATGCGCCAGAAGCCGCCGAGCGGGGGGCGGGTTCCATTGCGCTGGGGCTTGAGGCTTTGCGTCAAGGTGTGCAGATACTACGGGTTCATGATATTCAAGACACCAAGCAAGCAATCGCTTTGTGGCAAGCGACGCTGTAAACGGCGTATTGGGGGACAGATGACACGGAAACTATTTGGCACCGATGGTGTGCGCGGGCGGGCGAACAGCTATCCGATGACGGCCGATATGGCGTTAAAGCTGGGGGCTGCGGCGGGGCGATATTTTCGGCGGGACCAAAAAGAGCATCGCGTGGTGATCGGCAAGGACACGCGGCGGTCCAGTTACATGTTTGAATATGCGATGACGGGGGGGTTTACCTCTACGGGGATGAACGTGTTTTTGCTGGGGCCTGTGCCGACTCCTGCTGTGGGGATGCTGACGCGCTCCATGCGGGCGGATGTGGGGGTGATGATTTCGGCGTCACACAATCCACACCACGACAATGGGATCAAATTCTTTGGCCCTGACGGATATAAACTGTCGGATGCGGCGGAGGCCGAGATCGAAGAGATGGTCATGGGCGAGGTTGATCTGGCGCGACCTGAAAACATCGGCAGTGCCAAGCGGATCGACGATGCGTTGGGGCGGTATATGGAATTCGCCAAGACCGCCTTTCCCCGTCAACGGTTGTTGAACGGGTTAAAGGTGGTTGTGGATTGCGCAAACGGGGCGGCTTATAAGGCGGCGCCGATTGTATTGTGGGAATTGGGCGCAGAGGTGATCCCGATTGGGGTGTCCCCGAACGGGTTCAATATCAATGACGGCTGTGGGTCTACCCATCCTGAAACAGCGGCGCAGGCTGTGTTAAAGCACGGCGCAGATGTGGGGATTTGTCTGGACGGGGATGCGGATCGTGTGATGCTGATCGACGAAAAAGGTCGTGTGGCGGATGGCGATCAGATCATGGGGTTGATTGCGCAGCAGTGGTCGGCATCCGGCCGTTTGGCCCATGATACTTTGGTGGCGACTGTGATGTCCAATATGGGATTGGAAAAACATCTGACCGGCAAGGGCATGAATATGCTGCGCACCAATGTGGGGGATCGTTACGTGGTAGAGGCCATGCGCAAGGGCGGGTTTAACCTTGGCGGGGAGCAATCGGGGCATATTGTGATGCGCGATTATGTGACCACGGGGGATGGTTTGATCGCGGCTTTGCAGTTTCTGGGTGCGTTGGTGCAAAGCGGGAAACCTGCCAGTGAACTGGCGCGGGTGTTTGAACCCTATCCCCAGTTGTTGGAAAACGTGCGCTACGGGGACGGGCCTGATCCGATGTTGTCTGGCTCTGTGAAGCAGGCAATCGCCGAGGGCGAGGCGGCTTTGGCGGGGAACGGGCGGTTGTTGATCCGCAAGTCTGGCACGGAACCTTTGGTGCGTGTCATGGGCGAGTGCGAGGACGCGGGATTGCTGAAGCAGGTTGTCGGGGATATTTCGGCGGCTGTGCGTGCGGCGGCCTAAACCGGCTTGCTGACGCTGCTTTTGGGGCAGCGTCAGGATTTGGATATTTGACCCAAAAAGAGACTTGGGGTGGGCGCGTAGATTAGAGCGCGCGCCAGCCGATGTCTTTGCGGTGGAAGCCTTCGGGCCAGTCGATATCTTTGATCATGGCATAGGCGTTGTCGCGGGCCTGTTGCAGGGTGTCGCCGCGCGCCGTGACGTTCAGGACGCGGCCCCCTGTGGCAAGGATTGCATCGCCGCTTTGGGCTGTGCCTGCGTGAAAAACGTGGGATTTCGAGGTTTGCTCGATGGTGTCGAGGCCTTTGATTTCCGTGTTCTTTTGATATTCGCCCGGGTAGCCTTTGGCGGCGAGCACCACTGTGAGTGCGTGGTCATCTGCCCAGTTGAGGCGGGCTTTTTCAAGGCGTTGTTCGGCGCAGGCGAGCAGCGCGTCGAGGGCTTGGGCCCCTAGGCGCATCATGATGACCTGACATTCCGGATCGCCAAAGCGGGCGTTATATTCCACAAGGCGGGGTTGGCCGTCTTTGATCATGAAGCCTGCGTAGAGCACGCCTTCATAGGGGGTGCCGCGAATGGCCATTTCGTCGATGGTGGGCTGGATGATTTCGTCGATGGCTTTTTGTTGCAGCGCGGCTGTCAGCACAGGGGCGGGGGAATAAGCGCCCATACCGCCTGTGTTTGGGCCTTCGTCGCCGTCGTAGGCGCGTTTGTGGTCTTGGGCGGTGCCAATGGGCAGAATGGATGTGCCGTCAGACAGGATAAAGAAGGAGGCTTCTTCGCCTTCCATGAATTCCTCGATCACCACTTCTGCGCCGGCTTCGCCGAAGGATCCGTCGAACATATCGTCTACGGCAGCGAGGGCTTCGGAGACTGTCATGGCGACGATGACGCCTTTGCCAGCGGCAAGACCATCTGCTTTGACCACAATGGGTGCGCCTTGTTCGGTGATATAGGTTTTGGCGGCATCGGCATCGGTGAAATGGGCGTAGGCGGCGGTTGGGGCGCCGCAAGCATCGCAGATTTCTTTGGTGAAGGCTTTGGAGGCTTCGAGCCGTGCAGCCGCAGCCGATGGGCCGAAGGTCAAGATGTCTGCGGCGCGCAGGGCGTCAGCGACCCCAGCGGCGAGGGGGGCTTCGGGGCCGATGATGCAAAAGTCGATTTTATGGGTTCGGCAAAAGGCGACAACAGCCGCGCCGTCTAGGATGTCGAGGGGCATGCAGGTTGCGACCTCGGCCATTCCGGCGTTGCCCGGGGCGCAGATCAGGTGATCGCATTTGGGGTTTTGCTTTACGGCCCAAGCGATGCTGTGCTCGCGCCCACCGCTGCCTAAAATAAGGATGTTCATGGCTGCTCTCCGCTCTTGCCCCTTGGGTTGCGGTTCTTTTATTGTTGCCTGATGCGAACCGCAAGAGAAGCTGACAATGTCTGACCTGATTGATGATCCCGAGCCGGGGCAAAACGCCCCTGAATTCAGTGTTTCCGAAATTTCGGGGGCTGTGAAGCGCACAATTGAAGGGCAGTTTTCCTATGTGCGGGTACGTGGAGAGATCGGGCGGGTGAATCGGTATAGTTCAGGGCATATTTATTATGACCTGAAAGACGATGGCGCGGTGCTGAATGCGGTCACTTGGAAGGGGCAGGCGGGTAAATTGTCTGTCCAGCCCGAGGAAGGCATGGAGGTTGTGGCCGTTGGCAAGCTGACCAGCTTTCCAAAGCAGTCGAAATACCAGATGAACGTGATGGAATTGCGTGTGGCGGGTGTGGGCGCGTTGATGGCCATGCTGGAAAAACGCAAGAAGGCCTTGGCAGCGGAGGGGTTGTTTGACGGGGATCGCAAGCAGCCGATTCCCTATCTGCCAGAGGTGATCGGGGTTGTGACCTCTCCGTCCGGTGCGGTGATCAGGGATATTCTGCACAGGTTAAGGGATCGGTTTCCGCGAAAGGTTCTGATCTGGCCTGTGGCTGTACAGGGGGATCGCTGTGCGCCCGAAGTGGCCGCAGCGATTGACGGATTTAATCGAATGGAGCCGGGCGGGGCGATGCCACGGCCTGATTTGTTGATCGTGGCGCGGGGCGGCGGATCTATTGAGGATTTATGGGGGTTTAACGAGGAAGCGGTTGTGCGTGCGGCAGCGGCGTCGAAAATTCCGCTGATTTCGGCTGTTGGGCATGAAACGGATACCACGCTGATTGATTATGCGTCAGACCAGCGCGCGCCAACCCCAACGGCGGCGGCGGAACTGGCGGTTCCTGTGCGCAGTGAGTTGATGGCTTGGCTGGCATCCATGGAGCAGCGGCGGGTGCGGGCGTTGAGCGATGGATTGGCGCGGCGGCAACAGCGGCTGCGCGATCTGTCTCGGGCTTTGCCGAATCCGGCGGATTTGCTGACGATGCAGGCGCAGCGGTTGGATATGCTGGGCAGTCGATTGCCCCGAGCGTTGCAAGCGGTAACGGAGCGCCGCCGTGCGCGGTTGGTGGAACAGGGCGCTGGATTGCGCCCGCAGGTTCTGGTGCGCGCGGTTGAGGTGAAACGGGATCGTCTGGCCAGTGTCAGCCGCAGTTTTGCGCGCGCAGCAGATACGCAGGGCAGGCAATGGCGCAACAAGCTGGACGGGTTGGAACGCTTGCGCGAAACGCTTGGCTATCAGGCCACGCTGGAGCGCGGCTATGCGGTGGTGCGCGACAATTCCGGTGTGTTGGTGTCGGACGCTGTGGCGGCTGGGGCGTCGGAAAGTTTAGAGATACAATTCAAGGATGGGCGGGTTTCTACAAAGCTGAGTGGCGCGGTGAGGGAGGCCGATCAAAAGCCTGAGGCACCAAAGCCAGCGAAGAAGAAGCCCGCACAGAAAAAGATCGACAAAACGCCTGAAGGTGGGCAGGGCAGTTTGTTTTAAGCGCCGTAGGCAGGCCCTTTGCAATCAAGGGGTTTGGTGTCGATGTTGTTCATTAAGATATCAAACTGGGCAGTGGAGCCTTCGGCGCGGGCGGAATAGTTGCCGGATTTCTTGATGAAATGCCAGCATTGCGGGTCAAGTTCTGTGTTGTAGTCAAAGCAGATCAGGTCACCTTTGGCGAACCACTCGCCGTCCTGACATTGGTTTGCGCCGTTCATCCAAAGGGATCGGCGGCGGGTGTAGAATTGCTCTGCCCCGAAAAAGCGGCCATCCCGTTCAAAATAGAGCGTTTTTCCAGTCGAAAGGGTTTCGAATTCTTGCGGGGTGACGATGGTTTCCCCTGTAGATTGCGCCTGTGCCGTCGTGGTGAGGAACACGGACAGGCAGGACGATAAAAGGGCTGTTTTGAACATGGGATTACTGCCGACAGATTGGGATAATAGTTTTGCCAGAGTATGCGAAATGCCGGGCTAATTGGCAATTCCCCAAACCTGTCACCCAAGTTTTCGGTGGCGCATAGCCCATTCAGCGACTTTGGGGTTCATGATGCGCCGCCAGTGGATCGGGTTCAGGGCAATGATCGACATGATACCGGGACTGTAGGGCAGTTGGGGTGCAACCTCGGCCGGGTGGTTTTGCAGTTCAGTATAGGGGCGTGCGGGCTTTGCGTGGTGATCGGAATGCAAAGGAGCGTTCAGTGTAAGGTTGCGGGTGAACCAATGGGGGGCGTTCCAGCTGTGGTGCGGCGCGATCGGATCAAAGCGGCCGTCTTGCCCCTCGGATCGGGTCAGGCCGTAGTGTTGGACGTAATCCGTTAACAAAAGCCCGCTTTGGGCCATAAAAGCAAGGCCGAGGTAGACGAGGAAGCCCTTCCAGCCGCCAAATGCTGTTGCAAGACCCAGAAAGATAACGCCGCCGAGTATATAAGTGAAATAGGGGTTGGAGAAATCCACCTCGCGGCTGTGGGGGGGGAATCCACGGCGGGTGTTTTCAGCGCTGAGCCCCATAAGGAAAGACCCCCGCCAAGCGCGTGCAAAGAAGGTGTAGAAACTTTCGTTGTAGCGGGCGGTGTTCGGGTCATAGCGCGTGGCCACATAGGGGTGGTGGACAAGGCGGTGCGCAGAAGTGTGATGACCAAAGAGATGAGAGATGAAGATCCATTTGCCCAGTGTAAAGGCAAGGCGGCTGCGGCGGTGGATCAGTTCATGACCGTTTGCGTTGGATACTGTTGCAAAATAGAGGCCGAAGGCGAGAAAGAGGGGGATTTTCGCGGTCAGGGGATCGGGTTTGAGGGCCAGTGACCAGACCGCCAGTCCCAGTAGGGCGAAGTGGCAAAAGGCTAGGATGGCCGGCAGGATGGTTGCGAGGTTTCGTTCCGACGGGCTGTCGGGGCGGTTTTCAAACAGGCCGTCGATCAGGTGATTGAGGCCGCCAAGCAGAAACAACGGGAGAAGCGGCCAGAGCCCGCCTTTGACTGCGGCCAAAGCAAGCAGGAAGGTCGGGAGCAGAGTGATGAACGCGAAAGCGCTAAGATAGCGGGGCATAGGGCGATTTTCGTTAGACTGTGGGGGTAAGCATAAATTGGTTTGGGTCAGACACAAGTTTTACACCTGCAACAGCGTTATTACCTTGAAACCTGTCGCTTTTCGGTTTCGCATGGGAATGGCTTTCGGCATATGATCGGGGCGAATTCAGGGAGATATGGGCATGGCACTCGACGAGCGTAAAGGCGTTTGGAAATCCGGTAAGGGTAAGGGGCGGCATACGCCCAAAGGGCGTCAGGTTCAGGACGGGGCGCTGGAAACGGTGAAATCCCTGCTGGGCACACGGCCCCGGCGTCGGGACTTGCTGATTGAGCATTTGCATTTGATTCAGGATGAATTTGGCTGTTTATCGGCTGAAAACCTTGCAGCTTTGGCGGATGAAATGCAGTTGGCGCAGTCCGAGGTTTACGAAGTTGCAACCTTTTACGCCCATTTTGATGTGGTCAAGGAAGGCGAGTCGGCACCACCTGATCTGACTATTCGGGTTTGTGATTCCCTGTCTTGTGAATTGGCGGGATCAGAAGCGTTGTTGCGTGAATTGGCCGGTAAATACGCAGGCGGGGCTGACGTGCGGGTGCTGCGTGCGCCTTGTATGGGGCGGTGTGATACGGCCCCGGTGTTAGAGTTGGGGCATCATCATATAGATCATGCCACGGTCGAAAAGGTCGAGGCTGCTGTTTTAGCTGGGAACACCCATGCGCATGTGCCCGAGTATGAGGCATTTGACGCCTATCGCGGAGCTGGTGGCTATCAGACGTTGGAAGCTTTGCGAGGTGGGGCAAAGACGCCCGATGCCTTGCAAGCGGAAGTGTTGGAAAGTGGTCTGCGTGGAATGGGTGGTGCTGGGTTTCCGTCTGGCAAGAAGTGGTCGTTCGTGCGGATGAACGAAGGGCCGCGGTATTTGGCGGTGAACGGGGATGAAGGGGAACCCGGGACGTTTAAAGACCGGTATTTTCTGGAGCGGGATCCTCATGTGTTTCTGGAAGGGATGCTGATCGCGGCTTGGGCGGTCGAGGCGGAGACTTGTTTCATCTATATGCGGGACGAATATCCTGCGGTTTTGGAAATTTTGGCCCGTGAAATCGCTGCTTTGGTTTCTGCTGGCATTGTGGACGAGGGCTATATTGATCTGCGCCGCGGGGCGGGGGCGTATATCTGTGGCGAAGAAAGCGCGATGATCGAATCCATTGAGGGGAAACGGGGGATGCCACGGCATCGGCCGCCGTTTGTCGCCTCGGTCGGGATCTTTAACAGGCCGACTTTGGTCCATAACGTGGAAACTCTGTACTGGATTGCCAAGGTCGCGCGGTCTGGTCCTGCGGTTTTTGGCGAGCACGGGGTGAACGGGCGTAAAGGGATGCGGAGCTATTCTGTATCTGGGCGCGTTCGCAATCCGGGGGTGAAAATCGCGCCAGCGGGGACGACGATCAAGGAATTGATTGACGACCATTGCGGCGGGATGTTGGAGGGGCATGTGTTTAAGGCCTATCAACCCGGGGGGCCGTCTTCGGGGCTGTTGCCTGCAAGTCTGGATGATATTCCGCTCGATTTTGATACGTTGCAGGACTACGGCACGTTTATCGGGTCTGCGGCAGTGGTGGTTCTAAGTGATCAAGACAGCGCGCGGGGGGCGGCTTTGAATATGCTGAAGTTCTTTGAGGACGAAAGCTGTGGTCAATGTACGCCGTGCCGCGTGGGCTGTGAAAAGGCTGTGAAGCTGATGCAGAAGGATCGCTGGGACCAAGGGCTGCTGGAAGAGCTGTCAGTGGCGATGGTGGATGCGTCTATTTGCGGTCTGGGGCAGGCGGCACCCAATCCGATCCGTTCGGTTATGAAGCACTTCCCTGACGAGATTTAATCGGCTTGCCCCTTACAGGGGGGGCGGATTTTGGTGAATGACAGGTGATTTTATCATATTTTCCGCGCTGTTTGCGACGGCGTGGGTGTTTGGCCTGATCTATTGGGTGGGCTTTTGCTATCGCGCGGCCAGCCTGTCTAAATCTGTTGTGAAAACGGCGAGTGTTTTACTGCTGGCGCTTGCTGCATTGGTGGTTGCAGCCCCTTGGGCGCTGATAGGTGCTTTGGTGTTGTGTGCGCTGGGCGATTACTTGTTGTCGCTTGACAGGGAAAGCGCCTTTTTGGCGGGCGTTGGGGCCTTTGCGCTGGGCCATGTCCTTTATATTGCAGCGTTTTGGGGGCATCCGTTTTCGGATATTACCATACTGTTGCAGGGGGGCAGACTGATCACCGCAGGGGGGCTGTTGGTGCTTGCAGTGGTTATGGCTTTTGTGCTGTTTCGCACGGCAGGCGCGTTGCGTTTTGCAGTTTTGGGTTATGTTCCGGTCATTGTTTTTATGGGCATATCAGCATTGACCCTGCCGCTTGTGGGCCTCCTTGAACTGGCGGTGTTCGGGGCCTTGGTCTTTGTATTTTCGGACTTTGTTCTGGCGCTTGAACTGTTTGTGCTGCCGAAAGACAGTGGATTGCGCAGGATAACGCCATTTTTGGTCTGGGGCAGCTATTGGGGAGCGCAGGGCTTGTTGTTGATAGGGCTGGCATTGTCTGTCTGAGGCTAGACGGCAGTTTTAATAACCTCGAGACGGTAAGGGCTGCCGCGTGTGAAAATCCGGCTTACATGAAACCGCCCGACGACCTGTCCGTTCAGGCGGTAGGTTTGGATGAAGGTCCAGCCTATTCCGCGCCGCAATGCTTCATCCGTGAACCAGAACACTAGATTGCGTTGGCCTGATAAGCCGTTGCCGCCGTGAAAATCAAAGAAAGTTGCATTCTCTTCGACTTTGAAACGTCCGGCTCGTCCGGTTTCCATGCGGGAACAAACATAGCTGGCGCTGCCCCGGTGGGCGGTTTCGAATTGGGGATCCAGGTCGGAATCGCGCAATCTGTTACGATAGATTCGCGGGCGGCCAAAGCTTTCAACAACACGGCTGCCAGCCAGTTGCGTGGCATCCGAGCCGTCATCGTTGCATAAGAGCATGGTATATTTCCATTCAAATGCATTGGTTCGTTGGCGATTGGTTATGTCTAAATAAGGCATTGCAGGCTCACACTTTTGAAAATGGCCGAATTTGGCGGCTGGAACATTAGAAATTGGGTGACCTTGGGGAAGTTTATCCGATTTTTTGTTTTGAAGCAAAGTGGCTGTGGATTGAGGGCATTTATGGTGGTGCGCGAAAATGGGTGGGAGACATCTGTGCTGGTGATTCCCGTTGTGTTGTCTTTTAGCTTGGGGTTGGTGGAAAAATATTTGGCAAGGGCGACCTGTCCTTGGGTTCGCGATTGTCGTTTTCGGGCCGACAAGGGTGTTTAACGGATTGCAGAAATGGAAAAAATCCTCGAATATCCCCCGACTGCCGAGCGCAATAGCTGCTATTGGAAACCATTTGCGTACAGAGTAACTTATGGTATAGCGCGGCACGAGTTAACCGGTGAACGTGGGCCATGTGGCTTCGTGATCATCTTTTGTGGTGCCTGCTTGCGGGCCAAAGGCGGAAGCGGCGCTTTCGCGTAATATGAGGATAGAAAACATGAGCGACATCTCAGATCGCGTGAAGAAAATCGTTGTCGAGCACCTGAGCGTTGACGAAGACAAAGTTGTTGAAGGTGCGTCCTTCATTGACGATCTGGGCGCAGACAGCCTTGACACTGTTGAGCTGGTTATGGCGTTTGAAGAAGAATTCGGTATCGAAATTCCTGACGACGCTGCAGAAACCATCCAGTCTTTTGGCGATGCGGTTAAGTTCATCACAGAAGCTTCCTAAGACCGAATTTTCGGTTTTACAGAGTTAGAGAACGCGGTTCCAATCGGGGCCGCGTTTTTCGTTTTGGAACTGTGATGTCGGTGCTGTGTTAGGGAAGACGGGCCATTTCTGGTACTATGATTCTTGTGAATGCTGGAATTGGGAGGTTACGACATGATCATTTATCCAACGATTGAATTGAAGAATGGCAAATGTGTCAGCCTGACTCGCGGGCGTATGGACGAGTCGGCGGTTTGGCATGTGGACCCTTTAGAGTTTGCCCGTGGATTTGCGCAGGCTGGTGCGTCCTGGATGCAGATCACGGATTTTAATGCCATTGACGGGGATAACAGTAATGTCGCGCTGGTTGAGGAAATCATCCGCGCGGTCGGTATTCCGGTTCAAGTGGGCGGCGGTATTCGCAGTATTGAGGCGGCGGAGCGTTGGATAGATCGCGGGGCGGGGCGTGTTGTGATTGGCACCGCTGCGGTGAAACAGCCTGACATGGTTCGCAAGATGGCCGAACTGCACCCCGATCAGATTGTCGTGGCGGTGGATGTTTGGCGCGGGCGGGTTCTGACGGATGGCTGGCGTGAAGAAAGCATGTTTGCGCCGATTCCCTTTCTGCGCAGTTATGCGGATACGCCTTTGGCGGCATTTGTGGTGACGGATGTGGACGCGGATGTCGAGGATATCGAAGTGGGCGCGTCAGAGATGTCTGTTCTGGCGGCGAGCACGCGGCATCCGGTTATTGCCAGTGGATTGGTGCGCAGTCTGGACGATGTTTCTACGCTGAAATACGCGGGCCACTGCGATGGTGTCATTATCGGGCGGGCTTTGTTCAATAAATCGGTGGATTTGCGTAAGGCGCTTGCGATTGCTGTACCCCAAGTTGAGGAGATCGCCGCCTTTGTTTAAAGGCTTTTGGCTTTGATGTGATAGGCCGTTGCCTTGATTTATCTGTTAGGGGGGCCGTTTGGAGGCCCCAATTACTTGCCCAGACTGGCGTGACGCTGTACAGAGACTGAGAATTAAATAACCAAGAAACGAGGGCTAATATGCGTCGGGTTGTTGTCACAGGTTTGGGTATGGTTTCACCACTGGCATGTGGTGTGGAAGAAACGTGGAAACGGCTGCTGGCGGCCGAAAGTGCTGCGGGTACAATTACGCGGTTTGACGCGGATCATTTGGCTACGAACTATGCTTGCGAAATTCCTCGTGGTGATGGGACCAACGGCACGTTTAATCCTGATGATTGGATGGAGCCCAAGGAACAGCGCAAGGTTGACGATTTCATCTTGTACGGGATCGCTGCGGCGACGCAGGCGGTTTCTGACAGTGGATGGGCCCCTGCGACCGATGAAGAGTTTTATCGCACAGGTGTTTTGATCGGGTCCGGGATCGGTGGGCTTGATTCCATTGCCAAGACCGCGATCACGCTTAAGGAAAAGGGGCCGCGGCGGGTGTCTCCGTTCTTTATTCCCGGGGCTTTGATCAATCTGGTGTCTGGTCAGGTTTCGATCAAATACGGCTTTAAGGGGCCGAACCATTCGGTTGTGACAGCCTGTTCTACAGGCGCCCATGCGATTGGGGATGCAGCGCGGATTATTGCGCTGGATGATGCGGATGTGATGGTTGCCGGTGGGGCCGAGGGTGCGATTTGTGAAATCGGCATGGCCGGGTTCAACGCCTGTAAAGCGCTGAGCACCAAACGGCGGGATGATCCGAAAAGCGCGAGCCGCCCTTATGATAACGACCGTGACGGGTTCGTTATGGGCGAGGGTGCGGGGATTGTTG
Source organism: Roseobacter sp. N2S (assembly GCF_031454055.1). Taxonomy (NCBI): domain Bacteria; kingdom Pseudomonadati; phylum Pseudomonadota; class Alphaproteobacteria; order Rhodobacterales; family Roseobacteraceae; genus Roseobacter; species Roseobacter sp. N2S. Next base: position 73,024 of record NZ_JAVDQB010000007.1, read on the forward strand.
TGTTGGAAGAATACGAGCACGCCAAAGCACGGGGTGCCAAGATTTACGCCGAGATTCTAGGCTATGGCATGTCGGGCGATGCCTATCACATCACGGCACCATCCGAGGATGGTGAAGGCGGGTTCCGCGCCATGCAAGCTGCGCTGAAACGCGCAGGGCTAGAGCCGGATGCGGTGGATTACATCAACGCCCACGGCACCTCGACTATGGCGGATACTATTGAGTTGGGTGCGGTTGAGCGGTTGCTGGGCGATCATGCGAAATCTGCGACTATGTCTTCGACGAAATCGTCTATCGGGCATTTGTTGGGGGCTGCCGGTGCGGTTGAGGCGATTTTCTCGATCCTTGCGCTGCGGGATCAGATTGCGCCGCCAACAATCAATCTGGATAACCCTGCTGTGGATAGCCAGTTGGACCTTGCGCCGAATTCCGCGCGCAAACGTGAGATCAACGTGGCCTTGTCGAACTCTTTCGGGTTTGGTGGTACGAATGCCTGCCTGATTATGGGGCGCGCGTCCTAAGCGCGACCCTGACAGGTTCGGTAAAGATAACTTGCCGGTCTGGATCACCAGACCGCAGCAAAGCGGAAAGCGCATAAATGGCACGGCATATAGCGGCGAATTTCGTCAATTTGTTGATTGTATTGTTGGTGATTGCCGGCGGTGTGTTCTATTGGGCGAAGTCGGAATTTTCCAAGCCCGGACCGCTGGAAAATTCGATCTATATCGAAGTGCCGCGCGGTGGGACGGTTAAAGGTTTGTCCAATCAACTGGAAGAGCAGGGTGCTGTGTCTCATGGGCTGATTATGCGCATTGCTTCGGATTATAACGGGCAAGCCAGCCAGTTAAAGTTCGGGAACTATGAGATTCCGGCCCATGCCTCGATGGCGGATATTTTGAATATCGTGACCAAAGGCGGGGCGGGGTCTTTCCGGTTTGTGGCCAATTATCGGGTTGGTATTCGCGGCGCAAAGATGATCCTGTCAGAGCGGGAAGCCGGATCTGGCGAGGTCACTAAACTGGCTGAATTTGACGAGGGCGGTGAACTTCCCAAAGCCTATACCGATCTGGTCGCGGCAAAGACCCCTATTGTTTACCGTATTACTGCGGCTGAAGGGGCGACCAGTTGGCAGATTGTCGAAAGTCTGAAACTGGCTGATTTTCTGGACGGCGCGTTTGAGAATATCCCCCCTGAGGGGATGCTCTCGCCCAATACCTATGAGGTGCGTCGGGGCACGTTGATTGCAGATGTAATCGAGCAGATGTTTGAGGCGCAGAAAAGGATTTTGGCCGAGGAATGGGAGAACCGTTCAGAGGGGCTGCCGTTTGATACGCCAGAGGATGCTTTGGCGCTTGCGTCGATCATTGAGAAGGAAACCGGAGTTGCCGAAGAACGGGCTGAAGTTGCGGCTGTCTTTGTGAACCGGTTGAACAAAGGTATGAAGCTGCAAATGGATTCCACTGTGGAATACGGGATCACCGAGGGGAAAGGCTTTTTGAATCGGGGTTTGCGGCGCAGTGAGATGTCAAAGACGACACCGTATAACACCTATATCATCGAAGGTCTGCCGCCCGGACCAATTGGAAATCCGGGGCGCGAGGCAATTCATGCAACCTTGCACCCCAATGTTTCCAACAATCTGTTCTTTGTGGCAGACGGGTCTGGTGGGCATTCTTTTGCGGAAACTCTGGTGGAACATAACGCAAATGTCGCGAAATGGCGTAAAATTGAGGCTGAAAAGCGGCGTCAGGATCAGCAGAACAGCGGAAACTGATCCGTTGCGTGCGGTGTATTGTTGTTTTTTATCAATGGCTTGATGTCCTTGTTGCGCCTTGGGTGTTGCGTGGGCATTGCGCGTTTGATTGACTTTGCGAACGCTCGCGGATATACCTTTGGACAAGATGGAAGAATTGGGTAACGATCCTAGCGGGTGATGCTGTGGGTCGTTTACTTTTTTCCACGGTGATGCCACCGTTAGGACCCCATACTATGACAGATATTGAGAATGCGGACGCGCAAGCGTTACCGCTGCTTTTGCATGCGGCACGCAGAGAAGTTGCCAACCTGCGTCACCTGATTATTCGCGATCTCTCGGGCGGGGAGTCGCCAACTGACCCGAGCACAACCGCGCAATTGTTGTCATATGTTGGCGACTATAGCGCGGCGGTTTTAAATGTAACGTCGCTTGAGGCCCAAATTGAAAAACACAGCAGTGCCATTCCAGACGGCGACGACAGTGTCGCAGTCAACCTTGAAGATGCCAGACGTGAAGTCCTTGCCCGAATTGCTCGGTTCCGCGAGCGAAACGGAGATTGACGGGTTTTTAGCTAGCCTCGGCGATCAGACGTTGATGGCTTTGCCGTTTCTTTTCGAATTCTGGGCGCTGCCCCATCAGCGGGAACCTGTCGGGGCGTGGGCAAGCTGGGTGATTATGGGCGGGCGCGGTGCGGGGAAAACCCGCGCAGGTGCGGAATGGGTGCGCCAGCAGGTTGAAGGAGCGGCGTCAATTGATGCGGGGGCTTGTCGGCGTGTGGCGTTGATTGGCGAAACGCTGGATCAGGTTCGCGAGGTGATGGTGTTTGGGGAAAGTGGTATCATGGCCTGTAGCCCGCCAGATCGAAAACCGGAATGGCAAGCGGCGCGGCGGGTTTTGGTTTGGCCAAACGGGGCAGAGGCTTGGGCCATGTCGGCCAGCAGCCCAGAGGCGTTGCGCGGCCCGCAGTTTGACTGTGCTTGGGCCGATGAATTGGGCAAGTGGCGGCGTGGGCGCGATACGTGGGATATGTTGCAGTTTGCTTTGCGTTTGGGCGATGCGCCAAAAACGCTGGTGACGACAACGCCCCGAAATATCGGGGTGCTGAAAGAGATTTTAGAGGCCGCCGACACGGTTGTGACCCATGCACCTACAGAGGCGAATAGGGCAAATTTGGCGCCCGGTTTTTTGAAGAAAGTTTATGCGGATTACAGTGGGTCTCGGCTGGGCCAGCAAGAATTGGACGGCAAGATGCTGGAAGATGTTGAGGGCGCGTTGTGGTCGTTGGAGTGCTTGGATGCTGTCAGACGGCCCGAAGCGCCCGAATTGGACCGGATTGTTGTTGCAGTTGATCCGCCTGCATCAAGCAAATCTACGGCGGATGCATGTGGGATTGTTGTGGCGGGCTTGCAGCAGATCGGCGAGGGGCCGCAGGATTGGCGGGCTTGGGTTTTAGAGGATGCAAGTGTGCGCGGGGCGAGCCCTGCCCAATGGGCGGGGCGGGTGGTGGATGCGGCCCGCAGTTGGCAGGCGGATCGGGTGGTGGCCGAGGTCAATCAGGGCGGTGACATGGTGGAAACCGTGCTGCGCCAGCAGGATCCGCTGCTGTCCTATCGCGGGGTACACGCATCGCGGGGCAAGGCGGTTCGGGCCGAGCCTGTGGCCGCGCTTTATGAACAGGGGCGGGTGTTTCATCTGCCGAGTTTGCGTGAATTAGAGGCGCAGATGGGGGAAATGACCATTGTGGGTTTTGAAGGAAAAGGGTCGCCAGACCGTGTGGATGCACTGGTTTGGGCCTTAACCGATTTGATGATTGAGCCCGCTGCCACCTTTCGAAGGCCCCAGATCAGGCGGTTGTAGCTGCGCTGATACTGAATTGAATTTAAACAATATTAGGAGCGATACCAGATGGTTCTGCAATTTTTACGCAGCGCGTCCCAAAGGGATGTGCCCGAAGAGAAAGCCTCGGCCACGGGGCCGGTGATTGCGTTTCATGGTGCGGGGCGGCCTGCCTGGTCTGCGCGGGATGTGGGCAGTTTGACACGCAGCGGCTTTATGGCCAATCCGGTGGGGTTTCGCTGTGTGAAAATGATCGCCGAGGCGGCTGCGGCGGTGCCGTTTGTTTTGAAAGACGCCGAGCGACGGTACGAGGTGCATCCGCTTGCCGATCTGATCGCGCGGCCCAATCCGATGCAAGGCGGGGCTGACCTGCTTGAGAGTTTTTACGGGCAGTTTTTGCTGTCTGGTGATGGTTATCTTGAGGCGGCGGGGGAAAAACCAAACGGTGGTCCGGCGGAACTATATGTGCTGCGGTCTGATCGTATGAAGGTTGTTCCCGGTGCGGATGGGTGGCCAATTGCCTATGAGTATAGCGTCGGGGCGCGCAAGGTGCGGTTTGATATGCGGGCCGATATTGCGCCGATCTGTCATGTTCGGGCGTTTCACCCGCAGGACGATCACTATGGCTTGTCGCCTATTCAGGCCGCGGCCACGGCGATTGATGTGCATAATTCGGCCTGTCGCTGGTCTAAGGCGTTGTTGGACAATGCGGCGCGGCCAAGTGGTGCGATTGTCTATCGCGGGGCGGACGGACAGGGCAGTTTGCAGGCGGATCAGTATGATCGTTTGGTCGAAGAAATTGAGGCAAACCATCAAGGTGCGCGCAATGCGGGGCGGCCGATGTTGCTGGAGGGCGGGTTGGATTGGAAGCCGATGGGGTTCTCTCCGTCTGATATGGAATTCCAGAAAACCAAAGAGAGTGCAGCGCGGGAAATTGCTTTGGCCTTTGGGGTGCCGCCCATGTTGTTGGGGCTGCCGGGGGATGCGACCTATGCCAATTACGCCGAGGCGAACCGTGCGTTTTATCGCCTGACGGTTTTGCCTTTGGTGCAGAAAGTTGCGGCGGCGCTGTCTGCTTGGTTGCCGGAGTATTATTCCGAAGATTTGCGTTTGTCGGCGGATTTGGACGGGATTCCAGCCCTTGCCATTGAACGCGAGGCGCAGTGGCGTCGTGTGGCTGAGGCGGGTTTCCTGTCTGATCGGGAAAAGCGGAGGCTGCTTGGTTTGCCGACAGAAGTGGATGAGTAGAGGTGTTGGATCACGCTATTTATACGAACCGTTCGAGGCCGCCGCAAAGTTAGAAACACATCGGCAGGTGACCGATGAACGCTGGATCGCGTTAGAGCGGCGTTTGGACATGATTGAAACCGCATTGGAACGGCTGGAACGGCGTTTGTGGCTGGCGGTTTACGGGGTTGTCGGGTTCGTTCTGACCCGCGGTGTGTTGGTTGTTCTGGAGATGACGCAACACGTTTGATGCTGGTTTCAGTATCCGAAATCAAAGGAAAAGAGAATGAGCTATGCAAACAGCGGCGTGTCGCTGGAGACGAAGTTTTGCCGTTTTGACGATGAAATTGATGTGAAGGGCGGGTGCGAAATCGCAGGGTATGCGTCTGTTTTTGGAACGTCGGATCAGGGCGGGGACGTGGTTCAAAACGGTGCTTATGGCGCAAGTTTAAAGGCGATGATGCAGGCTGGGCGGCGCGTGAAAATGTTGTGGCAGCATGACCCGACCAAGCCGATTGGGGTTTGGGACGAGGTGCGCGAGGACAAGAAAGGCCTGTTTGTTAAGGGGCGCATTCTGGCCGATGTACAGGCCGGCGCAGAGGCTTTGGCCTTGGTCAAGGCTGGGGCTATTGAAGGCCTTTCTATTGGATATCGAACAATTCGTGCGGAAAAATCGCAAAAAGGTACGCGATTGTTGCATGAACTTGATCTTTGGGAAGTTTCATTGGTGACGTTCCCAATGCTGCCCGAAGCGCGAGTTGAAACAGAGGCGAAGGCCTTGGATCAACTGGCACAAGAGCTGGTCGCGAAATTGCACGCGGCCCGAGAACAGTTGTTGGCCTGATGGCCTGCACGGAAATTTCAAAACAGTACAGGATTGGGCCATGAGCACATTAAAAACCAAATCCCGGGCAGGTGAGAGCGTGCCCGGAGACGCGACATCGCTGGAGGTGAAAACCGCCATGGATGAATTTTTGCATGACGTCACAAAAGTTAACACCGATTTGAAAACCCGACTTCAGGAACAGGACAAGAGATTGAACATGCTGGAACGTAAAAACATTGGAACCCGTCGCCCCGCACTTTCTGCCGTGGCGGAAATTGAAGTGCCTCATAAAAAGGCCTTTGGTGCCTATCTTCGCTGTGGTGATGATGACGGGATGCGCGCGTTGGAAGTTGAAGAAAAGGCGCTGTCTACGGCTGTGTCTGCGGATGGCGGTTATTTGGTTGATCCCCAAACGGCGAGCCAGATTGCTGGCGTGCTGCATGCGACGGCTTCTATTCGGTCTATTGCCAGTGTCGTGGCGGTGGAATCCACGGCCTATGATGTGCTGGTGGATCATACGGAACTGGGCGCGGGTTGGGCCACGGAAACCGGGTCGGCGTCAGAAACGGGCACACCGCAACTGGAGCGGATTTCTATTCCGCTGCACGAACTGTCGGCCCTGCCCAAAGCGTCACAGCGGTTGCTGGATGACAGTGCGTTTGATGTAGAAGGCTGGCTGGCCACGCGGATTGCGGATAAGTTTTCGCGCGCTGAAGGTGTGGCCTTTGTGTCTGGTGACGGGATTGATAAGCCGACGGGTTTTCTGACCTATACGTCGGTGGTTAACAACAGCTGGAGCTGGGGCAATCTGGGCTATGTGGCCACCGGTGCGGATGGTGATTTCGCGGCGACTGATCCTGCCGATGCCATCGTGGATCTGGTCTATTCACTGGGTGCCCGTTACCGCGCGAATGCGACCTTTGTGATGAATTCCAAAACAGCGGGTGCGGTTCGCAAGATGAAAGATGCGGATGGTCGTTTCCTGTGGTCTGACGGTTTGGCGGCGGGGGAGCCTGCGCGTTTGATGGGGTATGCGGTACTGGTTGCCGAGGACATGCCGGACATTGCAAGTGATGCGAATGCCATTGCTTTTGGCGATTTCAAGGCGGGCTATACTGTGGCCGAACGTCCTGACCTGCGTATCCTGCGTGATCCGTTCAGCGCCAAGCCCCATGTTCTGTTCTATGCCACGAAGCGGGTTGGCGGCGATGTTAGCGATTTTTCTGCAATCAAACTGCTGAAATTCGCGGCCTCTTAAGGCTGTGATCTTGGATCATCCCTTTTGGGGGGTGTGAGCAACGGTGTCACGTTGCTGGCGGGGCTTTGCCCCTGATGTTCCCCGAGCCTGTTCTGCTCTCCTCCGTCCGACTGGTTCGGGGGCATCGAAATTTATCCGTATTTGGAGACGTATCCCTATGATTTTGACAGAATTGACGACAATCCCAAGCGTTTCGTTGCCGCTGGGGCTTTTGAAACAGCATTTGCGCCTTGGGACCGGTTTTTCGTCTGATATGGAACAGGATGACTTGCTGGATGCCTATCTGCGCGCTGCGATTTCAGCGGTTGAGGGGCGTACCGGGCTTGTTTTGTTGGAAAAGACATTTCGCTGGGGGCTGACGTCCTGGCGGCATTATGACCGGCAAGTTTTGCCGGTGCGTCCCGTTCAGTCGGTGGGTGAATTGCGGTTGGTAGACCAATCTGGCGGTGAGACGGTTATGCCTGTTGAGCGTTACTTTCTGGAAAAAGACAGCCAGAACCCTGCTTTGGTTGCTGTTGGGTCGGCCTTGTCGGTGATCCCGCAGAACGGGACGGCAGAGGTTACGTTTACGGCGGGGTACGGGCCGGATTGGGCTGATATTCCGGACGATCTGGCGCGGGCTGTGTTGCTGTTGGCGGCGGATTTTTATGAGAACCGTGCGAGCCGTGAAGGGGCGTCTTTGCCCGCAGCAATTTTGTCGTTGCTGGAGCGGTTTCGCAAAGTGCGGCTGTTGGGGGGCGTGTGAATGGCGCGTCCTGTCTTATTGAATTGGCGGTTGTTGCTGGAGGAACGCCAGAGGGTGTCTGACGGTGCGGGCGGGTTTTCGGAAACTTGGGTGCAACTGGGTCAATTATGGGGTGAAATCCAGACCCGCAGCGTTCGGGCGACTGAGGTTTCTGCGGGGGGAACTGCGCTGGAACGGCATCGAATTTTGGTGCGCGGTGCGGTTGAAGGGGATCCCAGACGGCCTTCGGCGGGGCAGCGGTTTCGCAATGGAAGCAAGGCCTATACCATTGATTCCGTTTCTGAAAACGATGCTTCAGGCAAGTATCTTTTGTGTTGGACGCGGGAAGAGGTGCTGACATGACTTATGCGGTTTCTTATGCGTTGCAGCAGGCAATTTTTGGGGTTTTGTCAAATGACGCCGCTTTGGGCGCTTTGGTTGGTAGCAATGTTTTTGATGCGCCGCCAAGTGGCAGTATTCCGAACAACTACGTGGTTTTGGGCGATGAAATTGCGAAGGATAAATCAAGTAAAACCAGTGGCGGAGCGACCCATGAGTTGGACATCAAAGTGGTGTCTGATGCGGCTGGGTTTGCCACGGCGAAGCAAGTCTCGGCGGCGATTTGTGATGCTTTGATTGATGCGGATTTGACGCTGACGCGGGGTAATCTAGTGTCGTTGGCATTCAAATCGGCCCGTGCTTTGCGCGAAGACAGTCCCGGAATTCGGCAGATCAGTCTGAAGTTTCTTGCGTTTGTCGAGGATAGCTAAGCCAGCCGGTTGGCGCGGTTTGGCGAGAATATTTATTACTTACATTTTGGAGAAGAACATGGCGGCTCAGAACGGGAAAGACCTGCTGATCAAGGTGGATATGGATGATGGGGGGACGTTTGAAACCCTTGCGGGTCTTCGGGCTTCGCGGATTTCGTTTAACACGGAAACGGTGGATGTTACGGCACTGGATAGCGCGGGTGGCTGGCGCGAATTACTGTCGGGGGGCGGTGTGAAAACTGCCAGTATCAGCGGGTCAGGTGTGTTTCGCGATGACAGTACGGACGAACGGGCGCGGCAGATTTTCTTTGACGGGCATATCCCGAATTTTCAGGTGGTTATTCCTGATTTTGGCATCGTTGAAGGGGCGTTTCAGATCACATCGCTGGAATATGCAGGGAACTATGATGGGGAGGCCACCTATGAGATGTCGTTCTCTTCGGCTGGGTCTTTGGCGTTTTCGGCGATCTGATGGCGAATCCTTATCGGGGTGAAGTGTGCCTGACCGTCGATGGGGTGGACTGCGCAATGCGGTTGAGCCTTGGGGCGCTGGCGCAGTTGGAAGTTCGGTTGGGGGCGGAGGGGCTTCTGCCCTTGATCGAGCGGTTTGAAACGGGGCAATTCAAGGCCGATGATCTGATCGCCTTATTGTGGGCTGGCCTAAGCGCAGCAGGCTGGGCTGGGTCCGAGGCTGATTTGAGCAAGGCTGAAATTGCAGGTGGTCCAATGGTTGCGGCGCGCTGTGCGGCGCAATTGTTGCGTTTGACCTTTACCTTACCAGAGTCCGGCGATGATTGATTGGGCGGGGTTGATGCGGTTGGGATTGCACCAACTGCGTCTGACGCCGGATCAGTTTTGGGCGCTAACGCCTGTGGAATTAATGCTGATGGCGGGGATTTCACCTGGTGTGACGCCGACCCTGACCCGCGCGCGACTTGATGCGCTTTGTGCGCAATTTCCTGACATTTAAGATGAGAAATGAGGAGTGGTTATGACCGATTACGGGGCTGACTTGGACGCGTTGGAGAACCAGCTTGGGTCTTTGGAGAGCAATATTTCTGCGACAGCGCAAATGACAGCGGTGTTTCAGCAGGAATTAAACGGGATGCAGACGAGTATTTCCTTGGCTGAAAAAGAAGCGCGGGGGTTGTCTACGTCGTTGAGCAAAGGGCTGCGCGGGGCTTTTGGGGATGTGATCCTTGAGGGGGCCAAGTTTTCGGACGTGCTGGGGTCATTGGCGCAGCGGATGATCCGAAACTCTTTCAATCAGGCGGTGTCGCCTGTGACGGATGCGCTGGGTGGGTTCCTGACGGGGGGCGTTAATTCGATCCTTGGGAGTATTTTACCAAGCGCAAATGGCAATGCGTTTAGTGGTGGGCGGGTTAGGGCCTTTGCCAATGGTGGTGTTGTGGGTGGTCCGACCTTGTTTCCCATGCGCGGGGGCACCGGGCTGATGGGCGAGGCCGGGCCAGAGGCAATTATGCCGCTTAAGCGAGGTGCGGACGGGCGGCTTGGGGTTGAGGGTGCGGGGGGTGCTGGTGTGACGGTGACCATGAACATTACCACGCCGGATGCGGATAGTTTCAGGCGGTCTCAGACGCAGGTGGCGGCGGGGATCAGTCGGGCGATTTCCCGTGGCAGCAGAAATCAATAAGGGAAATAGTGATGAACTTTCATGAAGTTAGATTTCCTGCGGGGCTGTCCTTTGGGTCCACTGGCGGGCCTGAGCGGCGCACCGAAATTGTGACGTTGAACAGCGGTTTTGAAGAGCGCAACAGCCCTTGGGAGCATGCGCGGCGGCGCTATGATGCGGGGGTTGCGATGCGATCTACCGATGATCTGGAGGCTGTGATTGCGTTCTTTGAAGCGCGCAGCGGGCGGTTGTACGGGTTTCGTTGGAAGGACTGGACGGATTTTAAAAGCTGTCTGCCATCCCGTGAACCTGCGTTTGAGGATCAAGAAATTGCGGTGGGGGACAGTGTGACCCGTGTTGTGCCCCTGTGTAAGACCTATCGTTCTGGGGCCACGCGGTATTGCCGTATGATCACCAAGCCGAATGAGGGCACGGTATCTGTCGGGGTGGCGGGGGCTGAGGTGTTTGAGGGGGAACATTTTGATGTGGATTATGCAACCGGCCTGTTGACGCTTTATGAAGCGCCGCCAGAGGATGCTTTGGTGACGGCGGGGTTTGCGTTTGATGTGCCGGTTCGGTTTGACACGGATCGGTTGGAAATGAGCATGGCCAGTTTTGCGGCGGGGTCGGTTCCGAACATTCCAGTGGTGGAGGTGCGTGTCTGATGCGGGAAATTGATGCAAATTTACGCGAACATCTGGACAGCGGAGCAACAACGCTGTGCCGCGCCTGGATTGTGCGGCGCGGCGATGGTCAGACTTTGGGATTTACCGACCATGACAAGGCTTTGGTGGTGGACGGTGTTGTCTGCGAGGCGGCGTCGAGCATGGATGCAACGGCAGTTGAAAGCACCACTGGTTTGGCCGTTGATAATTCACAGGCGGTTGGGGCGCTCAGTTCTGCGGGGATCACTGATCTGGATGTGGAAACGGGCAAGTTTGACGGGGCCGAGGTGTGGCACTGGCTGGTGAACTGGCGCGATACAAGCCAAGTGATTTTGCAGTTTCGCGGTACTTTGGGGGAAATCCGTCGTGGTGGCGGCGGGTTTGAAGCCGAGCTGCGTGGTTTGAGCGAGGCTTTGAACAAACCGATTGGGCGCGCCTATTTGCGCCAGTGTGATCGGGTTTTGGGGGATAACAAATGTGGCGTGGACCTGTTTGCAGACGGGTTTGTGGCTGAAGATGTTGTGGATACCTCAAAAGGGCGGCGGGTGATTGAGCTGAAGCATCTGGGTGATTTTGCGCAGGACTGGTTTTTGCACGGCAAGGTCCGTTGGTTGACGGGGGCGAATGCGGGGGGCGAGGGGCTGGTGAAAGTGGATTACAAGCGCGGTTTGGTGCGGGTGATAGAGCTGTGGGAAGAAACCAAATTTCCCATTGAAAACGGCGATACACTGCGGCTGCATGCGGGCTGTGACAAACATGCGGAAACCTGCAAGGCGAAGTTTGCCAACTTTCTGAATTTCCGCGGGTTTCCCCATATGCCGGGTGAAGACTGGAGCCTTGCCTATCCGATCACGGGCAGCGCTATGGACGGCGCGAGCCGCGAATAGATGACATTGGATTTACGAGTAGAGATCCTGCGCGCGGCGCGGGGCTGGATTGGTACGCCCTATCGCCATCAAAGTAGCGTTCGGGGGCAGGGCGCCGATTGCTTGGGTCTGTTGCGCGGCGTTTGGCGTGAGGTTTTGGGGCAGGAACCCGAGGCGGTTCCAAGCTATACGGCGGATTGGTCCGAACCTTCGGGGCAGGAACGTTTGTGGCGTGCGGCGGGGCGGCATTTATGCCTTGTTCCTATAACGCCCGATGCTGCTGGGGATGTGGTTTTGTTTCGCATGCGCAGCCGCGCAGTGGCCAAACATCTGGCGATTTTGGGGGATGGTTCCCAAGGCTTTAAGACAATTATTCACGCCTATAGCGGCGCTGGTGTGGTGGAAACCGCGCTGACGGATGCTTGGGCACGCCGCATTGTGGCGCAATTTGAATTTCCCGACAGGAGGGGCTGATGGCGACAATACTGTTATCAACGGTAGGGGCTGCCATTGGCGGCACATTCGGGGGCACTGTACTGGGATTAACCGGTGCGGCTATTGGGAAGGCGGTTGGGGCAAGCCTCGGCGGGATGATCGATCAAAAGATCATGGGCAGTGGCAGCCGTGTGGTTGAAACGGGGCGGCTTGAGACGTTTCGCTTGCAGGGTGTGTCTGAGGGGACGCCCGTGCCTCGGGTGATGGGGCGTACACGGATTGCGGGGCATTTGATCTGGTCGAGCCGGTTTCAGGAACACGTCAGCTCTGCGTCTTCGGGGGGAGGCAAAGGGGCTGGTGGGCCAAGTGTGACCACCAACACCTATTCCTACACAGTGAATGTAGCTTTTGCGGTGGGCGAGGGCGTGGTTGATAAAATCGGGCGTATCTGGGCGGATGGTCAGGAAATCAGCCGCGACGGGCTGTCGATTGCGTTTTACCCCGGCGATGACGTGCAGTCCCCTGATCCGACCATTGCGGCGATCGAAGGGCTGGAAAATGCGCCAAGTTATCGGGGCACGGCCTATATTGTGTTTGAGAACCTTGATCTGGCGCCCTTTGGCAACCGGATTCCGCAGTTCAATTTTGAAGTGTTTCGCAAGGCGCAACCCGAGCATTACACGGTGGATGATCCGTCAAAAGACATCACTGGGGTTTGTCTGATTCCGGGAACGGGGGAATATTCCCTTGCCACAACTGTTGTCGAATACCCCGGTGATTTTGCCGACGGGCGAGTGGCGAATGTGAACTCCCCCCGTGGAGAGACCGATTTGGTTCATGCGCTGGAGGATTTGCGCAGTGAGGTGCCGAACATCGGATCTGTGTCCCTTGTTGTCAGTTGGTTCGGGGATGATCTGCGCTGCGGTGAATGTACCTTGTCGCCAAAGGTCGAGCAGGTTGAGGTGGATGGCGATCCGATGCCTTGGGTCGTGTCAGGTGTTTCGCGCGGGGCTGCGCAACTGGTCAGTACGTTGGAGGGACGGCCAGTGTTTGGCGGCACACCGGCAGATGCGTCTGTGGTTGAGGCAATTGCCGAGATTAAGAGTGGGGGGCAGGACGTTGTTTTTTATCCTTTTATTCTGATGGACGTGCAGGATGGGAATGGGTTGCCTGATCCGTATTCGTCTAATTTTGACCAGCCGATAATGCCGTGGCGCGGGCGGATCACAACCGCCAAAGTGGCTGGTTTGGCAGGAAGCACGGATCAAACCAGTGCGGCGGCTGATGAGGTTGCGGCCTTTTTTGGCAGTGCTGAAGTGGGGCACTTTGAAGTTGTTGACGGGGCTGTGGTCTATTCGGGGCCAGCGGAGTGGAGCTATCGCAGATTCATATTGCATTACGCCCATTTGTGCGTTGCTGCGGGCGGGGTTGAGGCATTCAACATCGGATCGGAAATGCGCGGTCTGACGCAAATTCGCGATGGTGTGGCCAGTTTCCCTGCGGTTCTGGCGTTTCAGCAACTGGCGGCTGATGTGCGCGCAGTTCTGGGGACAGAGACAAAAATCGGCTATGCAGCGGACTGGTCGGAGTATTTTGGTTTTCATCCGCAAGACGGGTCCGGGGATGTGTTCTTTCATCTTGATCCTTTATGGGCGCAGGCCGAGATCGACTATATCGGGATCGACAATTACATGCCGCTTTCGGATTGGCGCGATGAGCTGGGGCATTTGGACGAAGGCGAGGGGTCGATCTATTCCGTGGACTATCTGCGCAAAAATGTTGCAGGGGGCGAGGGGTTTGATTGGTACTATGCGGACCAATTGGGACGCGATGCACAGGCACGTTTGCCGATTACAGACGGGGCATACGGGGAGCCTTGGGTGTTTCGCTACAAGGATTTGGTCAGCTGGTGGAGTAAGGAACATTACAACCGCGTGGGGGGGCTGCGCCAAAGCGTGCCAACCCAGTGGCAACGAAAGTCAAAGCCGATCCGCTTTACCGAATTGGGTTGTCCTGCGGTGGACAAAGGGGCGAACCAGCCGAATGTGTTTTTCGATCCGAAATCGTCTGAATCTGCGTTGCCGTATTATTCGAACGGGTCGGTTGATACGCTGATGCAGGCGCAATATTTGCGTGCGATCTATGGCCATTGGATGGGCGGGGCGAATAATCCGCAGTCGGATGTGTATTTCGCCCCGATGGTGGATATTGCGAACAGTCATGTCTGGGCGTGGGACGCGCGGCCTTGGCCGGATTTCCCGAACCGTTTGGATGTGTGGAGCGACGGCGACAACCACGGGCGTGGGCATTGGATCACGGGGCGATTTGCCGAGCAATCCTTGGCAGCGATTGTATCTGAAGTCTGTGAAATTGCTGGATTGCGCGATATTGATGTGTCGCAGCTTTATGGTTCTACCATCGGATTTGCGATGAAATCGGTTGAAACGGGGCGGCAGAGTTTGCAGCCGTTGATGTTGGCATATGATTTTTCCTGTGTTGAGGTTGATGGAAAATTGACCTTTAAGAACCGCAGTGAACGTATTGAATATACTGCACTTCCTGCTGATTTGGTTGTGCTGGGGGCTGATCCGGTAGTCGGTAAAACCCGCGCGCCCGAGGCGGAAACGGTTGGTCGCGTGCGGGTGTCTTATTGGGATGAAACACGGGATTATCAGACCGGAACGTCAGAGTTTATTTTGGCGGATGATACCAGCAAGGCCACGTCACATGTGGAATTGCCGATTGCATTGCGCCCCGGTGCGGGGGCAAATCTGGCAAGCCGTTGGCTGGTTTCAGCACGGGTGGCACAGGATGAACTGAAGCTGGCTCTGCCGCCAAGTTTGCAGCAGATCGTTCCTGGCGATGTGATCAAGCTGGAGGATGGCGCAACGGGGGCGACCTATCGTGTGGAGCGGATCGAGGAGCAGGGCGCGCGGGCGATCGAGGCTGTTCGGGTTGAGCAGGCGGTTTACAAACAAAAAGATGTTAGTTCGATCATTGGGACAAGTCGTGCGGTCAATCCCGCGCGGGCTGTTGCGGTACGCTTTCTGGATTTGCCGGTTCTGAAGTCGGATCAAACCTCGGGCGCGCCTTATGTGGTGGCGACGGCGCAGCCTTGGCCGGGTGGGGTGGCGGTCTATCACTCGGCCAGCGATGAGGGCTATGTGTTGAACAAGGTGATCGAAACGCCCTCAAAATTTGGTAAATCCTTAAGCCCGTTGCCTGAAGCAGCGATTGGGCTGTGGGATGAAGTGAACAGTTTGACCGTTAAAATTTCTGGCGGGGCCCTTGAAAGCCGGTCTGCGATAGATGTTTTGAACGGCGCGAATGCCATTGCCATTGGCGATGGTGCTAGTGCGGGCTGGGAAGTGTTCCAGTTCCGCACGGCGAACCTGCAAGGGGATGGCAGTTATGAATTGCGCGGGCTGTTGCGCGGACAGTTGGGCAGTGATGCGGATATACCATCTGTATGGCCAATTGGGTCAGAGGTTGTGTTTCTGGAGACTGTTCCAACGCAGATTGCCTTTTCAGACGGGGATCGCGGGTTGAAACGGTATTACCGCAGCGGTCCGTCGGCCAAGCCCGTGAGCGATCCATCTTATAAGACAGCAACGCAATCCTTTGATTTAATTGCCTTTCGCCCGCTTTCCCCTGTGCATGTAAATGCGCAACTTGGGGGGGGCGGGGTTTTGAATGTCGATTGGATCAGGCGTACGCGTCTTGATGGAGACAGTTGGCAAGGGCTGGAAGTGCCGCTGGCTGAAACTGTCGAGCAATATCGGGTTCGTGTTTTGGATGGTACAACGGAACTGCGCAGTGTGTTTGTTTCAACACCGCAGTGGGCTTATTCCGTTGCAGATCAGTCCGAAGATGGGGCGGCTGGTGCTCTTTCCCTAGAGGTCGCGCAGGTTTCCGATAAATTCGGAATCGGTGCCATCGCACGCATAGATTTTACATTGTAAATCAGTGCAGTAACGGGGGAAGTTGATGCGGGCAGTCTTACATCAAGATGTGGTTGCGCTGGCGCGGTGCTTGTTGCCGCTTGCGCCAGCGGATCGTCGTAGATTTGCTGATTTGCAGATCGTGCTGTCAAATCAAGCAGATGTCTTTCGCGCGGAATTTGGCCGAATACATCCGTTTTTTGGGAATGGCACGCTGATGTCCTGTTGTAGCGGGCATCAACAGGATGCGGAAAGGCGGATTGATGATCCAGACTATGCTGATTGTATGATCAAGGCGTTGGAGGCAATCTTGGCTTTTCGCTCGAATACGCCACAGCAGTGATCCGCTCGGCAGATCCCGTCATGTTGCATCAAGTAATAGGATTTTTCTACGCGGGGAAGGCTGCTGAGTTCAGTATTTGTGATCGCGTTCATCAAAACTCCAAAATTGTATTCTGCGCGTCAATCGCGTAAACCTTGACCAACCAATCTATTCATGAGGTCACGTGATGACACTAAAAGCCAACAAAATTGCGGAATTGGATCCGGTCTGGTCGCGTATTCGCACCGATGCAGCACAGATGGTGGAAGAAGAGCCGATTCTGGGGGGGCTGGTCCATTCGGGCGTGCTGCACCACAGTTCGCTTGAGAAAGTTTTAAGCTATCGTATGGCGTTCAAAATCTCCTCCGAAGAGATGCCGACGCAAATCCTGCGCGAGCTGATTGACGAAGCCTATGCCAGCGATCCGTCATTGGGAGAGGCGGCACGGGCCGATCTAACAGCGGTTTTTGAACGGGACCCGGCCTGCCACCGCCTGATCCAGCCGATCCTGTTTTTCAAAGGATTTCAAGCGGTTCAGGTCTACCGAGTGGCCCATTGGCTGTGGATCAACGGGCGCAAGGGCATGGCGCAGTTTTTCCAAATGCGGTCTTCCGAGGTTTTTGGCGTTGATATTCACCCAGGGGCGGTTGTGGGCCGTGGGATCATGATTGACCACGCCCATTCTATCGTCATTGGCGAAACAGCGGTTGTGGGGGACAATGTGTCCATGCTGCATTCCGTGACTTTGGGCGGGACAGGTAAGGCTGATGGCGACCGTCATCCCAAGATTGAAAACGGTGTGTTGATCGGGGCGGGTGCCAAGGTTCTTGGCAATATCCGTATCGGCTATTGCAGCCGTATTGCTGCGGGTTCAGTGGTCTTGCAGGAAATCCCACCATGTAAAACAGTTGCAGGGGTTCCAGCCAAGATTGTGGGCGAGGCGGGGTGTTCCCAGCCATCGCAATCCATGGATCAATTGCTAAGTTACCAGTGAGTTTAGTCTTTTAACTTGTTGAAATCACTGTGGGAAATCAATCCGAACTCCTCCGCTGTGGATAGTGCCACAATGGGGGAGTCTACATCCAGTTTGCGCTGGTACAGCTTGACGGCAATATTGGTTTGCTCGTCCATCCAGCCGGTCAAAGCCCCGGAATAAAAGCCGCGCGCCTTTAGGGCCCGCTGCAGGCTTTGCACAAAATCCTCTGTATATTTATGCGGACACACGGCCGGGAACCACTGTTCCTGGCGGGGTGTCACAATGCGCTGCATGGTCACGGTTTTAAACGTGGCTTCGCGGATTACCGTGGTTTTTCCTGTTTCCAGATCTACGGCCAGACGTGCGGGTTTCAGGGGTGTTTTCTCGGTGATCGTTTCAATCACGGCTGGCGTGAATTCATGAGCGAAACAATCGGTTAGCTCGGCATCTGCGGGCAGTCTCGGGTCGTCCGGATGGGTGAGTTTTGATAAAATCTGTCCGCCCTGTGCAACGGGCGCACAGGTTAAAAGCGCCATAACGGCGAGGGAGAATATGTGCCTGTTTGATGCCATTTTTGGTCTCGTTTTGCTAGAAGCTAGACCTTGGCCCTTATAAAACAAGTGGTTTCTGTTTCGAGCGGTGTTTTGGGCGGATTATGTTGCGGTGTTGTCTTGCGGTACAACCAGCTGATCCAGCATGTAGGAAATATCCTCGACCTGTTGTGCGATCACATGTACCACTGTGTCGTCCCGCTGAACCTTGCCCGTCACCCGCAATAACCGCCCCGAAATCACCGCGCGGCGATACTGTTGATAGACGTTCTGCCAGACGATAATATTGGAAATTCCCGTTTCATCTTCGAGGGTTAGGAAAATTACGCCTTTGGCTGTACCTGGCCTTTGACGCACCAAAACCAGCCCCGCCACCGTGATGCGCGCACCCTGCGGCGGCTCTGTCAGGCGGTTGTGGGGCAGGGCGTGGGGCGGTCTGGGCCATGGTGTGTGTTTGGGCATGGGAACAAATGTAGAACGAAATCGCCCAAATATCAAGAAACCTTATCGAATTCTGACAAAAAGCACTGGCCCTCAAATCTCTCACTGTTACAAAAGACGGCAACAGACTCTGACCAGCCAAGGGACCGATAGCATGGCCAAGATCACATATGTTGAACACAACGGAACAAAGCACGAAGTTGACGTGGCCAATGGCCTGACCGTGATGGAAGGTGCGCGCGACAATAATATTCCCGGAATCGAAGCGGATTGCGGCGGGGCCTGTGCCTGTTCCACCTGCCACGTCTATGTGGATGCGGCTTGGACGGATAAGCTGCCAGCCAAAGATGCGATGGAAGAAGACATGCTCGATTTTGCATGGGAGCCTGACGCCGATCGCTCGCGTTTGACCTGCCAGTTGAAGGTAACGGATGAGCTGGATGGTTTGGTTGTCCAGATGCCAGAAAAACAGATTTGATAAAGGTTTGTTGCTGCGATCTTTCACAATAGCGACGGCCGTCCTTTTGGGCGGCCTTCCTGTTTTAGGTCAAGACCAAAGTCCAGAGGCAGAGAAATTCTGCGCTAACGGCCAAAACCGGTGTTTTGGAGCGTATGACGCCAGATTTATCGGCCCAACCGACCGCTACCGCCACGGCGTTCTGGGGGATGATCTGGAATGGAGCGGGCTGCTGTTAACAGGACCGCGAAAAAGCGACACATTTCTAATCGGCCTAACCGATGAGGTGTTTGAAGACGTCGCCCCAAGGCTCGCAGATTTTGACGGTGACGGCGTGCCAGAGGCGGTTGTGGTGCAATCCCACCCCGAAAAAGGCGCGCAACTGGCGATTTACAGTCGCCACGGGAAAATTGCAGCAACTCCTTATATTGGCACGCGCTATCGTTGGCTGGCCCCGATTGGGATTGCCGATTTCAACGGGGACGGGGATATGGACGTGGCCTATGTGGATCGCCCCCATTTGGCTAAAACCTTGCGGGTCTGGACCTTTCGCAAAGCCGCATTGATAGAGATTGCCGCGATGAAAGGGGTCACAAACCACAGGATTGGCGAAGAAACCATCACCAGCGCCATCCGCCATTGCAGCGGGCGCCCCGAAATGGTGCTCACCGACGGAAACCGCGAACATATCCTATCAGTGTATTTTGAAAACGGCGCGCTGACATGGGTAAATCTTGGCCCCTACAGCGACCCCAGATCAGTGACCCAGCCACCTGCCTGCTAAACGCTGCGCCGAAACCGAACTTGACTGACAGCCAGCCCTAGCAAAATCAGTACCAGCGCCCCAAGGAACTGGCCGGGCAGGTTTTCCCCCAACAGAACCACACCAAAAACCACAGCCCAGACAGGCACCTGATAATTCACCATAGACAGAAAGCTAGGTCCGGCGGAATTGATCACGCTCACC
The DNA here is from genome assembly GCF_031454055.1 of Roseobacter sp. N2S. Classification (NCBI taxonomy): domain Bacteria; kingdom Pseudomonadati; phylum Pseudomonadota; class Alphaproteobacteria; order Rhodobacterales; family Roseobacteraceae; genus Roseobacter; species Roseobacter sp. N2S. The sequence continues at coordinate 92,675 of NZ_JAVDQB010000007.1, forward strand.
AGCATGATCGTCGCCAGCGCTGTGGGGAATACCCCCAGATAAATCACCGCCCAAATCGCCGTTGGCGCAACATCTACGGGCACCCCTTCGACCCAAAGTGCAGTTGGGATCATAACAAGGCTGGCCAACAATAACGCCCCCGCCGCAAACCCCATATTTGACACGGGCGGCGACAACCGCGTGATGATCGAGCCTATGGCATAACATCCAGCCGCTGCAACGCAGGCCAGCCGCGCCAACCCTTCAAGGTCAGTGCCGCGCGGATCAAATGCGTCCAGCCCGATCAGCACAACCGTTCCGGCAAATCCGATGCAAAACCCGATAACCTTGCGCGGGCTTAGAAGTTCACCCGGCACCAGCAAAAAGGCCAATGGCAGAACCAGCAACGGCACAACAGCCATCGTGATACCCGCGAACCCAGAGGTGACCCACAGTTGCCCCCAGCTAAGCAATGTGAAAGGAATAGCGTTTGAAAACAGCGCCATGCCCAAGCAATGCAGCCAGATGCGCTTGTCATTCGGACCACTCCACCCAGGCAAACGCCGCCCCAGCCCATAGGCCATAGCGGTCAGTGCAACCGCCCCCAAAGAAATCCGGATCGCTGCCACCGTAAACGGCCCAAACCCCTGCAAGGCAAATTTTGAGCCCATAAAAGAAGCGCCCCAAATCATCGCCAGCAAAAGCAATAAAATCCAGTTCTTCAAACCGGGGGATTGGGGCTGTGTCATGGGGGTATCCTCGCAAAAGTGATACCCCCTTAACCTGTTATTGATCACTCGGCAACGTGCAGTCAATACTGCATCAATGTTCCCCAAATACTCGGAATCTAAACCCGTTAATGGGACAGTTTACTTGCCAGATAATCTACAAACACCCGGATTTTCGGGGATAAGTTACGTTTCTCGGCGTAGATCACAGCCAAGTCCGCATGGGGCTGCACAAACTCTGGCAAAACCCGCACCAGACGGCCAATCTCAAAATCATTATCCACAATAAAATATGACAGACGGGAAATCCCCAAACCGTTTAGCGTGGCGCGGTAAATTACATCTGCGGAATTGCCAAAGAAATTGCCCGTTACGTCAATCTGCGCGGCCCCGTCCGGCCCCATCATATCCCAAGTGTTCCGGCGCCTGATTTTTGTCACTTGCAGACAATTGTGCTGGCTCAACTGTTCCAGACTGCTCGGCATTCCATGTTTTTCCAGATATTCGGGCGCGGCACACATCACCCGTTCATTGGTGAAGATCCGCCGTGCGATGACCTTTGGGTCGTCCATCTGCTCGGCAAAACGCACGGCGGCGTCAATATCCTCGGCCTCAATATCCGCACGTCGGTCGGACAGTTCCAATTGCAAGGTTAACTCGGGATACATCTCCAGAAACTCTGGCATCAGGGGGATCAACCGCGCCTTGCCAAAAGCGACCGAGCAGATCACCCGCAGCATTCCGCGCGGTTGGCCTTCAGCCAGATCAACATCTTCGGTGGCATTGCGCACCAGCAGCGCAATTTCAGCGCATTTTGAATGGAAATCCCGTCCCGTGTCAGTCAACAGGATGCCATCATTGGTGCGGTGCAGCAATCTTGTGTGCATCCGGTCTTCCAATTGGCTGATTTGTTTACTGATCGCCGAGGGCGTCCGCCCGAAACTGCGCGCAGCCGCAGAAAAGCTTCCGCTTTCAACGACTTTCGCAAAAACCACCATTAATCCTGCAGTATCCATGCCTCGTGACCCGTTTCCAAATTGGCATACCCCTTGTGAGCATAACTAGCGTTGTTTGCGCCGAAGTCCCACGCTAATGTTGCGGTGCAGCATGGAATACTGCGTTGCGGCATAAATAACAGGCAGTGCGTCTAGCACCGCCACATTAGATTGCAGAATACAAACACATCCACCTCCTCCCGGATGATGTTTGTGGTAAGTGGCCCTCCCGTATCCTCCTCCCACGGGAGGGCTATTTCTTCCAGAATGCCAGTAAAGCCCGACTTTGGCTGATGCCGATTCCCCCCAGAATCAATCCCATTCCAGCATACATAGGTGTCGTGATTGTTTCACCGATAAACACCATTCCAAAGATCACAGACCAGACTGGCACCATGTAGCTGGTCAAGCTCATGAAAACGGACCCCGCGGATTTGATGATTTTCACCCGTAGGATTGCGCCGATGGCTGTCGGTACTAAAGCTGCATAGATCAGGGCATATCCTGCGCTGCTGTTTAAAGATGCAGGCGTACCTTCAAACCAAAAGGCGAGGGGGAGCAGAATGATCACCCCGACCCAAAGTGTAGCAGCGGCAAAGGCAAGTTGGGGCATTGTCGGGCTGCGTCGCGTCAGAATGGACCCGATGGCATACATGCAGCCCGTGCCGATACAGGCCAGTTGGCCCAATGTTTCCAGATCGCGCCCGCTGGATGAAAACGCACGGGGGCCAACCAGCACCAACAAGCCGATGAACCCCACAACAAACCCCGCAATACGGCGCGGGCCGATGCCTTCATCTTTGGAAAAAATCGCGGCCAATGGCAGGATCAGCAGCGGCACCGCCCCCATGGAAATCCCAGCAAAGGCCGACAGTACATGCTGCTGTCCCCATGTCAGCAGCGCCATACCCATCGCCACCGAAGTCAGCCCGAAGGCGCAGACATAGGTCCAACTGTGCAAGCCGGTGATCCGGTGCATGCCTTGCCCCATACTTGCCCCCAGCACGGTAATCGCCAAAGCAGCAATACCCACGCGCCCCGTGGCCACCCACCACGGCCCAAACCCGCCCAAGGCAAGTTTGGTGGACAGGAAAGCCCCGCCCCAGATTGCCCCCAAGACGATGATTAATAGCCAGTTTTTCAGGCCCGGATGTTCAGGAGATGCTGTCATAGCGTTACGCTAAACAAAAAGGGCATCGCTGACGATGCCCTTTTCACATACTTCGGTCTTTACCGAAGTGCGTTTAGTTTTTGGTTTTATCAACCATTTTACCAGCAGAAATCCAAGGCATCATGCCGCGCAGGGTTTCACCCACTTTTTCGATCTGGTGCTCGTCGTTGATCCGGCGTGTCGCTTTGAACGACGGCTGGCCAACAGCGTTTTCCAGCATGAAGTCACGCACGAATTTACCCGTTTGAATGTCTGTCAGAACGTCTTTCATGCGTTGTTTTGTTTCAGCGTAGGGCAGAATGCGCGGGCCGGAAACATATTCGCCATATTCCGCAGTATTAGAGATGGAATAGTTCATGTTGGCGATACCGCCTTCATAGATCAGGTCCACGATCAGCTTGGTTTCGTGCAGGCACTCGAAATAGGCCATTTCAGGCTCGTAACCGGCTTCAACCAGCGTTTCAAAGCCCATGCGGATCAATTCAACGATACCGCCACACAGAACCGCTTGTTCACCGAACAGATCGGTTTCGCATTCTTCGCGGAAGTTGGTCTCAATAACACCGGACCGGCCGCCACCGATTGCGGAACAGTAGGACAAGCCGATTTCCAGCGCTTTGCCGGATGCGTTTTGATCCACAGCCACCAGACAAGGCACACCGCCACCTTTGGTGAATTCGCCGCGTACCGTGTGACCCGGGCCTTTTGGCGCCATCATGATCACGTCAACACCAGCTTTTGGTTCGATCAGGCCGAAGTGTACGTTCAAACCGTGGGCAAACGCGATGGCTGCGCCGTCTTTCAGGTTGTCGTGAACGTATTTTTTATATGTTTCTGCCTGCAATTCGTCGGGCATTGTGAACATGATCAGGTCACACCAAGCAGCGGCTTCGGCGATACCCATAACGGTCAGGCCTTCGCCTTCAGCTTTGGCAGCCGAGGCAGAGCCTTCGCGCAGCGCCACAACAAGGTTCTTCGCGCCAGAATCACGCAGGTTCAGCGCATGGGCATGCCCTTGCGAGCCATAGCCCAGAATAGCGACCTTCATGTCCTTGATCAGGTTGATGTCGCAATCGCGATCGTAATATACACGCATGATATTCTCCTTAGGGTGCAGTATCTGGCCACAGATTACGGGAAACCACACGAGAGAGGGTTCAAAACATCACAAATTCCCGTGCTTTCTGCAATTGTTATTCGTCATGCGTGCTGATACTGAGTAATTCATGCAAACACTCGACGATACAGACAGAAGATTGCTGCGCCTGATGCAGCATGACCCCTCTGCCAGCACCGCCCAATTGGCAGAGCAGGCAGGCCTGACTGCGGCTTCTTGCTGGCGGCGGATTGAACGGCTTGAAACATCGGGCATCATCCAAGGGCGTGATATCCGCATCGACCCCAAAGCATTGGGATATGAAGTCGAGGTCTCTTTGCGTATCACCTTGGATAAAACCCAGTCCAACGCCTTTGATGCCTTTATCGCAGACGCCCGTAAAATCCCCGAAGTCAATGAAATTCAAACCTTTTTAGGCCGTGTCGATGTGCGCCTGAACGTATTGGCCCGTGACATGGCCCATTACCAAGACATCTACCGCACCCGCATTCTCGCCTTGCCCCATATTGACGATATCGAAGCCTTGATGCTGATCTCCAACCTCAAAAACTCTGACATTTTGCCGTTATGATAGATCTGGATGACACCGACCGTGCGATTCTGCGGGCCTTGCAAAAAGACGGCTCTTTAAATGCGGCGGCCGTGGCCAAGCGGGTCGGCCTGTCGCAACCCGCCTGTTGGCGCCGCATCCGTAAACTGGAAGAGGGCGGCGTCATCACAGGCCGTAGCATCCGCCTCAACCAAGAGGCTTTAGGCTTCGGCGTCACCGTCTTCCTCGGCATCAAACTCGCTACCAAAGGCCGCGTCAGCGTCGAAGACTTTGAACGGGCCGTGACCGCCATCCCCGAGGTCCAAGTGGTGCAACACGTGCTTGGACTTTACGATTACCGACTCAAAGTGGTCGCCCGCGACATCGCCGATTTCGAACGTGTGCTGCGCCGCCGCATCATGACCCTGCCGGGCGCTGGTAACGTCGACGCCAATGTCCTGCTCAGCGAAGAAACCAGCCCAATTCTGCTCTGATCATCTTCTTTCGAGCCAAAAATACCTGCGGGGGAGCCAAAGGCGGGGGCCGGCGAGGCCCCTAAACCAAGCCTCATGCGCCGCGTTTGGCGATAAAATAGACCTGCGGTGCGGCGTCTACATCGCTTGCCACCAAAACATGCCCTTGTTCCGCGCAAAAATGCGGCATGTCGATGACCGCAGCAGGGTCATCTGCCGTTACACGCAAAATCTGCCCCGCGGCCAAAGCCTGCAAGCGTTTTCGCGCCTTTAAAACGGGCAAGGGGCATAACAAACCCGTGGCATCAAGATCAGCATCATAGTCCATACCCGCCAGTTAATCGGCTTTGTTGCAAGAGTCCACGCAAGCGTGATCGCTTCTGGGATGACGGGGGTGCGCGCTTGCAGTAAGGCTGTGTCATGTTTGGAATTGACGTCATAGATGCAGCCCTGCTGCCCTCGCTGCTGGTCGCTTTGCTGGCTGGCGTTATTTCCTTTCTCAGCCCCTGCGTGCTGCCGATTGTGCCCCCCTATATTGCCTATATGGGCGGCATCACCATGGCGGATATGACCGAAGGTAAACAATCGAACCGCCCTGCGATCATCGCGGCCATCTTCTTCGCGCTTGGCCTGTCTACGGTGTTTATTTTCCTCGGCTTTACATCTTCCTTGCTGGGCCAGATTTTCCTGCAAAACCAACGGGTTTTCGGAATGGTTGCAGGCGGGATCATTATTCTGTTCGGCCTGCATTTCATCGGCCTGATCCGCATTCCCTTCCTGTACCGTGAAGCCCGCATCGACGCAGGCGATCAAGGCGGCAGCGCCTTTGGGGCCTATGTTCTTGGGCTGGCTTTCGCCTTTGGCTGGACCCCCTGCATCGGCCCGATCCTCGGCGCGATCCTGTCTGTGGCCGCCCAAGAGGGTTCTATCGCGCGGGGCACAATCCTGATGGGGTTCTACGCGCTTGGCCTTGGCCTGCCGTTCATTCTCGCCGCTGTTTTCATCAACCGCGCCGTGACCATCATGAACCGCTTCAAACGCCATATGGCTTTGATCGAAAAGATCATGGGTGTCCTGTTGATCTGCGTCGGCCTGATGCTGGTGTTTGATCTGTTCTCGCGGTTTTCCTACTGGCTGCTGGAAATGTTCCCCGCTTTGGCCTTGGTGGGTTAACCGCCTTACTTTCGCTAGAATTCCTGCCTATAGTGACAGGGATTTAGCAGTATCAGGTCCGAATAATGCCCGAAGAGGCAAGACACACCGTCAAAACCCGCCAGATGTTCTATATTCCTGGTTACGATCCGGTGCCCCCGCGCCGGTATCGCGAGTTGTATCGTAAGGAAGGCGCAGAGCAGGCTGAAATTTCGGGCTACCAATTGAAACTTGTCCCCAAAGCCAGAGGTGTTGAATATTTCGGCTGGGGGGTTGAGTCTGAAATCGACGGGAAATTCACCAAAACCGAGGCTCAAGTGCTGTTTTGGGCTGATATTGTGCAAACCTCGATGGATCAGAACATCGCCCGCACCTATCTTTTGCTGCTGACCACGGCATGGGAATACATCGGTTCCGGTGCGCTGTTTGGCCTGATGAAACTGCGCATTGGTCCGGTTCTGGCCGCGCTTTATCCCGTTGCAATGCTGTTGGTTCAACTTTTTCTGGCCCTTGGGTTGGCGGCGGCGGCCTATTTTCTGTCGGTTCAATATCTCCACTGGTTGTCAGGCCTGATTGCTGCGCCGCTGATACTCATCGGCCTGTTGACCTGGTTCAAACGCAAAGACGCCCATCTGTTTGCCTATTACCTGATGCATGATTACGGCTATTCCGCCCGCTTCAAAGGGGAAAATCCGCCCGAATTGGAACTGCGCATGGCTGGCTTTGCCGACCGCATTGCGCACGCCCTGCAATCTGATGTGGATGAGGTTCTGGTGGTCGGCCATTCATCGGGCGCGCATCTGGCGGTCAGTATTCTGGCCGATCTGATCCGTCAGGGCAGGGTGCCGGACCACGGCCCGCGGCTGGCCCTTTTGACCCTTGGGCAGGTGATCCCCATGGTCAGTTTTTTGCGCAATGCCAGTCGCTTACGCGGCGATCTGAATTTCCTGTGCCAACAAAAGTGCCTGTCTTGGGTAGATGTGTCCGCCCCCAGTGACGGCGCCACCTTTGCACTTTGTGATCCGGTTTCTGTGTCAGGCGTGGCCCCCGAAAACGGAAAAATCCACCCGCTGGTGCTGTCAGCGGCCTTTACCCAAACCCTGTCAGAGGCCCGACAGAAAGAAATCAAAAACAAATTCTTCCGCCTGCACTTTCAGTATCTTTGCGCCTTTGATCTGCCCAAAGAATACGATTATTTCAAAATCACTGCCGGACCCGAGTTTTTGGCGGATCGTTTTGCCCGCCGCAACCACTCTCCCTCGCGGATCAGCCGCGCCGTGAACCCACATACGAGCATGTCTGGATGAGTGATTTCACCCCGCCCAAACCAGCCTCACGCCCTGACAAAGTATCCCTGTGGCAGCATATCCAATTGTTCCGTAAAGACATTTTTGCCAGTCAACCCGAACGGCTGTACCGCGCTTGGATGGCTGAATTCCGCATGCCTTTTTTTCGCAGTTATTTTGTAAACCAACCCGAACTGGTTAAAACCGTCCTAAACGAACGCCCCGATGATTTCCCTAAATCCGAAATTATCCGTGGCGCGCTGTTTTCCTTGCTGGGGGACGGGGTTTTTGTGTCAAACGGCGAAAAATGGAAACATCAGCGCCGTATCATTGATCCCGCTTTTGAGGGCGGGCGTCTGCGCGATGTGTTTCCATCCATGCTAGACGCTGGCCATGCAGCGGTTGAACGGTTGACCCCGCTTGCCACAGGGGCCTCGCTTGAAATCGAAGAACAAACCTCGCAACTGGCCGCCGACGTTATCTTTCGCACACTGTTTTCCATCCCGATCACCGATAATGACGCCAAAGGTGTATTCGAAAATTTCCGCAATTATCAACGTACCCAGCCTTTGATGAATGTGGCAAGTTTCTTTAAAATGCCCCGTTGGATGCCTGCGTTTCAACGGACCAGCACCAAAGACACCAGCGCCAAAATTCGGGCTTTGCTGACCAAACTGACCGACGACCGCGCGGCGGAAATTGCCGCTGGCACAGCGCCCGACGATCTGGCCACCAAAATCATGACCACTGCCGATCCTCTGACGGGGGAAAAATTTACTGGTGCGGATATGGTGGATCAGGTGGCGATTTTCTTTCTGGCTGGCCATGAAACATCCGCCTCGGCGCTGGCTTGGACGCTGTATTTGCTGGCAGTAGACCAATCCGCACAGGCCCGCGTCGCAGCCGAGGCCCGTACCGCCAGTGCTGATGGGGATTTCAGCTTTAAAAACCTTTCAAAAATGCCTTTCACCCGCAATGTCTTTCGCGAAGCCTTGCGCCTGTATCCCCCCGTGCCCATGATGGTACGTGAGAACCTGAAACAGGAAACCTTTCGCAAACGTAAGATCAAAGTGGGCAGTCAGATCGTGATTTCGCCTTGGCATATGGGCCGACATCAGCGGTTTTGGGACAAACCCGATGTGTTTGATCCGGATCGCTGGGACCGCCCCGAAACCAAGAAGCCCGCGCGCGAGGCGTATATCCCGTTTTCCACTGGCCCGCGGGTCTGTACTGGCGCCGGGTTCGCCATGGTGGAAGGCGTGCTGCTGCTGGCTATTCTAGCAAAATCGTTTGAATTCAGGGTGGTGGATGGTAAAGTGCCTGTTCCCGCTGCTCATTTGACAGTGCGGGCCAAAGACGGAATTCACCTTAGCTTGCGGCCCCGTGGTCCCGATACCAGCGAAACACAAACAGTCGAATAGCAGAGGCCAGGCCGCAATCAATTCCCCGTTCCGCATCAATACGCGCCGCTAAAGCGTTCAGTGCGGTGCCCTCTGCTTTGGCAATTTCGCGAAAGCCATCCCAAAATTCCTGCTCTAGGGATACGCTGGTGCGATGACCTTTTAGGGAAAGTGAATGTTTGCTGGGCCGATCATATCCCATCATGCCGCCTTAAACTGCGATAAATCCACTGGCAAGACAGGCCGCGCGCAGGGGCCGTAGCTTAGCGGGTGGGATTCAAGATGCGGCATCAGGGAAAACACCAACCTGCGATCCTCGGGTGTCAGGGACATCAGCGAACTGGGGCAGGGATAAAAGCTTTCGGTTGGGATGCCGTCGGCAAAGATGATCTGGTGATCGTCGAACAGCAGGTGGATATAGCGGGTGTCTTTGGCGACGGGGTCCAACTGGATATTGCCGTCATTCACCAGAATTGCGGCGGGGGCTAGAATGCCGCTAGTGCCATAAACTTGCAGGATTTCATCGGTTTCCAGAACCATCCGATGCTTTTGGGAAACACGCATGTCGCTGATTGGCAGGCCTGGTCCAAAAGTATCACGACGAATAACCACAGGGCGTAAATGGGGGGCAAGATTGATGCGGGTTTGTGTCACCTCACGGGAGCCGATCCAGCGGATTGGTTGCAGCCCGTTGTCAGCTGTATGCACCAGATCACCCACCCGCAGGTTCTGAATTGGCAGATCGCCAAATGCGGTCAGGATGTTGCAGCCTTGGGTGAAACAAACCAGCCCGTCGTGATCCAGCGTGACCGAATTCTGGCTTGCGGTGACGTTTAAAATGGCTTCACCGCGGGCTAATTTGCCTTTGATCAATACAATCCGTGTTGGGCAGCGTTGTCCGTCGATGCGGCGCAATTGGGCGAATTGAACGCGGCGTTGGCGGCGGGTGTTGGGATTGACCACACCTGACCAGACTGCCCCTTGGGCAGGGCCGGATAGTAGGTATTCAACGCCGTCTATCTGGCAGCGGCTTTGATCCGCGCCTAAATTCATCAATGTGTCAGGGGCCACAGCCAGTTCGGCAAGACCCTCACGCAGAGTCGTGCATTCCCCGTCTACCTCGGGTTTTCCTAAGGTTTCGTAAAAGGTGATGTTCACATCACACCTATATGTTCTGGATGCCGCCCCCGCCTCGTCGCGGGGGCGTAATCGCCTGCCTCATGTCTGTCCAGCTTGTGCCAGATCATTTTATGTTTTTATCTTGCGCCAAGGTTTGGGTTCGTTCAATTCCCTGTGCGCAATGTATTTCTAATTTTGCTGGATTGAGTCTTTCGCGTCACAACCCCAGCCCCATGCCAGCAAAAGCACCGCGCCGCATCAGTGAACGGGTTTCCTGTACCTTCAGGCTTAGTCGGGCGGTGGGGCCGTATTCGGTTGGTTTTTGTTCCAGCTCTGGGAAGATTTCAAACAATTCACTGCGAGCGTCGTCTTCGATGGTGTCGAGCGCATGATGCCCGGGGTGAAAGCTTTCGGTCGGGGTGGCATTGGCAAAAATCACCTCATGTCGGTCAAACAGGATGTGGACGTATTCGGTTTCGCGCAAGCCATAGTCGATTGTAACCGATAAATCGTTAAGCAATCCCTTCGCAGGCACCAAGGCCTCGGTCTCGCCGTAATCAAGCGCTGTCCGTTCAGAGCGTACTAACATGCGATGTTGTGGCGAAACCCACATATCCCGTTCTGGCAGACCGTTTCCAAAGGCGTCTTTGCGGATGCGTACGGGGCGCAGTTCGGGATAGGCCTGCAATCGCGCACCAGTCATGCGTTTGCGGCCAACCCAGCGAATGGCCTGTAAACCGTTATCTGCCGTAATCACCAGATCGCCTACCCGCAGGTTTTCCACCGCAACTTGCCCCCGTGGTGTTGTGATCATAGCACCCGGCGTGAAGCAGATGATGGACGGGATAGAGTTATAGGGAATATCCGAGTTGCCGTCTTTCAAGCGGATATTGCGCAGGCGCATACCTGGGTAGAATTCCGGACCAGAAAGCTGCACCAGTCTGTCTACACGGTCATCCACGCCATCGTTTTCGGCAGTAAGATAGGCGAAGGTTACGGTTTGATTGTACCAACCGTGCCGGATGGTGGCGCTGAAAATTTCAACATTGTCACCGGTGGATTCATAGTCAGGCCAGGCTGAAGATTCAAAATCCACCCCGTTGATGGAAAACTGTATGCCCGTATCGTCGGCACCAGATTGAAGAAAACCGTCATTATCCTCAACCACGGCCTGCCCGCTGGAACCCAGCGTTAGGCTACTGTAGTTCAACGGATCGCCGTTCACTTCAAAAAAGGTAAATTGTCCCAATCACCCGCCCGATACCCTAGGGCAGATAGACCCTCACCTTATGCTGGTGATGTTATCCGCTGCCCGCCTCTTGACCTTTGACCTCTCTGACGGAGGTTCTGGTTCTTGCCTAAATATTAGGTCAGGAGGGGGAATCAGACAAGGTTTTTTCCCAAAACAGCGGCTATATAGTGGTGTTATGTCGTTATTTTACTATATACCTGCTATTTTAGCTGCATCTTGTGGTGCATGTGTCCACCTTAGGTAGTTGAACGTCATACCTGAAGTTTTTTCCAAACCCTGTTGGGGGATTGCGACAGGCTATGTGTTGACCCATTTATCGTTCCAGTGTTCGGGCCGTTTGGATGTCTGTCAGCGGCCTGTTTGGCGAAAGAGGCGCTCATCTCTGTGAATTCAAGCCTGAGGGTGCCATTGCCCAACCAATCGACCCCAGCGCGCTGTTTGACAAAGCTCTGACACTTTGGTGGCGCTGGAAAGCCCTTACCCCCGTGTCGTTTTGGATAAACCGCCGCGCCAGCGGTTTCGCTGCCAATTGCCCCTATAGCACCCAAGTGTTTGGTCCAGCTGCCAAAGCTGTGTTTCATCAAACTACCCCCGTAATTTTAAAGTCGTAAGTTATTCAGCGTGAAAACTGACTGCGCCCAGTCTTACAGGGAAGTGGCGTGGATGCGGTTAATCGGCAATTCGAAAATACTTAGGTTTTGAGTCAAAAAGAGCCGCACCTGCGGGGCAGGGCGGCTCTTATCGGGGTGAAATACAGCTTATTTAGGGCCGATCATATCCGCTGGCTGTACCACTTCGTCAAAGCGTTCTGCGGTGACAAAGCCCAGTTTCACGGCTTCTTCTTTCAGGGTGGTGCGGTTCTTATGGGCGGTCTTGGCAACCTTCGTGGCATTATCATAACCGATTTCAGGCGCCAGCGCTGTGACCAGCATCAGGCTTTCCCACATCAGGGTTGAAATCCGTTCCTCGTCAGCCTCAATGCCCACAACACAATTGTCGGTAAACGCAACTGACGCATCGCCCAGCAATTGCATGGATTGCAGCACGTTATAAGCCATCATCGGTTTATAGACGTTCAGTTCAAAATGCCCTTGCGAGCCTGCAAAGCCAACGGCGGCGTCATTGCCAAACACATGGGCGCAAACCTGTGTCAGCGCCTCACACTGGGTGGGGTTCACTTTGCCCGGCATAATGCTGGAACCTGGTTCGTTTTCAGGCAACATCAATTCGCCCAAGCCGCAGCGCGGACCGGAACCCAGCAAGCGAATATCATTGGCAATTTTGAACAGGGACGCGGCGACAGTTTTCAACGCGCCTGACATTTCCACATGGGCGTCATGGGCGGCCAGAGCCTCAAACTTATTCGGGGCGGTGATGAACGGCAGGCCGGTGATCTCTGCCATGTTCTTGGCAACCATTTCCCCCCAACCGATTGGCGTGTTCAGACCAGTGCCCACAGCCGTACCACCTTGGGCCAGTGGATAGATGTTTTCCAGCGCGTGTTTCACCCGCTTGATGCCTTGTTCCACCTGATAAGCATAGCCGCCAAATTCCTGACCCAGTGTCAGGGGCGTTGCATCCTGTGTGTGGGTGCGGCCGATTTTAATGATGTCTTTGAAGGCTTCGGCCTTGGCTGCCAGTGCGGCGTGCAGTTTTTCCAGACCGGGGATCAGCACGTCATGGGCTGTCATAGCCGCGGAAATATGCATGGCGGTGGGGAAGGTATCGTTCGAGGACTGACCCATGTTGCAATGGTCGTTGGGGTGAACGGGTGTCTTGGTGCCCAATGCGCCGCCCAGCATTTCGATGGCACGGTTGGACACAACTTCATTTGCGTTCATGTTGGACTGGGTGCCAGACCCTGTTTGCCAAACCACCAGCGGGAAATGATCGTCCAGCTTGCCTTCAACCACTTCACCAGCGGCCGCAATCATCGCATCAGCCAGTTCAGCGGGGATTTTACCCAATTCTTTATTCGCCTGCGCACAGGCTTTCTTGATCACACCAAGGGCGCGTACCACCGCAACCGGTTGTTTTTCCCATCCAATCGGAAAGTTCTTCAGGCTGCGCTGGGTTTGTGCGCCCCAATATTTGTCGGAAGGAACCTCCAACGGGCCAAAACTGTCGGTTTCTGTGCGGGTATCGGTCATCTCGGGCTCCAATGTAAAAAACTTGGCTACCATATACTGCTGCCAATGATGCTTGCCAACGTCCAAAAGTCATATCACTGTCACAGGATGAACACCTATTATAATCTGGGCGGGCACAGCCGCGCCATTACCACCCCATCCCCGCAAGCCCAGCTTTGGTTTGATCGGGGATTGAACTGGACTTTCGGCTTTAATCACAACGAGGCGATAGCCTGTTTTGAAAAAGCACTGGCCGCTGATCCCGCCTGCGTCATGGCCCATTGGGGCATCTGTTATGCCATCGGGCCAAACTATAATTATACTTGGCCCGACTATCCCTACCGTGAGAAACAAAAGGCGGTTGCCGTCTTTGGAGAACATTATGCTGGGGCGCTGAAAGGTCTGGACGGTGCCACCCCGATGGAACAAGCCTTGATCCGCGCCCTTGCAGCCCGCAATATTACTGCCGCTGAGGAAGAGGATTTCCAACCCTATACCGAGGCATACGCCCAAGCGATGCGCAGCGTTTACCGCGATCACCCCACTGATCTGGACATCTGTGCGCTGACAGCCGAGGCCTTGATGAGCCGTTCCCCTTGGGCCTTGTGGGATCTGCAATCAGGTGCGCCTGCCCAAAATGCCAGTACCGCCGAGGCGATGACCCTGATGGAAACCGCTTTTGCCAATGACCCCGCCGCCATGACGCACCCCGGTCTGCTGCACATGTATATCCACCTGATGGAAATGTCGCCGCACCCTGAAAAAGCACTGAAAGCGGGCGATGCGTTAACCGGATTAGTGCCAGACGCTGGGCATCTGCAACATATGGCCACCCATATTGATGTGCTGTGCGGGCAATATCAAAACGTGGTCACCCGCAATGGGGTGGCGTGGAAAGCGGATCAGAAGTATCTGGCAGAAAACGGCCCGTTTACCTTTTACACCACCTATATGTGCCACAACCTGCATTTCCAGCTGTATGGTGCCATGTTTCTAGGCCAGATTGGCCCCGCGTTACAGGCGGCGGATTTTCTGGAAAACCTGTTGACCCCTGACGTGATTGAACCCGCGGCCGACTGGATCGAAAGCTATTTTCCCATGCGCCTGCATGCGCTGATCCGCTTTGGCCAGTGGGATGCGATCAAAGCCTATGTACCACCTGAAAACGCAGAATTATTTGCCTTTACCCACGCAGTTTCCGCCTATGCCAAGGCGGTTGCATGTGCGGCCAGCGGTGATGTGGCACAGGCTGAAATCCACCGCGCGGCGTTTTATCCCGCCAAAGCCGCCGTGCCCGAAACGCGGGTTTTGTTTAACAATCTATGTTCGGACATCCTGAATATCGGCACCCAAATGCTGGAAGGCGAGCTGGCCTACCGCAAAGGCGATTATGATCTGGCTTTTGATCATCTGCGCAAATCTGTCGAACTGGATGATACACTGCCTTACGAGGAACCTTGGGGCTGGATGCAGCCCAGCCGTCACGCGCTGGGGGCGCTGTTGCTGGAGCAGGGCAGGGTCGCCGAAGCCGAGGCGGTCTACCGCGCCGATCTGGGTCTGGATGGAAAGCTGGCACGCGCCTGTCAAAACCCTGATAACGTCTGGGCTTTGCACGGGCTGCATGAATGTCTGATGAAAACGGGGCAGGTCGGGGAGGCGCGGTTGATCAAGCAGCGTCTTGATATTGCCAATGCCCGCGCGGATGCACCGATTAAGGCGTCCTGCTTTTGTCGGTTGACCCATTAGGGGCTGTTAGCGGGGGCGCTGCCCCCACACCCCCGAGGTACTTCAACTCAAAAGAAGTCAGTGTTTGCGGAAACTATCAAGCGAGACAACTTCAGCGTCGCCTTTTGGTGTGGGCTCGTCGTCTTCTTCGTCTTCGATCACCATCATCGGGCTTTCGGGAACGTCGTCGAGTTCCATTTCGTCTTCATCTTCATGGGAATCAAACCGCAGCCCGAATTCGACCGATGGGTCCACAAAGGTGCGGATTGCATCAAACGGAATGACCAATGGTTCGGGTTGGTCGCCGAAATTCAGGGTAACGGCGAAACGGTCTTCGCTGACCACCAGATTGTCGAACCAGTGCTGCATCACAACGGTCATGTCTTCTGGATAGCGCGCGCGCAGCCAGTCGGCGATGTCGACACCGGGGTGTGTGGTGTCAAATGTGATAAAGAAATGATGCTCGCCCGGCAGATGTCCGATCTTTGAAATATCGATCAATAGCTCGCGCATCAGCCCGCGCATGGCGCGGTGCATTAGCTGGCCGTAGGGAATTGTGTCAGTCATAGTTCTTGTTAACCGTTTCTAGGGGCTTTCCAGTACAATAGCCTGTTCCGCATTTATGGAAAGCGCAAGTTGTTAAGAAGTTACCTGCAAGGCGGTTGAATGATGTAGAATCACTGTTTTGAATTCTGCTTGAAATTGGGAAAATCGCTGCTCGGATATTCTGCAAAAACGCCCATTTTTGTTAAAAATCTTCAAAAAATGCACAGAAAATGATAAATACTGGGGGTTTTTAAATTTTCAAAAGTGGTGAGTTAGGCGGAGTCGGACCGATATAGTCTGCCCATTCTTTCATTTTATGCTGTTAAATCAATTGTATAAAACGATGCCTGAAAATCGTGGGTTGATCAAACAAAGCCCTGTTTTCCAATTTTTCAAAATAAGGCGAAAATGTGGAAAAAATTGGACAAAAAGTTCAAAAATTGTTAATTTTGTGGCATAATCTGTTTCAGTGCTGAACGCGAAACCTGATTTGCAGCGTTCAAATTTTGTGAAGGAAACACATAATGGCTCTTGGCTCCTCAACCACAACGTCTTCGAACAGCGGTACTTTTGACGGGCTGGACGCGACAATCGAATTAACCACACCCACATGGACAGATGAAACGCTGCCTGTGGACGTTTCGATCACAACAGATGGTCTGTCACCTGATATCAATGTTGCACTGGTGGTGGATACATCTGGATCAACGGGGTTTAATTCCGGCTCGGATGTGGATGGGGATGGTGATTTTGATACATTCCTTGAAGCCGAACAAATCGCCGCCAAGGCGCTGTTTCAAAGCTTTCTGGATGCGGGATATGATCCATCCACAGTGGAGATTACGCTGGTTGAATATAATTCGGGCGGCAACACGTTGGGGACGTTTACTCTGGACCAGCAGGCTGAATTTGAAGCGGCGGTCGATGGTTTGAACGCAGGGGGCAATACCAACTTTGAGGCCGGTTTGGATGAGGTCCTAGATACCTGGCAGGCGGCAGGTGATGTGGATGGAACAGACACCAACGCAGTGGTTTTCCTGTCTGACGGTGAACGCAATCGCGGCGATAATGCCGCTGATGAGCTGGCGCAGCTTGAATCCACCTATAACGCTAAAGTAACCGCAATTGGGGTCGGCGCGAATTCGGACTTGGGGGATTTGAACGTCATCGACAATACAGGCGGTGCGGATAAGGTTGTGAATGTGTCCGAACTGGTGGACGTGATCACTGCACCTCCGCCACTGCCGGCACTGGATTCAGTTGATTTGTTGGTGGACGGAGTGGTCTATGACACGTTTACCCCTGGTGATGGCACTTTGGTGCAGACACCGCTGGGGTACAGTATTTCGGCCCATGATATTGTCGGCTGGCCCTATGCGCCCGGTGACAATATCGAAGTAACAGCTGTTGCGAATTTTTCCAGTGGCGCCACCTTGTCCACAACCAGTTTGCTTATTCCTGTGACCATCTGTTTTGCGACGGGAACAAAAATCCTAACGAATTCGGGATATAAAACAGTTGAAACCTTGCAAAAAGGTGATGCTATTCTGACTCGTGACAACGGGTTGCAGGAAATCCGCTGGATCGGCTCGACCCAAGTGTCGGCTGCTGCCATGGTGCAAAATCCTAACATGCGTCCGGTGAAAATTGCGGCCCATGCCTTTGGTGAAAACATGCCAGAGCAGGATCTGACGGTATCCCGTCAGCACAGAATTCTGGTCGAAGACTGGCGCGCAGAGTTGTTGTTTGACAGTGACAAAGTCTTGGTGCCCGCCCATGCGCTGGTCAATGACATCACCGTCACCAACCAAAGTCCGGCAGAAGGTGTGACCTATTTCCACATCGTCTTTGACGAACATGAAGTGATCGACGCACAGGGCCTGATGACCGAGAGCTTCCATCCCTGCCGCGCCACCGTTCTGGGCATGAAATCAGAGGCCCGTGCCGAACTCTTCGCTCTGTTCCCGGAACTTTCACCTGAAAATGGCAACATAGAAGCGGCTGCATTTGCACCAGCTTACCCTATGTTGAAAGGCTTTGAAGGCCGCTTGTTGGCCGACAAAATGGCAAGCTAGTCAATAGCTTACCCTCCAACTTAAAAACGCCGCCTCGTCCGCGGCGTTTTTTTGTGGCCGAAGAATAGGGGATGCTTCGTCATCTTTAGTCAGGTGCTTGCGGGGTGCTTTGCAAAGCAGAGCAGCTAAAAAGCAAAAGTCGGCAAGACGGAGCCTGTGCCCGCCATAAGTCGTACTATCTAAGTGTGTTGAAAGTGCAGGCTTCTGTTGCCAGGTGCCTGCGGACCCCGCCTAGGCTGCAAAGCCTAGGACTAAGTTTTCAGTATTCCGGACTGCTTACGCAGCCAGGGCAACTGGAGCTCTGTTGTCATTTGCAACTAGCTTAAATGTACCGATAACGGTGGTAACTCACCGAGCAAAAGCAAACATCTTTAGACGTCCGTCGATCCTATTTCGACCCCATACCCCCTGCAAAGACAGGTGTTTTGGTGGAGTCGCCGGGTACCGCCCCCGGGTCCGATCCGTTTATTACATGCGCGTTTATCACCATAGTCCCGCAAGCGAGACATTTCTGATATAGGGCCACGGGGGCAGGGTTTCAAGGGGTTTCAGCAGAGGCTTCACGATTTGGGGCAGAGTTCTGATGCTCCCCCAGTCAGTCTAGAAAATCTGCTGCGGCATCGGTAATTTGCTGATCAAAGGCTGCGTGGCGCTGCACAAGTTCGGTGCCAAACGGAGTCAGCTTTGTGCCACCACCCGTGCCGCCCCGTTCACTGATCAAAACGGGCTGGTCGAAAATGCGCTGGATGGTTTCGATCAGAAACCACGCCCGCCGATAGCCAAGTCCCATGGATTTTGCCGCCGCACTGATAGAGCCAGTGTCGGCTATCAACCGCAACAGTTCGATTTTACCGCCGCCAATCATGTCGTTTTGCACCAGAACCTTGGTACGCAACTGCGGTGTCAGGGCGATGCGCTCGGCTTTGCGGTTGTTTTTCTTACGGTTCATCAGGGTTCGCTCTTGTTCCGTTTTCGCGCGCGGGCTAGGCATAGACACAATATGCTAAATTTAGCACATTGAGTTTCCAACCGGAGGACCCCCATGCGTTTGTTCAGATTTCTTGGCATTTTCGCGGCCTTTGCTGCTCTTAGCAACCCCGCTGTGGCGGATGCGGATCGGGTACTGGTGCAATCCACCACGTCTACCGAAAACTCCGGACTGTATTCCTATTTGTTGCCTTTGTTTCAGGCTGAAACCGGTCTGCGGGTCGATGTGGTTGCGGTTGGTACAGGTCAGGCGATCAAAAACGCGCGCAACGGGGATGCGGATGTGCTGCTGGTCCACGCGAAAACCGCCGAGGAGAAGTTCGTTGCTGACGGAATGGGCGTGAAACGCTTCGATCTGATGTATAATGATTTCGTCTTGATCGGCCCAAAGACGGATCCGGACGGGGTCGGCAATACCAAAACACTGCCCGAGGTTCTGGGTCTTTTATCCCAAGGCAAAGCGCCATTTTTCTCTCGCGGGGATGACAGTGGCACCCATAAGAAAGAGCGGGCCTTGTGGCAGGATGCAGGGATCAAACTCGATCCATCCGGGGCAGGGTGGTACCGCGAAACCGGCGCAGGCATGGGCGCAACCCTGCGGATTGCGGTTGAATCCCAAGGTTATACTCTGTCAGACCGCGCCACTTGGATCGCTTTTGCCGGCAAAGACCAGCATGAAATCCTATTTGCAGGGGATGCAAATTTATTCAATCAATACGGAATCATAGCGGTGAACCCAGAAAAACATCCCCATGTGAATACGGCAGGGGCGCAGATGTTTATCAACTGGATGTTGTCCAAACACGGGCAGGATTTGATCGCGGCCTATACGCGAGAGGGGCAGCAGTTGTTTTTCCCGAATGCGGTGGGCGGAGCCCAAACCCACTGACACATATCACGGTGTCAGGGCCGCAAATCTTGGCACCAATTCCCGCAGTAATTTACGTTTCATAGCGCGGGGATAATCAGCATAACTGTTGGCAACTTCAACAAAAGGAAACGGCCCGCGGATCACCCGTTTGATGTAAAAGTTCACCGGATCAGGGGTCGCCCCACTCACAACCAGCCCGTTGATCGTCACACCTTTTCGACCAATCGCCACAGAGACAGGCACCACTTGCGGGCCGTCATTGGAAATTCCGTCGCCGGAAACATCAATCACGCGGCGGCGGCATAAGGCGGCTTTTTGCCCGAATAAAGTGTCGGCGTGGATCAACGCCTCAGAGACCGAAGTGGCGGCCTTGTCAAAACCACGGCTCACTTGGATCAGCTTTTCCACAAAGCGCACAACGCTGCTTTTATCTTGCAGCAAAAGCCAGTCCACAACCTGCCGCTGCTGCCCCGCACCGCCCCATTGGGTGACAGTGACCATCACGCCGCCAGGCATCCATTCGATCAATTCCAGAACCTCATCATCCACAAAGGCACTGGCGATCCCGTCGCGCATTAACTGATATTCCTGTGCATCCACCGAGCGGGACACATCCAGCGCCACCACCAAAGCCACCTCGCAAGCAGCAACGGCTCGCGTGGTGCACAACGTCAGCCAAAGGATCAACAGAGGCAGGGCAATCTGTTTCATAATCAAAACCTACAGCAGATTGTCCTTTGTACAAATCACAATCCCCAAGCTTCTAGCGCTGTAACGCTGCAAGCCCCGGGACCAACTCTCGCAACATCTTGCGCTTGATGGCGCGGGCATAGTCTTCAAAACCACCAGCGGTTTCGATGAAGCTATTGGGGCCAAGGATCACCTCGGCTTGAAAATAGGCAGTCAGTTCTGCCACATCGCGGGTGGCCACGACCAGTGCGTTCACAGTGACGCCCTCTGCTTCAAGACGGGCATGTACATCGCGGGGACGGGGGCCGACGTTGTTTTTACCGTCGCCCGATACATCAATGGTTTTCATTGAACAATTCCGCCGTGTGGCCAATTGTTGTGCGCCAAACAAAAGGGCTGTACCCAGTCCCGTGGATTCCCCTTCGGAACTGCGCTGCACCCGCGAAACCCGATCGGCTACCGTGCCTAAAACTCCTGGATCGGTAATCCGCGTCCAATCGACCCAAATCCGTTGATGTGTCTGCCCACCCCATTCAAACACCAACAGGTCCACCTCGGCCCCTGTGGCACCAATCATCCAGTCCGCCACCTGTGGATCCCGCAAAGCGCGCACCAACCCGTCACGCTGTAGCAAATATTCGGGCGTCGAAACGCTGGCAGATACATCAATCGCCAGAACCAATGCCTGCCGACAGGCCTGCGCGGTGCTGCCCAATCCCAAAACCAGCCCTAAAACAAGCGCAGCGCTTAACCTTTGACCTGCTGTTTTGAGTATTTCTGGAACATTGAAACGCAATTCCAACACCTCAATCCGCCCCATTCTCTTTTTGTTTTTCAAATATCCAAATCCTGCCATATCAACGGTTTCTAGGGTTCTCACTCCACATGAGCCACCTGTTTTGTAACCTCACGGATCAACTTCCTGCGGATTTTTTCCGGGTAGTCGCGAAATCCAAAGGCGGGGAGGACGAATGAATTGGGACCTGCAATCACTTTTTGGCGGTAGTATTCGGTTAATTGGGCGGTTTCTCCCTCGATCGACAGCCCGTTGATCACAAATCCGGCCGCCGCGAGGGTTTCTTTGATGTCTTCAGGGGCGGCACCTTCGTTTGAAGTGCCATCGCCTGACACGTCTATCACACGTCGTTCGCAATCCGAAACGGCACCGAATTGGTTTGCGGTAAAGGCCAGAGCCTCGCCTATTCCCGTCGAAAAGTTACGCCATTTGCGGGGGACGGTTTCAACTTTGCGGGCCAGTGCTTCTGCGTCTTCCTCTGTCAAAACACGGTGCCATGGAACGACGACGGCTTGTCGGGATTGCCCCGACCAATGGACGACCAATACGGCCGCTTGTTCCGTAATCAGCGCATCTGCTACCAATCCATCGCGCAAAGCGGCTGCCAGTCCACCCATTTGCAGATCATATTCATAGTCATCAACCGAGCCTGACACATCCACAGCCAGCGCAAGGGCCACACCGCAGGCCTGTGCAGAGAGTGCGCTTGCGCCTGTGACCACCATGGCGCAGGCCCAATGTGTCAGTGATTTTACGGCTTTGGACATGCCTTAACCTTTTAAACCTACCTTCACGTTAGCGGCAGGACAGGCTTGCGGCAATCATATGCCGATCACAGGTGTGCCATCGCAACAGCCTAAAAGGTGGATTTAAAGCCCAGGTTCATCCGTAAGTCACGGGTGGAATAAATCGGAATTGAGGAATTGGTTTTGCTGGCACTGACGTTCACAGTCGGCGCAAACCCGTAGTAATTGATCTTGGGGAACAGTACCGAAACTGTGGCCCGTGCCCGCTCGTCACTGCGTTGGACGCCGTTGATATTCAGGTTGCTATACTCTGTACGTTCCAGATTAAGCGAGAAGGTGGGCACCACATCTATTGGCAGGGGAGGCGGCGTATAGGACACATGGGCGCCGACAACTTTGCTTTCGACCACATTAGACTGCGAGGAGGTGTTGCGGGCAGACACCCCATAGCCAACCAGCGCCCGATTTTTGAACCCGTGGCGCATATCAAGGTTCACACTGGCCACATTCGCCGAGGCGCTGTCGGAATCCAGCCGGTTTTGCCGTTCAAGCCCGATGCGGGCGCGCACGAGGGTGGTTTTGGAAATATTGTAATCCTGCCCGACACTGACGCGGGCGTAATTGGACAGGGGGCTACCGCCATACCAGTTTCGGCCCAAGGCCATGTCAAACCGCGTTGGTCCCCAGCCCGGTGCCTTATACGCCTTTGGAAACAGGGTGATGCCCGCCTGCAGTTCCAAGCCTGCATAGGCAAAGTCAGAGCCTTTTTTCCCCGATCCAATCGCTTTTGACGCTTTGGACAGCTTGTAGGTGGTGCCAGTGGCGCTGAACCCAAGGCGCAGTAATGTGTTTTCGTTCAACGACTTGCGGTAGTTTGTTGTTATTCCAAGCGTGATCCCCGTGCCGGAATGGGGTTGCCCTGAGGATGGGATACGAAAGGGCAGGCCGCCGATGATCAGCTCGTCATTGGTTGAGCCGTTGTTGATGTTTGAACTGGGGAAAACCGAAAATGACAGGGCGGTGCTAACAGGCTTGTTACGCCGCACAAAGTTGAAATCCCGTTTTGCCAGCTTGCGCGCCTTTTCGTTGGGCGCGTTCTGCGCGGCGCGGCGCAGCCAGAACTGGGCCCGCATTTTTGCGCCGTCCGCAAAATAGGTTTTCGCCACCAGATGGGCCGCGTTGAATTTATGGTCTTGGGTCTGGGCCAGATCCCAAGCTTCCAATGCCGCTGTCTTCGCAGCTTTGGATTGGCGCATGGTGCGCAAAGCCTCGCCCCGCAACAAAGCGGCTTCAAAATTGTTCGGATCTTGATCTTTTAATGCATCCGCGATTTGCAGCGTGATATGGGGGCGGTTCTTTTCAAGCGAGGTCCAGGCCAAGACGCTGGCTTCTTCGGGGGAAAGGGACAAAGGTGCTGCAAAGCCAACTGAAACGGCCAGCCCAAGGCCGACCGCTGCTACAGTTGCAAGTTTGGTGAAAAAGTGCCGCATGCCCCCAGCGGTCCTTTTAACTATCGTTCAGCAGTGAAGACGCCCAGTTCGCGGGTATCGCCCACAGTTGTGACGATATAGCCTGCCGTTTCCTGACCTTCATCACCGCCAAAAACACCACTGTAGATGCCATCGCCGTCTGTGCCACCCACATTCTGCACGACTTCGCCCTGGAAGGTAGAGTTGTCCCGATCAATAATCGAGTTTTTCAGCGTAATGTCACTGCCAACCTCAACACCAGTATCATTTTGGGTCAGTGTTCGGTTGGTGATCCAACCGCGGAATGTGTCATCCGAGAAATCGGCTTCCATTTTCGCATCGGCGTTGATGATATCCATACCGCCTCCCACATCGCTTGTACGGGTTCCGATATATTTGCCTTCGTAATAAGCGCGCTGCGTTTCGTTCGGCAAGTAGGTGGTTGTGCCGCGTTCATAGGTGGCGCCACTGTAGCCATGGTCAATGTATTCGCCAGAGTTAACGACAATAACAGCTACGTCACCCGTGCTCGATTCCCCACGGAACGCTGTATAATTGTCAAAGCCTCTAACGCTGGAATAGGCTTGATACCCGTTTTGATCCAAAGCCCTGTTGCGATCCAACCGGCTTTCAAAAACTTCGTCATCAAAGGGGATAGTTTCAACGATGATTTGACGGTTGTCGGCGTCATTTTCCAGACGGGTTGCCTGATTGTCACCTACCAATAATACTTTGGCGGGGCTTCTGCCTGAAACATCGTCTGTACCGCCAGTTGAAGAGCCGGGTGTTGTCACGGTGCCATCAGAACTGCCGCCACCACATGCGCTTAAGAGCGTTGCGACCGACGCCGCGACTGCCAATGAGAGTCTCATTTGAATATCCTGCTTTTTTTATTATCACTGCCTCGTTGATCCCACTAACGGTATGGTTGCGGATTCTGTCAATCTTTTCAACGATCACGGACGTCAACCTGTTGCAAAACTATCGCGCAGTGTGTGACATAAAAATTCGTCAAAAACCGCCACATATCGTGTTTCGTAAAAGCCAGCTTCTAGATATAGTGGTCAGCGAGTCAGATATACAGGAACCGTCCCCATGCCACTTACGCCAGAACAACAGGCCGAAATTACCGACCAGCGGGCGCAAACCGCCCAGACCCGTCGTGTTGTTGCCCCCGGAATGGAGGAGCATCTCTATACGGCGCACCCGGTTCTGGACCACGGTTTTGTACGTGTCATTGACTATATGGGCGACGATTCCGCGATCACGCAGGCCGCCCGTGTGTCCTATGGTAAGGGCACCAAAGCGGTGCAAAACGACGAGGGTTTGATCCGCTATCTGATGCGTCACTGGCATTCGACCCCGTTTGAAATGTGCGAAATCAAGCTGCATGTAAAGCTGCCCGTCTTCGTGGCGCGCCAGTGGATTCGCCACCGGACCGCCAACGTGAATGAATACTCTGCCCGCTATTCGATTCTGGACCGCGAATTCTATATTCCCGCCGAGGAACATCTGGCCAGGCAATCTGTTATCAACAATCAGGGCAGGGGCGAAACCCTTGTGGGCGAGGACGCACAGCGGGTGCTGGAAATGCTGAAAGCCGACAGCGCGCGGGCCTATGACAACTATCAAACCATGATCGACGATGGCGGCGAGGACGGCGGCGGCATTGCGCTGGCACGCGAACTGGCCCGGATGAACCTGCCCGCCAACATCTATACCCAATGGTATTGGAAGGTGGACCTGCACAACCTGTTCCACTTCCTGCGCCTGCGCGCCGATGCCCACGCCCAATACGAAATCCGCGTCTACGCCGAAGAAATCTGCCGGCTGGTGGCGGATTGGGTGCCCCACGCCTATAAAGCGTTTGAGGATTATCGGTTGGGTGGCGCACAACTGTCACAACCCGCTGTAGAAGCCCTGCGCAAAATGCTGAAAGGTGAGGAAGTGACTGCTGCTGATGTTGGTATGAGCGTGCGGGAATGGCGGGAGTTTATGGAGGTTGTGGGGTGAGAGAACTGGACAGGTGATATGAAATTCACGGTCTATATTGATGAAAGTGGTGAGGCTGGCATTGCTAAAATAAGGAATGATGCCAGCCGAGGTGCTTCGCCATATTTTGTACTTGGAGCAGCGGTGTTTCAGCCAGAGGCAGAAAATAAAGCACGCCAGACACTTGATGCGTTTAAGCAAAAAATTGGTAAAACGAATTGGAAACACGCTACGGACTTAGGTCATTCGGAAAAGGTTCTTTTGGCTCGGAGTATTGGAAATCTTCAAGTTCGCCTATTCGCTTTAATTTCCAACAAAGCAACTTTGGGCATCTACAAAGAGACGATCGAGGCCGACCCACAGAAATTCTACAATAAGTGTGTTTCTTACCTACTTGAAAGGATCTGCGACTACTTGATTACCGCTGGTGCAAAGGCTGACGATATTCAGGTGACTTTGGAACGTAGGAACCATGACTACGACCGACTGATTAGATATGTAGGGAAGGTCAAGAAAAACCCTTTGAACCCTAAGTCTTTCTCCTTGCGAGTTTTAAATCCTTTTTCCATCACAACCAAAGCTAAAGGTGAGGAGGATTTACTGGAAATTGCAGATTTTGTAGCCCACGCAGTGTACCAATTGGGAAACAAAATCCCCAGTAATTACGAAATTCCCGAGCCAAGGTATTTTCAGGAGCTTAGCTCTAGGTTCGCAGGTGATACTAAGGGTGTAGTAACCAGTGCCGGCTTAAAATGTATTCACAACCTTGAGCAATTGAAGTTGGATCATGACGTAGAGAAAATTGTTCGAAATGCGCGAGCAAGATTGCCGAACCGCTAAAAGTGCAAGCGTAGGGTGCGTGGTTTCCACGCACCGCACTTCCGTTTCTATCCTACAATGGTGCGTGGGAACCACGCACCCTACGGTGTTCGCGCAAATTGATCGGTCCATTCGGGTGGAACCAACCCCCTTTGGGTGTCGCGGTGGATGGATGAATAGGGCCAATCGCTAGGCCTTTCAACCAATCCATGTTTTACGGGGTTGTTCCAACAATATCGCACATGGGCTGCGTAATCGTCGGGTCCGCGAATATGGTGTTCCCAAAAGCGTCGTTGCCAAATCCCCCGCTCACTGCGTTTTATATGGCTTTGCCGTAAATTCTGCCGCGCAAACTTTCGGGAAAACCGGCTTTTGATCACCCGGACCCGCGTTGAATAGGCTGCATCCTCGGCTGGAAGTGTTATGACGGCATGAAAATGGTTTGGCAAAACGACAAATGCATTTACCTTGAACGGCCAATTGCGTTGGGTTTGCCTTATGGCATCACGCAATGCCTCAACTTCGTGAAGTAAAAGTTGCGATCTTCGGTCCGCAAGAGTGACGGTTAAAAAAACACAGGCCCCGTTTTGGACCGGTCGTATGTAATTCGGCATCACCGGAAGCTGCACGATTTCAGTTAATAAATACCTAACGTCAAAGTAGTGGGCGTAACACCATCACAAACGAAAAACGCCCGCAGGTTTCCCTGCGAGCGTTTCAATCGTCTAGCCAGCAGGGCGTACCCTGCCGTGCGCAAATTAATCGCGCATTGCCAGTTGACCAGCGGAGGATTTACCGTCGCGGCCTTGTTCGATTTCGTATGATACTTTGTCGTTGTCGTTCAGGCCGGAAAGACCAGCACGTTCAACAGCAGAAATGTGCACGAATACATCATCACCACCAGCTTCAGGCTCGATAAAGCCGAAACCTTTAGTTGCGTTAAACCATTTTACGGTGCCATTAGCCATCGTAAGTCTCCTAATTTAGTACCACCCACAGTATGTGGCGGCTTGGTGCAGTCTGGTCTCTAGTCGGTACCCGCGTCTGCAACAAAGAAGAAGAACGGAACGTGTGAAAGACGGCTTCACGGGGTCTCTATGCAGCATTTTTTCCCAAATGCAAAGGGTTCGTTGCTTCTATTCTGTCGATTTTTGCCTTTTACCGCCTGTTTTATACGATCTGGGGGCGTATCCGGCCCTGTGGTTCGCTAAATCCAGCCATGGTTCAAAGTTTTTGCGGCCGTGTTGGAACCATCCGCCAAACCGCGCGTTACCTTTTCGTAGCACATGAGATGCAACAGAAAAGGACACGATATGAACCGTACATTTACACGAACCGCCGCCGCCACTTTGATCGCCGCTGCCACACTGCCATTCGCCGTGCAGGCTGATGAGGCGACCCCAAAGGATTCCAACGCGTCCGAATTGGCCGCGCCGTTGAACTGGGATAACAAAGTCCAAGTGGGTGAACTGACTTGTGCGCAATCCGATCGCGAAAACCTGATTGTTTTCTCAAAAGCGACGTTTGATTGCGCCTATGTTCCTGCCGATACCGGTGTCGTTGAACATTACACAGGGACCGCGCGCAAAGTTGGCGTCGATCTGACGGCGCAAAAGGTTGAAACCATGGTTTGGTATGTGTTTGCCCCCACATCCGGTCTTGAAAAAGGCGGACTGGCTGGCAACTTTATCGGCGCAACAGCAGATGCGACGCTGGGTGCGGGTGGTGGTGGCCACTTGTTGGTTGGCGGGCTTGACCGTTCGTTCGCCCTGCAGCCCGCCGCGATTTCTGGCACAACCGGTGTTGGCGTTGCAGTTGGTATTGAAAAATTCAACCTCGACTACAACGAATAACCTCCCCACGTTGTCGTCCCCTCCCTGCGCTCGCAGCTTTTGCTGCGGGCGTTTTTTATGTTCCAATGCCTTTTACACGGCCCGCAAACATAATCCCCATTCGCGAATAACCCGTGCTACACTCAGCCATATATCTTTGGGAGGGATCGTTATGAGCACAGCAATCGAATGGGTTCTGGAAATGGAGATTCAGGTAGGGCAGGCCGACGCGGTTCTGCCTTTGGTCACAGAAATGGCCAAAGCCACGCAGGCAGATGAACCCGGTGCGCTGACCTATGAATATTATCTGAACGCCGATAAAACCCGTTGCACCGTGTTGGAACGCTATGCAGATAATGCTGCCGTAATGGTTCATCTGGGCAATTTCGGCGCAAAATTCGCGGATCGCTTTATGGCCGCCTTTGCGCCTGTATCCTTCACCGTTTACGGTCCCGCCAACGAAGAGGTTCGCAATGCGCTTGCAGGGCTTGGCGCAACCCATCAGGATTTGATTGCAGGTTTCTCTCGTTAAATAGCGCTGAACCTATGCCTTAAACGGCCTTGCCTTGGCGCAGGGACAATGATCCTATCTGCTTGAACCTGATACAAAGATCCGCGTTCTACTCCCTGTAGAAGCTGCGGGTCTTGTGGCTTGGAGGGCCAAAAATGCTGACATTATTTCATTCCCCGGGAAGCTGTTCCAACGGTATTCTGTATCTGCTGGACGAGGCGGGGATAGCCTTTGACACCCAAGTGGTGAACGTGCGCACAGGTGAGCAAAACACACCTGAATACCGTGCGCAAAACCCCAAAGGTAAAGTCCCCGCGTTAAAACTGAAAGACGGCACCGTCCTGACAGAGTTTCAGTCGATCGCCTATTGGATCGGGCAGTCATTGGCGCCACAACTTTGGCCCGGCGATCTAATGGTCCAGACACGCACTCTTGCGGCCTTGGATTTCATGGTGGGATCGGTCCACATGCGGGGCTTTACCTTTGTCAAAGTCCCACAGAAATTCGTCTCCGACACAGACGCCCAAGACGCTTTGCGCAGCCATGGCCGGACGCAGGTGGAAAACGGGTTAAATGTGCTGTCAGAAATGTTGGCCGATCAGGAATATCTGATGGGGCCGATCAGCATTGCGGATGGCGCATTGTTTTACATTCTGGACTGGGCGGCGGCGGACGGTTTTGAACTGCCTAAAAATCTAGCGAGCTGCCTGACCCGACTGCGCGCACGGGCGGGCTTTGCCAATTCCAAAGGGCTGTATTCTTCCTGAAACGGTGGCGGGCACCCCGATCTTTTACCCCGTTGCGCAGCGTTACAGGCGGCGCATCGGGAAAAACCGCGCCACGCCACTGGTCACGGCCAAAGCGGCAGTGATACGCTGGCCCGACCCGCAGGTCCGCTGTGACCCGCATCTTACCCGCCCCCAAGCTCGTTTGGCGCGGGATTTACTGACATAAAACCGAGGATACTATGGCACTTGATCCCGAAACTTTCGACCTTTTGAAAAACACGCTGGAACGCTTTGTGCGCGAACGTCTGGTGCCAAACGAGGCTATAGTCGCGGATACAAACAACATCCCCGAAGACATCCGCGCCGAAATGCGGGATTTGGGTCTGTTCGGCCTGTCGATCCCCGAAGAATACGGTGGTCTGGGTCTTGGCATGGAAGAAGAGGTCAATCTCGCATTCGAGTTGGGCAGAACCTCGCCGGCGTTCAGATCCCTGTTGGGCACCAACAACGGTATCGGCTCGCAAGGCTTGATCATGGATGGGACAGAGGCGCAAAAACAGCATTACCTGCCCAAACTTGCCAGCGGTGAAATGATCGCTTCCTTCGCGTTGACCGAAGCCGAGGCAGGGTCAGACGCCCGCTCATTGCGTACATCCGCCAAACGGGACGGCGATGATTTCATCCTGAACGGCACCAAACGCTTTATCACCAACGCACCGCACGCAGGGCTGTTCACCGTATTTGCCCGCACCGAAGATCCCGAAAACCCAGAGGGCAGCATCACCGCATTTCTGGTCGAAGCGGGGACTCCGGGTCTGTCTACTGGTCCTGTCGATCGCAAAATGGGCCAGCAGGGATCGTTGACCAGTGACGTGATTTTCGAAAACTGCCGTGTGCCTGCATCCGCGGTTCTGGGCGAAAAAACAGGGCAGGGCTTTCGCACCGCCATGAAAGTTCTTGACCGCGGACGCCTGCATATTTCTGCTGTTTGCGTGGGGGCGGCCGAACGTCTGATCTCGGACAGTTTGGATTATGCAATGGAGCGCAAGCAATTCGGCCAACCTATTGCAGAATTCCAGTTGATCCAAGCCATGTTGGCAGACAGCCGCGCCGAGTCCTTTGCCGCCCGTTGCATGGTGCTGGAAACCGCCCGCGCCAAAGACCGCAACGAAGTGGTCACCACAGATGCAGCCTGCTGTAAAATGTACGCAAGCGAAATGGTGGGCCGTGTGGCTGACCGCGCCGTGCAAATCCACGGTGGTGCAGGTTACATGTCTGAATACGCAATAGAACGCTTTTACCGCGATGTGCGCCTGTTCCGCATCTATGAAGGCACCACCCAGATCCAGCAATTGGTCATCGCCCGCAACATGATCAAAGCCCGCAAGAACGAGCGTTAACAACAAACGGGGGCAGTCTGCCCCCGTACCCCCTCAGGATATTTGCCCCAAAAAGAGCCTTTTTTGTTTGTCCAATATCCCCGCCGGAGGCTTTTAATCTTTTAAATGCTGCCTCTGTTCCAGCCACGTCCCTGCGTTCCGAATAATTCGTATCCACTGTCTGTGACCCGCAGCGTGTCTTCCAGCTTGATGAAGCCCCGTTTGGGATGCAGCATGGTGGTTTCCACCGACAGGATCGTATTGGCGCGAAGCGGTTTATCCGCATCGCGGTTTTCATAGGCGACAGGGTGGTTGGTCATCAGGAATGGCGCTTCATGGCTGATTAGCCCCATGCCATGGGCAAAGAAATCGGTGCAGGCCGCATTGGGCTGTGCCGCGCGGCAAGCCTCGCCTGCGGCAATCACGTCAGCGCCTGTGGTCCCTGCACGGATTTTGGCAAAGGCGGCTTGCTGCGTGGTCTCAATTTCCGCCAACAGGTCTTGTAACTCGGTATCTGGTTCACCAAGCACGCCCATGCGACAGATATCCCCAATATAGCCGTTCAGATTGCCGCCGGAATCGATCGAAAGAACCTCGCCCTTTTCCCAAGTCTGGGTTGATGCGGCGCGGTTGTGGCTGCTGCCCAGTGTCAAAAGGCAATATTCAAAGGCCAGCCCCCGTTTGGTTTCTTCCTGTCGTAGGCGATCAATGATGTGGAATTTACTGTCGCCTGCCATAGATGCGGCGATTGTGGCTTGCATGGCTTGGGTGATCAACTCCGAGGCTTGTCGCAATTGCACCAGCTCGGCTTCGGATTTAACCGCGCGTAATTCTTCAAGAACGGCTGTGGCATCCACAAGTGCAATGTTTGGCATCTGCTCGGTGATCATCTGATGGGCATTCATCGGCAGAAAGGACGGTTCCACCCCGATCCGCCCCGTGGTCACGCCGACTTTGGCCAGATGATCCAACGCCTGTTGTGTGGAATCCAGACTGGTCCAGGACATGGTATAGACGCTGTCCGGCCAGAACGGATGGTTCTCATGCTCGCCGCCCTCCATTTTATTGCCCACATAGGCGGTCTTCTCCACAGCGCCTTTGACATAGACAAACACCGGCAAGTAACGGCTGTGGCCGATGGCGTCCATTCCGGCAAAAAAGATGAACTGATAGCCACCAAGCAGATAGCGCACATTGTGTTTCGAAGTGACCAGCAGGGCATCAAGCCCTGCGGCGTCCATCAGATCATCAAGATGGGAAAACGAATAGTGAAGCGATGCGGAGGTCATATTAGTCTGCCTTGCCCTTTGCGGCGTCTTTTGTAGCAGGGATAATATGGAAATCAGGCGCGTCCCGCAGCAGTTTTTCGGGACCTGTGGGGGAGTAGACTACAAACAACTGCATCGGCTGACTGCCTGTGTTCAAGGTGGAATGAAAACGGCTGTCGGGAACAAAAATGGTGCAGCCTGCGCTGACCTCTCGGGTTTCGGGGATGCCGTTTTCATCCTCGACCATTTGTTCGCCTGTGCCACTAAGAACAAAGATGATTTCTTCAGCGTCAGGGTGGTTGTGGCGGCTGTGGCCCTGACCGGGTGGGACAAAGACCACGCCTGCGGAAAACTTCGTCGCACCGTTCACCTCGGGCCCAGTGGTGGGCGCAAACCGTCCCCAGTCAAAGCCGTAATTGTCCACGTCGGCGGGGTAGATGAAATATTTGTCCATAGTAGTCATGTTCAACGTCCTTTTGTCGGAATTTCAATGGCTTTGAAGGTCTTGATCTGGTCGCGGATGGCAACCTCGGCTGGCAAGCGCTCGGCACTGCTGGCGCCATAAAAGCCGTGGCATTGATCGCAGTGGGCCAGAACATAGGCCGCATCATCCGGCATGCTGATCGGCCCGCCGTGACACAGCACAATCACATTGGATCGCACAGAGCGCGCGGCGGCGGCGATGGTGTCGATTTCCGCGACACAATCGTCCAGAGACTTGGCCGAGGTTGCGCCAATCGCCCCGCCAGTTGTCACCCCCATATGGGCGACGATAATATCAGCACCCGCTTTGGTCATGGCGATGGCTTCATCGGGGGTGAATACATATGGCGTGGTCAACAGGCCAAGGTCATGCGCCATCGCAATCATATCCACCTCTAGCCCATAGCCCATTCCGGTTTCTTCAAAGCTTTGCCGCATGGCCCCGTCGAACAGGCCGATGGTGGGAAAGTTTTGCACGCCAGAGAATCCCATGGCCTTTAGTTCAGCCAGAAACTGCGGCATCAGGATGAAAGGATCGGTGCCGTTCACACCTGCCAGAACGGGGGTGTGCTGCACCACGGGCAGCACCTCGACCGCCATTTCCTTGACGATTTCATTGGCATTGCCATAGGCCAGCAACCCCGCCGCCGACCCGCGCCCCGCCATACGGTAACGGCCCGAATTATAGATGATGATCAGATCAATACCGCCGGCTTCTTCGGATTTGGCAGATAGGCCAGTGCCTGCGCCGCCGCCGATAATGGGGCGGTTTTCTGCGATCATGGTTTGGAATCTGCCTAGGATGTCGGCTTTTGGGATGAAGGGCATGGGGTTAACGATCCTCTATCAGGTATTGGAAGGTTTGCACGGCCAGCGCGGAGAAAGCTGCGTCGTTGATGTGATGGGGGCTGCGAATGATCTGGCGTTTGGCGGTCTGCTTCACGCGGGAATGTAGCGTGTCAAACAGGGCGGCATTGGCATCAGGATTCCAGAATGGGCCTTCGGGGGTGTCCAGTGCTGACACCCCGCCTTCGGGAATCAACAGGCGGATCGGGCCGCGACAAGCATTCAGCTTTTTGGCAATCCAGTTGGCGATCTCCACGCTTTCCACCGCCGTGGTGCGCATCAAGGTTACATTTGCATTGTGATTGTAAAACAGACGGTTACTGAACTGGTCTGGTACAGTGTCCGGCGCCCAAAAGTTCACCATGTCAAGCGCACCCAAAGACCCGACCCAAGGCTGTTGCGCGCGCGCGGCGGCCCCCAGACGATCCGGTCCCGCACGCAGTACCCCGCCAACAACCTCATCCGCGATCTCGGTCAGGGTCATGTCCAACACGCCCGTCAGATAACCAGAGTCAGTCAGGCTTTCCAAGGTGCGCCCGCCTGTGCCTGTGGCGTGAAACACCACACAGTCATAGTCTTGGTTCAGCGCGGCAGTGATCTGGGTGACGCAGGGCGTGGTCACACCGAACATGGACAAACCGATGGAGGGTTTTTCCGCGATCGGGCGCACGTAGGGGCTGGCCACCATACCCAAAATCGCCTGAGCCGCGTTATGCAGGATATTACGGCTTAGGCGGTTCAGCCCTGCCAGATCGGTCACCGAAGGGATCACAATTGTATCCGAAGTGCCCACATAAGGCGCCATATCCCCCGAAGCGAGGGTCGAGACCATCAGTTTGGGCACGCCGTAGGGCAGGGCGCGCAGCCCCTCGCAGATCATGGCTGTACCGCCCCCGCCGCCAATTCCGATGATGGCGGCAATGTCGTTCTGGCGGGCGCTACAGAAAATGCCAAAGGCCTCCCCCATGGACGCAACCGCGTGGCCGCGATCTGTGCCGCCCAGCACATGGTTTGCCCCTTTGGGGTGAAAGGCGGCAACGTCATGGGCGGAAATATCAGCCTCTGGGCCGAAACTTTGCGCAGACAGGTCCACTGTCACCACATGCATTGCCCCGCGGCGCAAGATTGCTGCCAGATAGGTCAGTTCCTCGGCTTTGGTGTCATAGGTTCCAACCAGATAAAGTTTCGCCATGTTACGTCTTCGCCTTCGTGCCGCTGCCTTGCCAATTACAATTCCACTAAAATCCCCAGACTTGGGCTACTTGCTAATCTGGTCTGGCCAGAATGGTCAAATTATAAACGAGTCGTAAACTGTTTTTTTCGCCAGAAAGGGAAAAATACTTTTAGCTGAAAACCGCATGACTTGCAAAATAATTGAGGTTTTTAGGTTGTTATGGGCCACCTTGCATCCCTGGGTTTGGTCGAAACAATCGCTTGACTCACTGCCGCATCTGGTATTACCAAAAATACCATAAAGACAATAATACTTCCAAATCGGTGCAAGGGATGGATGCACTGTAAAAGGAAGAGCCGCAAAGTTAGGGACCAACGCTTAAGTCGAAGACCAAAATCAAAACGGGAGGATTATGAAATGAAACGTAAAATCAGTGGCATGCTGGCAGGGGTTGCACTGTCAGCCCTGATGGCAACATCCGCCGCAGCCGAAGATCTGGTAATTTTTTGGGCCGAATGGGACCCTGCCAACTTTTTGCAAGAGCTTGTAAATGAATACGAAGCCGAAACAGGGGTTTCCGTGACGGTGGAAACCACCCCTTGGGCCGATTTCCAAACCAAAGCCTTTACCGAGTTCAACGCTCGTGGCAGCGCCTACGACATGATCGTCGGGGACAGCCAGTGGCTTGGCGCGGCCTCCGAAGGGGGGCATTATGTGGACCTGACGGATTTCTTCATCGAGCATAATCTGGCCGAGGTGATGGCCCCAGCCACCGTGAAATATTACGCTGAATATCCTGGCAATTCCGGCAAATACTGGGCGATTCCTGCCGAGGGGGACGCCGTGGGCTGGTCCTATCGCAAGGACTGGTTTGAAGATCCGGCTGAAATGGAAGCCTTCAAGGCGAAATACGGCTATGATCTGGCACCACCTGCCACATGGGCGCAGTTGATGGATATTTCCGAATTCTTCCATCGTCCGGACGAAAACCGTTACGGCGTCGCGGTTTACACTGACAATTCCTATGATGCGATGGTGATGGGCGTTGAAAACGCGATCTTCTCATATGGTGCGGATTTGGGGGATTTCGAAACCTATAAGGTGGAAGGTTACATCAATTCTGATGCGGCGGTTCAGGCGCTTGAAGATTACAAGAAACTGTATTCCTACACACCTCCGGGTTGGGCAAAGACATTCTTTGTGGAAAACAATCAGGCCATTACCGAAGGTCTGGTGGCCATGTCCATGAACTACTTCGCGTTTTTTCCCGCGCTGTTGAACGAGGCGTCTAACCCCCATGCGGCCAACACAGGCTTCTTTGCCAATCCCGCCGGTCCCACAGGCGCGCAACATGCGGCTTTGGGTGGACAGGGCATTTCAGTGGTGAAATATTCGCAAAACCAAGAAGAAAGCATGAAGTTTCTGGAATGGTTCATCAAGGATGAGACCCAAAAACGCTGGGCAGAACTGGGCGGCTATACAGCCAGTGCTGCGGTTCTGGAATCCGAAGAGTTCCGCAAAGCGACCCCGTATAACGAGGCGTTTTACCAGACCATGTTCAAGGTTAAGGATTTCTGGGCGGTGCCTGAATTTGCGGAATTGCTGACCTCGGCCAACCAACGTCTGTATCCGTTCATTGTGGGCGATGAAGGTACTGCCAAGGAAACCCTTGATGCGCTGGCTGCGGATTGGACTGCAACATTCAAGAAATACGGACGCGGCGAATAAACCCCGCTACCCTTAGGCAAAGACAGGGGGCGCTGCGGCGCCCTTTGTGTCCCAGCCGATAGATTTTCAGACCAATAAGCGAAAAAGGATACCCCTGTGCCGACGCATACTATGACCCGGCTTGATCCAAACTCACATGCGGCCTCTAAGGGGTTAAGTGATTTGTCGATCCGAAACCTGTTTATCATTCCCACAATCGCGTTTCTGATTATCTTTAACATTTTCCCGCTGTTGTATTCGCTTGGGTATTCGTTCACGGATTTTCGTGCATCGACTAACCAGCCTGCCAAATTCATCGGCCTGCAAAACTACCGCGAATTGTTAAGTGATCCGTTCATCTGGAAGAACTTTTCCATCACCGCGAAATACGTGCTGATTTCGGTGACAGGGCAGGTGATTGTCGGCTTTGGTCTGGCGATGTTGCTGAACCGCGCGATCCCCGCCAAAGGGCTGATCACTACGTTGCTGCTGTTGCCGATGATGCTGTCCATGGCGGTTGTGGGCCTGTTCTGGAAACTGCTGTACGACCCGAACTTTGGCATCATTAACTACTTCCTTGGGCTGGGTAAATTCGAATGGCTGGCCGACCCTGATGTGGCGCTTTGGGCCATCGCCATTGTCGATATCTGGATGTGGTCGCCCTTTGTGATGCTGCTGTCACTGGCTGGCCTGTCTGCTGTGCCAAAACACCTGTACGAAGCCGCCGAGATTGACCGCGCAGGCAGTATTTACACCTTCTTCCGCATCACCCTGCCACTGGTCGCACCGATCCTGATGATTGCAATCATCTTTCGCACCATGGAGGCGTTTAAGACCTTTGATCTGGCTTACGTTCTGTCGTCACAGCCCACAACCGAACTGATTGCGATCCGTTTGTACAAGATGGCGTTTCAGGAATGGCAGACGGGGATGTCCTCGGCGCTGGCTTATATTGTGCTGATTATGGTGGTGGCGATTACCAATATCTATGTGAAATACCTCAATAAAGTGAAGGCGCGATAATATGGCTGGCGTTCAGACTTCCCG
This sequence comes from Roseobacter sp. N2S, assembly GCF_031454055.1. NCBI lineage: Bacteria > Pseudomonadati > Pseudomonadota > Alphaproteobacteria > Rhodobacterales > Roseobacteraceae > Roseobacter > Roseobacter sp. N2S. Next base: position 129,696 of record NZ_JAVDQB010000007.1, read on the forward strand.
CGAAAAATGGACGAACCGCACCGCGATTGCCGCAGTGTTCGTTGCCCTGATCATCATGCTGACGCCGATCTACTGGATCGCCGCCACAGCCTTTAAGCCGCGCAATCTGGCTACAACCATTCCGCCCACGGTGATGTATGAACCCACAGTTTCGCCTTTTGTGAAATTGTTCACCAAACGCTCGCAGCTGCGCGAACAGCCCAGCCAAGAAGAATACGATGCCGCCCCGTGGTGGGAGCAAATGGTGTTTGACGGCGGCGAAAAGGTCGTGCGCAACGCCAAAACAGGCGAGGTGCGGTCGTCAGGCTATGGCGACAGGTTCAAAAACTCGCTGATTGTGTCGATCATTTCCACCGTGCTGGCAGTTTCTATGGGCACGTTAACCGCCTACGGGTTTTCGCGCTTCAAAGTCGCGGGGGAGGACGACTGGCTGTTCTTCATCCTGTCCACCCGTATGTTGCCCCCTGTGGTGGTGGCGATCCCCATGTTCCTGATGTACCGCGTGGTCGGGCTGAACGACACCCATATGGGCCTGATCATCCTATACACTGCGTTTAACCTGTCCTTTGCGGTCTGGATTATGAAGGGCTTCATCGACGAAATTCCCCGCGAATACGAAGAGGCAGCCCTTGTGGATGGCTACACCCGCATCCAAGCCTTCTTCAAAGTTGTGGTGCCAGAGGCTTTGACCGGCATGGCCGCAACCGCCGTGTTCTGTTTCATCACCGCATGGAACGAATACGCCTTCGCGCTGATCATGACCAACCGCAACGCCCAAACCGCACCACCCTATATTCCGTCACAGGTGGGCTCTGGCCTGCCAGACTGGACCGTGATCGCAGCAGGCACCTTCCTGTTCCTGATCCCCGTGGCGATTTTCACCTTCCTTCTGCGCAATCACTTGCTGCGTGGCATGTCATTTGGAGCAATCCGCAAATGAGCTTTCGAGAGTTTAACACCCGCTTTCTTGCCCCTGGCGCACAGACGCTGATGATCCTTGGAATTGTCGCGCTTTGCCAACCGTGGAGTGAATTTTTCCACCGCTACGGGCTGACAATGACCCTGTTCGGGCTGGTCAGTTTTCTGGTTACATCGAAAATAGCGCCGCCAATGCCCCCCCACCTAGACGACGAAGAGGAGGCGCACTGATGGCCCAAATAGACATGCGCAGCATTCAAAAGTTTTTTGGGTCTCATCAAGTGCTCAAGGATCTGAACCTGACGATTGAGGACGGCGAATTTGTTGTGATGCTGGGGCAATCAGGTGGCGGGAAAACCACCGCTTTGCGGGCGATTGCGGGGCTGGAAACGGTCACTTCGGGGCAAATCCTGATTGATGGCGTTGAAATGCAAGACAAAAAAGCGGCGGACCGCGATATCGCTTTCGTGTTCCAGTCGTTTTCTTTGTATCCCCATATGACGGTGCGGGAAAACATCTCGTTTCCCCTGCGTGCAGTGCGTATGGGCGCAGCTGAACGGGAAAAAGCGGTGAATGAGGTCGCAGAAATCCTGCAGATCACCAACCATTTGGACAGCAAACCATCAGGTCTGTCCGGTGGCGATATGCAACGGGTGGCCATCGGGCGTGCGTTGGTACGCCGCCCCAAAGCGCTGTTGATGGATGAACCGCTCGGCGTGCTCGACGCCAAGCTGCGCGAACAAATGCGTGCTGAAATCAAACGCTTACATATTTCACGCGGCTCTACTTCGGTTTATGTGACCCATGATCAGGTCGAGGCCATGTCACTGGCCGATCGCATCGTAATCCTGCACGACGGGGTTTTGCAGCAAGTCGGCCCGCCGGATGAGGTCTATTTGCACCCTACCAATGCGTTTGTGGCGAAATTTGTCGGCAGCCCCGTGATGAACATTGCAGACGCCGCGTTTCAAGGCAGCAACGGCGCATCCTCGGTCCATATCGGCGGGGCAGAGACAGGGTTTCATTTCCCCGAGGGGTTGATTAACCACGTGCGTAACACTGGCGCGGCGGTATCCTTGGGCGTGCGGCCAGAGGCAGTCTTGCTGTCTCACACCACCGCATCTGGATATTTTGCGGCGAAAACCAGCAATATCGAACCGCTCGGCAGTCATGACATCGTCGATGTGCAGGTCGGAAACACGGTTCTGCGGGCCCGTACCGAAAGCGGATTTGTTCAGGGCGAGGGCCAAGACGTGTTTGTTAACATCGACCCTGCACAGGCCCATTTCTTTGATGTGACAACCGGATTGAACCTGAAAGGGGCACAGTGATGGCCAATATTACGCTGCAGGGTATTACCAAAAATTTCGGCCAAAACCGCGCTCTGCGCAATCTTGATTTGGAAATCAAAGACGGTGAATTCTTTGTGCTGCTGGGGCAAACGGGTGCTGGGAAAACCACGACATTGCGGGTGATCGCCGGACTGGAAGAACCCAATGAAGGCAAGGTGTTAATCGACGGTGTTGATGCAACCAACTGGAACGCGGCGCAGCGGGATGTGGCCTTGGTGCTGCAACAATATTCGCTGTATCCGCGCCTGACCGTGCGGGGCAATCTGGAATTTCCGCTGAAATCCCGCACCCAGAATTTCACGCCCGCCCAGATCAAGGAACGGGTGGAAAAAGCCGCCGAGACCTTGCAAATCACCCGCCTGCTGGATCGTAAGGTGGAACGACTGTCGGGCGGTGAAATGCAGCGGGTTTCTATCGGGCGGGCCATTGTGCGCCAGCCCCGCGTGTTCCTGATGGATGAACCCCTGTCTGCGCTCGACGCCAATCTGCGCGATGTTTTGCGGGTGGAATTGAAAAAACTGCACAGCGAGTTGGGCGCGACCTTTGTCTTTGTGACCCATGACCAGATTGAGGCCATGTCCATGGGGGATAAGGTCGGGGTGTTGAACAAAGGCCAGTTGGTGCAGGTCGGCACCCCGTCGGAGATTTACAATAATCCGTTAAACACTTTTGTTGCGGGTTCCGTGGGAACGCCGCCGATGAACCTTGTGAATGGCACATTGGAAAGCGGCACCGCGATGATGGATGCGGGCTTTAGCCTGCCTGTGACTGCAAATGGCGCAACCGCGGGGCAGCCGCTGAAATTCGGCGTGCGGCCGGAAAACCTGATCCTTGAAAGCGGCGCACCAGTAGAGGGGCGCGTTTTTGATATCGAAGACCACGGGGTGATGAAAATTCTGACCATTGATGTAGGGTCAAATCGCCTGCACGCCACAGTTTCCGCGCAAATGAAAGTTGCGCTGGATGATGCGATCCGTTTTGGTTGGAAAGCCGATAAAGTGCTGTTGTTCGATCAGGCCAGCGGAATGAATCTGGCCTATTCCTGACCCCTAAGGCGCGGGGAACCGCGCCTGATAGGCTGGTAATACCTCTGGGTTTACCAGATTGTCAGGGGTATCCCCGTTCAGGATTTGCCCAGTGATTTCAACCACTTTGCGCCCCAAACGCAACATGCTTTCTTCGGTGATGCCTGCCATATGGGGGGTTAGAACCACGTTATCCTGCTGTAAAAACGGATGGTCGTCGGGCAGCGGCTGTGTGGTGAAAACATCCACCGCCGCACCGCCCAAATGCCCCGCTTGCAGCGCGTCGATCAGCGCGGTTTCATCCACCACAGCCCCGCGTGACACATTCACCAGAATTGCACCGGGTTTCATCGCGCCAATGGCTTTTGCGTCGATCAATCCACGGGTTTCATCGGTCAAAGGACAACTTAGAACCAGCACATCCGATTGCGCCAACAGGTCAGGCAGGGAAACCGCCGCAACACCGCGCGGCAACTTATCAGGGCTGCGGGTGTGGGAAATCACCGTCATGCCAAAGCCGTTTTTCCCCATGCCCGCCAGCGTTGCCCCGATGTTGCCAAAGCCCAAAATCCCAAGGGTGCGGCCTGAAATCTCGCGCCCGCTGTTTGCGTGACGCCGTCCGTGTTCCCACCCCCCTGAGGCCATATCCTTTGTTACCATCGGGTTTTTGCGCAGCAGCGACATGGCCGACCAGATGGCATGTTCCGCCACTGTCACCGCATTGGCCCCGCGCACATTTGTTGCCAAAACACCCGCCTGAGTGCAGACATCAACAGGTATCATATCCATCCCCGCGCCGTGGCGCACCGTGGCCATCAAACCAGCTTCACGGGTGATAATTTCGGCAGGGATCGGCGCGCGCACCACGATGATATTGGCCCCGACACTTTCTTCCAGAATAGCTGCGGGGGTAGGGGCGCTGGCGATTTTCAGGGTGCCCATTTTAGCCAGATCGCGGCTGACTTCGGGGTGCAGGCTGTGGGTGGAAAAGATCAACGGCGTATCGGGCATAGAAACCTCGGTTGTTTTCAGGATAATTCGTCGCTGCCCGGTTCCAGAAGTTCGGTCCAATAGCTGCGGGCATTGCGCAGGTGAGAATTCATTAAGGCTTTGGCCAAGGCGCCGTCACGGTTTACCAAGGCCTGAAAAATTTGCATGTGATCCGCGTGGGATTTACGGCTGCGTTCCTCTTTTTCAAAATAGACCGGTAGGCGGCTTTCGCTGAGCACGTAAAACGTAGTGCAAATGTTATGGAAAATGGAATTTTGCGTGGCACGGACAATTTCCAGGTGGAAGTCATGGTCCAGTTTGGCCAGCCCTTCACCCGATAGAATGCGCTTTTCTGACTGGTCTAAAATCTCGCGCAGGCGTTCGTAGTTTTCTTCGGTGGCCCGTTCCGCCGCCAGTTCCGCCGCTTGAATTTCATGGATTTTGCGCACTTCCACGGCTTCGTAGATTTGCATGGGTTCCAGCGGGATGCCCGCGCGGGCATAAAAGGCCATCTGTTCAATGCCGTGCTGGTCTTCTTTGACATAGATGCCGGACTTGGCCCGCCTTTCAATCAGCTCCATCGCTTCAAGGATGGCCAATGCCTCGCGGATCTGGCCGCGACTGACTTCAAAATATTCGGCCAATTCCCGTTCGGACGGTGCTTTGCCCGTGTTGTTTTTGGCCACCGTCAACAGGTAGCTGGCCAGCTTGGGAAGGAACTGATTTTCCTGCATTTTACCCCTGTATTGCGTAGGCTTTTATCGCCGTCTCGTTCATATTCAACCCTATACCCGGTGTTTCGGGAATTGCAATCATGCCATCTGACACGGTGACCGGCGCTTTTGACAGATCATGGATCATCGGGTTGGCCCCGAGCGAAAATTCCACCGTAAACGCTGCCGGTGATGCTGCGCAGACCTGCAAGCCCGCAAAGAAACAGGGCGCACCAGCCCAAAGATGCGGGGCCATGCGCAGGTTGAAGGCGCTGGCCAAAGTGCCGATTTTCATGGCTTCGGAAATGCCACCACAATTGGCGGGGTCGGGCTGGAACACATCTGCGGCGCGAAATGTGGCCAGATCGCGGAAATCGTAACGGGTTGCTTCGGATTCACCTGCGGCAATCGGGATATGGGTGGCGGCGCGAACTTCGGCCATACCTTGTTTGTCATCGCCTGTGACCGGTTCTTCGAACCAGGCCAGATCTGCATCGCGGCTAAGATAGGCAAAACGTTTTGCGCCTGCCACGGTAAAGGTGCCATGGGCGTCCACCATCAGATCAATGTCCGGCCCAAGGGCGGCGCGGGCGGCCAAAACCCGCTCGGCTGATCCGTTAGGGGATGAATCCATCGCGCCGACGCGCATTTTCACTGCGCGAAACCCGCCCGTATCGATATAAGATTGTAACTGCTCGCCGATGTTATCCTTATCGGCCCAACCGCCAGAGGCATAGGCCTGCATCCGGTCCGCCTTACGCCCGCCCAGCAATTGCCAGACAGGTTTGTTATCCGCCTTGCCCAGAATATCCCAAAGCGCAATATCAATGGCGCTGATCGCGGCGACAGACATGCCGCGGCGGGCGAAATCGGGCATGGAGTGGCCTGAAACGGCGGATTTTTCTGCCCGCACGCCGTTGTATAAGTCTTCCCAGATGAAGCTGACATCGGCAGGGTCGCGGCCAATCACGCGCGGGCCGAATTCGGTGTTTAACAGATGCACCAGCGTGCCGTAATTGCCAGCACTGCCTGCCGCATTCTTGCCTTCACCCCAGCCGACAACACCGTCGTCGGTTTCCAGCCGTAAAATGGCCGCGTCAAAGGTGCGCAGGCGTCCGAAATCGCTGACGTGCTGTTGGTCGGTTTCAATGGGGATTTGAACCCACCATGCCTGTGCTGACTTAATGCGCATGTAACGTCCTTTGGTAAAGCTGTGACCCGGGCGCAGGGGGAGAAGCCGCGCCCGGGTGTCCTGTTGACCCCTGTGTTATTTCATCAGGGGTAAAAGGGTCTCTGCGGTGATTTCCATCTGGCGGGCGTAAAATTCTTCGGACAGCAGGGATGACCCGTGGTCCTCGATGAATTTCAACTGCTCGGGGGAAATATCGACAGGGTTCTTTTCAACCATATCGGGGTAGGGCGCGGCAGGGGTGCGATCCAACGGCGCGACGAATTCATTGGTCAAGGCGCCGTCATAGCCGATCTCTTTCAAGGTGCCGACGATTTTGGGCCAGTCCAGATGACCAAGCCCCGCGGCAAAGCGATTGTTGTCGGCCACGTGGAAATCAAACAGCCGATCCCCTGCCAGCCGAATGGCATCATAAATATCGTCTTCTTCGATATTGAGGTGAAACGCATCCAGACAGACACCGCATTCCGGACTGACCGCATCCGCCAAGGCCAGCGCCTGCGCACAACGATTGAACAGATATGTTTCAAATCGGTTCAACGGCTCTACCGCGATTTTCACACCGACTTTTTGCGCGTGGTGGAAACATTCCCGGGTGGCATCCACCACCCATTTCCATTCTTCCTCTGGGGTGCCATCGGGCACAACCTTGCCAACGGTTGCTGGCACCAGAGTGATGATTTCACCTTCCAGTTCGGACACCATGGTCAACACGCTTTTCACATAATCAACCGAGCGTTCCCGCTGCCCCTGATCCTTGGCCGCCAGATTGCGTTCCCCCAAAGTCAGCGTCACCGCCCCCCAACACCGCATGCCGGTGTCTTTCAAAAGGGCGCGGGTTTCTTTGGTATCATATTGATCCGGCTCGCCCGAAATCTCGATGCTTTCATAGCCGTATTGCTTGATCCGGCGCACTGTTGTTTCCAACGGTTCCGCCCGCATCCAGTTGTGTGTTGAAAGATGCATTGTGGTCCTCCCAAGGATATATCTTTCGCCTGCAATCCCCCGTCGTCTGTCTTGAATGGGAGGGATAGGCACTTCAAAATTGGTTAGACCAGTTAGCACTCATTTCAAAAGAGGGTCAAGAGGCTTGCGCGTGGGAATTATCCCATGATTTTCTGCATTATTGGCGATGTGGCCCAATTTTATATGTATGAAATCAGGAATCAAGCAGGCATCGCTGATTAATAGACTTTTCTGAATAAGGAAATTTTGGTATGACCAGATTGCGGTGCAGGGTGAGTCTCGGGTTTTTGGGGTTCGGGGCAGAAAAGGGAGAGAAAATGAAAATTGGCATGTGTATGTTTTTATGGACCACACATATCGGACCTGAACATGAATCAATTCTGGCCTCTATCAAAGAGGTGGGGTTTGATGGGGTGGAAATACCGATTTTTGCAGGTAATCCTGATCACTTTCAAACGACGGCCAAAATGCTGGAGTCTTTGGGTTTGGATTGCACGGCCGTGGCGGCCATGGGCGATCCCGAGATGAACCTGATTTCACCGGATGCAAGTGTCCGTCAGGCGGGGGTGGCCCATCTGGACTGGGCGCTTGAATGCTGCGAAGCCTTGGGGGCCGAACAAATCAGCGGCCCGCTGCATTCCACATTAGGGCATTTCACGGGGCAAGGTCCGACGGAAACCGAAATCGGCCATTTCATCGAAACCCAACACCAGATTGGTGATCTTGCCGCACGGCGCGGGGTGGTCATCGGGCTAGAGGCGCTGAACCGGTTTGAATGTTATCTGGTCAACACAATGGATGCGCTTTGCGGTCATATCCGCACCATAAACCACCCCAATATCACCGCCATGTATGACACGTTTCACTGCAATATCGAAGAAACCGACCCGATCGCTGCCCTGACCCGCCACAAAGACGTGATCAGCCATATCCATATTTCTGAAAACGATCGTGGCGTGCCTGGGCGAGGCAATATCCCTTGGGAGGAAACCTTCAACGCGATCAAACAAATCGGTTATGACGATTGGTTAACCATCGAGGCTTTTGGCCGTGGTCTGCCCGATCTTGCCGCTGCCACCAAAGTCTGGCGCGATTTCGCCGAATCTCCGGCTGCGGTCTATCGAGACGGCTATGCACATATCCGCGAGGCTATGGCCAAGGCAGGGCTGACCTGACCCCAAATCTTTAACAACAAGTGATTCAAAACTGTGGCCACAGGCCATTCCGAGGGAGGAACTATCATGAAAACCATCAAAGGACCGGGCTTGTTTCTGGCGCAATTCGCAGGCGACGAGGCGCCGTACAACAGTTGGAAATCCATCACCAAATGGGCCGCTGATTGTGGCTATAAAGGCGTGCAGATCCCCAGCTGGGACGCGCGTATTTTCGATCTGGAAAAGGCAGCTACATCAAAAGATTACTGCGATACGTTAAAGGGTGAAGCCGCAGAAAACGGTATCGAAATAACCGAACTGTCCACCCACCTTCAGGGCCAGTTGGTGGCCGTACATCCCGCCTATGACACAGCATTTGACGGGTTTGCGGATCCGTCCGTGCATGGCGATCCCAAGGCGCGGCAGGCTTGGGCGGTGGATCAGGTGAAAAAGGCGATCACCGCCTCCAACAATCTGGGTATCACGGCCCATGCCACTTTTTCCGGTGCGCTGGCGTGGCCTTATATCTACCCTTGGCCACAGCGCCCCGAAGGTCTGGTCGAGGCCGCTTTTGATGAACTCGCCGCCCGTTGGCGTCCGATTCTGGATCATGCCGAAGATAACGGTGTAGACATTTGTTACGAAATCCACCCCGGCGAAGACCTGCATGACGGGGTCACATTCGAAATGTTTTTGGAGCGCGTAGACAATCATGCCCGCTGTAACATGCTGTACGATCCATCACACTATGCGCTGCAATGCCTTGATTACATTGATAACATCGACATTTACAAAGACCGGATCAAAATGTTCCATGTCAAAGATGCAGAGTTTAACCCAACGGGGCGTCAGGGGGTATATTCGGGCTATCAATCTTGGGTTAATCGCGCAGGACGGTTCCGCTCGCTTGGGGACGGGCAGGTTGATTTTGCGGCGATTTTTTCCAAAATGGCAGCAAATGATTTTGACGGATGGGCTGTGGTGGAATGGGAATGTTGCCTGAAACACCCTGAAGACGGCGCACGCGAAGGGGCGCAATTTGTGAAGGATCACATTATACGTGTGACCGAACGGGCGTTTGATGATTTCGCGGGGGCGGGCGCTGATGACGCGGCGAACCGTAAAATGCTGGGGATTGACTGATGGTAGATCGTATTCGTTTGGGTATGGTGGGGGGCGGAAATGACGCCTTTATCGGTGGGGTGCATCGCATCGCCGCGCGGATTGACAACCGCTTTGAACTGGTCGCTGGTGCGCTGTCCGCCACCCCGGAAAGGGCGCAAGCATCAGGCGCGGCACTGGGGTTGGCGGCAGATCGTACCTATGATGATTTCAAACAAATGGCGATCCGTGAGGCTCGTTTGAAAAACGGCATTGAAGCGGTATCTATCGTCACCCCGAACCACGTTCATTACGCTGCGGCGCGTGAATTTCTAAAGCGGGGCATTCATGTGATTTGCGACAAGCCCCTGACCTCGACGCTGGCCGAAGCCAAGAAACTGGTCAAAGCTGCCGAAGCATCCGATGCGTTGTTTGTGCTGACCCATAATTATACCGGATTTCCGATGATCCGGCAGGCCCGTGAGATGATTGCCAATAGCGAACTCGGCGATATCCGCGTGGTGCAGGCGGAATACCCACAGGATTGGATGACCGAAGAGGTTCAGAACAAACAGGCCGATTGGCGCACCGATCCAGCCCGCAGCGGGGCAGGCGGGTCGATTGGGGATATTGGTGTGCATGCCTATAATCTGGCGTGCTTTGTGACGGGGCTGGAACTGGAATCGTTGTCTGCTGACATGCAGAATTTCGTTGCGGGGCGGCGGGTGGATGACAACGCCCATGTGATGCTGCGCTGGAAAGGGGGCGCACGCGGGATGCTGTGGTGTTCGCAAGTGTCGCCCGGCAATGAAAACGGCCTCAAGCTGCGGGTTTATGGCACCAAAGGCGGGATAGAGTTTTCCCAAGAGGATCCGAATTACCTGTGGTACACACCATTTGGCGAGCCAAAACGCCTGATCACACGGGGCGGCGCAGGATCTGGTGCGGCCGCGGGCCGCGTTTCCCGAATCCCTGCAGGCCATCCCGAGGGATATCTTGAAGGGTTCGCCACTATCTATAATGAGGCTGCCGAGGCCATCATCGCCCACCGCGCAGGCAATCCCGTGCCAGATGGGGTGATCTTTCCAACAGTCCACGACGGGTTGAAAGGAGTCGAATTCATCGACGCCTGCGTGCGATCATCAGGGCGCAATGCCGTGTGGATTGACCTTCCCTAGGCATAATCAAGGCAAATTTTACACAGGTTTTCAGACAGGTGCAGGCAAAGGCCAGCTTTTCTTCACGAAAGAGCAGCCTTTCCAATTCTTTATGCAAACTGTTTCTTGACCATTTCGCAGCTATGAAATAGTACCTGAAACTCGGCGCGGGTATGGTGAAATGGTATCATAAGAGCCTTCCAAGCTTAAGGCGCGGGTTCGATTCCCGCTACCCGCTCCAAAACCACCCTAATACTGTGTTCGGGTGGGATAATGCGGACCGCCGGAGTATGCATGGCCCAGGATCAGAGCCTTTCAACCGACCCGCAATCCCGTGAAAAGTCTAAAACTGTTGGGCCGTTGCGCGGGCTTGCCCCCTATTTGAAACCTTATCGTGTGATGATGGCCCTTGCGGGGCTGGCGCTGGTGGTTACGGCCAGTCTGTCACTGATTTTGCCCTTGGCGGTGCGCCGCGTTGTGGACGGGTTTTCAACCGGCTCGACCGAGTTGATGGACAAATATTTCGCTGCCGCCATTGGAATCGCAGCCCTTTTGGCTGTGGGGACGGGGTTTCGCTATTATTTTGTAACCCGATTGGGCGAGCGGGTCGTGGCGGATATCCGCATGGCCGTATACAATAAAATGATCGGCATGAGCCCTGCGTTTTTTGACAAAGTTATGACGGGTGAGGTTCTAAGCCGCATTACCACGGACACCACGCTGATCCTGTCTGTGATCGGGTCGTCTGTTTCTGTTGCTCTGCGTAACGTGCTGATTTTCTTTGGTGGTCTGGTGCTGATGATGTTCACATCGGCCAAGCTGACAGGGGCGGTTTTGCTGCTGGTGCCTTTTGTTCTGGTGCCGATTCTGGTGCTGGGGCGCCGTGTGCGCAAGCTGAGCCGTGAAAACCAGAACAAGATCGCTGAAAGTTCTGCCAATGCATCCGAAACCCTGCTGGCGGCGACCACGGTGCAGGCCTTTACCCATGAATTTATCAGCCGCACACGGTTTAGCGGCCTGACCGAACAAGCCTTTGAAGCTGCGCGCCAGCGGATCGGCGCGCGGGCCATCACCACAGTCATCGTTATTTTCCTGATCTTCACGGGCATCGTCGGGGTTTTATGGATGGGCGCACGGGACGTGCGGGCCGATCTGATGAGCACGGGCGCGCTGGTGCAGTTTGTGATCTACGCGGTGCTGGTCGCAGGCGCGGTCGCGGCGCTGTCCGAAATCTGGAGCGAGTTGCAAAGAGCCGCAGGCGCGACTGAGCGTTTGGTGGAGTTGCTGACTGCTGAAGATACTGTTCAGGACCCTGAGAACGGGGCCGTACTTCCAAAAAACGTTACAGGTGCTGTGCGGTTTGATGACGTTACTTTCCGCTATCCTGCACGCCCGCAGGTGCCAGCCCTCGACGGGTTTACGCTGGATATCAAAGCGGGGGAAACCGTGGCGCTGGTCGGGCCTTCGGGGGCGGGGAAATCCACAGTATTCCAGCTGTTACTGCGGTTCTTTGATCCGGATGCAGGTCAGGTGCAACTGGACGGGCTGGATATTTCCACCCTGCAACGGGACGCCTTTCGTCAACATCTGGCCTATGTGCCCCAAGATCCGGTGATCTTTGCAACCTCGGCTATGGAAAATATCCGTTTCGGGCGGCCTGATGCCAGTGACGCAGATGTAATCGCTGCTGCCAAAGCCGCCGCTGCGGATGAATTCCTAAGCGCATTGCCCGGTGGCTATAACAGCTTTGTAGGCGAACGGGGCGTGATGCTGTCAGGCGGTCAAAAACAGCGCATTGCCATTGCACGGGCCATTTTGCGCGACGCTCCTGTGTTGCTGCTGGATGAGGCCACATCGGCACTTGATGCCGAAAGCGAGCGGGCGGTGCAATTGGCGGTGGATAAACTGTCAGCGGATCGCACCACTTTGATTGTGGCCCATCGGTTGGCGACGGTTAAACGGGCAGATCGGATTATCGTTCTGGACGGGGGCAAGGTTGTGGCCCAAGGCACCCACGATGCGCTGGTGGCAGAAGGCGGGCTTTACGCCCGTCTGGCACGGCTGCAATTCACCGCAGGTTTGGATGATCCCGACTAGGGTTTGCGACAGATTTAATACAACAACGCATCCCGATCAGTTTGGGACATGGGGGTCAGGCTGCTGGCCTTCCACACAATAAACCGCGTGGCATTGAACCAATAGGCCAGTGACTCGCGGATCACCATACGCATGCCACCCGCGATATTGTCACCGCGAAATTTTCGGGCGTGGACCAGGGCGATTTTTCCGGCCCCCATCACCTTGAAACTGGCCCAACTGCGGGGCAGGTGAAAGCCCTCAGTCACCAGAATGATGTGATTTGCGTTGGCCCAGTCGGCGCGACTGAACAAAGCGTTTTGCAATGTGGATTGGGAATATTCCTCGGTCAGGATCGCGGATTGCGGAACGCCTTGTGCCAGTGCCCGCAAAGCCATTTGCGCCCCGTTTGACGGCGTGCCTGTAAACGCTGATCCCCCCGTGAACAGGATTTTATCGGCAGCCCCGTCCAGAAACAGCTGAACCCCACGATCTACCCGCACACTTGTGGAACGGTGTAGCGTGCCATCGCCAGAAATACCGCCCCCCAGAACCACGATCAAATCCGCTTTGGGATCAATGGGTTCCCACAAGGGTTGCAGGGCGGCAAACCCGAACACAAAGGCCAGGGTCAGCAGGTACAGGCAGGCAAAACCAGCAATCAAACGCCGTATGAAGCGAAGAAGCGCCACGCAATCTCCTTTGCGGCTTTAAAACGCACGCCCAAGGCTGGACGCGTCGCATTGAATAGGCCATATAAGGCACAGCTAGACAAGTGACAGGTGCCACCCAGCCAACACTCGGTTTCGGGGAGGCACCTCATGAAATCTGGCCTAAGCCAAGGCTGGATGTCAGCCTGATGCGGTTGGAGCAAAAGAGTAAAGCGATGAATTCTATCCTGCGATTGTTTACCTGGTGGAACGGCCAGACCCTGAACACCCAATTCTGGACATGGCGCAATGGCGTCAAAGTCGGCATGGATGACGAGGGTAACCAGTTCTACCAAAACAAGGATGGCACCCGTCGCTGGGTTATTTACAACGGCGAGGCAGAGGCCAGCCGCGTGACACCTGCTTGGCACGGTTGGCTGCACCAAACCTATCAAGATCCCCCGACAGAATCCCCTTTGCCCCGCAAGGTTTGGGAAAAAGACCATCTGGAAAACCTGACAGGCACCGCAATGGCCTATGTGCCCAGCGGCAGTTTGCGGGCTGACACAACGGTAAAACGGGCTGATTACGAAGCATGGCAGCCCGAGTAATCCTTGGCAGTGTGCAAAACCGTTAGATTAAACTGATACAACTGACGGCTAGATAGGGGGCCAATATGGCAAACAGTGCAGCAGAAACAGCAATTGGCGCCGTGGTTCTTATCGCAGCGACCGGCTTTTTGTATTATGCGGCCAATGCCGTTGGCGTTGGCAATTCAACGGACAGTTACACGGTCAAAGCGTCGTTCCGCTCGGTTCAGGGGGTTTCCCTTGGCACGGATGTGCGGCTGGCAGGCGTGAAAATCGGAACAGTAACGGCGCTGGATTTGAACCCCACCAGCTTTCGCGCCGAAACCGCAATGGCGGTGGAAAAAGGCATCGTGTTGCCTGATGATTCCTCGGTTGTGATTGCTTCCGAAGGCTTGCTGGGTGGGAATTTCGTGGAAATCGTGCCGGGTGGATCAGAATTCAACCTAGAAGACGGCGGCGAATTGCTGGACACCCAAGGCTCTGTCAGCCTGATTTCCCTTTTGCTAAAGTTCGTGAGCGGCTCATCTGAATGAAGCTGATCGCGGCCCTTTGCGCGGCGCTGATTGCGCCCGCTTTTGCATCGGCACAGAACGCCATCAACACCAAACCCGGTGACATCGTGCAACTGCGCGCGCTTGATACCATCACCGGAGAGGTTGAGGATATCGACCTCGCGGTTGGGGATACGACCGTTTATGAACGGCTGATGATCACTGCCAAAGATTGCCGCTATCCTGCGGGCAATATTTCGGCGGATGCCTTTGCCTTTCTGGTGATCCGCGATGTGCGTGAAGCAGAGCCGGATTTTGAAGGCTGGATGATCGCCTCTAGCCCGGCGCTTTCGGCGCTAGAACATCCGCGCTACGATGTCTGGGTTTTGCGCTGCAAGCTGAAAGACGCAGCCCCTAGCGAGTAAGCTCACCACACCAGCCTGTCTAACCCCTTAGATCTGCCAACAAGCTGGCCGCATCTGGCGTTTGGGCATCGGTGAAGTCTGCACGGGCTTGCAAAGCGTCGATCAGCAAGTTGTGATAGCTGGCACGCGGAATTTCAACGCCGCCTAGACTTTGCAGGTGGGGGGTGATGAACTGGGTGTCAAACAGGGTAAACCCCGCAGTACGCAACCTATGTACCAGAAAACTTAGCGCAATTTTGGACCCGTTGGTGGCCGTTGAAAACATGCTCTCGCCAAAGAACGCGGTGCCAAGGGTCACCCCGTAAACGCCACCAATCATCGCATCCTCGCGCCACACTTCAAGCGAGTGGGCCATGCCCATCTGGTGCAACTGGCAATAGAGATCGAAAATCTCCGCGTTAATCCATGTTTCTTCGCGGTCGGCACAGTGGCGCAGGGTCAGGGCGAAATCGCTGTCGATCCGCACCACGTAATCCGATTTGCGGATCGCCTTGGCCAGCGATTTAGATACATGAAACCCGTCCAGCGGAATGATGCCCCGATCCGTCGGGTCCACCCAGTAAATCGCCTTGCTTTCAGCGGTGTCTGCCATTGGGAAAACACCGCTGGCATAGGCTTGCAGCAGCAGTTCTGGAGTAACCTCGGTCACGGGATCAGGCTGGATTTTGCGCTTCCAGCCAATGTTCCAGCCAGTGAATATCGTAATCCCCTGATTGGATATCGGGTTCCTGCAACAAGGCGTGGAACAGCGGAATCGTGGTGTCAACGCCGTCCACAATCAGTTCGCCCAAAGCGCGGTGCAGACGGGCAAGCGTGGCCTGACGTGTGGTGCCTGTGACGATCAGTTTTGCGATCAGACTGTCGTAATAGGGCGGGATTTTGTAACCTGCATAAAGCGCGCTATCCATCCGTACACCCAGACCACCTGGTGCGTGGAACTGTGTGATTGTACCAGGGCAGGGGCTGAAATTCGGCAGTTTTTCCGCGTTGATCCGTACCTCAATGGCGTGGCCTTTGATGGTCAGTTCTTCCTGCTTGAAAGACATCTCTTCGCCAGAAGCCACACGGATTTGCTGTTTGACCAGATCGACGCCGAAAATAGCCTCGGTTACGGGGTGTTCAACCTGCAAACGGGTGTTCATTTCGATGAAATAGAACTCGTCGTTTTCATACAGAAATTCAATCGTGCCAGCGCCAGCATAGTTAATGTCGGCCACAGCATCCGCACAGGTCTTACCGATCCGTTCGCGCATTTCAGGGGAAATACACGGGCCGGGGGCTTCTTCAAAGACTTTCTGGTGACGGCGTTGCAAAGAGCAATCCCGCTCCCCCAGATGAACCGCGCGGCCTTTGCCATCGCCGAAAACCTGCACTTCGATGTGACGCGGCAGGGTCAGGTATTTCTCGATGTAGACTTCGTCATTGCCAAAAGCCGCCTTGGATTCAGAACGTGCATTGTGAAACGCATCTTCCAGATCGTCACGGGTTTTAGCTAGTTTCATGCCACGCCCGCCACCGCCAGCCGTGGCTTTGACGATCACAGGAAAGCCCATGTCGTCGGATATTTTATAGGCTTCCGCCAGTGTATCCACACCGCCCTCAGAGCCGGGAACACAAGGCACTCCCAGTTTGCGCATGGTGTGTTTGGCGGTGATCTTGTCGCCCATAATGCGGATATGTTCCGCTGTCGGGCCGATGAACTTAATGTCGTGATCTTCCAGAACTTGCACAAAATGCGCATTTTCAGACAGGAAGCCATACCCCGGATGTACAGCCTCGGCACCTGTGATTTCACAGGCCGAAATGATCGCCGGAATGTTCAGATAAGATAGGGCACTGGACGGCGGGCCGATGCAAATGCTCTCATCTGCCATGCGCACATGCATGGCGTCACTGTCGGCGGTAGAGTGAACGGCAACGGTCTGGATACCAAGTTCCTGACAGGCGCGAATAACGCGCAACGCAATTTCACCCCGATTGGCGATGAGGACTTTAGAGAACATAAGCGACGACCTTTGGTTATTCGATAATGACAAGCGGCGAGCCGAATTCGACTGCACTGCCGTCGTCGACAAGGATGCGTTTGATCGTGCCAGCCCGCGGGGCGGGGATCTGGTTCATGGTTTTCATCGCTTCGACGATCATCAAAGTCTGACCTTCGGATACGCTTGCACCAACAGTGATGAAGGGCGGAGACCCCGGTTCGGGTTGCAGATACACTGTACCAACCATCGGCGAAGGCACTGCACCCGGATCATCAGACGGATCATTGGACGCAGCCGCAACCGGTGCTGCTGGTGATCCTGCAGCAGGGGCTGTAGGGGCCGCTGGTGCCTGCGGTGCCGGGGCGGCTTGGGGGGCTGAAACTGTTGCTGTCGCTGCATAGCGCGTCACGCGGACATTCAGGCTTGAATTGTCATCATAGTCCCGTTTGACCTGAATTTCGGCCAGATCTTTTTGTGTAACAAGATCAGAGAGCGCTTCGATAAAGGCGACATCGGCGTCTTGGTGTTTTTTTGACATCAAGGGGTCCTTAACCTGTGGGCGTCTGTCTAAGTGCAGACGTATCCGTCTATATAGGATGTTTTTTAACGCGGTGAAAGCACAGAGTGTGCCAGACCGCGCGGCTTGGTGTATGCGCAGTTGCACGCCTTGTTTGGCGCGCCTCTGCACATCTTAGTTTGTTTTAGTTTGCACGCACTTGCGCGACGATTGTTTGCATATCGGCCAAAGGCAGATACCCGCGCAACATGGTGTCTTCAATAACAAAAGAAGGGGTTCCGGTGATTTGTAAGGTCTGACCCAAGGCGTGCATGCGCGCAATATGATCCGCGACCGCATCGCTTTCAATCAAATCCGCCAGCGGTGCAAAATCAAAGCCCGCTTGTTTGGCAATCGCTGGCATGGTCTGCGGGTTCACTGGCCCTTTAAAGGTCATCAACACATCGTGTAGTCGGTAATAGGCGTCACCTCCATAGTGTTGCAGCGTGGCTGTCGCCAATTTCGAAGACGCCTCGCTATCCGCGCCAAGGATCGGAAATTCTTTGATAATCAAGCGGATATTTCCGTCAGCCTTTAGCAACTCTGCCACATCCGTATGGGCTTTGCGGCAATAACCACATCGGTAATCCAAAAATTCGACAATGGTGATGTCGCCGTCCGGATTGCCGCCCACGAAGGACACTCCGTCGTTGAAGATTTCTTCAGCGTTTTGGGACAGCAACTGGTCATCGGCCTGCGATTCGGCCTGTGCATCGCGATCCCGCAGCACTTGTATCGCCTCCATCAGCACCTCGGGGTTCTCTAACAGATAGGCGCGAACTTCTTCGCGGAAGGAGGCGCGTTCTTCTGCTGTCAGATTGTCCAGATCAGAGGCCGCAACTGGACCCGAAACGGGAATCGCAAGGGCGCCCATCAGTGCGGCAATTTTCAGAGTTTTCATTGAAGGTCCGATCATTTCTTTTTCCCAGTGTCGAGTTTTCGCCCGATGGCGAGGATGTCATCCGCCTTCAGCCAGCCGGTTGTGCCTTGGGGCAACAACCCCTGCGCCCGTTTGGCATGAATCATCGCCTGACGAAAGTTAGATTGTAGCGCATAGCGTTCTGCCGTCACGACCGAAGCCTGCCCGGGTTGGCCGGATTTCGCGTATGCCAGCGCCAGACTGTGCAATGTGCTGCTGTCACGGGGATCACGGGCATAGGCCTTTTTTAGCACATCCAGCGCCTCGTTCAATGAACCGCCCGACCCATTGGCCAGCAAAGCCCGCCCCAAACCTGCCAGAACAAGCGGCTCTTTCGGGCCCAGTTGCGCCGCACGGCGATAACTGCCCACAGCGCTGCGCGCATCACCGCTTTCCAACAGGATCTGCCCGCGCAATTCATGGTAATAGGCGTCATTGGGGCGCATTTTTACCAGCTTATCGATTTCCTTACGGGCCTGTTTCGGCTTGGGAATACGGTGATAGGCAATGGCACGTCCCAGTGTTTGCAGCTCTGCACTGCCTATGTCTTTTACATGGCGCAGATTGTAACTGGGGTTGCCGATAAAGCCGTTAAACTTCACCAGCATTCGTGCGTACCAATAGTTGATCCCGTCAGACTGCTTGCTTGGACTGCCTTTATAGGCCGCTGCCGCCGCTTTCATCCGCGCGATCCGATCAGACGTCAGTGGGTGGGTCAGCACATAGGGGTCTTGGCGGTTGATGGTCAGCGCTTCTTGGCCTTTAAAGATGTTCAACACCTCAACCGCCGCTTGGGGTGAAACGCCAGCCCCCTGCATATACCGAATAGACGCGCGATCCGCCGCGCTTTCTTGTGAACGGGTAAAGGCAAAAACCGATCGGCGCAGGCTTTCCTGCAAGCCTGCCGCCACCCCGATGCCGCCCCCCGCCGCCGCCGCCGCAACCCCGATGGCCAGCCCGATCCCCGCTGCTGTGCGCGCAGACGCCAGATGTGCTGCCCGCGCCGCTTGATGGCCCTGCGTGATATGGCCCAGTTCATGCCCCATCACCGCTTGCAACATTTCCACCGATTTCATCTTGCGGATCAGCCCAGAGTTCAGAAAAATATTGTTCCCGCCCGCCACAAAAGCGTTCAGCGAACGATCATTTACCACAAAAATATCCACCCGCGTTCCGCCAATGCCTGCGGATTTTTGCAAAGGTTGCAGGACCAGACGTAACGTCCGTTCGATTTCTGCGTCACGGATCAATCCCTGCGCTGTGGCCATTTGGGCCTGCATCAGCGCAAAAATAGCCACGAATGTAGGGATAATGGGGGTAAGTCGCATCAAATCGGCACAATCCTTGTGGCTATTGACGGCGCGCTACCCGCCTGAAACAAACTGCGCAAGTCGGGACCAACCTTAGGAGAGATTTCATGCGGATATCAAGCAGAGGCGCGGTTGATCCCTTTATTGTGATGGACGTGATGGAGGCAGCGCGGCGCGAAGAAGAGGCGGGGCGGTCCATCATTCATATGGAAGTGGGTCAGCCCGGCACGGCAGCCCCCCAAACTGCGCGGGATCGGCTGACAACGGAAATGGCGCAGGATTCGCTGGGCTATACGGTTGCTTTGGGCCGCCCCGATCTGCGCGCCCGCATCGCGAAGCTGTATCAGGATTGGTACGGCGTGACCGTGTCGCCCGACCGTATCGTGGTGACCGCAGGATCTTCGGCAGGGTTCACGCTGGCATTCACCACCCTGTTTGACGCAGGCGAGCGGGTTGCCATCGGCGAACCCGGCTATCCCAGTTATCGTAACATCCTGAAAGCCCTGTCGTTGGACCCTGTTGGCATTCAAACCCGCGCTGAAAACCGCTTTCAACCCAGCCTGCAAGACGTTGAAAATGAAAAAGACTTGGCAGGTCTTCTGGTGGCAAGCCCCGCAAATCCTTCGGGGACCATGCTGGATAAGGCGGCGCTGAAAATCCTGATGGATCACTGCACTGAACAGGATATCGCCTTTATTTCGGATGAGATTTACCACGGCATCCAATATGAAGGCCGTGCGGTCAGTGCGCTGGAAATCAGCGACGATGTGTTTGTGATCAATTCGTTTTCCAAGTATTTTTCCATGACAGGCTGGCGGATTGGCTGGATGGTTGTGCCCCAATCCCATGTGCGCGCGGTGGAACGTTTGGCGCAAAACATGTTCATCTGCGCCCCCCACGCCGCCCAAGTCGCCGCCCTTGGCGCGATGGAGGCAGAATCCGAACTGTCGCAAAACTTTGCTGTTTACGCCGAAAACCGCCGTTTGATGCTGGAGGAACTGCCCAAAATGGGCTTTGATCAGATCGCCCCACCGGACGGGGCGTTTTACGTCTATGCTGATATTTCCCGCTGGTCGGACGACAGCGCGGCGTTTTGTGCCGAAATCCTGCGCGATGCGGGCGTGTCCGTAACCCCCGGTCTGGATTTCGATCCCCACCGCGGCCATCAGACCATCCGCTTTTCCTATGCCCGCTCGACAGCGGATATTCGCGAAGGATTGACCCGTTTGGCAGCGTTTATGGCTGCCCGCAGCTAACAGCCCACTTTACCATCCGCTTGTGCAGTTGTATCTAGCGGTCTGATAGATCAAGGACACGGACCCCATGCGCGCAGAAATCGAAACCATCGCGGCCAATATCGGCAATTCGCTGGACCTGCTGAAACAGCGTATGGATTGGGATACAGCTGAACACCGGCTAGAAGAATTCAATGCCATGTCCGAGGATCCTGACCTGTGGAATGATCCTGATAAAGCACAAAAGCTGATGCGGGAACGCCAGGCTTTGGTGGATTCCATGGGGGTTTATACGTCCTTAAAACAAGAGCTTGCGGATAGTCTTGACCTGATCGAACTGGGCGAGATGGAAGATGACACCGATGTGGTGGCCGAAGCCGAAGAGGCCATTCGCAAACTTGCCAAAGTCGCTGCGCAAAAAGAACTAGAGGCTTTGCTGGACGGTGAAGCCGACGCCAATGACACGTTTCTGGAAATTAACGCAGGTGCGGGGGGGACTGAAAGCTGTGACTGGGCGTCTATGCTGGCGCGGATGTATGTGCGTTGGGCCGAAAAACAGGGCTACACCGTTGAAATGCAATCCGAACAGTCGGGCGATGAGGCGGGGATCAAATCGGTGGCCTATAAGATTTCAGGCCATAATGCCTATGGCTGGCTGAAATCTGAAAGCGGCGTGCATCGTCTGGTGCGGATTTCGCCGTTTGATTCTGCGGCCAAGCGGCATACGTCTTTTACTTCGGTTTGGGTCTATCCGGTGGTGGATGATAATATCGAAATTGACGTGAACCCGTCGGACATTCGTATTGATACCTACCGTTCCTCCGGGGCAGGCGGGCAGCACGTGAACACCACGGATTCGGCGGTGCGGATCACCCACCATCCCACAGGGATTGTGGTGACCAGTTCCGAAAAATCCCAACACCAGAACCGTGACATTGCCATGAAGGCGCTGAAATCACGTCTGTATCAGATGGAGTTGGACCGCCGTTCTGCCAGTATCAACGAAGCCCACGAAAACAAGGGCGACGCGGGCTGGGGGAACCAAATTCGATCCTATGTTTTGCAACCTTATCAAATGGTTAAAGACCTGCGCACTAATTTTGAGACCTCGGACACCAAAGGTGTGCTCGACGGGGACCTGACCCCGTTTATGGAGGCTGTTCTGGCCCAAAATGTGGCAGGCATGTCCCGTGCGGACGCTCAGGGCGAATAAGTAAGACGGGCTAGGGCGCGGGGCTGCGCCCTAGAGGTCAGTGCTAAGGTAGGGCTGCGACGACTTTGTCAAACAGGTCCGCTTGGACTTTCATAGTCCGGATCAGTTGCAGCAATTCTGCCCGTGATTTTCCGTCCGTAAAGGCAGCGCCCGATTGCGAATTGGCGTAAGGCGTCAGAAATTTGGCCAGTTTCGGAACGGTCTGCGCCTCGCGGTCGCCAAAACCTGGAATGTCGAACCCGTAACCCAGCATCTTTTTCATATTAACCATGTTTTGCGACATATCCCGACAGGCATCGCGCAGTAAATTTCCAACGTTCTTGGCAATTTCCACATTCTGATCGGGCTGGGTATCGTCCCAATTGCGCATCAAGCGTGCGGAACTGTTGATTTCAGTGTGCCCTTTTGCAGCACAGCTTTTAGCCGCCTTGCTGACAGGACCGATTTGTTTCATCGAGGCTACTTTATCCGCTTCAATCATTGCATGGGCCAGTTTTCCAACGCGGGGGATCAGAACCTTGCGGTCAATCGACTTGCCATAATTGGTGCATTCCGCGCTGATGGTTTTCAACATGGGGATCAGCTTCTTTTCAATCTTGCGCTGGCCCTTGGCTGCATCCGCAAGAGCACGGTCGATGCGGGTGCTGGCGATTTTCAACGCGCCCTGTAGCTGTTTCATTTGCGACCCAGCAATGAATTTTTGGGCGTCAGCGACAAAGGCCTTTGCAATATTTTGCCCGCCTTTGGCACGGGGAAACACCACCGCGCCGCCCGCTGCGGTTATGGCACGGTTCAAATCCTTCAATGTGCCAACAATGTCTTCGAGCTGTTTTTTCTTATCCGCAGATTTCAACGCGGCGTCCGAAAAGACTGCTTGGCCGTCAATTCCATCGGTAAAACTATCGTATAATTTCCAAGGCATGTTAGGTCTCGCTTTCTAAAAATTGTGAGGCAGGAATAAGCGAGAATGCTAATTTGAAAATTGCCAAAAATCACTCTTTTTGAAAGGGACGGCGCTAGGTGGATAAAGCTGCCAAACCCACTACTGCAACCATAGCAATGGCCATTGCGATATTGATAGCCCGCTGGGTGCGGGGGGCAAGGTTAAGCCGTTTCAGCGATGCCCCCGCCCACAGCCATGTGAAATGGACAGGCACCCAGATGATGTTAATTATCAGAAATTTTGTGATAACTTCGAACAAAAACGCCTCCGGCCAAAGAATGAATCCGGAAAACAGTGTGGTTCCAACAACATAGGCCTTGGGGTTGATTGCCTGCAAAGTGATCGCAGCCCAGAAGCCCGGCTGCTTTTCGGCGCGGATAAAGGCAATTTTTGTGCCAGCAAGGGCGATGCGTGCGGCCAGAAACAGCAGGTAGCAAGTGGATAAAATGAACAGGATCGTGCGCAGGCCGGGAATCTGAAATGCAATGGCGGCCAGCCCGGAAACTACGGCCAGGGACACCAGATTTGATCCCACAAATAGCCCGAAAATATAGGGAAGCCCCGCGCGAAAACCGTAAGCGGCGCCCAATCCAGCAGTGGAAAGAACGCCTGGTCCGGGGGTGATCAACAGGAAAAATACGGCGAGGGTGAAGGTTATCATCTTGGCAAAGCAGCAAGCAGGGGGTGGCTATTGCGCTGATTGGCACAGGGGACAGGATTAGGAGCCGGGCAGGTTTTACGCAGCTCTGAAAAATGCAAACCCATGCCAAAGATGCTGTGATTAAAACCGTTCATGCCGATGCCCCCCCATTTTGAGGGAATTCAACACTATGCAACCCCGCGCCGCCACTAAAATATGGCCGCGCGGTTGATATTTAACGAGTTAAGATTCCTTAGCCTGCCATGCGATCTTGAAATCCGTGACGGGCGGATTTGGAGATTGTGTAGCTGTCTTGTTTGACCCGCAAAATACGACCATCGCGCATCAGGCGGTTCAGCGACCGGTTGGCAGCATCTTCAGAGATGTTGTTTTCGGCCATGTAATCGCCAATGGTTTCGATGATGCGCTCTTGGCTGAATCGTGGTTCGTTTTCAACAATGCTTAGATAAGCAGCCGAAGCTTCGAGCAGTTCATGCAGAGTGTTTGCGCCGATTTTCTGAGCGAAGGATTCAAATCCACCATCCAGCGGGTTTTCAGCAGGCACAGCAGCGGATGTTTTCTGGTCGGGACGTACAATTTTCAATTCCGGGCGTTGCGCGCCGGATTGAGATGCATCGGCCAGGCTGGGACCGTCAGCCTCTGGCTTTTTTACGCTATCGGCTGCCTCCGCAGCGTCAGTCGGGGCGATCCGCTGATCTTTGCCCAAGATCAAGGTTGCAATGGAGCTGCGCGCACGTGGGCTGTTGGATTTCGCCACCGGACGGGTCATTTGGATGGACTCTTCATGCTCGCGGCGCACTTTGCTCATGCGGGATTTGAATTCGCCAGCGTCAACTTTCAAGTCTTGTACTTTGGGGCGTTCGGTGCGTGTTGCTGCTTTGCCAGCAGGGGCAGCGCGCAGGCGGCGTTCCGCCTCGGTTGCGGCAACAGCGGCTTTTAACCGTTCCAGCGCATTTGATTTGCGTGAATGGGCCGTGGTTTCCAGTTTGGAATTTGTGGTTTCCAGCAACCGTTCCAATGCGGCTTCTTCCCGTTTGATTTCGTCCTTGGCGATTTCATCCGCGTTTTCCACGGCAAGGATTTGCGAAACGGCTTTGGCTGCGTCTTCGGCATCCAGTCTATAACGGATCGCGGCTTCTTCTTCGGCAACCAATGCGGCTTCTTCTTCGGCAACCAATGCGGCTTCTTCTTCGGCGGCCAAACGTTCAGCGGCTTCCTGATCCAGTTCGGATGGCAGCTCTACAGCTTGGGGTGTTGCTTCGGCTGGGGTGTCTTCTTCAAAGACGTTCAAACCAGTATCATCAAAGGCGAATGTGTTTTCGTCGTCATCCTCCTCCTCGGCGCTTAACAGGGCAGAGGCGGGCAGGCTTGGTTCGGATTTCGCGGCGGCCAAAGCGCCCCGACGGGATGAGAATACCGCAGCCTCTACAAATGGAGACTCTTCTTTTTCGGCGGGGGCAGGTTTTGCTGGGGCCGTTGCAGCCTGTGCCTGACGCTGCGCAGAAATGGCGCGGGTCGAGGCGAACAAAGGTGTCGGTGCTTTTGCGACGGGTGCTTCGACTTGCGGGGCGTCAGCCTGTGGCGCCTCTACGTGCGCAGCCGCAGTTTGCAGCGGATCTGCCGGTTGGGATTGTGGGGTAACCGCATCGCTGGGTTTTTCAGCATCAAGCACATTGGCTTTGCGCAGGGTAATACCCGTGTCGGTGACTTCAGCGTCGACACGGTAGGGGTTTGCGTCTTTGGCGATTTGGTGCAGGGCATTATGATCGGGGCGCAAGGGTTCACCGCCGAAATAGCGATCGCCTTTGGCCAGCTTACGGAAGTATTCAGCGACCAGTTGCATGGTCGTGAACGGGTCATCGAACCCCTCCAGCGTACAGGAGAAGGTCCCGTAGGACACTGTCATTACTTTTGGATGCGATTCCATGATAAAACCCTACTACTCGTTACTGTCACGTTACTATGGTTAATTTACTACCAAGTCATGGTTCACCCTAGGAAAAAACTCTAAAAGTTTCGTGAATCGTCGTGATTATTATTCGATTGAACCGGAATAGGAACCAATTTGGAAGACTTTAGGCGTATTGTTCACAGTGCCTCATCGGTGACGCTTTTAGGCGGCGGTTCTGCACGAAAATCTGACCTCAGAGAATCCCTTAGCATGGCCCCTTTGCTGGTTTGTGCGGATGGCGGCGCGAATCATGCGCGCAAATGGGGGGTGACGCCTGCGGGCATTATTGGGGATATGGACAGTTACCGCGTTGATCCTGCTTTAGAATCTGAAATTCCCTTGCTTCCGGTCAGTGATCAGAACTCTACCGACTTTGAAAAATGTCTGGCGATTGTGACAGCGCCTTTGGTGGTGGGGGTCGGGTTTCTGGGCAAGCGGTTGGATCATCAATTGGCGGCTTTGAATGGGCTGTGCAAGCATCCGGGGCGGGCGATTGTGTTGATTGGAAAAAAAGATGTGGTGTTCCGTGCGCCCCCCAAATTTGCGATGCAATTGGCGGCGGAAACCCGCGTATCGTTGCACCCGATCACAGGGGTGCAGGCCAAAAGCAAAGGGCTGGTTTGGCCTGTAGAGGGATTGGATTTTCAACCTAACGGTCAAATTGGAAGCTCTAACGCAGCCATAGGTGGAGAGCTTGTGTTGGAGATTATGCAGGGCGACCTTTTGGTCATGCTGCCGCGCAAACACCTTAAACGGGTGGTTCAGGCGTTGCGGGCAGGCTTGGCATAGGGGCAGGCGCTCCGCGCGGGGATATTTCTGTTCTAAAGAAGCGGTGCATTCGGGTCAGCAGGCGGGCAGGTTCACAGCGAGCCCGCCAAGTGAAGTCTCTTTATATTTATCCGACATATCAAAGCCAGTCTGGCGCATTGTTTCCACGCAGTTGTCCAGCGATACTAAATGTTGACCATCGCCGCGTAGGGATAGGGAAGCGGCGCTGACGGCTTTGATGGCTCCAAGGCCGTTGCGTTCAATGCAGGGGGCTTGGACTAAACCTCTGATAGGGTCGCAGGTCATGCCGAGGTGGTGTTCCAGTGCGATTTCTGCGGCGTTTTCGACCTGTTGGGGGGTGCCACCCAAAACCGCACACAGACCTGCGGCGGCCATGGCAGAGGCAGATCCAACTTCGCCCTGACAGCCCACTTCGGCGCCGGAAATAGAAGCGTTGTTTTTAATGATGCCGCCGATGGCGGCGGCGGTCAGCAGGAAATCTACCACATCATCCCGTTTGGCGGTGGGCACATGATCCAAATAGTAGCGGATGGTTGCAGGCACCACACCTGCCGCGCCGTTGGTGGGGGCCGTGACCACTTGGCCCCCCGCGGCGTTTTCTTCGTTCACGGCCATGGCGTAGGCGGCGATCCAGTCGTTGATCACATGGGGCGGGGTCAGATTCTTGCCCTGTTCCGCCTGCAACTGGCTGTGGATTCCCATAGCGCGGCGTTTGACGTTCAGCCCACCCGGAAGGATACCGCCCGTATCAAGGCCCTTGTCGATGCAGCGTTCCATCACCTCCCAGATGCGCATGATGCGGCCGCGCAGGTTTTCGGCGCCAGAGCGGACCAGTTCATTGTCCCATTTCATTTGGGCTACGGATTTTCCACTGCGCAAAGATAGCTCTAGCATGTGATCTGCATTGCGGAACGGGAAGGGCACTTCATCTGGTACAGCGCCCTGTTCGGCCTCGACCTGTTCCATGGCTTCGGCTGTGGCGACAAAGCCACCCCCTATAGAGTAGTAGATCTGCTCTGTCAGAATCGCGCCGTGGGCATCTTTGGCCCAGAATTTCATTCCATTGGCGTGGCCGGTCAGGATGGTTTCATAATCAAAGACCAGATCGGTATCAGGATCAAAGGCGTATGGGGGGTGGCCTGCGGGTTTGACCGATTTATTATCAGCGATCCGGTTCTCGGCCATTTTAGCGGCATCTGGGTCAAAATCATCGGGGGTAAATCCGTCCAGACCCAGCACAACGGCCTGATCGGTGCGATGGCCCTTGCCGGTAAACGCCAGTGATCCATGCAGGGAGGCGCCCAAACCGGCTGCGGAAATTCCCTCTGCTTTCAGCTTGTCCAGAAACATCGCCGCTGCTGTCATCGGCCCCATAGTATGCGAAGACGACGGCCCGACGCCGACTTTGAAGATTTCGAAGATGCTAAGGAACATTACGCCACTTCCCGATTGGTGTTTCATCCGATGTTAGCCCGTCTGTGGCCCCTGCAGGGCGGGCCTGCTGTACCATATCCGACGTTTTGACCCGTCAAAGTGCCACAGCCCCCGTTAAAGCCAAAAAAAGGGTGCGAAAAACTGGAAAAATGGGGCAATTCACACTCGCAGCAGACGACATAAAGACTTATACCTGCTGGGAACACAACAACCAAAGGGCGTGTCATGAGCAGTGAATTTTCCCCCATCGACAAAGCAAAGTTTGTGGCTGCAAAACGTGCGGTGGATTACGTGGACGACGGTATGCGCGTCGGGCTGGGAACGGGCTCTACTGCTGCGTGGATGGTCAAGATGCTGGGCGAACTGGTCCGCGACGAAGGTCTGAAGATCAAAGCGGTGCCCACATCGAACCGCACAGCGCAACTGGCGCGGGATGTGGGGATTGATGTCTTCACGCTGGATCAGGTGAAATGGCTGGATCTGACCATTGATGGTGCGGATGAATTTGACGCCAATCTGAATCTGATCAAAGGCGGTGGCGGGGCGTTGTTGCAAGAAAAAATCGTGGCCACGGCCAGCGACCAGATGATTGTGATTTCCGATGCCAGCAAAGCCGTTGAAACGCTGGGCGCCTTTCCTTTGCCGGTTGAGGTGGTGAAATTTGGCTGGCAGACCACCAAGGAACTGATCGAGGAATGTTTATCCAACGTGAATGTTCTGGGCAGCGCGGTATCCCTGCGCTTGCAAAATGACGCCCCGATGCTGACGGATGAGGGACACTATATACTGGACCTGCATCTGAAACGGATTCAAAACCCCCGAGAACTGTCTTTGATCCTGAACCAAGTGCCCGGTGTCGTTGAAAACGGCCTGTTTCTGGATATCGCTGACGCCATCGTGATTGGACACGGGGACGGACGGGTCGAAGTTCGGGATATCAACAATGGTACGGTCGAGCAGGAACAGATTGATATTCTGCTGAACGAGAATCTGTTCGCCGATATCGAAGATTAAGGAAGTTACTATGTCTTATGATTACGACCTGTTCGTCATTGGCGGCGGCTCGGGCGGGGTGCGTGCGGCACGGGTTGCGTCGCAAACCGGCGCGCGTGTGGCTTTGGCCGAGGAATATCGCTACGGCGGGACGTGTGTCATTCGGGGCTGTGTTCCCAAGAAGTTGATGGTTTATGCGTCACAATTCGCCGAAGCCTTTGAAGACGCCAAAGGCTTTGGCTGGACAGTTGGGGAGTCCTCGTTCGATTGGGCTACTTTTATGGCGGCCAAGGACGCGGAAATTGATCGGCTCGAAGGCATCTATAATAAGAACCTGAAAGCGGCGGGCGTCACTTTGTATGATGCACGCGCTATTGTGACTGGCCCGCAAGAGGTGACTTTGGCCAGCGATCAGGTGATCACTGCCAAGACGATTCTGGTGGCCACAGGTGGCACTCCGTTCATTCCCGAGGTCGAAGGCCGCGAACTGGCGATTTCCTCAAACGAGATTTTCCACCTTCCGACCCAGCCCAAACGGGTTGTTGTGGTGGGCGGCGGGTATATTGCCTGCGAATTCGCCTGTATCCTGAACGGGATGGGCACCGAGGTAACGCAGCTTTATCGGGGCACACAAATCCTGCGCGGCTTTGACAATGAAGTTCAGGATTTCGTCGCCGAAGAAATGCGCGGCAAAGGTGTGAACCTTTTGGTTGGCACGGATGTGGCCAAAATGGAAAAGACCGCCGATGGCATTCTTGTGACACCGGATAACGGCGCTGCCTTTACGGTGGATGAAGTCCTCTATGCCACGGGGCGTGCGCCCAATTCGGCCAAGATGGGTCTGGAAGACGTCGGTGTTGCTCTCGGCAAAAAAGGCGAGGTGATTGTGGATCAATATTCCGCCACCTCCGTGCCTTCGATCTATGCGGTGGGCGATGTGACCGACCGTGTGGCACTGACACCGGTTGCGATCCGTGAAGGCATGGCCTTTGTAGAAACCGTATTCAAAGACAATCCCACAAGCCCGGATCACGAATTGATCCCGACCGCTGTATTTACCCAGCCTGAAATCGGCACTGTAGGCCTAAGCGAAGAAGACGCCCGTGCAATCGAGCCGATCGAAGTTTACAGCGCGGCATTTCGTCCGATGATGCATATTCTAGCAGGCCGTTCTGAGCGGATGTTGATGAAATTGATCGTTTCCAAAGCCAGCCGTAAGGTGCTTGGCTGTCATATTGTGGGTCACGGGGCCGGAGAAATGATACAATTGGCCGGAATCGCCGTTAAAATGGGCGCAACCAAAGAAGATTTCGACCGAACAGTGGCAGTACATCCTACTGCGGCGGAGGAACTGGTCACAATGTCGACCCCCACGCGATAAGTTAACGCGTGGTGTGGTTGATATTTTGATAAAAACAGCCATCTAGAGGGCTGGTAGCTGAACACCTGACGAAAGGACGCTAGGGAACATGGCAGGAAATAATTCGGGGGGTCCCTGGGGCGGTGGCGGCGGAAGCCGTGGCGGTGGAGACGACAAAGACCGTGGAAATGATCAACGGGGCGACAAGGGGCGCAAACCCTCGGGTGGCAACCAGCCACAGATGCCAGAAATTGATGAAATCGTCCGCAAAGGACAGGAACAACTGCGCGTTCTGATGGGCGGCAAAAGCAGCAACGGCGGCGGCGGTGGCAGCAACCGTGGCACAGGCGGTGGCTTTCCGGGGGGCGGCATTGGCCGAGGCACTATCGGTATCGCTTTGCTGGCAGGTGTAGCCCTGTGGGCCTTCGCCAGTTTTTACCGTGTAGACACATCCGAACAATCCGTTGAACTGTTGTTTGGGAAATACGTGGAAACCGGCGAAGAGGGTCTGAACTTTGCCCCTTGGCCGATTGTGACCAAAGAAATTCGCGCTGTAACCCGTGAAAACACCGAAGACATTGGTGTGGGTCGGGGCGCACGTTCTGACAACGGGTTGATGCTGACAGGCGATGAAAACATCGTCGATATTGATTTTCAAGTCGTTTGGAACATCAGCGATCTGCGTAAATACCTGTTCAATCTGGGCGAACCGGAAAACACCATTCGTGCGGTATCTGAATCCGCCATGCGTGAAATTATCGCCCGTTCAAACCTTGCACCGATCCTGAACCGGGACCGGGGTGCGATTGCGCAAGAACTGCAAGAGCTGATCCAGGCCACGCTCGACAGCTATGAAAGTGGCATGAACATCGTGCGGATCAACTTTGACAAAGCCGACCCACCGGAGGAGGTCATCGACGCCTTCCGTCAGGTACAGGCTGCCGAACAGACCCGCGACACACTGGAAAAACAGGCTGACAAATACGCCAATGAAAAGCTGGCCGAAGCCCGTGGTCAAGCCGCACAGTTGCTAGAGCAAGCCGAAGGCTACCGCGCCCAGCAGATCAACCAAGCCGAGGGTGAAGCCTCGCGGTTTATCGCGGTTTATAACGAATACGCCAAAGCGCCCGAAGTGACGCGCAAACGGCTGTATCTGGAAACCATGGAGCGCGTGCTTGGCGATGTGGATAAAGTCATCATCGACGAAGGCGTCGGCGGGGGGCAGGGCGTAGTGCCGTATCTGCCGTTGAATGATCTGAACAAAACACGCGGGGAGACAAAGTAATGAAGCGTTTACAATTCCTTGGTCCAATCCTTGCTGTCATCCTGATTGTGCTCGCCAGCTCTGTTTATGTGGTGGACGAACGTCAAAAAGTCCTGCGATTGTGGTTCGGTGAAGTCACCGCTGAAATCACGGATCCCGGGCTTTATTTCAAAATCCCGCTGTTCCATGAAATCATCAAATATGATGACCGTATTCTTGCGATGGATACGCAGCCGCTGGAAGTAACCCCATTGGACGATCGCCGTCTTGTGGTTGATGCCTTTGCCCGCTGGCGCATTGCAGATGCCAAAACCTTTCGCCGTGCGGTGGGTGTTGGCGGTGTTGACGGTGCGCGCCCCCGTCTTGAACGCATCCTGAACGCTGAACTGCGTGAAGTGCTGGGTAGTGTGACGTCCGGGGCGGTTCTGTCTGCTGATCGTGTTTCGCTGATGAACCGGATTCGTGACCAGTCCCGCGACGAGGCCAATTCGCTGGGTGTGGAAATCGTTGATGTGCGCATCAAACGGGCCGACCTGCCGACACAAAACCTTGAAGCCACATTCGAACGGATGCGCGCTGAACGGGAACGGGAAGCCGCGGATGAAATCGCCCGTGGTAACGAGGCTGCACAACGGGTTCGTGCCCAAGCTGATCGTACTGTGGTTGAAACCGTGTCCGAAGCACAAAAGAATTCTGACATTATCCGTGGTGAGGCAGACGCAGCCCGCAACGCAATCTTTGCGGGGGCTTTTGGCCGCGACGCTGAATTCTTTACCTTCTACCGGTCCTTGGCCGCCTATGAGAAATCCCTCAAAGGCCGCAATTCGACTATGGTGATGTCGCCCAACAGCGAGTTCTTTGACTATCTCAAAAACGACGCGGGCAAATAATGCACGAGTTGCTTTTGGCACTCGGCCTGATGGCCGCTATCGAGGGGCTGGTGCTTGCACTGGCCCCTTTGCGTTTTGAAGAGCTGGTGAAAACACTTGGCAGCCTGTCTGAACAGCAAAAACGCGGCATCGGGCTGGGTATTCTGGCCTTTGGCGTGGTGCTGGTCTGGATCGCCAAATCATTCTGACAGAGGAATTTAGGGCAAAACAGTCCACTGGCCCTTTGAAGCGTTGATTGGGCTTTTCACACAGATCGCACAGGTAATAGTATTTTAACCCCTGAAACGTCAGATGATTGGGTTTTGACGAATGAGCGGGAATTGGATCATCGGGTGGTGAATGGGGGCTTCACCAAGGGCTCACGGAAAATTCACCTTTTGTTGCAGTCGAATTCGTTGCAATGTTGCGCAAACGACACGACATAGAGGACAGGGAAACGCCAAATCGAGCAGCAGTCCCGACAGTCTGGCAGTTTTGAGGAGAAAAAAAAGATGAAAGCAATCGCAGCCCCCCGTGAACGCAGCACGGACAAAGCTATGGCCTATGCGGCCGGCGCTTTGTTTACGCTGACCTTCGTAGTGATGCAGGCCCTCAGCGCCTCTGCACGCGGTGCGCCTGACAGTTTCGCGGATTTGGCCGAGCGCCTAAGCCCCTCTGTGGTGAACATCACCACCAGCACAATGGTTGCAGGGCGCGACTTGCCAGCCTTGCCGCGCGCGCCACAAGGCTCGCCGCTGGAAGAATTGTTTCCGGATTTGTTCGGCCCCCAAGGCAACGGCGAAGACCGTCAACGCCGCGCCTCTGCGCTGGGGTCAGGGTTTATCATTTCGGCAGACGGGTTCATCGTCACCAACAATCACGTGATTGATGGTGCGGATGAAATCCAGATTGAATTATTCGATGGCGGGCCTTTGTTGGACGCCAAACTGATTGGCACAGACGCAAAAACCGACATTGCCTTGCTAAAGGTTGAGGCTGATGCGCCCCTGCCTTTCGTTGGATTCGGCGACAGTGATGTTTCCCGTGTCGGCGATTGGGTGCTGGCCATCGGCAATCCGCTGGGGCAGGGGTTTTCGGTTTCGTCGGGGATTATTTCCGCCCGCAACCGTTCATTGCGCGGCACTTATGACGATTACATCCAGACAGATGCGGCGATCAACAAAGGCAACTCTGGCGGGCCGTTGTTTAACATGGATGGCACTGTGATTGGCGTGAACACGGCGATTATTTCGCCCACTGGCGGGTCAATCGGCCTCGGTTTTTCTATGTCGTCCAATGTGGTGTCCCGCGTTGTTGAACAGTTGAAAGAATACGGCGAAACCCGTCGCGGCTGGTTGGGCGTGCAAATTCAGGACGTGGATAAAGATATCGCAAATGCGGTTGGACTGGAGTCTGTCAAAGGCGCGCTGGTCAGCAATGTGCCTGATGGCCCTGCCATGGAAGCGGGTATTCTGGCGGGCGATGTGATCCTGAATTTTGACGGACGTGAAGTATCAGACACCCGCGGCTTGGTGCGTGCGGTTGGCAATGCCGAGGTAGGCAAGGCCGTGCGTGTTGTTATCTTCCGTGAGGGGAAAACACAGACGTTGAAAGTGGTTCTGGGCCGCCGTGAAGATGCGGAACGCGATCCGGTGGTGCCTGTGGTAGGCCAACCCGACGCAACCGCCGATCACGAGGCGATGGGTATGCGGCTTACTGGCCTTACGGATGAGGTACGGGGTCAGTTGGGACTGGAAGACAACGTTAAAGGTGTAGCGGTCCTGACGGTGGATGAAGCTTCTGATGCGTTCAAAAAAGGCATGCGCTCGGGCGATCTGATTTCCGAGGTGGGCCAGAAACCTGTCACGGCACCAACAGATGTGACAGAGGCGCTGAAGGCCGCCAAAGACGCAGGACGCAAATCAGTCTTGCTGTTGGTGCGCCGTGATGGGGCACCGCGCTTTGTCGCGCTGGCGCTTGACGAATAAACGTCGATTTATACGGATAGAAAAAGGGCGCTGAAGATTTCAGCGCCCTTTTTTGTTAGGTATTTAGGCTCAAAAGAAGCCATTGTGGCAGGATTAGACTAGCATGGACATGGGTTTTTCCATGTAGCCCGCAAAGGCGTTCAGGAATTCAGCGCCCAAAGCGCCATCAATCACGCGGTGATCCACAGACAGGGTTACCGACATCACTGTAGCGATGCTCAGCGTACCGTCATCACCCACAACAGGTTTCTTTTGACCAGCACCCACCGCTAGGATCGAGCCGTGGGGCGGGTTGATCACGGCGTCGAAGTTTTCGATCCCGAACATGCCCAGATTGGAAATGGCAAAGCTGCCGCCCTGATATTCATGGGGGGCGAGTTTGCGATCTTTGGCGCGGCTGGCGAGGTCTTTCATCTGGGTAGATATCAGGCTGAGCGTTTTGTTTTCCGCGTCCTGAATAACCGGTGTGAACAGCCCGCCTTCAATGGCCACAGCCACGGCCACATCGCTTGCCTTCATTTGCAAGATGCGATCCCCAGCCCAAACCGCGTTACAGCCGGGCACGTCTTGCAGGGCTTTGGCGCTGGCTTTGATGATAAAGTCGTTCACCGACAGTTTCACGCCACTGTCTGCCAGACCTGCGTTGATTTCACCGCGCATTTTCAGCAATGCATCCAACTGGATAGAGCGCCGCAGGTAGAAATGCGGGATGGTCTGTTTGGCCTCGGTCAGGCGGGCAGCGATGGTTTTACGCATGCCGTTGAGTGTGATTTCCTCATACTCGCGCTCGGCATACATCTTCTTGACGGTTTCGCTATCCGCAGAGGTCGCCAGCGCAGGCGCAGCCTTGGCGGCATCCGCAGACTGGGCGGGCGCTGCATCCGCTTTGGCGTTTTCTACATCGGATTTCACAATGCGACCACGGGGGCCAGAGCCTTTGATCTGACCTAGATCAAGCCCCTTTTGATCCGCAATCCGCCGTGCCAGAGGTGACGCAAAAATTCGTTCGCCGTCCTTTTTAGGGGCCGCAGGCGCGGGTTTGGCAGCCGTTTCAGGTGCTGCCGCTGGTTTCTGTGCAGGTTTCGGTGCGGCTTCTTTTGCCTCCGGTTTTTCCTCGGCCTTTGGCGTTTCGGCTTTGGGTTCCTTACTGGCAGGCACCGCATCAGCGTCTTCGCCCTCTTCCAGCAGCACAGCAATCGGCGCGTTTACCTTCACGCCTTCGGTGCCTTCTGCCACAAGGATTTTGCCGATGACGCCTTCGTCAACCGCTTCAAATTCCATTGTGGCTTTGTCGGTTTCGATTTCAGCCAGCAGATCGCCGCTTTCCACGGTGTCGCCTTCTTTGACCAGCCATTTGGCCAGCGTGCCTTCCTCCATTGTGGGGGACAGGGCGGGCATCAGAATTTCTATAGCCATGGGTCTGTCTCCTAGCGGTAGGTTACGGATTTAACGGCTTCGATCACTTCTGGTGTGGTGATCAGGGCCAGTTTTTCCAGATTGGCGGCATAGGGCATGGGAACATCCTTGCCGGTGCAGTTGATGACAGGCGCGTCCAGATAATCGAACGCCTGTTGCATCAGAACCGCGCTGATGTGGTTGCCGATGGAACAGACGGGAAAGCCTTCTTCGACGGTCACGCAGCGGTTGGTTTTCTTAACCGAGTTGATGACCGTTTCCGTGTCCATCGGGCGCAGGCTGCGCAGGTCAATCACCTCGGCGCTGATGCCGTCTTCAGCCAGTTTATCTGCCGCTTCAAGCGCGTATTTCATCCCGATGCCAAAGGAAACGATGGTCACGTCATCCCCCGCACGGGCGATTTTCGCCTTACCGATCGGGACCGTGAAATCATCAAGTTCAGGTACCTCAAAGGATTGCCCGTACATGATTTCATTTTCCAGCATGATCACAGGGTTCGGATCGCGGATTGCAGATTTCATCAGGCCTTTGTAATCGGCGGCAGTATAGGGCATCACAACTTTCAACCCTGGAATCTGGGCATACCACGCAGCGTAGTCGTGGCTGTGTTGCGCGCCCACATGGGCCGCAGCGCCGTTTGGCCCGCGAAATACAATCGGTGCGCCCATCTGGCCCCCCGACATATAGCGTGTTTTGGCCGCAGAGTTGATGATCTGGTCAATCGCCTGCATGGCAAAGTTAAAGGTCATGAATTCCACAATGGGCCGCAGCCCGCCAAAGGCCGCGCCAACTGCGATGCCCGCAAAGCCGTGTTCGGTGATGGGGGTGTCAATCACACGGCGCGGTCCGAATTCTTCGAGCATGCCCTGGCTGACCTTGTAAGCACCCTGATATTCGGCCACTTCTTCGCCCATCAAGAAGACTTCGTCGTGGGCGCGCATTTCTTCGGCCATGGCATCACGGATCGCTTCACGCACGGTTTGTTTTTTGAAGGTTGTGCCCTCTGGCACGTTTTCCATCGGGATTTCCGGCGTAGCAGGGGCTGCCTGTGCAGGGGCTTTGGCGGGGGCGTCTTCTTTTGTAGTGTCCTTTTCAGCGGAGTCTTCCGCTTTCGGGGCAGGGGCCTCATCCGCGGCAGAGGCGTCTTCGCCTTCTTCCAGCAGCACAGCGATGGGGGTGTTTACTTTCACGCCCTCTGTGCCCTCGGCAATCAGGATTTTGCCGATGACGCCTTCATCCACAGCTTCGAATTCCATCGTGGCCTTGTCGGTTTCGATTTCCGCCATAATGTCGCCAGAGGCAACTGTGTCGCCTTCTTTAACCAACCATTTGGCCAATGTGCCTTCTTCCATCGTCGGCGAAAGGGCGGGCATAAGTATTTGAATTGCCATGTTTATGTTCCTTAAGCGTAGATGTCTGTGTAAAGTTCTTCGAGCGCCGGTTCAGGGCTTTCGGATGCGAAATCAGCCGCCTCTGACACGATCTTTTTGACCTCTTTGTCGATGGCTTTCAAATCATCCTCGGTGGCATGTTTGCCGGTGACCAGCAAATCGCGCACGTGATCAATCGGGTCTTTTTCTGCCTTCACCTTTTGCACTTCTTCGCGGGTGCGGTATTTGGCGGGGTCTGACATGGAATGGCCACGGTAGCGGTAGGTTTTCATTTCAAGAATATACGGGCCGTCACCTGCGCGACAATGGGCGAGTGCCCGTTCGCCAGCCTCTTTCACCGCCAGAACATCCATGCCGTCAACGGCTTCCCCCGGGATGCCAAAGGCTTCTCCTCGGGTGTATAGTTCGGGTGTCGAAGATCCCCGTTGCAGGGAGGTGCCCATAGCGTATTGGTTGTTTTCGATCACAAAAATACAAGGCAGTTTCCACAGGCTGGCCATGTTGAAGGTTTCATAGATCTGGCCTTGGTTGGCTGCCCCATCGCCGAAATAGGCAAAGGAAACATCGTCTGTACCATTGTATTTATTGGCAAACGCCAGCCCTGCGCCGATTGGAACCTGCGCGCCTACAATGCCGTGTCCGCCATAAAAGCGTTTCTCGATAGAAAACATATGCATCGAGCCGCCCTTGCCTTTGGAATAGCCGCCCTCGCGTCCGGTCAGTTCGGCCATGACCCCCTTGGGGTCCATGCCACAGGCCAACATATGGCCGTGATCGCGGTAGGATGTGACCCGTTGGTCACCGTCTTTGGTCGCAGCTTCAAGGCCGACAACAATGGCTTCTTGTCCGATGTACAAATGGCAGAACCCGCCAATCAAACCCATGCCGTATAATTGGCCGGCTTTTTCTTCAAACCTTCGGATCATCAGCATTTCACGGTAATGGCCCAGCAGCTCTTCTGCTGAAACATTGGATTTGGATGATTTCTTGGCTGCAGCCATCTGGGGGACTCCGGAATGGTTTAATGTTAAACTATATTATAATCCAAGATGCGGCAGAATACACGTTTTATTTTTCCTATCCTGCTGGCCCGCAAAACACCGCTTGTTGTCTTAGGGTGCGGGCATAAAAAAGACCGCTGTCTTGGGAACAGCGGTCAATTTATTTTGCACCTTGGGGAAACGTCGGGTGTTATTGGATGATAATTTCATCCCCTCTTGCCATGCCGAGAACTTTGCGCGCCCGTTCGTCCAGAAGGTCCAGATCCAGGTAATTATCTGAAAGACGTCGGGTCTTGTTTTGCAGGATTTCTCGTTCCGCATGGAGTTGCGCCAGTTGCAGTTTCAAAGCGTCCTCATCCGCTTCGATCTGTACCCGGCGAAAGTGGCCGTAATCACCTTGCACAGCAGCAAAGACGAAATAGGCAGATAGCCCGAATGCCGTGATGAAAAGCATCACGGAACCGATTGCCGCCCCTGTTTTACCTTGCTGTAACAAAATTGACCTACCTCATTGCCCATTCTTGTGACGGGTTAACCTGACTATAGGGCAAGCGAATCAGGATGTGAATCCCAAAACGAATCGCTTTGTCACTTTTTTATCGAAAATCGGGGGCGGGGGCGTTTGCGCGGATATCCGCCCCCGCATTATTGATATTACGCGTTAGATGCGGCGCAGATGCTGTCGATTGTGGCAGCGATTGTGCTGTTGAAATCCGCGTCGGATTGATCTGCTGACAGGCCTTCGCTAAGCGCACGAGAGAAGCTGGCGATCATGCCGCTGTTTTGGGCCAGACGGGTGTTTGCTTCGTCCCGCGCATAACCACCCGACAAGGCCACAACCCGCATGACAGAGGGATGATCCACCAGAGATTTATACAGGTTGGCGGTTTCGGGCAGGGTCAGTTTCAGCATAACCTGTTGACCTGCGGGCAAAAAATCCAACTGACGGGTGATCTCGGCCAGCAGGATGTCTTCGGCGGCGGCTTTATCGGCGATGGAAATTGTCACCTCGGGTTCAATGATCGGCATCAGACCGTGACCATAGATACGGGCAGCCACTTCGAATTGTTGGGATACAATGGCGTCAATCCCCGTAGGGGAAGCCGCGTCGATAACCGAGCGCATTTTTGTGCCAAAAACACCCGCGTCCACAGCGCGTGCCAGAGTGGCATCCAGCCCGTCGATGGGTTTCATCAGTTTCACGCCGTCGGCTTCTTCTTCAAGACCCTTGTCGATCTTTAGAAACGGCACAACGCCCCGTTCTTCCCACAGATAGGTTGCTGTGGGTTTGCCGTCAATTTCGCGGTCCATGGTCATTTCAAACAGGATCGCGCCGATCACTTTATCGCCAGTAAAGGCAGGGGCCTGTGCGATACGGGCGCGCATGGCGTGGATCAGGTCAAACATTTCGGCATCGTTGCTGTAAGCATCCGCTGTCACACCGTACAATCCCAGCGCTTTGGGGGTCGATCCGCCGCTTTGGTCAAGGGCGGCGATAAAGCCTGCGCCGGATTGCATTTTTGTGGTCATTGCGGAGTTTGACATGTCTGGGTCCGTTCGTTTTGGAATGAATGTTTGGAATGGTGTCAGGATTTGGCCGCGACAAGCGCAGCAACACCTGGCAGGGTTTTACCCTCTAGCCATTCAAGGAAAGCCCCACCAGCGGTGGAAATATAACTGAAATCATCCGCTGCGCCACTGGAATTCAGGGCTGCAACCGTGTCACCGCCCCCCGCAACAGACAGCAAGCGCCCCGCTTTGGACAGGGCCGCGGCATGCAGGGCCGCCGCATCAGTGGCCGCATTAAAGGGCGGGATTTCAAACGCCCCCAAAGGGCCGTTCCAGACCAGCGTTTTGGCAGCATCAAGCACGGCTTTGATCCGCGCCACAGATTGCGGTCCCGCATCAAGGATCATCTGATCTGCAGGGCAGGCGTCTGCTGCACAGGTTGTTGCAGTCGCGCCTGCTTTGAATTCAAGCGATGTGACCACGTCAACGGGCAAAACCAGTTCGCAGTTGCCTGCCTTGGCTTTGGCGATGATTTTACGCGCAGTGTCCAGCAGATCATGTTCACACAGGGATTTACCTACGTTAATCCCTTGGGCGGCCAGAAAGGTATTGGCCATGCCGCCGCCGATGATAATTTGATCCACTTTCGGAATCAGATTGCCCAGCAGGTCCAGCTTGGTCGAAACTTTCGCGCCCCCAACAAGGGCCACAACAGGGTGTTGGGGTTTGGACAGGGCATTTTCTAACGCCTCTAGCTCAGCTTGCATCAGGCGACCCGCACAGGACGGCAGGTGGCGGGCCACGCCTTCGGTTGATGCGTGGGCGCGGTGGGCAGCAGAAAAGGCATCGTTG
Source organism: Roseobacter sp. N2S (assembly GCF_031454055.1). Taxonomy (NCBI): domain Bacteria; kingdom Pseudomonadati; phylum Pseudomonadota; class Alphaproteobacteria; order Rhodobacterales; family Roseobacteraceae; genus Roseobacter; species Roseobacter sp. N2S. Next base: position 170,132 of record NZ_JAVDQB010000007.1, read on the forward strand.
CAGTAAATATCGCCGAAAGCGGCCATTTTTTCTGCGAATTCAGGGTCATTGGCGGTTTCGCCGGGGTAAAAACGGGTGTTTTCCACCAGCAGGATGTCCCCGTCTTTCAACGCTTTGGTCTGTTCCAGAACCACGGCGTATGTATCATCATGGGTGAATTGCACAGGCTGGCCAAAGTGTTCCGACAGGGCAGGAACCAGTTGCGCCAAAGACAGTTCGGGGACATTTTCACCCTTTGGACGGCCAAAATGCGCCAGCAGGACAACCCGTCCGCCTTTGGCTGTGATCTCTTTTACAGTCGGGACAATCCGTTCAATCCGCGTGGCATCGGTGACTTTGCCATCTGACATGGGAACATTGATGTCCACACGGGTCAGAACCCGTTTGCCCGCAAGATCAAATGCGTCGAGAGTTTTCCAGCTCATAAAAATATCCTATCGCCAAAAGGCTATCCAGTCGACCAGCCGCAGCAGTTGCCTGCCCCAAAGAATGATATATTCGGCATCATTGAACTGGATGTCCAAGACAACCAGAACCACAAGGCACAGGCCCAAAACTAACGCTACAGTATTATTCATGGTCGCGGCCGCCCGTTGTCAAAACGGGCAGCGCGGCCCGTCAAATAAGTTTGCCCATTGCTACAGCCGTGTCGGCCATACGGCAAGAGAAACCCCATTCATTATCGTACCAAGCCAGCACGCGCACAAGGTTTCCGCCCATTACAGTGGTTTGCAGGGATGCAAAGTTGGATGAATGGGTGTTGTGGTTATAGTCGATAGAAACAGTTGGTTCGTCGGTGTATTCCAGAATCCCCTTCAGGTAGCCGTCAGCGGCGTCTTTCATGGCGGCGTTGACTTCTTCAACGGAAGTATTCCGCACTGGGATGAATTTCAGGTCAATAGCAGAGACATTCGGCGTTGGCACCCGAATGGCAGAGCCGTCAAGTTTGCCTTCAAGTTCGGGCAGAACCAGACCAACAGCGCGGGCCGCCCCTGTGGTTGTGGGGATCAGCGACATTGCGGCAGCGCGGGCGCGGTACAGATCGTTGTGGCGACGGTCCAGTGTTGGCTGGTCGCCTGTATAGCTGTGGATTGTGGTCATGAAACCCTTGTCGATGCCAATGGCGTCGTTCAGGACTTTGGCAATCGGCGCCAGACAGTTGGTGGTGCAGGACGCGTTTGACACGATCAAGTCTTTGGCCGTCAGGTCGCCGTGGTTCACACCGTAAACGATTGTTTTATCAGCCATCTTTGCAGGAGCAGAGTTCAGAACCCGTTTGGCACCCTGACGCAGGTGTACTTCGGAGGCGCCCTTGTTGTTAAACTTACCGGTGCATTCCAGAACAACGTCCACGCCGTCCCAGTTCAGTTCCATCGGATCATAAGTAGCAAACATGCGCATGTCGCCTTTGCCCACGTTCATGGTGCGATCACCGATGCTGATGTCACCGGGGAAGCGGCCGTGTACACTGTCGTACTTCAGCAGGTGGGCGGTGGTTTCCAGCGGGCCTGTGGCATTGACGGCAACCACTTCGATGTCGTCCCGTCCGCTTTCGATAATATGGGCCAATGTGCAACGGCCGATGCGGCCAAATCCATTAATGGCAACTTTAACAGCCATGATACTCTCCTAAACACCGAAAGGGGGAATGGTATGCGAAAATCACACCACAGTTCATGTCCGCGTAAACACTTGCCGCCCGAAAGGGAACCTTCGGGCGGCAAGGAAACGGTCTATGTTAACGTTAAAGGTCTATGTTAACGTTAAAGCAGGTTCTTAACCTTCTCGGCAACCGCGTCTGCGGTGATGCCAAAGTTGGTATACAGCTCTTCGGCAGGGGCAGAGGCGCCAAAACTATCCATGCCAACAAAGTCGGCTTTGTTGGATTTTCCGCGCTCACCAGTCAGCCATTTGTCCCAGCCAAAGCGGGTTGCAGCCTCAATCCCGACGCGTACGGGGCCAGCAGGCAGAACCTTGCGACGGTAGGATTCGTCTTGGGCTTCAAACAGCTCCCAGCAGGGCATGGAAACCACGCGAGTGCCGATGCCAATGGCTTGCAGCTTTTCACGCGCATCCATGGCGATTTCCACTTCGGAACCGGTTGCCAGCAGGATCGCCTGCCGTTTACCCTCGGCTTCGGCCAGAACGTAAGCGCCTTGGGCGGTCATGTTCTTATTGGTGTGACTGGTGCGTACAGTGCGCACATTCTGACGGGTCAAAGACATCACAGACGGCGTGGTCTGCGTGGTCATGGCCAGTTCCCATGCTTCGGCGGTTTCGATGGTGTCCGCGGGGCGGAACACCCAAGTGTTTGGGGTGGCCCGCGAAATCGCCAGATGTTCCACAGGTTGGTGGGTCGGACCGTCTTCGCCAAGACCGATGCTGTCATGGGTCATCACAAACACTGTCGGGATGCCCATCAAGGCAGCCAGGCGCATAGCAGGGCGCGCATAATCGGTGAAACACATAAATGTACCGCCATAAGGGCGCACGCCGCCGTGCAGTGCCATACCATTCATGGCCGCTGCCATTCCATGTTCGCGGATGCCATAAGCCACGTGGCGGCCTTTGCGGTTGTCCGCGTCAAACCAGCCAAGTTCGGCTGTCAGTGTGTTGTTTGATCCGGTCAGATCGGCAGACCCGCCGATGGTTTCTTTCATGATCGGATTGATCACTTCCAAAGCCATTTGGCTGGACGCACGGGTGGCTTTGCTAGGTTGTTCTTCAGCAACTTTGCGTTTCAACTGCTTGATCACGGCAGACAGGCGCTTGTGTGGTGCGCCTGAAATCACCCGATCAAATTCGGCCTGACGGTTTTCAGACATTTCCCCTAGGCGTTTGGTCCAAGCCGCAAATTCTGCGGCCCCTTTGGACCCGATTGCTTCCCAGCCGGATTTTACATCCGTTGGGATTTCAAAAGCGGGGTAGGGCCAGTCGTAGAACTCACGCATCTGGGCCAGTTGTGCATCTTTAATCGCGTAACCGTGGCCTTTGTTGGTGTCCTCAACCCCGTCCACACCCAATGCGATGGTGGTTTTGCAGGCAATCATCGACGGAGTGTTGGTTTTCTTGGCTGCTGTCAGCGCGGCGTCGATTTCTTCGGGGATGTGGCCGTCACATTCAAATACAGACCACCCGGCCGCTTTGAAACGTTTTACCTGATCGGTCACGTCTGAGATGTCGATTTTACCGTCGATGGAAATGTTGTTGTCGTCCCACATCAGGATCAACTTGCCGAGCTTTTGTTTCCCCGCAAGGCCGATGGCCTCGTGGCTGACGCCTTCCATCAGGCAACCGTCGCCTGCCATTACATAGGTGTAATGGTCTACAACGGATTTATTATAGCGCGCCGCCATGGATTGTTCAGCCATCGCCATGCCGACCGCAGTGGCCACACCCTGACCAAGCGGGCCTGTGGTGGTTTCGATGCCTTTGGCGTGGCCATATTCCGGGTGGCCCGCCGTTTTCGCGCCCCACTGACGGAAATTGCGAATTTCCTCGATGGTCATGTCTTCATAGCCGGTCAGGTGCAACAGGCCGTAAAGCAGCATAGAGCCGTGACCCGCAGATAGGATAAAACGGTCCCGATCCGGCCAGTCGGGGTTGGCCGCATCAAATTTCAGGTGCTTTTCAAAAAGAACAGTCGCCACGTCAGCCATGCCGATGGGCATACCCTGATGGCCGGATGCAGCAGCATGTACAGCGTCGGCTGCCAGCATGCGCAAAGCTGCGGCTTTCTTCCAGTGGTCGGGATAGTTGTTTTTAAGCTCTGAAATGTCCACGAAATGCCCTTTCTTCGGGGGGATGCGGTAAGGGATTGATCGCCCTGTGATAGCAACTCCGTAAGGGGGGTCAAGCGATTGAACGCCGTTTACTTCAGCTTTCTTTCGCAGCGAATTGTTTTTCCAGTAAGAAAATGGTCATATTGGGATTATAAAAATGATTCGTTTGCAGTAAATAGGCTGTCAGGTACGAGCGTAAGGTGAAATAATGACACAATTTCCTAAAATTCAGGCGCGGTTTGATGCGGCGCTGGCGATTTTTGAAGACGCAGCAGCGCAATCCGGTGACACTGCAAAAACACAAGAACAGGCGGCCCGCATCGCCGAATTGGAAGCGGAACTTTCAGCAGCCCAGGACGCGCTGGACGAGTCAAACGACAGGTTCGAAGGGGTGAAGGCAGAGCAAGCCGCAGCCGCCGAAAAAGCCGAAGCACAGCGGGTGGCGCTGGTCAAACAGATCGACACTATCGACAAGGCCCGCGTGGCTGGCGAAAAACAACTGACCAAAGTGCGCCAGTTCAACAAACACCTCAAGAAATTGAACACAGGCCTGCGTCAAGCGAATGAAGAGCACGTTGGCGATGTGGATTTGATCAATGCGTCGCTTGAAGCGGAAATCACCCAGATCAAAGAACAGCGCGATGTGGACCTAGAAGAAATCAACGGCATTCTTGCCCGAATGACGCCACTCGTGGAGGGCAATTAATATGGCTGAAGTAAGAGTATCCATCGGCGGGCGTGATTTCGAAGTGGCCTGTCATGATGGCGAAGAACATTTCCTGCAATCCGCAGCCCTGTTGCTGGACAATGAAGCCAGCGCTTTGAACGAGGCTTTGGGCCGCATGCCTGAAACCCGTATGTTGTTGATGTCTGGCCTTATGCTGGCCGATAAAACCGCCAGCCTCGAAGATCAGTTGAAAAATGCGCCCGCAGCCGCTGCCAAGCTTGCTCCGGTTGAGGATGAAGCCGCCCAAAAACGCGCCCGCAAGGCCGAAGCTCAATTGAGCGAGGCCCAGACCGAGCTGGCCGAATTGCGTGCTGAACTGGCTGAACTTCAGGCCAAGGCACATGCGGTCGTGAAGAAAGCTACCGAGGCGGAAACCCAACGCGAGAGCACCAATGCCAAAGTCGGTGAACTTGAAGGAGCCCGCGATGCTGCCGAGGCACGGGCAGTCGAAGCTGAAGCCGCAAGGGATGCGGCTGTGTCTGTTATGCAATCCATGGTCAAACGGATTGAAAACGCTGCAGAAAACGTAAAAAAGGCCGGTTAATACCGGCCTTTGGTCAAGTTGCGAAGCGGTGGGCTTACCCGTTGGCTTCGCGAATTTTTGCCGCTGCGTCTTTGTCATAAGACACGCCATTTTCGTCAAACAATGTGTCCAACTCGCCTGACAGCGTCATTTCCGTAATGATGTCACAGCCGCCGACAAATTCACCTTTGACGTAAAGCTGCGGGATGGTTGGCCAATCAGAGAAATCCTTGATTCCCTGACGAATACCATCATCTGCCAGCACGTTTACATCGGCGAATTGCACACCCATATAGTTCAAAACCCCTGCCACGCGGGAAGAAAACCCGCATTGTGGCATGGTGGCGGTGCCTTTCATGAACAAAACAACATCGTTGTTGTCCACGGTTTCTTGGATTTGTGCGTTTGAATCTGTCATTTTAAGGTTCCTTGCTGCGGTCGGCCGCTTTCGCCAATTGATATATCAATGAAAGGGCAAAAGACAATGGGACAAGATGATCACTTTCGCGCGTGTGTCGGCACGAAGATCCGCGCGTATTGTTCCGGGTCTTTGGTGATGTAATAGGTGTGGCTGTGGCCTGTTTCAAAAGTATTGGCCTGTATCTGCGCGTCTGTGGCATCTAATCGACGATCCCGCAACAACGCATCACCGCGCATTTTTGATCGGGTCAGAAACACCAGAACGATGGCGATCAACAGGATTAACACAAAACTAAAGGTCATATCGCGCCTTTCGCGGAGCAGGCCCGCTGTGAAACGCGCGACACGGTTTTTTGTGGCGCGCGGTTACTCTTTGGCTTTGGTGGTCAGCGCCAGTGCGTGCAATTCACCAGACGGTCCGTCCATTTTGCCCTTTAACGCCGCATAGACCATTCGTTGTTGGGCCACGCGGTTTTTGCCGACGAATTCTTCGGCCACAATATGGGCTGCCATATGAACCCCGTCATCCCCTTGTACGGCAATTTCAGCCGTTGGGAAAGTTTCACGCAGCAGGGCTTCGATTTCAGGGGCGGTCATGGGCATGGCTGGGTCCTAACGGAATGTCTCTGGCAGAAAGTGTGGGGGCCTTTGTGGATCAGCCAAAGATGTTTGGCAAGCCATCGTTAAACCCCGCACGTGCGGTGGACAGGGGCAGGGTGGCAGCGCCAAGGCTGATCACTTCGCCCTCAAACTGGCCAATGATTTGTGCAGGAACGCCTGCCGCTTTTGCGGCGGCCAGCACAGCGTCAGCCTGGGGCGTGGCCAGCAGGTAGCGGGCCTGATCCTCGCCAAAGAACCAGCCTGTGTCGCCTTCATTCAGGGTCACACCGCAGTCTGCCGCAAAGGCCATATCGGCGGCGGCCAGTGCCAAACCGCCATCTGACAGGTCATGGGCCGCGGTGATCTGTTTGTCTGCTTGCATGGCGCGGACGAATTCACCAGCGGCCCGTTCGGCTTTTAGATCTACATGGGGCGCATCGCCGTCTTCGCGGTTAAACAGTTCTTTCAGCAGGGCAGATTGGCCCAAATGACCTGTTGTATCCCCGATCAGAACCAGCGTGTCGCCCGTTTGCGCCACCGTGCCAATCATCTGGTCCGCAGAGGTCATCAACCCCACAGCACCAATGGTCGGGGTTGGCAGAATGCCCACACCGTCTGTTTCATTGTACAGGCTGACGTTGCCCGATACGATGGGCATATCCAGCGCGACACAGGCTTCTCCGATGCCGTGGATACAGCCCACAAACTGCCCCATGATTTCAGGTTTTTCAGGATTGCCGAAATTCATATTATCTGTTGTTGCCAAAGGCTTGGCGCCCGTAGCGCATAGATTGCGATAGGCTTCGGCAACAGCTTGCTTGCCGCCCTCAAACGGGTTCGCCTTGCAATAGCGGGGCGTCACATCAGACGTGAATGCCAGTGATTTCGGCGTGCCGTGAACCCGCACAACACCTGCGTCCGATCCCGGACGTTTCACCGTATCGGCCATAACCATCGTATCATATTGTTCATAAACCCAAGCACGCGAGGCATAGTTGGGCGAGGATAACAGCGTCAGCAAAGCCTCGGCAGGGTCCACCGCAGGGATATCCGCAACGGGGGCAGCCGCAGGGGTTTCAACCCAAGGGCGGTCATATTCGGGCGCAGTACCGGACAGGGCTTTCAGCGGCAAGTCGGCTTTCACCTCGCCATTGTGCATGATCAAAAAGCGGTCTTCGGCGATGGTTTCGCCAACGATCGCAAAATCCAGATCCCATTTGTCAAACACGGCTTTGGCCTGTGCTTCCAGTTCGGGTTTCAGCACCATCAACATCCGCTCTTGGGATTCTGACAGCATCATTTCATAGGCGGTCATATTCTCTTCGCGGATTGGCACGTCTTCTAGGTTCAGGCGCACGCCCAGATTGCCTTTGTCGCCCATTTCCACAGCGGAACAGGTCAGGCCAGCCGCCCCCATATCCTGAATTGAAATCACAGCGCCAGTTTGCATCAGTTCCAGCGTGGCTTCCATCAGACGTTTTTCGGTGAACGGGTCGCCAACCTGAACGGTGGGGCGCTTTTCTTCGATTGTGTCGTCAAATTCGGCACTGGCCATGGTTGCGCCGCCCACACCGTCACGGCCGGTTTTCGCACCGAGATACACCACAGGCATGCCCACACCAGACGCCGCCGAATAGAAAATTGCATCCGTATCCGCCAGACCCGCTGCGAAAGCGTTGACCAGACAGTTGCCGTTATAGGCCTCGTGAAAGCGCAATTCACCGCCAACTGTCGGCACACCGAAACAGTTGCCATAACCGCCGACGCCCTGAACCACACCGGACACCAGCGATTTGGTTTTCGGGTGGGTTGTCTGGCCGAACGACAGTGAATTCATCGCCGCAATCGGGCGTGCGCCCATGGTGAACACATCGCGCAGAATGCCGCCAACCCCTGTGGCTGCCCCTTGATACGGTTCGATATAAGACGGGTGGTTATGGCTTTCCATCTTGAACACAACGCATTGGCCATCACCAATATCAACGATACCCGCATTTTCACCCGGACCGCAGATCACTTGGGGGCCCTCGGTGGGCAGGGTGCGCAGCCATTTCTTGGACGATTTATAAGAACAATGCTCGTTCCACATGGCGGAAAAAATGCCCAGTTCGGTGAACGTTGGTTCGCGCCCGATCAGGTCAAGAATACGTTGGTATTCTTCCGTATTGAGTCCGTGATCTTTGATAAGTTTTTCGGTGATTACCGGATCGGTCATGGTGTGTTGTCCCAATACGTGTGGTTTTGCGGGTGTATTACTGGAAGCCTGTCTGTGGCGAAAGGCCCGAAACTGCCGCAGATTGAATATTTTCAAATTTATTTGTGCCCCTGTGTCGATTTGGGCCGGTTCGGTTCGTCATTTAGGTATCAAACCCAACTGACGGAGGCTTTCATGCCCTTACCCATTACATCTTTATATGCCGCAATTTTGGCGCTGATGCTGATCGCGCTGACCTATTATGTTATCAAAGGGCGCGCAAATACCGGCGTTTCGATCCTGCATGGTGGTGATATGGCACTGGCCACGCGGATCAGACAGCACGGGAATTTTGTGGAATTTGTGCCAATGGCGCTGATTGTTATGGCGCTGGCGGAACTGAATGGCGGCAATGCAACCGCGCTGAATGTGGCGGGTATCTTGCTGGTGGTGGCGCGGATTGTGCAGCCATTTGGCATGCATCCAGATATTGCCACCAAACCGCTGCGTATCATCGGCGGGGCAGGGACGCATCTGTCGATTCTGATCTGTGTTGCCCTGATCCTGATCGCCCGCTTCACAGGATAATTTTGTACAATGATCTTATGCAGCAATTTGTTGATTTTTCCCCCCGAGTTTGACCAAACTCACCCAACCCGAAAGGACTTACCATGAAATACCTTGCTCTTATCTATTCAGCCCCGGGGTCAAACCCCGCCTATGGCAGCCCTGAATTCGCCGCTTCAATGGAGGAGTGGAACAAGCTGAACCAGACCTACATCGACGCGGGCGTCATGGTTGCTGGAGATGCCTTGCAGGACGTGGCAACCGCAACGTCGATCCGCATCCGCGATGGGAAAACCGAAACCATGGATGGTCCGTTTGCCGAAACCAAAGAGCAATTGGGCGGTTATTACCTGTTGGACTGCGCCGACTTGGATGAGGCGCTTAAATACGCCGCCATGATCCCTGTCGCGCGTTATGGCACGGTTGAGGTGCGCCCGATTATGGACTTGGGTTGATCCGCTGGCGGGGGCGGCTGATACGGCACACGCGACCCTGAACAGGGTTGTTCGTGACAGCCACGGCCGCCTGCTTGCAGCGCTGATTGCCAGCCTGCGGGATTTTCAACTGGCCGAGGACAGCATGCAGGACGCGCTGGCCTCGGCTTTGGTGCATTGGCGGCGGTCTGGTGTTCCGGCCAATCCTGCGGGTTGGTTGTTGCAAACCGCACGGCGCAAAGCGATTGATCGCTTGCGACGATCGCAGAATTTTAATTCAAAATCAGCACAGTACATCCTGTTGCTAAAGCTGGACCAGTTGGATGTCGCCGAGGCAGCACAGCAGGAAATTCCGGATGAACGCCTGCGGTTGATTTTTACCTGCTGTCACCCCGCGCTTGATCCCAAAACCCGCATCGCCCTGACCCTGCGCACGCTTGGTGGATTGACCACAGCCGAAATTGCCCGCGCGTTTCTGGATGGTGAAGCCGCAATGGCGCAACGGTTGGTGCGCGCGCGTCACAAGATTGCCAAATCCGGTGTGCCGTTTCGGGTGCCAGAAGACGAGGAATGGGCGGAGCGGTTGAACTCGGTGCTGAGCGTGATCTATCTGATTTTTAACGAAGGCTACGCCGCTACCCAAGGGGAGCGCCAAATCCGCATTGATCTGTGCGAGGAAGCGATATTTCTGGCGCGTCTGATTGCGAAACTGCGCCCTGATCAGCCCGAGGTAGAGGGGCTGTTGGCGCTTATGGTGATGATCCATGCCCGCAGACATGCGCGGGCGCAGGCTGATGGGGCATTGATCCCGCTCGAAGATCAGGACCGTGCCGCATGGGATCAGCCCCTGATTGCGCAGGGGATCGGGTTGGTCGAACAGGCGCTGCGTCGCGGTCCGTTGGGGCCTTATCAAATTCAGGCGGCAATTCAGGCAGTGCATAGCGAAGCACAGACCTTTGAGGCCACCCGCTGGGATGAAATTCTGGGCCTGTACGGCCTGCTGTTGCGGTTTGACGGATCGGCCATCGTCAAATTGAACCGCTGTGTGGCGCTGTCCTATGTTGCCGGGCCGAATGCCGCGCTCGCGGCCAGTCAGGACTTGCACCCGGAGTTGGCAGATTATCAACCGTTCCACGCCGCGCGGGCCGCGTTTTATCATCGTGCAAAGTTATACGCTGAGGCGCTTCAATCTTATGACCGGGCGATAGAGCTATGCGAAAATCGCAGTGCTGCAGGCTTCTTGGAAAAGAAAAGGCGTGGCACAAAAAAAGAGGCCGAGCATTTGCTCGGCCTTTAGTCCAACAGGGAGGTGAAGGAAAACGAGAACTGATGCTCAACCATTCGCCTTCGAGATCAAGATATAAACTGAAGACGTTAACGACAAGTGTAAAAAGGACACATACGTTGCATATCCGTCATGCGCTTAACGCATAGCTTGACCATAGGTTGTGGCATTTTCCTACAAGTCCTTGAAAAAGAACCCCTAAATTTGTGACAATTTCTTGTCAGCTTTTATCTCTTCCAGCACAAAATCCCTGAAAATAGCTACTTTTTTCGAATGCCGCAGCTCTTCGGGGTAGGCCAGATAGACTGGAACCTGATGGCTTTGCTCGTCTGGCAGCACACGGACAAGTTGTGGGAAGTCCACAGTGACATAGCTGGGCAACAGGCCGACACCCACACCGTATAGCACCGCTTGCAGCACCCCGAAGTAGTTGTTTACCGTCAAATGGGACAGGTGATCGCCCGCCAGAATGGGCCTGATCCAGTTCAAACTGGCGGTCACTTGTTGCGAGGTCAGGTTCTGGCTGACGATGCGATGTTTGCGCAATTCTTCAAAGTCTTCGGGCACGCCGAATTTATCCAGATAGGGCTGGGTGGCGTAGAACCGCATGTTCACATCCATCAAGCGGCGGCGCACCAGATCGGCTTGGCTGGGTTCTTTCATGCGAATGGCCACATCAGCCTCGCGCATGGGCAGGTCCAGCACACGCTCTTCCAGCATCAGGTCGATTTTCAGATCGGGGTAGCGGTCGTAAAGCCGTCCCATGCGCGGGGATAGCCACAAAGACCCGAAGCCTACGGATGTGGTGACCTTCAACTCGCCAAATACCTCGTCTTCGGAATCCCGCAGGCGGGCTTCGGTAGTTTCCAGCTTTTTGGACATGGCAGAGGTGGCATCAAACACCAACTCGCCTTGTTCGGTCAGGATAAGACCCCGTGCGTGGCGGTGAAACAGGGTCACGCCAAGGGTTTCTTCCAACGCGCGGATTTGTCGGCTGACCGCAGATTGTGAAAGATGAAGCGCGTCCCCTGCGTGCGTCAGGCTGCCTGCATCTGCAACCGCATGAAATATGCGTAACTTGTCCCAATCCAAAGCCTGCTCCCCCTGTTCATCTTTTGATTGCGAATTATGTAGAAGCCTAGGGCGGCAAAAGCAACGAAAACACGCTTGCATATTTTTCTTGATAGGTCAGATTTTATGACCTATTATTGCCGTAAGCACTGTGGAGGATGCCCCATGACCAAACAGGAAATCTCGCTCTCAGACCGTCTGGACTTGTCCAAACATACGGTTTTGTTGAATGGTACTCAGGCGCTTGTGCGTCTTATTCTGGCCCAAAAAGAACGGGACCGCGTCGCTGGATTGAATACGGCGGGCTATGTTACGGGGTATCGCGGATCGCCTTTGGGGGCTGTGGATTTGCAAATGGAACGGGCGGAAAAGCAACTGACCGCCAGCGATGTCGTGTTTCAGGCGGGTCTGAACGAAGACCTCGCCGCCACGGCCCTTTGGGGCGCGCAGCAGGCAGAACTCTACGGGGAAGGTAAATTCGACGGGGTCTACGGCCTGTGGTACGGCAAAGGCCCGGGCGTGGACCGTTCCGGCGATGTGTTCCGTCATGCAAACATGGCTGGTACGTCCAAAAACGGCGGTGTTCTGGTCTGTATGGGCGATGACCACACGGGCGAAAGCTCGACCGTTTTGCATCAGTCCGAATTCGCTTTGGTAGATGCAATGATGCCAATCCTGTCGCCTGCCGGTGTGCAGGAGGTCCTAGATTACGGCGCTTACGGCTATGCGCTTAGCCGTTATTCCGGCTGCTGGGTCGGCCTGAAATGCGTTAAGGACACGATTGAGGCAACCGCCGTTGTGGACGGTGACCCGAACCGTGTTTCCATCAAAATCCCGACCGATTTCGCCCTGCCGCCCGACGGCATCAACATCCGCGCCGATGACAGCCCTGTGACACAAGAGGCCCGTCTGCACGATTACAAACGTTTCGCCGCCGAGGCTTTTGCCCGCGCAAACACCCTTGATAAACGGATGGCTGGTAAAGCCGGCGCCAAGATCGGTATCGTATCCAGCGGTAAAAACTGGCTGGATACCCAACACGCGCTGGATCTGCTGGGGCTGGACAGCGCCGAAATGGATCGTCTGGGCATCACCACCTATAAGGTCGCGATGGTCTGGCCGCTGGATATGACCAGCTTTCACGAATGGGCCGAAGGGCTCGACATGGTTATTGTGGTCGAGGAAAAACGCAAGCTGATCGAAGTGCAGATCAAAGAGGCGCTGTTTGACGATCACAGCCCCCGCCGTGTGGTGGGCTGGAAACACGATATTCGCAAGGGCGAGCTGGTGTTTTCTGTTAAAGGTGCGCTTGATCCCATTACAATCGCACAGAAAATTGCCATGCTGCTGGGCGAAGAAGGCCGCCTGACCGATGGTATCAAACAATCCCTGATGCGGTTGGAAGAAGCCACCGCTGGGGACAACGCCGAGGAAATCGCCGCGCGGACCCCGTGGTTCTGTTCCGGCTGTCCGCATAACTCATCCACCAAAGTGCCAGATGGCTCGCGTGCCTATGCGGGGATCGGTTGCCATTACATGGCCAAATGGATGGATCGCGATACGGTCGGCTTTACCCATATGGGGGCTGAAGGCGCGAACTGGATTGGCGAGTCGCTGTTTTCCCAACGAGACCATGTGTTCCAGAACTTGGGCGATGGCACGTACAACCACTCTGGCGTGCAGGCGATCCGCGCGGCATTGGCGGCAGGCACCAACATTACCTATAAAATCCTGTTCAACGACGCGGTTGCCATGACCGGCGGGCAGGACAACGAAGGCGATTTGTCGGCATCCCGAATTTATGCGGAAATTCAGGCGATGGGGGTGAAAAACATCGCCCTTGTCTACGACGAAAAAGAAGAAATCGACTTTTCCGAATTCCCGTCAAATGTGATGAAATACGAACGGGCAGAACTGCTGACTGTTCAGAATAAATTCAAAGAAACCAAAGGTGTAACGGCCATAATTTATGTGCAAACTTGCGCTGCCGAAAAACGCCGCCGCCGTAAACGGGGGCTGTTTCCTGATCCCGATCAGCGGATTTTCATCAACCCTGCGGTTTGTGAAGGCTGTGGCGATTGTGGTGTGCAATCCAACTGCGTATCTGTCACACCGCTGGAAACCGAACTGGGCCGCAAGCGGGAAATCGACCAATCCAGCTGCAACAAAGACTTTTCTTGTGTGAACGGGTTCTGCCCTAGCTTTGTCACTGTCAAAGGTGGCACGCCCAAGAAACGCGCAGCCAGCGGGATGCAACTGCCACCCCTTGCTGATCCGGTGATCCCGACGATTCAGGGCACCCATAATCTGGTGATTACAGGCGTTGGCGGTACTGGCGTTGTTACGGTTGGCGCGGTGTTGGCCATGGCTGCCCATGTTGAAGGCAAAGGCGCTGGTATGATGGAAATGGCGGGGCTGGCCCAAAAAGGCGGCGCGGTTCATATCCATTGCCGTATTTCAGAAAAACCCGATGATATCAGCGCAGTCCGCGTTGCAATCGGTGAAGCTGACGGTGTGATCGGTGGCGATCTGGTGGTTACGGCTGGGTCTAAAACCCTTGGCTTGATGGGCCGTGGACGGACCAAAGTTGTCTGCAACAGCCATGATATCGTGACCGGAGACTTTACCCAAAACGCTGAATTCTTTTTGCCAAGTGATCGCCTGCAAGTGTCCTTAACGGGGCGTCTGGGCGAAGAGGCGGTCAGCTTTTTTGACGCCACAGAACTGGCGCGGGTGCATTTGGGCGACAGTATTTATGCCAATATGCTGATGGTCGGGGCTGCGTGGCAGAACGGGTTGATCCCGTTGTCCGAGGCTTCAATCCTGAAAGCGATTGAACTGAATGGTGCGGGCGTAGAAGGCAACAAACGCGCCTTTGAAGTGGGCCGCTGGGCTGTCAGCCATCTTGAAGATGCGGCGAAATCCCTGCGCAGCACTGTGGTCGAATTGCCAAAGTCGCTGGACGAAAAAATCAGCTATCGTGCGGATATGCTGCGGGCCTTCCAAAATGACGCTTTGGCCCGTAAATACCGCGCTTTTGTTGCTGATGTTAAAGATGCAGATCTGCGCGAATCCGTGGCAAAATCCTATTACAAGCTATTGGCTTATAAGGATGAATACGAAGTGGCGCGTCTGCATGCAGATCACGTTGAAGCCATGGTTGCGGATAGTTTTGACAATGTGAAATCCTTGGAATTCCACCTTGCGCCCCCAATCCTTCCTGGGAAAACTGCGGATGGACGTCCGAAGAAACGCAAGTTCGGCCCGTGGATATTGCCCGTGTTTAACCTGTTGAAACGGGGCAAGGTTTTGCGTGGCACGCCGCTTGATCCATTCGGCTATTCAAGCGAACGTAAAATGGAACGGGCTTTGATTAGCGAGTTTGAGCGGGACATGACCGAGGTTCTGCCGCTGGTCACCCCGGCAACGCAGGAACTGGTCAAATCTTTGGCGGAATTGCCCATGCAAATCCGCGGCTTTGGTCCTGTGAAGCAGCAAAACGTCACAACAGTTGGCAAACGTCGTGAAGAATTATTGGTGGCGATCCGCGCAGGGGGCAGCGTGCAATCCGCGGCGGCGGAATAAAACCAAAAAGCTACGCCCCAAGCCCGGCCCGCATGGCGGCCCGGCGCAGGGGCGTGGTTTCATTCAGAAATTGCAGCCCCTTCAGGCGCAAGGCGCGCAGGTTCGGGCTTTCCAGCAACGCCGCGCGGTTCAGCATATCAACGCCTGACACGCGCGCTGTGATATCTGGCATCCGCTTGCGTTCATAGGCCGTCAGCATGGCAATGCTGCCCAAGTCTGCGCCGCTTTCGATCAGATCAACCAGCGCCTGCACATCCCCAAGGCTCATATTCAATCCCTGCGCGCCAATTGGCGGAACCACATGGGCAGACTCGGCCATTAAGGCGGTGTGCGGGCCTGTCAAACGATCCGCCTTTTGTGACAGGATCGGCCAGAGATTGCGCGGGCTGGTCAGTGTTAGTGGCCCCAAAATATCGCAAGACCGCAGATTGGCCTGAACCATGAAATCCGCATCATCCAGTGCCATCAACCCGGCTGCATGCGGGCCGGTTTCCATCCAGACAACAGCCGATTGGGGGATGCCGCTGTCATCGGGCAATGGCACCAGCGTAAACGGCCCACCTGTGCGGTGAATTTCTGTTGAAACATTATTGTGGGGGCGCGGATGAGATACGGTGAACACCATCGCCTTTTGCCCGTAACGCCATGTTTTTACGCCAATATCCAGCATGTTCCGGATCGCGGAATTGCGCCCGTCCGCCGCCACCACCAAAGGCGTTTCAATCTGGCTGCCATCGCTAAGCGCCACCAATGCATGGGCGTGGCGTGCCACAATTCGTGTAGTGCTGACGCCAAACCGCAGGGTGATATTGGCGGTCTGGTCTATCTGGGCCAAAATCTCGCGGCGCAGCAACCAGTTGGGCAGGTTCCAACCAAACGGGGAATCTGACATTTCGCCCGCGTCAAAATCTGCAAGATAACGAATTTCGCCCGCTTCGCCGCCCGCATCAGCCAGCCGCATGATCTGCAAAGGCGCCGCAAAAGGGGCAAGCCGCGTCCAAAGGCCCGCTGTTTCAAGGGTCACGCGGGCAGGTTGCAAAAACGCCGTACTACGCCTGTCTGCTTTTGGATTGGCCTGATCCGTGACTGCGGGTTGGGGATCAACACACAGTACCGAAAGACCCAAGCGGCCAAAGGCACAAGCGGCAATCAGGCCTGAAAGCCCGCCGCCACTGATGAAAATATCAAACCGTTCACGTTCCATATGCCAGAGTTAGAGCGGCTTCGGTGCGAAGGAAAGCGTCAGGCGACGATCTGCGACAGAAAAGCTGTCAGATCTTCGGTTTGGTGGTGAATATAGGGTCGCACGGCGGGCGGGCCGACCAAAACGGTGCGCATACCCAGCCTGTGGGGAACTTCTAGATTGCGGGGGTCGTCTTCGAACATGCTGGCACGTGTCGGATCAAACCCGTCCCGTTTTAGGATCGCGGCATAGGCATCCGGACCGGGTTTGGGGAGGAAATTGGTGTGTTCAATCCCGTAAATAGCATCGAAAATCCCCGTCAGCCCCCGCGCAGCAAGCACGCGGGTTGCATGATATTCCGACCCGTTAGTATAGACGATCTTACGCCCTGGAAGGCCGGTGATATGGCTGCGCAGCGCAAGGTCGGTTGGGACGTGATCCAAAGAAATTTCATGTACATCAGTAAGATAGGGCAGGGGATCAATGTCATGTTCAAGCATCAGCCCAGACAGGGTTGTCCCGTATTTCTGCCAATAATGGTTGCGCAAATGGTTGGCGCGGGCCGCATCTACCCCCAGCGCGGTCATTACGTAGTTGGTCATCTTGACTTCGATCTGGTCAAAAAGCCGACACTCGGGCGGATAAAGCGTGTTGTCGAGATCAAAGACCCAACAAGTGATCGCAGAGAAATGTTGTTTCATCGGCGCAGATTAGGCTGATCTGTGCGGCAGGGAAACCGTTGCTTGCACAATTTTGGCGGGCAGCGGGAAAAACTTTCCCTTGTCGGGCAAAGCGGTTATCACTTCCAGACTAAGGCCCGTAGGGCTGATCACGAGGGAGGCGCGGGATCATGACACCGAGCGAGAAAATAGTGCAGGCGCGTAAATTGCTGCATGAGGCGGGGCAAGAGTTGACCGTCATCCTGCAAAATGACCGAAGCCGCGCCCGTGGTAACTTATTGCGTGAATTGCACAGTCTGGGGCGGATGACCGGCGAAGGTGGTCATTATTTTTCGCAAGCGGGGCAGGACCGGATTGTGGATAATATTCTGGGTTATAAAACTGGTGGCGTTTTTGTCGATGTGGGGGGGTATGACGGTGTTACCGGCTCTAACTCTCTGTTTTTTGAGGTGTTTCGCGGCTGGTCCGGCATTCTGGTGGAACCGGCCCCAACCCAGTTGCGCAAGGCCAAATCGGTGCGACGCTGCCCCTGTTTGGGCTATGCGGTGGCGGGTCTTGCAGGCACGCTCGACTTTATGGAAGTGACCAGTGGCTATACACAGATGAGCGGGTTTCTTGACAGTTATGACCGGGATTTGCTGGCGCGGGTGCGCGGCGATTCCCGCCATGTTGAGGTGGTTCACACGTTAGACACCAAGCCGCTCGGGGATATTTTGACGGAACAGGGCATCAGCTCTGTCGATTTCCTGTCTCTGGATGTGGAAGGCGGCGAAATGGACATTCTGCGCAATTTTGATTTCAACGCCTTTGATGTGGATCTGTGGTCGATTGAAAACAACACGCAGGATTCCCAAATTCCCGAACTGATGCGCGACAACGGCTATGACCTGATCGAATTTGTCGGTGTCGACGATGTGTTCCGCAAACGTAAAAAGCCGCAAAAGGAGACCGTATGACCCGGCCAAACGAGCCTAAGGACGCCTATGATCTGATCCTGAATGCCATTGATATCGGTATTTATCGCCCGGGCGACAGGTTGGTGGAAAGTGAACTGGCGGATCGGTTTGGCGTGTCACGCACCCCCGTGCGCGAGGCTTTGCAGCGCTTGGAAACACAGGCGATGCTGACACGGGACGGTCGCTCGTTGATTGTGTCATCGCTGGATCACAATCAGATGGCCGAGCTGTACGAAGTACGCGCTGAACTGGAAGGCTTGGCGGCGAAACTGGCGGCCAAACACGCCTCGGTTGAGGAAATAAAAGTGCTGTACAGCATGATTGCCGAGGATCGAAAATACCTTGGCAGTCCGCGTGAGCTTTCCGTTGCAAACCGCAGATTTCACAGACAAATTCATCTAGCCAGCCGCAATCGCTATTTGGTGCAGCAGTTAGAAATGGTGCACCGTTCCATGGCGCTTTTGGCGGAAACATCATTGGCGGCAGACGGGCGTGGAGAGATGGCTTTGGCTGAACATCTGGCCATTGTGCAGGCGATTGAAAAAGGGGATGCGGCCTCGGCTGAGCATCGTTTGAAAGAGCATTTATCCTTTGCGTTTGAAACACGCCTAAAGGCAGATGCGGGTGAGATTAGGGGAAAAGATGGAAAATCTGGTTAAAGAGTTAACGGACGATATTTTGCACAAACGCGATGTGCGCTCCATGCGCGACGTGATTGAGTCGCTGGATGAAGCCTATGCCATTCAGGATAAGGTTGTTGCCAATTTAGGTGCGACCTGCGGGCGCAAAATTGCACTGAATACAGCCGCGCAGATGGAAAAAGCCGGGATTAATAAACCGACAGCAGGGGTGATCCTTGGGTCAGGCCCAATCGCAAACAGAGCCAGCTTGCGAATTTCTGACTATAGCGAATTGGCGATTGAGCCGGAATTCGTGGCCCTGTTGTCTACTGATATTCCTGCAGACACTGTTGTGCAGCCTGCGAATTTGATGGCCGTTGTTGAGAAATTTACAATGGGATTCGAGGTGTTGGAAAAACGCAATGCGCCTGCTGATCTGCATGCGCCGACGTTTATCGTAAACAATGTGTTTAACGCGGGATGTGTTGTCAGTGAAACGGGGCTTGACCCCGACAGGTTGCAAAAAGGCGATTATGATGCGCTGTTCACTGCGGTAGAAGACGTAAAAGTTCAAGGCAAAGGTACCGCCCCGCAAAACCCGCTTGAGGCTTGTGCGTTTGTGGTTAACCATTTCACAGCACGGGGGGAAAACCTGCGCAAAGGGGAATTGATCCTGTGTGGTGCACATCACCCGCCTTTATCCATCAAAAAAGCAGGGGATTATGTGTTTTCGCTGTCTTCGGGGGAAGCGGTGAGCCTCTCGATTTCTGACTGATACTCCTGATCATTGATGCCATGGCTGGTTTTATCCCAATAACTGGGATGGACGAATAATTCCCACAGCGCCTTATAGGCGGCAAAAGCGCCAAGGGGCCAATAGAACAACATGCTGGGCAGGCGCAGATAGAGATCGCGGCTGCCCCGCCGTTTCACTGCGACGGCACCAAGGAACAGCAGTAGGACTTCGGTGCTAAGAAACGTCGCGACGAGGATGGTGAACAATGTGGTGGGGATCGCATCATAAATCGGTAGGGTCACCCCGAAAGTGAACAACCACATGGGCAGGACCAATGGCACCGCGGCAAACGATGTGAACGTTCCTAGCATTTGTACCTGAAACACCAGAAACCCCGCCAGACCCGTCTGCCGCAGCAGAGAAACCGGGTGCCGCATATGGGTAATCCATGTCTGTAAAAAGCCTTTCAACCAGCGGGACCGTTGCCGCACCCAAGGGAGAATTCTGAAATTGGCCTCTTCATAAGTGGTGGCATCGGCCCAAAGGCACCGATAGCCCGCGCGGTAAAGGCGGATGCCAAGGTCCGCATCTTCGGTCACGTTCTGGGCATCCCAACGGCCCAGTTCCTCTAGGATGTTGCGTTTGAAAAAGACCGAGGTTCCCCCGAGAGGTACAGGCAGATTCCAGCGTTGCAATCCGGGCAACATCACACGGAACAAAATGGCGTATTCGATGGTGAAACAACGGGATATCCAGTTGGTGGCAGTGTTGTAAAAATCCAGTTGGCACTGAACGCAGGCTACAGTTTCATCAGCGGTATCAAAGGCTTGAACAACTTTGTGCAACTGGTCCGGTTCGGGTGCATCCTCGGCGTCATAGATGCCAACAACATCGCCGCTGCAAAAATCCAAAGCGTAGTTCATCGCACGGGGTTTGGTTTGCAGCGTGTCGGTTGGCACCTCAATAGAGCGCATCCAATAGGGCAAACTGCGCCCTGCCAGATGGGTTTTGGTGGCTGTGTCATTTTCTTCGTAGATCAGGCAGATTTCTAACAACTCTTTGGGATAAACCAACCCCGACATCCGTTTGATCAGCCTATCCACGATGTCTTCTTCCCGCAAAAGCGGCAGCAGGATCGAGATTTTGGGCAGTTTGTTGCGCCGTTCCTGCGTCACCGGACGGGCGGGCAGTGGCGGGGATAACATCATCGCGCATTTCAGGACGCCGTTGGCGATCAAGGCCCCCATGATCCAGATAACCAGCCCGAAAAGGAACATTTGAGGCGCCAATACCGCCGCTGTCAGACATAAACCAAGCAATGTCGCACCGATGATGCGGGGGCCAGAACCCGACCATGCGCGGCAGCTTAGCCTGTCAGGTACATGGGTGTTCGCGGCCAAAGACAGATCGCTGCGGTGGTGGGTTTCGTAATGGGCCAGAATGGCGCTGCGGCGGGCCAACACGAACTGATATTTCGGGGCCGTGTCTTTTAAAACGGCGCGTACTTCGGGAATATCGCTGGGGTCTGAAACCGCGACGATCATGGAATCACCCAAGTTCTTCCACAGGACAAAGCGGTGTTTCAGGCCTAAAAACGGATCAGCCAGACTGCGTAAAAAGGCCGAGGCGGGATCAAGGTGCAGATCAATAATCGGCAGGGCAGATTGTTGTGACGCGGCTTCTAGCAATGTGGTTTCATCAACAAAGCCAAGCCCGTGCAACAGGTCAGAAAGCCGTGCGCTTTCATGGGTTTGTAGTGCAATGGCTTTGAACATATCCGCAGGGGCGACGGTGCCGTTACGGATCAGAATATCTTGCAGCCTATCGCCTTTGCGCCCAGTAGCGGGCGCCGGAGCGAAGGTATCTACCGTGTGTTTCGGTAAGGACAGCGACATTAAAGAGACCTTGTAAAGTGGTCTCTTACTGTGAGGGGCGAAAGTTAATTGTCGATTAACATAGATTTAACTGCCGCGTAAAACCGGTCTCGTTTTGAAACGAAACCGGTGTTTTATTTTAGGCGTCGGCCATAGAGGCGGCGAACCGTTCAAACAGATAGTAGCTGTCTTGCGGACCGGGGCTTGCCTCGGGGTGGTGTTGTACGGAAAACACCGGACGGTCGGTGACGCGAATGCCACAGTTTGATCCATCAAACAGCGATGTGTGTGTTTCTTCGACGCCGCTCGGCAGGCTGTGCCCGTCCACTGCAAACCCGTGGTTCATCGAGGTGATTTCAACCTTGCCCGTGGTGTGATCTTTGACGGGGTGGTTGGCGCCATGGTGGCCGTGGTTCATCTTTAGCGTCTTGCCGCCCAAAGCCAGTGCAAGCATCTGATGTCCAAGGCAAATCCCGAAAATGGGCAAGTCGGATTTTTCCAACAGACCTTGGATCATCGGCACCGCATAAGCGCCCGTTGCCGCTGGATCGCCCGGTCCGTTGGACAGGAAAACCCCTTGCGGGTTCTGGTCCAGTACGTCTTGGGCTGTGGCGGATGCGGGCAGCACGGTCACATCGCATCCCGCCGAGGCGAGACAGCGCAGGATGTTGCGTTTTGCGCCATAGTCGATGGCCACAACCCGTTTCCCCGGAGTGGTGCGTTTAGTGTAGCCTTCGGGCCAAGCCCACCGCTGTTCATCCCATTTATAGGATTGTGTGCAGGTCACGTCTTTGGCCAGATCAAGCCCTTCAAGACCACTGAAATCCCGTGCGTGTTGCAGTAGGGCGGGCATGTCAAACTGACCGTCTTCACGGTATTCAATTGCCACATGGGGCGCGCCTTGTTGGCGGATCGCACGGGTCAGGCGGCGGGTATCAATACCCCCGACACCGATACGGCCCCGTTTAGACAACCATGCAGACAGCGTTTGTTCTGCGCGCCAGCTAGAGGGTTCGGTCGGGTCCCATTTCACGATCATTGCACGGGCCACCGGATCGACGGTTTCGTCGTCTTCCAGATTGATCCCTGTGTTGCCGATATGGGGGAAGGTGAAGGTAATGGCCTGACCCGCGTAGGACGGATCAGTCATGATTTCCTGATACCCCGTCATAGCGGTGTTAAAACACAGCTCTGCCTGAATAAGGCCGGGCGCGCCGAAGCCGTTGCCGTAGAACGTGGTTCCATCCGCAAGAACGATGCAAGCGGTGGGAAAATCGGTCGGGTCTGATGCAGTTTTGGGCATGGATATGACAGCTTCCTTTGGCCAAATTTGCGCGAAACTACGCCTGTGGTTCTGTAAGGTCAAGGGCTGTGTTAAAATGAAATACTCAATAAAATCAGGATGTTAAATTTTTGGATGCGTGTTGTTTCTGAAAGGGTTTCAGGGTAAACACGGGGCTTGGAATTTTGCAACTGCCGGGAGTTGGATGCGATGAGAGATCGGATAAATACCAAGGTCAAACAGGCGATGCGCGATAAAGATAGCGCACAGCTGGGGACCTTGCGCTTGATTAATGCCGCGATCAAGGACCGCGACATTGCGGCCCGTATGGAAGGCAACTTTGACGGGGTGACCGACGAAGATATTCTTCAGGTTCTGGCCCGTATGATCAAACAGCGCCAGGAAAGCGCCAAGGCCTATGAAGAAGGCGGGCGGCTTGAACTGGCCGAGAAAGAAATGAGCGAAATCAGCATAATACAGCAGTTTCTGCCAAAGCAGCTGTCTGATGAAGAACTGCATGATGCGGTGAAAAAAGCCATCTCTGAAACCGGCGCGGAAAGCATCCGTGACATGGGACGGGTGATGGGGGTTTTGAAAACCAATTACACCGGCCAGATGGATTTTGGCAAAGCAGGCGGCACCGTCAAAGAGCTGCTGGGCTGTTGATCCGCGCAACCTTATACGCATATTGGCGTTTGGCACGTCGAGGGGCGCTTATGTGCCCCTCAAAGCCTAAAAAACCACTTAAAAATCGATTCGCTTCCTTTACCGCCGGTTTACCCGGTGGTCGGGGAGGTTATGGTCTGCGGCTTAGGGCAATGGAGCGTTGCAGGTCTTTGTGAAGCGTGACGCGGGCACTGCTGGTCAGAAAGGCGCCAAGCTCGATTTCTCGTCCGCTGCCTTTGAGCGTCAGATAATTTTCAACCGCTTTCGTGTCGCGCAGGTTTAGCTGCACCCAATAGGGATTGGCGTGCCAATATTGGTCCGCGCTTCTGGGGTTCTTGCGGTGTACTGCGATCAGATCTGGCCAGATGCGAATGTGTTCACATAGGGTTCCGTCATAGTCATTGCGGCGGATAAAATACCACAGCGCCGCCAAGGCAGCCCCCAGAAATGGCAGCAGAGTCCAAAGTGCAAAAGTGCCGATAAACGCCAGCAAAGGAATGCAAAGCGCCGAGGCTGTGAACAGGATTGTGGTGGCAAACCCCGAATTGCTAAGCGAGCGGTGCGGAGACAGGTGCTGTTCAAATACTGGGGGATCAGGCCTGTTTGTCAGTTTGTCCCACTGTTGTTGTGGCGGCGGCGGCGTGGTTTTGTCGATGTCCATGATCGGAGTCTGGGGTTGGGGAACGGGATACCTGTCAGGATAAAACCACTGTGCGGGGTGTCAATATTCGGCCTTGTCACAGGCACGTGTGGAACAGGCGGGTTGAAAGGGTGCACAAAGGTTTAGGATAGGGGAAACAACTTACTCTTATCGCCAAAAGAAAAGGCCGCGAACGATGTCGCGGCCTTTTGCTATTCTTTGTGCAAACTCTAATGTTTGCTGTGATCCCACATATCCGGGGTGGGCAGTTGTTCGAACGTATGCTCTGGCGGAGGACAAGAAACTGTCCATTCCAGCGTATCCGCACCCACACCCCAGTAGTTGTCCTCGGTGATCTTTTTACCGAATTTGAGTGTGTAGAACACGATGCCGATGAAGAAGACAAAGGACGCAAAGGACAGGAAGGCACCGTAGGAGGAGACCTCGTTCCAAAGCGAGAACTGCTCTGGGTAGTCGATGTAACGGCGTGGCATGCCTTGGCGACCCAAGAAGTGCTGTGGGAAGAAGGTAACGTTTGCCCCGATGAACATCATCCAGAAGTGCAGTTTACCCGCCCATTCAGGATACTGGCGGCCAGACATTTTGCCCATCCAGTAGTAGATGCCTGCAAAGATACAGAACACGGCGCCCAGGCTCATCACATAGTGGAAGTGAGCAACCACATAGTAGGTGTCGTGGTAAACGCGGTCCACGCCAGCTTGGGACAGAACAATCCCTGTAACGCCACCAACGGTGAACAGGAACAAGAAGCCGAATGCCCAAAGCATCGGTGTTTTCATCTCGATCGAGCCGCCCCACATTGTGGCGATCCATGAGAAGATCTTGATGCCTGTCGGCACCGCAATCACCATTGTAGCCAACATAAAGTAGGATTGCTGTGTCAGCGACATGCCCACGGTGTACATGTGGTGTGCCCAAACAACAAAGCCAAGCGCGCCAATGCCAACCATCGCGTAAACCATCGGCAGATACCCGAAGATGGGTTTCTTTGAGAAGGTCGCGATGACGTGGGAGATGATACCAAAGCCTGGAACGATGATCATGTACACTTCTGGGTGGCCAAAGAACCACAACAGGTGCTGGTACAGGATCGGATCGCCGCCACCAGCAGGATCAAAGAAGGTTGTGCCAAAGTTACGGTCTGTCAGCAACATAGTGATCGCGCCCGCCAGAACTGGCAAGGACAGCAGGATTAGGAAGGCGGTGACAAAGATCGACCAAGCGAACAGCGGTGTTTTATGCAGGGTCATCCCCGGCGCACGCATGTTCAGGAAGGTGGTGATCATGTTGATCGCCCCAAGGATCGAAGAGGCACCCGACACGTGAACCGCAAAGATTGCGAAGTCCATGGAATAGCCAGCTTCTTTAACCGAGAGCGGTGCATAAAGTACCCAGCCTACACCAGAACCCATCTGGCCGTTACCACCAGGGGACAGCAAGGACAGGACTGCCAGCGAAGAACCAGCCACATACATCCAGTAGGACAGGTTGTTCATCCGCGGGAACGCCATATCCGGCGCACCAATCATCAGTGGCATGAAATAGTTGCCAAACCCGCCGAACAGGGCCGGAATAACCACAAAGAACATCATCAAGATGCCGTGTCCCGTGATCAACACGTTCCACAAATGGCCGTTAGGCGTACAGTTTTCGACAGCAGAGGCGAGAAGGGACGTACCCTCCATACACAGGTGCTGAACGCCTGGTTCCATAAGCTCCAACCGCATGAAAACGGTAAAACAAACGGAAATGAACCCCAGTAGGCCAGCTGTAAACAAGTACAGTACACCAATATCTTTGTGGTTGGTTGACATGAACCAACGGGTAAAGAACCCGGGTCTTGGATGGTCGTCGTGACCGTGGGTGGCTGCGTCTGCCATGCTTGTTTCTCCTGACACGTCTTTTGTTGCCGCGAATCCTTGTCTCCAAGGTCCGCAGATACCCGCGCTCTACATACCGCAGGCGAAAACTTGCCTCAACCCGATTAAAAGCCGCAGGCAAGATGCGGGAGCATCTGTCGCAGGGCAGGGCTGGCACAGGTCTTGGTCAGCGCAGTGGCGCGGATGCAACCTGTACGGGTCACGGTTGGGTCTGATTATAGCGCCCAAACCGAGCGATGTCATATAAATACTTGATTACAGGACGTTGCGCGGCGATCTGGAAAATCCTTCCATGAAACGTAAATTCGCGCTATGATTGAATCATTACCCAAATTTTATTTATCGGAGATTGCAATGAAAGTTCGGAATCATAAACTGCTATTTGACAGCGGCAAAGGTGTCCCATTTGATGCGACACCCAATAAATCATCCAGTGGATTATCAGGCGGCGCGCCAAAATACATAATTATCCACTATACCGCAGGGGGCAGCGCCCAAAGTGCGGTGAATGTTTTTAACAATCCCGCCCATCAGGCCTCCGCCCATTTTGTTCTGGGCTATGACGGCGCGATCACCCAGATGGGCAAATGCGACGAAAAGTTGTGGCATGCGGGCAAAAGCAGCTGGGACGGCATCACGGGGCTGAACGCCCATTCGGTCGGCATTGAAATCGTCAACTGGGGCTGGTTGAAAGGCGGCGCGGGGAACTGGCGGTCTTGGACGGGTACCCATGTGGACGACAGTCGCGTGATTGAAGCAGCGCATCGCTTTGACGGGGTAAAGCGCGGCTGGGAGATGTTCGACGAGCAACAAATCATGATCTGTGTGGATATGGTGCGTGCCATTGCCAGCGAATACGGGCTGGGTCCGCAGCATATTCTGGGCCACGATGATATTTCCCCCGGTCGCAAACAAGACCCGGGCCCGGCGTGGGATATGGAACGGTTCCGCTCGCTTGTATTTGGCCGCGCAGAGGATGACGGGGATGTTGAACCCATCTACCGCGTTGAATCCAGCAGCGGGCTGAACTTGCGCACAGGGCCGGGCATCTCGTTTGACAAGATCAAGACATTGGCCGACAAGTCTCAGGTCATGCGCGTGGATACGGACGCTGCGTGGTGGATGGTGTCGGAAATGGTGGCAGGAGAACCCAATGAAACGGGATGGGTACACAGCAAGTGGTTGCGCATGGTTTAAGCCGCTTATTCTGGGGGCAGCACTGATCGCTGCCCCTATCACAGCGGAAGCAGAAGGTTTCAAAACCTTGCCCCATTTGGCCAAAGTCACAGGCCTGGCGGCCAATGACACGTTGAATGTGCGGGCAAACCCCAGCGCCCAATCCGCCGATATCGGCGATATCAAACAAGATCAAACAGTCGAAGTGCTGGAGCTGGATAGCTCGGGCAAATGGGCGCGTATTTTGCAGGCTGAGGGCAACGGCTGGGTGTCCACCCGCTATCTGGCGCAACAATCGCAGGCCATGACCCCAAGCGGCATGCCCTTGGGGTTGCATTGCACGGGGACCGAACCGTTCTGGTCGGCACGGCTGGATGCAGACGCCACCGTTCATTTTGAAGTCATGGGGCAGGGTGCGCAGAGCTATCCGCTGGATTGGACCAGCCCTTCACAAAATCGGGGCGGTGCTGAATATGGGCTGTCGGCCACAGGCCTAAGTGGCATTTTACGCCGTGCGGCCTGTTCGGACGGGATGTCGGATCGGAACTACGGCTGGGCGCTTGATTTGATTGTAGAGTCCGAGGGCGGAAAAACCCTGTTGGGGGGCTGTTGTTCGGCGCAGTTGCCTTAATCGCCGAACACTTCGCTAAAGGCGGCTTTCAGGGCCAGATCCAGATCATCCAGCGTAACCGGCAGGCCCAGATCCACCAATGACGTGACACCGTGTTCAGCAATACCGCAGGGCACAATCCCATCGTAATGGGATAAATCCGGCTCCACATTAATACAAATGCCGTGAAAACTGTGCCATTTGCGCAAACGCACACCGATGGCGGCGATTTTATCCTCGGGTGGTTGCCCTGTGACGGTCAGCGGCTTGTCGTGGCGCACCACCCAAACCCCTACACGCCCGTCACGCCGTTCCCCTTTGACGTTGAAACTGGCAAGGGTCTCGATCACCCAGTCTTCTAGGTTATGGACGAATTTCCGCACATCCCGCCCACGTTTGTTCAGGTCTAGCATGGCATAAGCCACCCGCTGGCCAGGCCCGTGATAGGTATATTGCCCGCCCCGTTTGGAGGTATAAACCGGAAACCGGTCGGGATCAGTCAAGTCGTTGATATTGGACGAAGTACCCGCCGTATAAAGCGGCGGATGTTCCAGCAGCCAGATGCGTTCATCCGCCTGACCTTTGATCATCGACTCCACATGGGATTCCATATCGGAAACCGCGTCAGGGTAGGGGATAAACCCGTTTGATGTGATCCATTCAACCATGCACAGGAAGTGCCGCAGTTCGCAGGGCGTGTCAAATCCCGATAGACCGTTTATTGGAAAAAACCGGCGGATTTCAGGGCGGGCATATAGTTGCGGCTGACTGGGGCAGTGCTGCCGTCAACCAGCGTCAGGATGCCCCGCTCGCCCTGTTTGGTGCTGTCAGCGATTTGGTTCTGCGCCACCCAGTGGGACCGATGGGTCTGAAACCCTGCGGTATTTCCGACTTCGGCCATGGCATCACCTATCCGCATCAACACCAGTTGCTGTCCTTTAGTGGTGTTCACCAGCACATAATGATCCTGCGCCTGCAACGACACCAGTGCCCCGCGTTTGTCAAACGCCAGTCGTTTCAACAACGGCGGCGGGAAAGTGGTAACCTCTGGCGGGTTTGTGGCATCAACCTGACCCATCAGAACTGTGACAGTGGCACAAATCAATGTGCAGTATAAAGTCAACGTTCCAAAACCGATCGGATCATTCAGACTAGAAGTGTTTTCAGCAAAGCTGAGCACGTTGATCCCCGTGACCAGACCCGCAACAACAGGCCCCGCCACTGCTCCGGATATGCCACGCGCCATCCAGTGCGGCCAACGGCTTGGCATCTGGGAGAGCACCAGCGTTATCAGAAAATAAGCAGTGCAATAGGTAACCCCGACAACCACAGCCCAATAGAAAAACCGCAACAACGCGGGCAGGGCCTGAAAGGTTCCAAACGGGCCCGATAGGCCCAGAACCACCACAGCCCCCAGCAGCGCCAGTTGCACGGGGCGGTGCATTAGATGGGTTCGTAACGCACGCAGCGCCAGTGACGAATGCCCTGTTTTCAAGCTTTGATCCCGTATTTCGCGAAGCCGTGCTCGTCGCAATTGAATGGTTCTGCAATTTATAGAGCAAGCAAAAACATCAGCAACAGGAGTTACGACAGATGGATTTTTTAGCTTTGTCTCAGGCGGGAGCGATCATTCAGTTACATGTGGCCATGGCCATTTTAGCAGCGGTCTTGGGGCCTTTGGCCTTACTGCGCAAGCGTCGGGATCGGGCGCATAAAACTGTGGGATATATCTGGGTCACAGCCATGGCGGTCACTGCGCTGACATCGTTTTTTATCTGGGAGTTGCGCATTGTGGGACGGTTTTCCCCGATCCATCTGCTGTCTGTCTTGACGCTAGTTGGGCTGGTGCTGGCGGTCTATCGGATCAAGAGCCGCCAGATTGTTGCCCATAAACGTACTATGTGGCGGTTGTATTCGCAGGCTATTGGAATCGCAGGCCTGTTTTCCTTTCTACCAAATCGAGCGATGAACGAATTGTTCCAAATTGGCACGCCTTGGCTGGTCTTTGCTGTGGCGGCGGTGTGTTTTGTCACTGTGGGATTGCTGGTGAAACAGCAGTTCAACCGCCAAGTCTCCCGTGATTTTTCGCATTAATGACCCGTGCGGTTATTTTGCGCTTCACAAGCTGAAATTGCTTGGCTATACGCTGCCTACCTCGCGTGCGGCCGTGGCGGAATTGGTAGACGCGCAGCGTTGAGGTCGCTGTTCCTTAACCGGAGTGGAAGTTCGAGTCTTCTCGGCCGCACCAAAGGTTTAATAAATTCCCTTATTTTGTTGGACTTTTTTGATTTAGCCGTTTTCAGCCCATCAATTGGCCCATCAATTGCAATTTACTTAAGCCTTCTTTCCTTCCCTAATTGCTTGCTCAACTTCGGCGATTTCGACCATGGATCGGCCTGCAATGTTATGGATTTTATATAGACCTGCTTTTGCATCACGATAGGCTGTGTCCTTGGACCACGGGAAATAATTTCCGATCTTTGAAATACGAATGAATAGTGGTTTTGTAGTTGTCTCAGACATTAATTATCTCCGTTCTCTTGCAATACGCCCGCGCCACATGTCGAAATCGGTGCGCAGAGCGTGGAATTTGTTTTTTGCCGGCTTTTCGCTGTTCAACAGGCGGCGGCTGGTGATGCCGCAGCAGTCGCGCAGGTATTGGGCTGCGGCGCTGGAGCAGAATTGTTGACCGGGCATGCCGCAGCGGATGGCTGCGAAGCGCTGGAATTGATCATCATTGCACAACATCCCTGCTTGTTGTGCGCAGGGCAGATCGTCAAAGCGGTGGCGTGGTTTCGGTTGGTGCCATCATGCAGCCCTCGCCGTTGCTTCTGGGGCGTCAGGGCCTCCATTGCAGTGCTGGGTGAGGCTGATCAGGGTGCAGTCGCCAATGCCGTGCTGGCGGTCCAAAGCTACCAGTGCGGCGATGTGCAGATCATCCAGTCGGGTATTGTCAGAAAGGATCACGGGCAGCGTACGCACGTCACCTGCGCATTCTTCAAAAGTGACCAGCCATTGCTGTTTCCAGTAGCCAAAGGAGGCGGCGGTGCGTTTGTCACCGCCGCCGAGTTGGCCCGACCTATTCAAGGGCAGGCGGCCCATTGACGAGGCTCGGTCGGGTATCTGGGGTTCTGCCATAGGACCTCCCTGTTGGGGCCTGCGAGAATGTACAGGATCAACAGGAAAGCGGGCTGGCGTGTGTGTTTGCGTAGTCATTGCATCACCCCAAATTCAGGCTGCGATGATGTGGTGTCGTTAATAGTGGGTAGGTCGCGTCCGGCCATGTTCAGCATGCAGTGCGCTGTCTTACGCCAGTTGCGCACGACAGCGGCCTTGTCTTTGCCTTGGGCGAACACGTTGTAGACGGTGATTGCTAGCGCTGCATCGGCGGTCCATCGACCTTGCTGGGTCGGGTCAATGATCTGACCGCCCGTTTCAATGGCGGTATTGGCCAGAAAGTCCCATTGCTCAGTTGCCGTGTCTTTCTGATTAAGCCGATTAAGAATGTCGCGGATTGCGGTGAAGAGGAGGAGCTCCGTCATGACGAAACTCCAATCAACTCATAGATGGTTGCGTTGCTTGATGGCTTTTTTCCGATCGGGCGCGCCAAGCCGTTCACAACCAAGTAACTGGCAGCACTGCGCCCGGTGTCTTTGCTTGAAGTCGCCGATTTGCCCACCATTGCGCGAATGTCATTTGCGGTGAAGGGGCCGCCAGTCCATTTGGATATGAACCGCTTGGCGTTCTTCTCACTGCTGCCTTTTTTGGTGGATTTCTTTGAACGTACTGCCGATATTTTGTGGCGGGGCTTGTGCCCCTCGGCCTTTGCCAAATCAAGCATAAGGTTCTTCATGCTTCACCGCCTTCCGGATCGGTGTCGCATCCACTGACTATAAGGGGTTCGTCAAAGCCCCAGGTGGTAGCGATGATCTCGGCAATGGCAGCCAGAAAGGGCAGGGCGCAGGCGATAAAGATCAGGAAAGTCATGATTTCACCTGCGATGGTTGGGCCGTAATAATTTGAGCCGCGGCTACGTTAAAATATGAAAAAACCTGAAGGGCATCAGTAGTGACTTGAGTGGAGCACTCATTTGGGTTCGCCTTCACGATCCGCACGTTGGATAAAGCTTGATGAACAGCGCGCTGGTGGCCGCGAGTCCGTTCGTGGCTTGCTGCTGCACTTGGGCGTTCGATAATGATTTCTGTCATGGTCAATGCCTCCGTTTGTGGAGACATCACTAATGGGGACAAAAGTCCCTGTCAAATTGAAATGGGTACAATTATCCCATTTATTTTAGCGCATGCACTAGCCCTGTTGTATCTAGGTAGAAATAAACCCAGCGAAAGCTCGGGTTGTTAGGGAGTAGTTGGAGGCATGAGGCGCGCCGAAATGTGCTGAGTGTTGAGTAAAAGTTTAAAGATCTAACTACGGTTACCCATTTTGTGCAATTTGAGATCGAAAGGGGGCAGGTATGAGTTGAGGTTTGTACTCTCATTCTTGAGATTGAGTTCTTCAAATTCGCCTTGCCAGATCGGCAGACAGGTGCAAACGGACCCGCGCAGCCCATTTAAGTTTCACATCGTGTTGATTTTCAGCACTCGGATTGAGCGATATAAGATTGAAAAGTCCTGGCTCAGATCCCATGCGTACTTGTTTGACCCAACCCATCCCATTCATGTCCTCACAGACACATTTGTGTCCAACTACATCAATTGGGACGCCATCATCTGTATGTCGGATGTAAAAAAGCAGATCACCGGCTGAATAGATTGGCTCCATGCTATCGCCAACAATTTCTACCGCAACAATACCATGCGGGGAAAGTTGAGGTGGGCATACGACCTGGGGACCATCCCCTTTTTCATAGGTGTCAAATACAGGTACTGATGCCCCTGCGCCAACTTTACCTGCGATTGCTATCGTGGAACTGGTTTCGAAATCTCCGTTGAGAAACTGATCCAGTGTCAATCCGAAAGCTTGCGCAACTTTTTGTGCGTCATCCACGTTAGTAGATAATGACTTACCTTGTTTGACTTTTTTCAATTGTTCATACGAAACAGTTGCCTTTTCAGCGACTTGTCGCAGCGATATCTTTGATGATTGTAGTGCCCCCGCAAGGGCTTCAGAGAAGGTTTTCGCCATATGGGGATAATAGTCCGCCAGGCCCCCTACTTCTAGGCGACGATTGTCCCTTGCGATTTCGGGATAATTATCCCTATATGGGCGGATGATTACAGAGCAGCTAATATTACGCATCGAAAATTATGCAGCAATGCACAAGGTGGCCGCTGCCACTGTGACCAGTCGTGCGGTTGGTAACAGTCGCCTCTATCACCGTTTGAAAGCCGGAAAGAGTTGCACATTGGAAGTGGCGGAAAGGCTTTATGATTACATGGCCACACATCCGCCTGCGCCATGTCATTTTCATGACGGAGATGTAGCATGAAGGGGTGCGTAATGTGTGTTGTTCGTTTTTCACATCTGCACACAAAAGGGGCCGCATAATGCCTGCGGCCCCTTCTGCCCTTTCGACTGTCCATTCCAATGCTCTGTCCACTTCACAAGGACAGCATAGGAGTAAACAGTTGGAAAAGTCTTTCAGAAAAAAATCACATAAAAACAGTAATTTGGATCGGCACACAGTGGATGCGGACCTTGCATGGGTTGGCAAAGCACTGTGGCGGGCCTTGCCTGAAGCGCAGTCGGAAAACGAATTGTGCGAGTTGGCGGCACAGGTTTTGAGCACGGCCGATCACACCGTCACACCGCGCACAGTGAAGAACTGGGTGCGTGGGGATAATACACCGCATTTTCGCTATATCCGCTCCATTTTGGTGATGGCGGGGGCTGAGGCGGTGTTCAACCTGATCGACGCGGAGGCAGCATGATCTTTGGGGGCAAGGTGTTCTGGCGGATAGCCGGGCGGTTCTATTACAAGCGGTCGCAGCGCAGTCTGCGGCTGCATGGATTGTTTAAAGCGCGATCGGAAAAGTTTTTCCAACGGGTCAAGGGGCAGGGGTGATGGCGATGGTTATCCTGAGCGTATCTGCTCTTCAGGGGCTCTTCCTGGCAAGGAGGCGTTCCCATGAGCCATAAAGCGACAAATTGGTTGGCGGGGCTTGAGGCGCGCCAGATCGGCGCCAGCGAGTTCAGGGTGCTGTTCCATTTGTGTGATTGCCACAACCCGTCTCAGGGGTGTTTCCCGACCCAAGCCTACCTTCTGGACGCCACCGGGGTGTCAAACGGAACGCTGAACAACGCGCTGAATGCGCTCGAAGGGAAGGGCCTGATCCGGCGTCACCGGGCTTGGGACAAGCGCTCGAAACGGCAAAAACCGACCCGCTATATTCTGGGTTTTGAGTTCGACAAATCAGGTGACCCGTCTCCAAAAACTGGAGACGGAAAACCCCAAAAGCCGTCTCCAAAATCTGGAGACGGAGCCGTCTCCAATTTAGGGGGTGACCCGTCTCCAATTTGGAGGGGGAGCCGTCTCCAGCCCACTGGAGAGGTAACCTGTAAAGAACCTGTAATTAACCAGCGCGCGGCGCGCGGGACGCCATTTTTTACCGCAGATGAGCGGTTCGAGGCAAAGCAGATTTCTGATTACATTCGAGGTGGTGGGGCGGTCAACGGGCAGCGCATTCCAAGGCGGGTCGCCGAGTGCCTGATGGCGGAAAACATGATCGACGCGGCAGTGGCAAAACACATCGGTTTGAGCTGAGAAAAGGGACAGTGGGAATGGAAACGGCAGAGCAGACAGAGACGGGTGCGGCGCGGGTGAAGCGGGTGGTGTTGGCGCCAATGGCGGAGCTGGGATTGGCGCGGCCTTCCGGCATGTCGGCAGGATTGTTTGAAAAGGCTCTTACAGGCTTTGCCAACAATCTCGGGTATATGTCCGAAGAGGGCTTGCTGAGTTTGCGCCTGTCGATCGAAGGCAATCTGCTGGGGAAAAACAAAAACCGCTGGATGGATCCCGCGACGGTTTATGCCTGGGCCCGCTCGATCGAGCCGGAGCCTGCAACCGAGCCCGAACTGGTGCTGTCGTTTCTGCGCAGTCGGGCGGGCGATGAGGCCCTGCGCGGTGGCTATGCGGCTGAGCTGCGCAAATATCTCACCAAATACCGCCGTCCGCCGCTGCCGAACTTTCTGCATCGTCTCGGCGTTGAAGCCGAGGCAAATCAAAGCCGTGTTGTGCGCATTGAAGAAAACCGCGCCTGCGGCCGCGCCCGC
>NZ_JAVDQB010000008.1:0-198177 GCF_031454055.1 Roseobacter sp. N2S
AGAAACGGGATGCTGTCGCCCGTCGACTTTGAAGACAGACAGCGAAATAACAACCAAGAAGGTGTCTAGGAAACTAGGGGCTATTCAGTTTGCCTTGCCGCTACACCGCGGGGCAGGAAACGCGAGGCGTAATACTCATTGAAAAGCTAGGTGGCGGTAAAACAACCGCGGTGCGAACCATGCTTCAGGAAGCACAATTTTTGGCACATAATCCTGATACGGGTGCGCCACGATACCTTGAAATTCAGGTGCCGAGCCCCGCGACATTGAAAAGCGTTGGCTTGGCGATCCTCGCCGCTTTGGGCGTGGACACTGTTACGCAAAACGCGAATTATGGTTCATCTGGAAGACGGTTAGTCAGCGACTGAGTGTTGCCGGGATTCGTGTCCTTTGGTTAGATGAAGCACAGGATCTCATCATGGCGCGTTCTGCCAATGATACTGAAACCTCTTTGCGGATGATCAAATCCCTTATGCAGGGCGAACATGCGGTCATTCCCATTTTGAGTGGGACAGAACGCTTGGCAGAAGTAGCCGCATTAGATCCCCAGGTTTCGCGACGATTTACAAAGATAGTGCCTTCTAACCTTCAGCATGGCGTTGACGAAGTTGGTTTGATCTCTCTGGTTGAGTACTACTGCGAAGAGGTCTCAATCAAGGCTCGCGTCAATGCCGATGTTATGGCGCGCTTGATTACCGCAAGCCGTCAGAAACGCAAATCTTGAGATGTGGTACCCAGAAAGCTGGCGAACGACTATTGACCTACAACGGTGAAATCTTCGGTTCCACATTCATTACCCGCGGCTTCACAACTTATTGCCCTGCGTGCTTACTTGATGATGCTACAGAGGAGGCACATGGCGACAGGGTAGGGCGCCTTTCTTGGATGTTGGATCCTGTCCGCATGTGTCCACGCCATGGTATTTACCTCACCGGCGCAAGAACCTTGGGTACTTTGAGAGATTCCAGAACATGGATAAGGTCGCGCCATCAGATCAGGAACTTTCTGATCAAGTTGCCGTCGCGGAGGCCGCAAGCGTTTCGCCGCTTCAGACGTATGTGGTGGGCAGATTGTCTGGCGCAGAAGGTCCCGTATGGATGGACGCGCAACCTATAGATCAAGCGGCGCATGTTTGCAAAACGATTGGAATTTGCCGCATCCACGGTGCACATTCGGGTATCAAAGGTTTGACGGTCAAGCAACTACATGAAGCAGGCGCCGTTGGTATGGAAGCCGCATCCCTGGGGCGTGAGGGCATATTCGCCATCTTGGAAGAAATCGCGCAGAAGGAGAGCATCAAGCGGCATTCGGGGCGCGCACCCTCAGCTTTGGGGCGCATTTATGATTGGCTTCAGTTCGATAACGACCAAGACGATGCGGGGCCCATCAAAGATGTCGTGCGGGATTTCATCATCGATCACATGCCAGTCGAGCCAGGTATGGTTCTGTTTGGGAGCTCTGTGCTAAAACGG
Source organism: Roseobacter sp. N2S (assembly GCF_031454055.1). NCBI lineage: Bacteria > Pseudomonadati > Pseudomonadota > Alphaproteobacteria > Rhodobacterales > Roseobacteraceae > Roseobacter > Roseobacter sp. N2S. The sequence goes on from NZ_JAVDQB010000008.1 coordinate 1,473, forward strand.
AAACGGCATACGGTGGCTACGTTATCCAAGGTGAGCGGGGTTCACCGGAAGACACTCATAGAGCTTTGGTTCTTACGGGGCTGCTTGCGGGAGGGAACCCTGATGAGTTCGAAAGCAGACGAACTATCAACGCTGATGACGGCGAGGCGCTTGCGCGTAAGATTAAAAATTCAACTCCCATCAAACAGATACCAGATTACCTGAACTGCAACCGCACGCAGGCACAAATGATGGTCAGAAACGGAATACTTAACAAAGTCGGGAACGACCCGTCGATAACAGGCGGCTTATTGTCGAATGTCGCGAATGATGATCTTGACGATTTTCTTGCTCGGTTCAGGCGCGCGGGGCAACCTGTGGCCTCAGCAGGCGATGGTATGGCTGACGTTATTGCTGCGTCTGAAATCGCCCGTGTGCCTGTCGCGGATATCGTTGCTCTTGTGCTCGCAGGGCGACTGCATCGGGTCGAGACCGGAGCGGAAGAACTGCGGTTTAAGTCAGTCTTTGTTGATCCTGAAAATGTGCGGAGGGTGTCTGAAGCAGAAGTGGCTGGACATGGGCTGTCGCCAAAAAACGTGTCTGATCTAATTGGCCTGAAGCTTCTGGCAATTGATCTCCTTCGTGTAAACCGTGACACGGACGGGGAGCTGTTCCTCAATGCTTCCACCATTACCAACGCGCGTGGCACGGTCCGGCATTGTTACGCCAAAGAAGAGGTGGAACGGTTTCGCGAGAAATACGTCAAGCTTCAGGATCTCGCTGCCGAACATGGCATTGTTACGAGAACAATGGGCCTGAAGTTGAGCAAGGCGGGTATTGAACCGTTCATGGAGTTTAAGTCGCTCCAAGCAAAAGTCTTCCGACGAAAAGATCTTTAAGCCAAGCCAATATCGAAAAACTCAGGCCGCCCTTCGGGGCGGTCTTTTTTTGTGCTCATTATGGCAAAACTTACCCCGATTTCCGGCGCAAAACTATACCCGCACCCTTTGCAAAAGTGGCTGTGCATTTGACACGTTCTTATTTGGGGGTGTCTTCAACTTATTGATTTTGAACGTATGTTTTTGATTTCGAAAATCTGTTTGGCATAACTATACCCGCGTCGACACACTTTTCGCAACCGCCCACCAGTTCACAAATGACACGTTTCAATGGCCACTTCGCAAGTGCGGGGTGGCCATTGGTTTGTGTGGGTTGGGCCTGTTGGAATGACATGATCCTTCCTTGCGGCGGGCTGGTTACTTTTTCGTGCGAAAGGCTTTGTGGCAGGTGCCGCAGGTTTGGCCGATCAGGGTGAACACGGCGTTAGGGGGCATTTGGGCGAGTTCTTTCAGGCTCCGTTTTTTTTGTGTTTTGAGGGCTGTGCCTGAAAGCGGGTTTCCTGCGGCCAGTGCCAACCCTTGGGCTTGCAGGTCAAGGCGGTTTGCAAGGGCGGTGAAGCGGTCCCAGTCTTGCCATATTTCGGCGCGGGCCTCGGTCGGGGGGGACAGTGATCCTTCGGGGAAGTCCTTGGTCAGATTGCCCGCTGCATGTGCGCGCAGTGCTGTTGCGGCGGCTTGGATCGCTGCTGGATCGGGGGAAGGGGATTTTAATTGCCCCGCGATGGATTTCATTGAATCTGCCAGAACCCCCATGGCATCCATCCGCTGTTTTACCACGCCTGTGGCCTTGTCATGGGCCTGCGCCCCAAGTGTGGCTGACAATAACAGCAGTGTTGCCAGTCGAAAAATTGCCATCTCTTTTCCCCCTTTTTACCCTTGACAAGGTGGCGTAGCGCCAGATTGGTCAAGGGAAAATGCAGCAGGGCAACACAGCTGCAAAAAAACGGCCATTCCTGTTTTGCGGCTACTACAGGGCTGTAAATCCTTTTAGGGTCGGAAAAAACAAAAGAGCAGAGACGATATTATGCGGGTGGCAATTCTTGCAGCACTGGGTGTTATGCACGCCGGTCTGGCGCAGGCCGAAGGGTTTGCTTGGCCAAAACTAGATACAATTGTGGGCGTGTCACGCCTGTTTAACAATGACTTTCTGGGCGATGGAAATGACCGTTGGCGCACTGGATCGTATGAAGTGTCGGTCACTTTTGGCGAGCAGGTTCTTGACGGCCTGCCCACAACGGCTTTTGAGCTGATGCAATACCGTCTGCGCAGTGAAATTCTGGCCCCTGCCGATCTGTCACTGGCCACCGCTTTTCCGGATCGACCCTATGCGGGTGTGATCGGGCTTGGTGCGTTTACCCATTTTGCAAAAGGCGCATATAACGTGTCTTACGGTGGCGAGTTGGTCTTTGTTGGCCCCTCGACCGGTCTCGGGCGGTTCCAGAAATGGGCCCATAAACAGATTGGCGCGCAGGCACCGATGATGCTGGCGGATCAGTTGCCGGATCATATCTATCCCACCGTGCAGGGTGAAATTTCCCGTAATATGCGGGCGGGCGATACACTGTTCCGTCCTTTTGCAGAGGCGCAGGTCGGCGTGGAAAGCTATGCGCGGGTGGGGATTGATGCGATTTTCGGTAAGAACCTGTCGCGCAACTTTTTTGTGCGCGAACCGATTACGGGTCATCTGGTGTCAAACGTGCGCAGCAGTGATGATCGCAGCTTCGGTTTTATGATGGGCGGCGATGTGGCCTATGTGGGCGACAGCAAACTGCTGCCCGAAAGCCGTGGCTATACGGTTGAAACCATGCGGCCAAGGGCGCGGGCGGGTTTTGTCTATGAAGGCGAAAACGCGGGTTTGTTTTACGGGCTGACATGGCTTGGAAAAGAATTTGAAGGCCAAAAAGAAAGCCAGGTCACTGGGTCTTTGAACGTGAAGTTCAATTTCTAGGGATTTGATCCCGTGCGGCTGTTGACTCCCCCCGTACAAGGCTTATAAGCCGCCCATCCGCGTCAGCGGGAATTGGTGTTGGTGGACCCCGCAAGGGGAACCCTGTCGGGCTTCGGGAAACCGTTTCAGACCAAAGGACAACGCCCTTCGAAACATATATGAAGGAGAACAGCCGTGACCAAACGTACAGCTGCCAAATACAAACTTGATCGTCGCATGGGCGAAAACATCTGGGGTCGTCCTAAGTCCCCTGTAAATCGTCGTGAATATGGACCCGGTGTCCACGGTCAACGCCGCAAACAAAAACTGTCCGATTTCGGTATCCAGCTGCGCGCCAAGCAAAAGCTTAAAGGGTATTACGGCGATCTGACAGAAAAACAGTTCCGTCGCATCTATGCCGAAGCTGTTCGTGTAAACGGCGACACAGGTGAAAACCTGATCGGTCTGCTGGAGCGTCGTCTGGACGCTGTTGTATACCGTGCGAAATTCGTTCCGACTGTCTTTGCTGCCCGTCAATTCGTGAACCACGGTCACGTGACTGTAAACGGCAAGAAGGTTAATATCCCGTCTTACCGCGTTCAAGAAGGCGACGTTATCGAAGTGCGCGAAAGCTCCAAGCAAATGGCGCTGGTGATGGAAGCCCTGTCCAGTGCAGAGCGTGACTTTGCCGACTACCTGACTGTAGACGCTGGCAAAATGCGTGCCGAGTTTGTTCGCACACCAAGCCTGGCCGACGTGCCATACCCGGTGATGATGGAACCAAACCTGGTGGTGGAATTCTACGCGAAGAACTAATCTTCGCCGACACCTACAAGATTTCAAGGCCGTTCCAGTGGAGCGGCCTTTTTCTTTGCGCGGTGTCTGTGTGCCATGTTCTGGATTACGCGCGTTTTTTCAACCGCGTTATGTGTGCGGTGTTTGGGGTGTTCGGACGGTTCGGGGCAGGGGGCCTAAAGGCCGAGTGGTTCAGTCGTCGCCACAAATGGATTGCAGGGCAATCCAGTCCGCATCGGTCAGTTGGGGCTGGTAGCCTTCTTTGAACGGATCAAGTGCGATCAGGGCAGCAGTGGATTTTCCCGTTGTATCAAGCGCATAGGCAAAAGGGGCAGAGGTCAGTTTGGCCTCTTTAAAGGCGTCGAGCAGGTTCGCGTCGTCAGGGCGGACCATCGGCGCGGTCAGCACAGTGCGGGCATATCCCGCCAAGGCCTCGTCGGGCAGGACCCCATTGGCAATAAAGGTCAGGGTGCGCAGACTGCCGATTTCGCGGAACATGCGGGTCATCGGTTTTTCCTGTTCCCCGTTGGCCCGTTCCATCAACACAAAACCGGCGGCTATTTCGGGGCCTGCGTTTTCTTCGACCAGCACACGGTTCAACAGGATATTGCCAGCGGGCAAATGGGCTGCAAACCGCGCGCCCATATCGACGATGTGGATTTCCCCGCCATCTGGCAGCAGCCAGTCTTCGAATTTTTCAAGCGCGGCCACGCCTGCCGGATCGTTACAGGCGGTGCCCGTCATCAAATCGGTTTGCTTCAGGATTTTCTGGCCGATTTGAATGGCCTTGGCATTGGGCAAAATCCGCGTGGCATAATCTGCCGAAATAGAGGGCAGCCAGAACAGGCCAAACCCTAGGGCAACCGCAAGGAACAGTGCGGTCAGCACCCAGCGCAACCGCCCCGGATGGGGGCCGGTGCGCCGAATAGCCTTGCGCACCACCTGGATCGCGTCAACCATAGTCGGGTCGTCGATTTCCAAGGTCTCGGATGTGCTGCGATCAGGGCTATACAGGGTCGGTGTCTCGCCCTCGTTCAGGGTGCGAATTGCGGCCATGGACCAATGGGTCAGCGGTTTGCCATTGGCGTCAGACAACACCAGAGTGGATGCCCCAAAAGACACGATAACCTCGCGTCTTTGATCCGCATCGGACTCCCTCCAAAGCCCGATTGCCTCGAGCCGGTCATATTTTTTAAGCGCTGTCACTGCGTGCCCATATCGGCCTTAGGCCTGTTTTCCTATCAGCATACACGCTCTGGTCGTCCCTGTGTAGACGATTTTGCACCCTTCAGAGCATTCCGTAAAAGAAGCCATACTAAGGGGATGATTTCACTGGGATCAGGCCAGTGTAAATTTTTTGCATGACCAGTGTAAAACTATTACCATAGGGTAATTGCATTGATGGTCCAACAGGCGTAGGGGCTGTAGCAATCCCAATTTATGACCATTGAACGCTCGGAAGTCGTTATGCGTTACTCAGAGTATTTTCCACCTTTAGACTGGTATACCCGCGTCAACCGCAAGACGGTGACAGCGGACGCTTATGCAGGTTTGATTAATGCCGCCATGGTGTTGCCCCAAGGGGTTGCCTTTGCCACCATTGCAGGGCTGCCGCCGGAATATGGGCTGTATACGGCGATGATCACGGCTGTGATTGCGGCGATGTTTGGGACCTCGATGATCATGATCTCGGGGCCAGCTACGGCGATTTCGGCGGTGTTGTTCACCACATTGTCGGATTTTGCCGAACCAGGCACAATACATTACATCGAAATGGCGCTGACGCTGACGATTATGGTGGGGCTGTTCCAGATCGCGGGGGGATTCGCGCGCCTTGGGGGGCTTGTGTCCTTTGTGTCCCATTCGGTGATGACTGCCTTTACGATGGCGGCGGCTTTGTTGATTGCGGTCAGCCAGTTAGCGGGGGTGACAGGCATTGTGGTCGAACGGGGCGGCAATATCGCTGAACGCCTGATGCGGCTGTCCCAGCACCTGCCCGAGGTGAACCCCTACGCTTTGCTGATTTCCGGTTTCACGCTGGCTTTGGCATTCTTGATGCAAAAATTCACCCCGCGTTTGCCGGGGTTCCTGATTGCCTTGCTTGCGGGATCTGCATTGGCATGGGGCATAGATGCGGCCAGTTACGGGGTGGAAATGGTCGGGGCTTTGCCCAATATGCTGCCACAACTGGCGCCACCGTCCCCGTCGATCCGCGATGTGGCCGAATTGGCGCCGGGCGCTGCCGCGATTGCGGTTGTTGGCGCGCTAGAGGCGATTTCCATTGGCCGCGCCTTTGCGGTGCGCCGCAAGGAAGCCTTTGATTCCAGTCAGGAAATGGTGGCCCAAGGCCTGTCCAACGTGGTTGGCGGGTTCTTCCAGTGTTATGTGGGGTCAGGGTCTTTTACCCGCAGTGGCGTGAATGCAACCGCAGGGGCAGAAACGCCGTTGTCGGGGATTTTCGCCAGTATCTTCCTGCTGCTGATCCTGTTCTTTATCGCCCCTTGGGTGGCCTATATTCCCAAACCTGCCATGGCGGGTTTGATCCTGTTGGTGGCCTATCGCTTGATCGAATTTTCCGAACTGCGCCACATCATCAAAAGCAGCGGCCCTGAAACCGTGATCCTTGTGATGACGCTGGCAGCGGGTCTGTTTATCGAGCTGGATTTCGCGATTTATGTGGGCGTGATCGCGTCGCTGTGTGTGTTCATCTACGAAAGCTCGCACCCTGAATTGCCTGTCACAGCGCCTGTGTTGCAAACCGATGGCACCCGAAAATTCCGCAATGTGGAACATAAAGGTGTGACGGAATGCCCGCAGTTGCTGATCTTTCGCCTTGATGGGCCGCTATATTTTGGCAGCGTGGAAAACGTGGCCAAAACCTATAAAAAAATCTGCGCCCGAGATCCGCGCCAGATTCATAAGATCATGTATATGAAAGGGGTCGGCAAGACCGATCTGGCGGGGGCGGATTTCCTGATTCAAGCCATTCGTGATGCCAAAGCCGAGGGCGGTTCCTTTCGCATCGTTGCCCTGTTCCCGCCATTGGTGAACAGTTTGCACCGCTTCCATGTGATCGACGAATTGGGCGAGGAAAACCTGCACACCAATAAAAACGACGCGGTCAGCGACGCCATGAACGACCTTAGCCGCAACATCTGTGAAGGCTGCCTGCGCGATGTGTTCTGGGAATGTGACAACGTGATGCGCAAAGAAGACTAAGCCCGTCCGCGCCCGCTAAAGCGCCTTGGCCACCACGCGCAGTTCGAATTTTTGAATTTTGCCCGTGCTGGTCTTGGGCAGTTCCTGAAACAACACCGTTTTGGGGCATTTGAACCCAGACAGATGGGCGCGGGTGTGGGCGATGATTTCTTCGGGCGTGGGTTGGTCCACGCCGTCTTTCAGTTCGATAAAGGCGCAAGGGGTTTCGCCCCATTGTTCATCCGGTCGCGCCACAACCGCACATAAAGACACGGCAGGGTGGGACATCAGGGTGTTTTCCACCTCGACCGATGAAATGTTTTCTCCGCCTGAAATGATGATGTCCTTCATGCGGTCGGTAATCTGGATATAGCCGTCAGGATGGCGCACGGCGATATCGCCAGATCGAAATGCGCCGCCTGCAAATGCTTCGGCTGTGGCGGTGGGGTTCTTGTAATAGCCTTTCATCACCGCATTGCCGCGAATGACGATTTCACCGATGGTTTTGCCGTCACGGGGCACGGGTTTGCGGCTGTCCTGATCCACCACGTCGATGTCTTCCATCATCGGGTATTGCACGCCGACGCGGGCCATTTTGGCGTAGCGTTCTTCGGCGGGCAGGGCGGCCCAATCGTCGGGTTCCACACATTCGGTGACATGGCCATAGGTTTCGGTCAGCCCGTAAACCTGCATGATCTTGAACCCCAGCGTTTCCGCACCTTTGATCGTGGCAGGCGAAGGCGGCGCGCCTGCGGTCAGCACATTGACGGTGTGATCAAAGGCGGCACGGTCTTCGGGTTTGGCGTTGATCAGCGTATTTAGAATGATCGGTGCGCCACCGAAATGGGTGATCCGCTCGGCCGCAATGGCCCCGAAGATGGCTTTTGCGGTCATGTCGCGGCAAAAGGTGATTTGCCCGCCAAGCGAGGGCATCATCCATGTGTGGTTCCAGCCGTTGCAGTGGAACAGGGGCACGATGGTCAGGTATTTCGGGTAGAGCCCGATTTCCCAGCTAAGCGCCGTGCCCATGGTCATCAAATACGCGCCGCGGTGATGGCAGACCACGCCTTTGGGGCGGCCTGTAGTGCCTGATGTGTAATTCAGCGAAATTGCGTCCCATTCATCATCAGGCAGATGCCAGTCGAAGGCGGGATCGCCAGCGGCGATGAAGTCTTCATATTCGGTGAAATCCCCAGTGGCGGGAAACCCTGCAAGCGGGTCGGCGACCTCAATTATTTCAGGGGCTTTGCTGTCCATAAGGGCGATAGCTTGTAGGGCTACGGGCAGGAACTGGCTGTCTGCAAGGACGATTTTGGATTCGGAATGGGCAAAGATGTAAGCGATGGTGTCTGGGTCTAGCCGCGTGTTGATAGTGTTCAGTACTGCGCCGCACAGGGGCACGCCGAAATGAGCCTCGGCAATGGCGGGGATGTTGGGGCAGAGTGTGGAAACCACATCGCCGGGCTTGATACCTTTGGCCGCCAGTGCCGCGCCCAATCGGGTGCAGCGGTCATGGAGTTGCGCATAGGAGTGGCGGCGGTCATGATAGACCATGGCCGTGCGGGTCGCAAACACGTCCCGCGCGCGTTTCAGATGGCTGAGCGGGGTCAGCGGCACGTAATTAGCTGGTGTTTTGCCCAAGCCTGTTTCATCTGCCATTTGTGCCATATTCAGGCCTCCCGCTGTGCATAACTGACGCATACGATGCCCCGTGTTTTTCGGTTTTTCAATCGGCTTTTGTGTTTCAAGGCGCAAACTTAACTGACGATCCAGCCAGGGCCGATAGGCGTTGCCCATGTCTTGGCGCTGTGCCTAAGTACGCTAAGAGATTTTGACAGGCGCATCCCGATGACACCCACAGTTTCCAACACCACTAAAGGGGCCGCGATGATGGTGGCCTGTATGGCGATTATCGGGTTGGTGGATAATTACGTGGTGCTGATCGCCAAAGAGGCGGGGCTTTGGCAGTTTCATCTGTGTCGCTCGGCACTGGTTTGCGGGGCTTTGGCGCTGATGGCTTGGGGGATGGGCTGGCGGATAAAACCGCGGCGCTGGCAGGGGGTTGCAATCCGCGCCTGCTGCGGTGCCGTGTCCATGGCGGTCTATTTCGGGGCTTTGGCCGTGCTGCCTGTGGCGCAGGTAGGCGCGGGGCTGTTCACCGCGCCGATTTTTGTGCTGCTGTTCTCGGTTCTGGTGTTTCGCACCCCGATTGGTCTGTGGCGTGTTTTGGCGGCGGTGGTCGGTTTTGCGGGCGTCCTGCTGATGCTGCGCCCTGATTTCACGGCGCTGAACCTTATCACAATCCTGCCCATGCTGGCGGGTGTGACATGGGCACTGACCGCCCTAAGCACGCGCTATCTGTGCGAGGGCGAGGATACAGTGACCCTGCTATTCTGGTTTTTCGCGGCCCTAGGTGCTATCGGCGCTGCGGGTTTGCTGGTGATGCAGGTCAGTGATCTGGGAGATGGCACCAGCTTTTTCGGGCGCGGTTGGGTGACACCGACGCCCGTTTTTTGGGGCTGGACGCTGGTGCAGGCGGTGGGGTCTGTGTTGGCGGTGGGCATGCTGACGCGGGCCTATCAGATCGGCGAGACCAGCTATATCGCGGTGTTTGAATATGCCTTCCTGATCTTTGCCAGCTTCTGGGGCTGGGTGCTGTGGGGGGATCAACTTGATCTGCTGGGGGGCGTAGGTATGGCGATGATTATTCTATCGGGCGGGGTGATTGCCTTGCGCACTGCAGATGCGTAGCCTGTTGCCATGATTATTTCCCATGGGCGGCGTTATATTTTTGTGCATATCCCGAAAACGGGCGGCACCTCGCTGGCTTTGGCACTGGAAGCCAAGGCGATGAAAGATGACATTCTGATCGGTGACACCCCCAAGGCGCAGCGGCGGCGCAAGCGGGTGAAGGATTTGCAGACCAGCGGGCGGCTGTGGAAACATTCAAAGCTGGTGGATATTTACGGCGCGGTGGATCAGACGCAGATCGAGCAGTATTTCGTCTTTACCTTGGTGCGCAATCCTTGGGATCGGATGGTCAGCTATTACCACTGGCTGCGCGGGCAGGGGTTTGACCACCCCGCTGTGCATATGGCCAAAGCCAGCGATTTCACCACGTTTCTGAACGATGCGTCCACCCGCGCCACCCTGCGCCATGACGGGGCGGCACGTTATGTCAGTGACAGGGACGGGGTGGATCGCTGCAATCTATACCTGCGCTTGGAGCATCTGAACGCGGATATGGCGCGGCTGGAAGACGGGATAGGGGTGCGGTTTCCGGTGCCGCCCCATGAAAACAAATCCACGCGCGGGGCCTATCAGGGATATTATTCCGCTGCGGATCAAGCGCTGGTCGGGGAGTTGTTTGCCGAAGATGTGGAGCGCTTCGGCTATCACTTCGACGGCTAGGTCTGGTGCGTGGTCCCCACGCACCAACAGGATCAATCGCCGAGTTTGGCGTGGATTTCATCCAGATCAGGTTCTGACAGCGGTTCCTTGCGGCTGGGGTCGGTGGCGTCATATTTGAACAGTACAAAATCCCGTTTGTAGATTTCATAAACCAGATGCATGGACAGATCGTCGAAGTAGTCTTCAACCGGATGGGCGCGTTTCGGGCCGTGGCCTTCGCTTTCGTTGAAACGAGGCATGGAGTCGATATCAAGGGTGTGTTTCACCTCGATATTCTTCATTACGTCTTTCATGCCCTCTTTGAAATTCTCGGTGGTGATCACCTTGTCGTAGCGCCCGCCGTTTACAATCAGCGTCGAGGCATGGCCCGCGACGGCAGACCAGTGGATGTCCGGGTCCATCGGGCGGCGGTATTTGATGGTGTCCCGTGCAAATAGCAAAAAACGGCGGAAGGACTTGATTTGATCGAAGTCGCCTTCAACCTCGACCCCGTATTTGCGGATGATATTGGGCACCAGATTGCCGCGATAGCGTTTGCCATTGCGCTGAATACCGCAAATTTTATCGAAATAGGCCGACAGGATGCGGGTGTAAGGATTGCGCACACAGGTAAAGGTATAGGTTTTCTGTTCGGTCACCCGATCGGTGATCGGTTGCTGGGAAAATTCCTGGCTCCATTTGTGCAGCCCTTCGGTGCTGTCGTGGATATCCCCTTCAAAAAACCGGCCATGATCAGAGTAATACATGATCTGCCCGATGGTCGAACAGGCGCATTTGGGGATAACGCGATAGACCAAATTTTCGCTTTCGGTCATCCAGGTTCCTGGAAAGCCCATATCAATTCATCTCCTGCTCTTGCACTTATTGTGCAGGCCTTTACGGTTTATTCGTTGTGTCTGATCTACCTTTTAGGCGGAAGGTTGCCAAGAAAAAGTGTTTATTGAGGCGATTTTTAAAGATAAACCAGCGAGTGAGGTAGCATGACAACAAACGGGCGACGTATCTGATGGCGAAAATTGCCTATATTCTTCTATGCCATAAAGACCCAGAGGCGATCATCCAACAGGCAGAGGGGTTGACCTCGGCGGGGGATTGCATTGCGATCCATTTTGACGCCAGCGCCAGCGCGACCGACTACAAAACCATCACAGAGAGTCTGGCGGACAATCCTAATGTGGCTTTTGCCAAACGGGTGAAATGCGGCTGGGGGGAATGGTCTTTGGTGCAAGGTTCGCTAAATGCGATGATTGCAGCGGATGCGGCTTTTCCGGATGCGACGCATTTTTATATGGTGTCGGGGGATTGCATGGCGATCAAACCCGCCACCTATGCACGGCGTTTTTTAGATGAAAACGATGTGGATTTTATCGAAAACAACGACTTTTTCGAAAGCGACTGGATCAAAACAGGCATGAAAGAGGACCGGTTGTATTACCGTCACTTTTTCAACGAACGGGCGCATAAGACGCTTTTTTACAACGCCTATCGGTTGCAAAAAAGGCTGGGGTTGAAGCGGGATATACCCAAAGGCATCGAAATTAAAATCGGCTCACAGTGGTGGTGTTTGCGCCGCCGCACGGTCGAGTCTGTGTTGCGCTTTGTGCAGGATCGCAAAGACGTTGTGCGGTTTTTCAAAACCACGTGGATTCCGGATGAAACCTTCTTCCAGACCCTCGTTTTACATCTGGTTCCCAAGGATGAAGTGGTTAATCGTACGCTGACCTTCCTGATGTTTTCCGACTATGGGATGCCTGTAACATTCTTTAACGACCAATACGAATTTCTGCTGTCCCAAGATTCGCTGTTCGCCCGCAAAATCTCGCCCGATGCGAGCCAGCTTAAGGAAAAGCTGGGGTTATTGTATTCGGGCGGCGATGTGCCTTTGAACATCACCAATGAGGGGCGCTCCCTGTATAAATTCCTGACCACACGCGGGCGCGAAGGGCGGCGCTTTGCCCCCCGATTCTGGGAAAGGGAAAGCACCATCGGACGCGAGAGGGAGTTGCTGGTGGTGGTGTGCAAGAAATGGCATGTGGCCAAACGTCTGCTGGCTGCGGCGCAAACGGTGGCTGGCGTGCGCGGGTTTGCCTATTTGTTTGATGAACAGGATACGGCGCTGCCTGAATTGGGTGGCATTGAACGGACGCTAGATAAGCGGGCACGCCATCGTCGCGCGGTCATGCGCCTGTTGTTTGAACAGACCCATACCGATCGCCTGATGATCTGTGCCGATCCTGTGAATATCGACCTTTTGGATGATTTTTATTCAGACCGCTGCACCACGCGGGTTCTGGAAATCGCCTGCAACTTCGACGAGGAATATCTGCGCGGTCATGCCATTCGAACCGGACTGGCCGCCCCCAGCAGTTCAGAAGATACGCTTAGGCGGATCATCCCCACCATCCGCATGGATTTTTCCCATGAAAGCAATGCGGTGCGGGATCGGAATTTTCCAAACTTCTATTCCATTTCGGATCGCAATGACCCCGAAGAAAACATCATGCAAATCTCTGCGTTTATGGATATCACCGAAGACAAAGCGCGTGAAATCGCGCATACGCCCTATTTGTTTGCAGACTAAGGAACACCCTGATGGCCTATACCTATGACGACCAGAATATTTTTGCCAAAATCCTGCGCGGCGAAATCCCCAATACAACTGTGCTGGAAACCGACCATAGTCTTGCGTTCCGCGATATTCAGGCACAAGCGCCTGAACATGTTCTGGTGATCCCGAAGGGGCCGTATGTGACCTATGATCATTTCGCCAACACCGCCAGCGATGCAGAGATTGTGGATTATACCCGCGCCATTGGTAAAATCTGCGATATGTTGGGCGTCAGTGCCGATGACGGGGCGGGATACCGGATGATTTCCAACGCAGGGGAACACGGTGTGCAAGAAGTGCCCCATCTGCACGTACACATTCTGGCGGGGCGCAACATCGGCCGTATGATCGCGCGCGCCGCAGATTAAGCCGCCTTTCGGCCCGTTTCTGCGTCAAACAAGGCGCGGGGGCGGGCTAAAATCCGCTTTTCCTTCGGGCGGATTGACAGTATTTGAGGGGAAACGCCAATTTGCAGGGACCACAGACATGACCACTGATGCACCGGAAGTGAAAGAAGTAGACAGCTACCGCGTGGCCTGTGATGGCGGCGAGGGGGGGCATCCTCGGGTTTGGTTGCAGATACCCCATGACACGGGTTTTGTGGAATGTCCCTATTGCGATTGCAAATATGTGGTCAAAGACGGCGCAGATACAGGCCACTAATCCGAACATTACAGGGTTTCAAGCGCAGCGCGGGCGATTGTTCGCGCCCTGAGTGGATGGTTATTCCGCGGCAGGGGTTGCGGCGCCTGCTTGAGGTCTTTGGGTGGCAATCGCGTGATCGGGTAACTCGATCCAGCGTGCGCCACATTGAAAGCCCGGGTGTTTGCCATCCGGAAACTTTACCTTCAGATAGCCCGCAAGGTCTTCACCCGCCCAAGTGATCATGTGGCGGCCTTTGTCTGATATGGCGACCCCTGAAATCACGTTGAAATCCTTGCCACGCGGGAAATATTTAAACGTTGCCTGTTCCGGCCCGCAGGTGATTGTCCCTTCGCCGCGGCTTTTGTTGGCTTCGTTTTGCCATGTACCAAAGCAGCTTTCGCCCTCGCTGGTGCGCCCTGTGACTGTGCCGGATTGCAAACCAACAGAGGTGCCGTAGAAATATTCGCCTTCGCCATCAATACATCCCACCAGATGAACACAGCTTTGCGGCGACTCCGGATCAAAAATGCATGCATCTGATGTGGCTTGGGCAAAGGCAGAAGGTGCCGCGAGAAGCAAAATCGCTATCGCTTTGACGGGGAGGTTCATCTAATCTGGTCACTGACTGTTTGGTTCATAAAAAGGTAGGGTCGTGGGTAGCATCGGTAAAGGGCATCATCTTCATTTAATTGACGGGTCTGGGTTTATTTTCAGGGCCTATCACGCGCTTCCGCCCCTTACACGTAAGTCGGACGGACTTCCCGTCGGCGCGGTGAGCGGGTTTTGTAATATGTTGTTCAAATTTGTCGAGGATAATAAGGGCCATGATGCGCCCACTCACTGTGCTGTGATCTTTGATGCCAAAGGCAAGACATTCCGCAGTGATATTTACCCCGCTTATAAAGCAAACCGCCCCCCCGCACCCGAAGATCTGGTGCCCCAATTCCCGCTGACCCGCGATGCAACCCGCGCGTTCAATCTGGCCTGTATCGAGGCCGAAGGCTTTGAGGCCGACGACATTATCGCCACTTTGGCGGTACAGGCGCGCGATGCAGGGGCACGGGTGACGATTATTTCGTCTGATAAGGATTTGATGCAGCTGGTGGGCGGCGGCGTTGAAATGCTTGACGCGATGAAAAACAAGCGGATCGGCATTGAACAGGTTGAAGAAAAATTCGGCGTTGGGCCAGACCGGGTGATTGATGTGCAATCCCTTGCGGGGGATTCGGTGGATAACGTGCCGGGCGCGCCGGGGATCGGGATCAAGACAGCGGCGCTGTTGATCAATGAATATGGCGATCTGGATACGCTTTTGGATCGGGCGGGTGAGATTAAACAGCCCAAACGCCGCCAGACGCTAATTGATTTCGCCGATCAAATTCGCATCAGCCGCGATTTGGTGACGTTAAAACAAGACATGGATATGGATTTCGATTTTGCGGAAATGGAAGTCCGCGATCCTGAGCCTGAAACCTGTCTTGGGTTTTTGACCTTGATGGAATTTCGCACATTGGCTGCGCGGATTGCGGGCAAGCTGGGCGTTGAACCGCCAGTCGTGGCCGCGCCCGAGGTTTTGGGCGCAGCCCCTGTGCCAGCTTCGGCGGCGAAGGGCTTTGATGCGGATAAGTACGAATGTGTGCGCGATATGGCGGCGTTGCAGGTCTGGATTGACCGGATCAAGGATCGGGGCTGGGTTGCGGTGGATACCGAAACCACGGGTCTGAATGAAATGGTGGTCGATCTGGTGGGCATTTGTCTGTGTGTGGATGCAGGCGAGGCTTGTTACATTCCGCTTACCCATAAAGACGGCGAAGGTGATCTGTTCGGCGGAGCGGCCTTGGCCGAAGGCCAGATGGATGCTGCCGAAGTTCTGGCCGCGTTGAAGCCTGTTCTGGAAGACCCAGCGATTCTGAAGATCGGCCAGAACATGAAGTATGATCTGAAAATCCTGCGCCGTCAGGGAATTGAAATCGCACCGATAGATGACACCATGTTGCTGTCTTATGCACTGCATGGGGGCTTGCACAATCACGGCATGGATGCCCTGTCAGAACGCTATCTGGATCATAAACCTATCAGTATTAAAACATTATTGGGCACTGGCAAATCCGCCAAGACCTTTGACATGGTCCCCATAGACGAGGCGGTGAAATACGCCGCCGAAGACGCCGATGTGACCCTGCGTCTGTGGCAGATGTTCAAACCCCAGTTGCACGCCAGCAAAGTGACCACGGTTTATGAAACGCTGGAGCGTCCTTTGGTGCCGGTTCTTGCAGCGATGGAAATGAACGGGATCAAGGTGGACCGTGATCATCTGAGCCGCATGTCCAACAATTTTGCCCAGAAAATGGCCGCGCTAGAGGATGAAATTCACGGGCTGGCGGGGCGGTCTTTTAATGTCGGTTCCCCCAAACAGCTGGGTGAAATCCTGTTTGATGAAATGGGACTGACGGGCGGTAAAAAGGGGAAGACCGGGGCTTATGCCACGGGTGTGGACGTGCTCGAAGATCTCGCTGCCGAAGGGCATGACCTGCCTGCACGGGTGCTGGATTGGCGGCAGATGTCCAAGCTGAAATCCACCTACACCGATGCGTTACAGACCCATATCAACGCCGAAACAGGGCGGGTTCACACCAGTTATTCCATTGCGGGGGCCAGCACGGGGCGGTTGGCCTCGACCGATCCGAACTTGCAAAATATTCCCGTGCGCACCGAAGCAGGCCGCCGCATCCGAGAGGCTTTTGTACCTGATGAGGGCAATGTTCTGCTATCGCTCGACTATTCCCAGATTGAATTGCGAATTCTGGCGCATATTGCCAAAATTCCCGAATTGCAGCAGGCCTTTGCCGATGGGATCGACATTCACGCGCTGACTGCATCGGAAATGTTCGGGGTTCCACTGGATGAAATGACACCCGAAGTGCGCCGTCAGGCCAAGGGCATCAACTTTGGGGTGATCTATGGGATCAGCGGCTTTGGGCTGGCGCGTAACCTGCGAATTCCACGAAAAGAGGCGCAGGGGTTTATTGACCGCTATTTTGAACGCTTCCCCGGAATTCGTAATTATATGGACGATACGGTGGCTTTCGCCAAGGAACACGGCTTTGTACAGACCTTGTTCGGGCGTAAAATCCATACGCCTGAAATCAATGCCAAAGGGCCTCAGGCCGGATTTTCCAAACGGGCGGCGATCAATGCGCCGATCCAGGGCACCGCAGCGGATGTGATCCGCCGCGCCATGATCCGTATGCCCGCCGCCATCGCCCATTTGCCCGCGCGGATGCTTTTGCAGGTCCATGATGAACTGCTGTTTGAGGTGCCAAAAGATGCCGTTGATGAAACCATCGACGTGGTGCGCGGCATCATGGAAGGCGCGGCCATGCCTGCGGTGCAAATCGACGTGCCGTTGATTGTGGATGCAGGACAGGGCGCCAATTGGGCCGAGGCCCATTAAGCCAAGCCCCAAAAGGCTAAGATACTGAATACGCCGCCGCCCAATCCTATGGGCGGCGGGGGCCAATCATTAGGTTTTGTGATGATCCAGATCCAGCCCGATGGCCCGCATATTACGGTGAAATGTGTCGGTGATGATCTGATCCAACTCGGTATGATCCATCCGCGCCCCGGATTGGGCCAAATCCGCCGCGCCGTGAATGGCGGACCAGATATAACGGTTGTCTGCCACATCCGGTTGGCGTGTGGTCAGCCCGTTGCGGTGTAAATCGCGGCACAGCTCCATCCCGATATCAAAGGGGGTATATCGGGCCAAATCCGGGTTTTTGATCATTTCTTCCCGACAGATCATGCCTATACGCCCGAACATCATGTGCCATAGTGCGTTGTTTTCATAAGCAAATGTGATGTAGGTGCGCACAAAATCATGACACCGGTCGATGGCCTGTTGTGGCGTTTTGGCAATCGCGCCTTCGGGGCGGATCGCAATAAATTTACCACGCAACACGCAATGACCTATCTTGACGATCTCGGCCAGCAGGGTGTCTTTATCGGCAAAATGGCGATAGACTGCCCCCGACGAAACCCCCAGATCACGGGCCGCTTGGCGCAGGGACATGACCTCTATGTGGCCGTCCCGTGTGGCCTGAAGTGCGTATTCGACCAGCGCGTCGCGCAGATCACCGCGTTTAAGTTTATGTGCCTCGCCCATGCTTTGTATGTAAGCACTGGTAACTTTGCGGTCAATCCTTGCTTGGAGGTGCGGGCTGTTTTGCGCTGGACAACCGTGGCTTGATTTCATTGGATCAGGGCAGACATGGCAAGGAGACAGGGTATGGCGCATATTGGATTGGTAGGGATCGGGGTGATGGGCCGCGAATTTGCACTGAATTTGGCAGAGAAGGGCCATACTGTCAGCCTGTTGGACCGCAGTCTTGAAAAATCCACCGAAGTGGTGACCGCAGGGGCCGCGCTGAAGGGCACGTTGATCGCCTGCGCGGATGCTGAAAGCTTTGTGTCCGGCATGGCCGCGCCACGTTCCGTGCTGGTACTGGTGCCTTCGGGCGGGCCACTGGACAGTGTGATCGACAGCCTGTCGCCGCTGTTGGACAAGGGCGATTTGATCGCCGATCTGGGCAATTCCTATTACAAAGACACCGAACGCCGTGTTGGGGACTGTGAAGCCAAGGGGCTGTTGTTTCTGGGTATGGGCATTTCTGGCGGGGCCGAGGGCGCGCGACATGGGCCGTCGATCATGGCAGGTGGGTCACAGGAAAGCTGGGCGCGGGTCAAAGGGCCGTTGCAGGATGCAGCGGCGAAATTTGAGGGTGATCCATGTTGTGACTGGTTTGGGCCCGGTGGTTCGGGGCATTTTATTAAAATGCTGCATAACGGCATTGAATACGCCGATATGCAGATGATTGCTGAAGCTTACGGCGTGATGCGCGATGGTTGGGGCATGGGCGCGGGGGCTATCGGCGATGTGTTTGCAGGCTGGATGGACGGGCCGCTGAATTCCTATCTGGTGGAAATCGCCGCCGAGGTCTGCCGCGCAGACGATCCGCAGACAGGTAAACCCATGCTCGACATGATTTTGGACCGTGCAGGGCAAAAAGGCACTGGACGTTGGTCGGTAATTGAGGCGCTGCATCTGGGCGCCCCTGCCAGTATGATGCAAGCAGCGGTCGAGGCGCGTAATATTTCGGCCGATCTGGAAGGCCGCGTTGCGGGGGCCGCCCTGTTTGGCGCTGTCGCGCGCGCGGATGCGGGGGCGCAGGGTGCTGGGATAAAAGCCCTTGAAGGCGCGATGATCGCCGCCAAAACCTGCGCCTATACCCAAGGGTTTGAGGTGTTGCGACGTGCATCAGATGCGTTTGACTGGTCCCTTGATCTGGCCGCTATTGCACGGGTTTGGCGGGCAGGCTGTATCATCCGCTCGGTGTTGCTGGATGATATTTCCGAGGCTTTTGAACAGGATGGCACCCGCCGCCTGTCCCATGCGCCGAAATTCACCGCTTTGATGCAGGCTAATGCTGGTGCATTGCAAACAGTGGTCGCACAGGCGGTTGCATCAGGGCTGGAAACACCCGCGCTTTATGCGGCGCTGAGTTATCACAATGCCAGTCGCACCGAAGGATCGACCGCCAATATGATCCAAGGGCTGCGGGACCGGTTCGGGGCGCATACTTTTGAACGGGTGGATGGGCTTGGGGAAAAGGTAAACGGGCCTTGGCATGACTGAGCAGGCAAACCCTTTCGCGGAAAGGGTGCCTGCGGCGCGGATATTTTTAGAAAATGGAAAGAGGGCGCGGGTCTAGGGCTGGTGGGTTTTGCAAGGCTGGTGGGTTTTGATTGTGAAGCCTTCATCGGCTGTGGGACGGGTGAAATGGGCGGAAATCAGATCGAATTGACGCTCTGTGACGCTAAAGGCGTGGGTGCCTTGGGCGTTGCGCTGTGCCAGACGGTGTTTACAGACCTCCGCTGGAACATCCAGAAGATGGAGCGTGTGGGGGATGCCTGTACTGTCTATCAAGCCGCGAAACCAGGCCCGTTGGGACAGGGTGTTGGCTGGAAAATCCAGCACCACGTTGATATGGGCACCCAGCAGGTGTTGAATATGCGGGGTGAGTATGGTTTGCAGGCGCTGGGAATAGGTCACATAATCCGCGATGGTTTCCATTTCAGGGCCGTAAAGGGCTGAAAGCCATGAATCCTCGCTGATCAACACTGTGTCTGGCTGTTCAGACAGGCTGGCGCATAAGGTTGATTTGCCCGCGCAGATCAGACCGCAGACCATGTGTAGATGGGCCATTTCAGGTTAGTCCAGTTGATCGGACGGGATGATCGGGAAAAACGCCCCGTTCGAGCGGATGCCGAACCAGCTTTTCCCGTCTTTTTCCTGATGCACGCCAAGGTCCACCAATCGATAGAAACTTTTGCGGTCGATCAGGGCCTCTAGGTTGGTGCGGATCAGGATATAGGGGCTCGGCTCGCCTGTTTTAGGGTCCCGTTCCACACGGATCGGGTGGTCAGGGCCGGCGGTTGCTTCATCGTCCACTTGGGTCAGGAAGGTAAGGCGCTGGTCAGGCCCCGGGTTTTCCACGTCAAAGTCGATGGCCACAAAAGGCGCGTCCTCTACGGTGATTCCGACTTTTTCCACCGGCGTCACAAGGAAGTAGTCGTCGCCATCCTTGCGGATAATGCCCGAGAACAGTTTGACCAGCGGTTTGCGGCCTATGGGAGTGCCAAGATAAAACCACGTTCCATCCCGTGCGATGCGCATATCCAGATCGCCGCAAAACGGGGGATTCCACAAATGCACAGGGGCAGGCCCCTTTTTCGATGCAGCTGAGGCGGACTGCGCTATGCTGTCCGCACTCGGTTTAGGGATTATTTCGGGCTCTTTCGGATTTGTCATTTGTCCTTGCCGCGTTATTTGGTCTTTAATAGGGCCAATGGTTTCTGGCTTCCCTAGAAAGGTATGTGACATGTCCGCGAATGCAAGCGAATTAGAGAGTTTAGCGCAAGAGGTTGAAAAAGCCTCGGTGCTTTTAGCACAGGCGAAGGCGGGTATCGCGGCGCGGATCATCGGACAGGAACTGGTGGTGGAACAGGCTTTGGTGGCGCTGTTGTGTGGCGGTCATGCGCTGTTGGTGGGCGCGCCGGGGTTGGCGAAAACACGTTTGGTGGACACGCTGGGCATTGTGTTCGGGTTGCACACCAATCGGGTGCAATTTACCCCTGATTTGATGCCAGCGGATATTCTGGGGTCAGAGGTTCTGGAAACCGCAGATGACGGGGCGCGGGCGTTCCGGTTTTTGAAAGGCCCTGTGTTCAGCCAGTTGCTGATGGCGGATGAAATCAACCGTGCCAGCCCGCGCACACAGTCCGCGCTGTTGCAGGCGATGCAGGAACGGCAGGTGACGATTGCGGGGCAAGAATACGATCTGCCCGCGCCGTTCCACGTTCTGGCAACTCAAAACCCGATTGAACAAGAAGGAACCTATCCGCTGCCAGAAGCGCAATTGGACCGCTTTATTTTGCAGATTGATGTGGGATTCCCAAGCCGTGACACAGAACGGGATATCCTGCTGGCCACAACAGGGGCCGAGGACGCGGTGGCGACACAAGTGTTCACCCCTGAAACCCTGATGGCGGCACAGGATGCGGTGCGCCGCATGCCTGTCGGGGACGGGGTTGTGGAAGCAATCCTTGATCTGGTACGTGCCGCACGGCCCGAAGATGAAACCGCCCCTGATTTCGTGCGCGAATCTGTCAGTTGGGGGCCGGGGCCACGGGCGGCGCAGGCTTTGATGTTGGCGACACGGGCGCGGGCCTTGGTGCAGGGGCGGTTGGCCCCTTCGGTAGATGATGTTGCAGCTTTGGCCCATCCGGTGTTGATCCACCGCATGGCGCTAGGTTTCGCTGCACGGGCGCGGGGCGAAAAGCTGGCCGATCTGATAACAAGGTTAACCGCGCGCAGCACCGGAACCGAGGCGGCTGCATAACGTGACCTTGCCCGAACAGATCACTCCGGAACAGTTGCGCCATGACGCCGAGGAAATCGCCGCTGGCTTTCCTGCCTTAATGGCGGCAGCGGACCAATTGGCAGCGACCATAAGTCTAGGGGCCCATGGCCGCAGACGGGCGGGGCCCGGGGATGAGTTCTGGCAATACCGTCCTGCGGGGGCGGGGGATCCGTTGCGGGAAATCGACTGGCGTCGGTCCGCCCGTGCGGACACACAGTTTGTGCGACAGATGGAATGGCAGAACCTGCAGGCGGTGCATCTCTGGGTGGATCGCTCTGCCGCGATGGCGTACCGTGGGCAGGATAACTTGCCACAAAAGGGCGAGCGGGCGCGGGTTTTAGGGTTGGCGGCGTCAATTTTGCTGGCCAAAGCGGGCGAAAGTGTCGGGCTGATGGAAGACCCGCAGCCCCCCAAACACGGGCGCGGGCAGATCACCAAAATGGCCATGCGTCTGGCAACAGATTCAAAAGGCGCAGATTACGGCGTGCCGCCAAGCAAGGAAATGGGACGGGGCAATCGCGCCCTGTTGATCAGTGATTTTCTGGGCGATTGGGAGCAAGTGATCGCGGCCCTGTCACGCGCCGCTGACCAGCGCGTTCAGGGGTGCTTGGTGCAGGTTCTGGACCCGACCGAGGAGAGTTTCCCCTTTGACGGGCGCACGATTTTCCAAAGTATGAGCGGGGCGATCAATTTTGAAACCCGGCGGGCCAAGGCGCTGCGGGATGATTATCTGGCACGGCTGGCAGAACGCAAAGACAAGCTGGACGCCTTGGCGCGGCGCACGGGCTGGCAGTACATGTGCCACCACACCGATCAACCTGCGCAAGCCGCTTTGATGTGGATTCACAACGCAATTTCAGGACCAGCCAGATGATCGCACTTGGAACTCTGGGCTTTTTGGCCCCTTGGTTGTTGCTGGGTCTGCTTGGTTTGCCGATCCTGTGGTGGCTGCTGCGTGCGGTGCCACCTGCACCGTTGAAACGGCGGTTTCCGGCGGTGACCCTGTTGCTGGGGTTGGAAGATCGGGAAACCACACCCGATCGCACCCCTTGGTGGCTTTTGCTGCTGCGTATGGCGGCGATTGCGGCGGCTATTCTGGCGTTTGCGCAGCCTGTGTTAAACCCGTCCGACCGGATCGCGGGGCGGGCGCCTTTGCTGATTGCGCTGGATGGCAGTTGGGCCAGTGCGCAAAGCTGGGGGGCGCGTCAGGATAAACTGGACGAAATCCTGCAATTTGCGGTGCAAGACGGACGCCCTGTGGCGGTGGTTACGCTTAGCGACGGGCCGAAGGGCGACAAACCTTTCGGCTTCAATTCCGCTGACAATTGGAGCGCGCTGGTCAAAGGCCTGCAACCCAATGCCTGGGAACCCGACTATGCCCTTTGGATTGAAGCGGTGACGCAAGAGGATGCCTTTGAAACCATCTGGATGTCTGACGGTTTGGCCCGCGACGGGCGTGCCGGTTTGCTGGCGGCATTGGCGGAAAAAGGCGATGTCAGCGTGGTGGAATCGGGGGGCAACCTGTTGGCCTTGCGCGGCATTGGCATTGAAAGTGGCGCTTTGACCACCACGGCGTTGCGGCTGGATAACACCGACGCGGCGGCGTTTTCGATCAAGGCCGAGGGCCCTGATCCGGCGGGCATCACCCGCAGTCTTGCCAGTGTAAACGGAGCGTTTGAACAGGGTTTGACCGAGTCTGTGGCCAGTATCGAATTGCCCTCTGAACTGCGCAATCGCGTGCGGCGCGTGGCGCTGGACGGGGTGCGATCGGCAGGGGCGGTTGTGGTGACGGATGACAGTATCCAGCGGCGCAAAGTGGCGTTGATCGGGGGTGGCAGCGAACAGGAAGGCGCGGTTCTGGTATCGCCGTTGCATTTCCTGCGCAAAGCCTTGGTGCCCACCGCCGATGTAATCGAGGCCGATCTGGCCGACAGCCTGCAAGCCACGCCCGATGTGCTGATTTTGGCCGATGTTGGTGATTTGACCGCTGCGGAAACCCAATCGATTCTGGATTGGGTGGAAAAGGGTGGCTTGCTGGTGCGCTTTGCGGGGCCTCGGATGGCCAGCAGCGGGTTGGGGCAAACCGATGAACACCCGCTTTTGCCCGTGCGGTTGCGGGCGGGCGGTCGCACGGTGGGCGGCGCAATGAGCTGGGGCGCACCCAAAGCGCTCGAAGATTTTCCCGAGGGCAGCCCGTTCTTCGGTCTGGAAATTCCCGATGATGTGCTGGTGGAAAGTCAGGTCATGGCCCAGCCCGATCCCAATCTGGCAGAGCGGGTTTTGGCCAGCCTACAGGACGGCACCCCGCTGGTGACGGCCAAGGATCAGGGCGCGGGGCGGGTGGTATTGTTCCATGTGACCGCCAATGCGGAATGGTCGACACTGCCCCTGTCTGGCCTGTTTGTGCAACTGCTGGAACGGCTGGCGATTTCAGCGCGTTCCGGTGTTTTGGACAGCGCAGATCTGGAGGGCACCGTTTGGGTGCCTGAACAGGTTCTGGATGGATTTGGCCTGTTGCGCGACGCCCCAGCTTTGGCAGGTGTGGACGGAGCGCGGCTGGCGGCGGGTGTGTTTTCCGCTGAAATGCCGCCCGGTGTCTATAAAAGTGGTGATCTTCAGGGTGATGGACGCCGTGTGGCGCTGAATGCAGTGGCAGCGGATCGCCAGTTGGTGGCAGAAACCTGGCCGCTTGGGACCAATTTCCTGACCTTGACCCGATCCGAAGAACGCCCCCTACAAGCACTGCTTTTGATGGCCGCTTTGGCCTTCCTTTGTGCAGATGTTTTGGCGACCCTGTGGGTGGGCGGACGGTTGTGGCTGCGCAGCGGTGTGGCGGCAGGGCTGGTTCTGTTGGCATGGCCCATTGATCCCGCGCAAGCTCAGTCCCAGCCGCAAGATGATACAGCGTTGATACAGGCGGCCAATAACACGGTTCTGGCCTATGTGGACACGGGCAATGCGCGGCTGGATGATGTGTCTCGGGCTGGGCTGTTGGGCCTGTCAACCGAACTGTTCCGCCGCACCAGCGTGGAGCCTGTAGAACCTGTCGGGGTTAATCTGGAAACCGATGAGCTGTCGCTTTATCCTTTCTTGTACTGGCCTGTGACCGACACGCTGCGCATGCCATCCAGTGCAGCGTTTGAAAAGGTGAACAGTTTCCTGCGGGGCGGCGGCTTGATCCTGTTTGATACCAAAGATTCCAACATCGGGCGCGGGCTGAGCGGGGGCACGCCCAACGGCAAGATGTTGCAGCAATTGGCGCGCAATCTGGATATTCCCCCGCTGGAGCCCATCCCCGAAGACCATGTACTGACCCGCGCCTTTTATCTGTTGCAGGATTTTCCGGGCCGCTATGCCAATGCAAATGTCTGGGTTGAAGCTGCGCCGCCTGATGCGGAATTGGTCGAGGGCATGCCCTTTCGTAACCTGAACGACGGGGTAACTCCTGTGGTGATTGGCGGCAATGACTGGGCCAGTGCTTGGGCGATCACCGAAAACGGGCGGTTTGCCTATCCTGTGGGGCGTGGCGTGTCTGGTGAACGCCAACGGGAAATCGCGATCCGCTTCGGGGTTAATTTGATCATGCATGTGCTGACGGGCAATTATAAATCGGATCAGGTGCATGTGCCTGCGCTGTTAGATCGGTTGGGGCAGTGATGTTGGACTTTGAATTCGCCTTTACCCCGCTGATCCCGCAACAGATTTTATCTGTCTTCGCGCTGATCTGTCTGATCTTTGTGGCTTTGGCCGCTTGGCGTCGTTTGCCGGGTTGGTGGCTGCGCGCGCTGGGGCTGGTGATTGTGCTCGGCGCATTGGCGCAGCCTGTGATCCGTCAGGAAGAGCGGGAAAACCTGTCGAATATCGTCTTTGTGGTGGTGGATAACACCGAAAGCCAGTCTGTGGATGTGCGGCCCGAACAAATTGCCCAAGGGGTTGAAGCCTTGCGGGCAGAAATCGGCACGCTTGAGGATTTTGAGACCCGCATCATTGAGGTGGAAAACGACCCGCGTGCGGCAGACGACGGGTCAATGGTGCTGACCGCACTGGCCAAGGCGGCGTCTGAAGTGGCGTCAAACCGCATCGCGGGGGCGCTGCTGGTGACGGATGGGCAAATCCATGACGCGCAGGTTCTCGACAGTTTTCCAGCCCCTGTTCATGTGGTTTTGACAGGGCAGGACAACGACTGGGATCGCCGTTTGGTCATCACCAACGCCCCCGCATTTGCCATCGTCGGGGAACCCGTCACCCTGCAAGTACGGGTCGAGGATCAAGGCGCTGTTCCCGAAGCTGTGCGGGGCCGAGCCCATTTGCAGATTTCCGTGGACGGGGAAACCCCGCAGGATTTTGAGGTAGAGGTCGGGCGCCAGTTCGAACTGCCTCTGACGTTGCCCCACGGTGGCATCAATGTGCTGCAATTCAACGTCACCCCCGAAGACGGCGAATTGACGGATCGCAACAATGCCGCGGTTCTGTCGATCAACGGCGTGCGCGACCGGTTGCGGGTTTTGCTGGTGTCAGGCGAACCCCACGCGGGGGAACGGACATGGCGCAATCTGCTGAAATCCGACAGCGCAGTGGATCTGGTGCATTTTACCATCCTGCGCAGCCCTGACAAACAGGACGGCGTCCCAGTGCGCGAACTGTCTTTGATCGCCTTTCCCACGCGGGAATTGTTTCTGGAAAAGATCGACGAATTTGACCTGATCATCTTTGACCGCTATCGCCGCCGCGGTATCCTGCCCAATCGTTATATGCAAAATGTGGCGGATTATGTGCGGCGCGGCGGGGCGGTGCTGGTGGCATCTGGGCCGGCGTTTGGCGGGCCGGAAAGCATCGCGCGCACGCCGCTGAACAGTGTTTTGCCAGCCCAGCCCACAGCGCGGATTATCGAAAAAGGCTTTGTGCCGAAAATATCCGAATTGGGGCAGCGCCATCCCGTGACCGAAGGGCTGGATGATTTTGCGCCGCGCCCCACTGCCGAGGATGGCACGCCGGGCTGGGGCCGCTGGTTCCGCTTGATCGAAACCGTCCCGACCCAAGGGCAGACCGTGATGACCGGCGCGGATGAAAAGCCGCTGCTGGTTCTGGACCGTGTGGATGAAGGCCGCATTGCCATGTTGATGTCCGATCACGCCTGGCTGTGGTCGCGCGGATTTGAAGGCGGCGGGCCACAATTGGAACTGCTGCGCCGCTTGGCCCATTGGACCATGAAAGAACCCGAACTAGAGGAAGAGCGCATTTCCGGCACGGTGCAGGGCAATCGGGTGACGGTGACGCGGCGTTCCCTGACCGAGGATCGCGGGCCCATCACCGTGACAGGGCCGGATGGAACAGAAACGGTTCTGGACACCCAAGAAGTGACACCCGGCCGCTGGGTTGGCACTTTTCAGGGGGAAGAAAACGGGTTGTATCGTCTGAATGACGGGGACTTGAAAGCCGTTGTGGCTATTGGCCCTACCGCCCCGCGTGAATTTGAACAGACCATGGCAGATGCCACGGCCTTGCAGCCGATCATGGCCGCAACAGGGGGCGGGGTATTACGGTTAGAGGAGTATGCCAATCCGCAGTTGCGCACTGTGCGGGAAGGACGCACTGCGGCGGGGCGCGGTTGGCTGGGGCTTACGCCGCGCAATGCCTATCTGGCGACTGATATTCGCCAAACTCCGCTGCTGCCTGCTTGGGTGCTGCTGCTGTTGGTGGCGGGTTTGATGGTGGCCGCTTGGCGGCGTGAAGGGCGTTGAACCCGCAGGTTTCCTGAGTATTTGGGGAACATTGAAGCTAGTTCGCCAAAGCCTCGCGGGTGCGGGAGTTGAATTCGCGCCGGTACAGCAGGATCGCGGTTGTTAGTGTGGCAAGGATCAGGGGCACGGCGCCGATCAGCCATGTGAGTGCGGCAATGGTGAAATAGACCGAGCGCAGGCCTCGGTTAAAGCTGCGGGCGGCGTGGTTGGAAATATCGGCGGCTTTGCGCGCGGTGGGGCTGGCGGTGGGATCGTCGGGGTCATTTGGCACAGAGGCCATAACGATTGCGCAATAGCCAAACAGCCGCACGGACCAGACGAATTTTAGAAACCCGTTGGCAAGCAGACCCATCAGGGCGAGGATTTTCACCTCCCAGACGATTTTGGGCACAACCAGCGCATCAGAGAGATCCGAAGCGATCACGGTGAGTTGCTCTGCGCCGCCCAAAAGCGCCACACAGCCGCCGATAGCTATCATGCAGGAGCTGGAAAAGAACGTGGCCCCGTTGCGCATGATGCCAAGGATTGCGCTGTCAAAGATGCGGGGTTGGCGGGTGACCATTTGTTCCATCCAGCGGATACGGTAGGCCTCCATCAGCATATGGGTGGAGGGTTTTGCGCTGTCTTTTCGTTCTATCGTAAAGGAGCAAAACAGCCATGCGGCGACAAAAAATGCGATGGCAATCCCGTCGATCAGGGTGAAATGGAAGAGAAGTTCAGGCAAGCTGTAGGTCATTCTTTGTCTTTAGCCTAGCTTGAGGGCGAGTGGAATGATGATTTGCGGGCGACTAAAGGCTTGCAATTCGGTTAATTGGTCATATTAAGTTACCAAATATGCGAAATGGAGACGTGCCATGGAAATGCCTACCCCGAACGAATCTATTCTGGCCCGTAAAGCCGAGATTGTTGCGCGGTTGCAAGCTGTGCTGCCGCTCGATGCGGTGATCCATGAGGAGCGGGAAACGCGGGTTTATGAATGCGATGCGCTGACGGCTTATAAATGTGCGCCTTTGGCAGCGGTTTTACCGTCAAACACCGCAGAAGTGGCGGCGGTTCTGAAGGTCTGTCATGAACTGGGCGTGCCTGTGGTTCCGCGCGGATCGGGGACGTCACTGGCGGGGGGGGCATTGCCCACTGCGGATGCGGTGATCCTTGGGGTTGCGCGGATGAACGGGGTGATCGAGACCAATTATCCCGACCGGTATATTCGGGTACAGACGGGGCGCACCAACCTAAGCGTGACAGGCGCGGTTGAAGAAGAAGACTTCTTTTATGCGCCAGACCCGTCCAGCCAGTTGGCCTGTGCCATCGCCGGTAATATCGCGATGAATTCAGGCGGGGCGCATTGTTTGAAATATGGGGTGACCACCAACAATCTGCTGGGGGTTACCATGGTGTTGATGGATGGCACCGTTGTTGAAATCGGTGGCGCGTATCTGGATGCAGGTGGTTTGGACTTGCTGGGGGTGATTTGCGGGTCCGAGGGACAGTTGGGCGTCGTGACAGAGGCGACATTGCGGATTTTGCGCAAACCAGAGGGCGCGCGCCCTGTACTGATCGGGTTTGATACTAACGAGGTGGCGGGCGAATGTGTCTCTGACATCATCAAAGCGGGTGTTTTGCCTGTGGCGATCGAATTCATGGATCGTCCCTGCATCGAGGCAACCGAGGCTTTTGCCCATGCGGGATACCCTATGTGCGAGGCTTTGTTGATTGTCGAGGTTGAAGGATCCGACGCGGAAATCGACATGCAGTTGGGGGTGATCAGTGACATTGCCCGCAAGCATAATCCGGTGGAATTGCGCGAGAGCAAGTCAGCCGAGGAAAGTGCCGCAATCTGGTTGGGGCGCAAATCGGCCTTTGGCGCCATGGGGCAGATTAACGATTACATGTGTCTGGACGGGACAATTCCTGTGTCGTCTTTGCCTGCCGTACTGAAACGGATTGGCGAGCTGTCTCAGGAATATGGATTGGGGGTGGGCAATGTGTTTCACGCAGGCGACGGAAATATGCATCCGCTGATCCTGTTTGACGCCAATAAACCGGGTGATCTGGAGCTGTGCGAACAGATGGGCGCGGATATTCTGAAGCTCTGTGTTGAAGTCGGCGGCTGTCTGACAGGAGAACACGGGGTTGGTGTGGAAAAGCGCGATCTGATGCATGCGCAGTTTAATCCGGTCGATCTTGAGGCGCAGTTGCGGGTGAAGGATGTGTTTGATCCGCAGTGGTTGTTGAACCCGTCAAAGGTGTTCCCTTTGGCTGTGACACAGACGCGGCGGAAGGTGGCTGCGGCCTAGCTGGGGGTTTCCCCCAGACCCCCAGGATATTTGTAGAAAGAAGAAGATGATCAGGCCAGAGAGTGAAGCAGAGTTGAGTGCTGCAATTGCACAGGCGGCGGGGCCGTTGCGGATTGTTGGCGGGGGAACGCGGCCCGTGGGGCGGGCGACGGGGCAGGTTCTGTCTACGGCGGGTCTGTCGGGAATTTCGCTGTATGAACCGGGGGCTTTGACGATTGTGGCGGGTGCGGGAACGCCGCTGGCAGAGGTGGAAGCGGCTTTGGCGGCAGAAAACCAGCGCTTGCCGTTTGAACCGATGTTGGCCGGCGCACTGTTGGGTGTCGAGGGCAACTCGACCATTGGCGGGGTTGTGGCGGCCAATGCATCTGGCCCGCGGCGGATACAGGCGGGGGCTTGTCGGGACAGTCTGATCGGAGTGCGTTTTGTGGACGGGCGCGGCGATATCATCAAAAACGGCGGTCGGGTGATGAAGAATGTCACCGGTTATGATCTTGTGAAGCTGCTGGCGGGGTCTTGGGGGACGCTGGGTGTTCTGAGCGAAGTTGCCTTTAAGGTGCTGCCAGGGGTTGAAGCGGTTGTGACGCTTGAGGTTTCAGGGGTGGATGACGTGGCTGCTATTGGGGCAATGTCCGCCGCGCTGGGGTCGCCCTATGAGGTGTCGGGGGCGGCCTATGATCCTGGGGGGCAGGTTGTGATGTTGCGGCTTGAGGGGTTTTCAGACTCGCTGACCTATCGCACTGAGAAATTGCAGGCGGTGTTGGCGTCCTTTGGCGACGTTTCGGTGAATCCGGATGCGGATTGGATTGCGGTGCGGGATGCCAGTGCGTTTGCAGGGGGCAGCGGCGATCTGTGGCGGATTTCGGTGAAGCCTTCGGACGGGCCGCGTGTGGGGGCGGCCTTGGAGGGGGCCAAGCTGTTATATGATTGGGGCGGTGGTTTGATCTGGGCCGAGGTGGTGCAGGGCTTTGATCTGCGCGGTGCGCTGGGCGGCATTGCGGGGCATGCAACCTTGATGCGCGGAACGGGATGCGGGCCGGTGTTTCACCCCGAACCGACGCCGCTGGCTGCTATTTCGGCAGGGCTGCGGGCGCAGTTTGATCCGCGCGGGATTTTGAATAATGGGCTGATGGGCTGATGGAAATTATCGTCGTTCTTTTCGGGCCGATGGTGTTGGTCTGGCTGGCTCTGGCGGCGATGCCGCGCGGGGTGCCGTTTCTTATCGCCTTTGGTGTTGCGCTGGCCCTGTTGATTGCGGGCGCTCTGGCCCCTTTGCCCCCGTCCAACGGGCCGGATGACTGGTTTCGCGGCATCGGTCGGGCGGGTGCGATACTGGGACTGGTTGCAGCGGGTGCTGTGTTACCAGCACAGGGTTTGCGTTGGTGGCGCGGGCTTGGCGGAGGCGCGTATTTCCTAACTTTGCTAGGCTGCGCTTTGGTGGCGTTTGTTCTTATGACTTCATTCGGGGCTTTTTGAAATGCAGACGACATTTACACCTGAACAATTGGCGGATCCGTCTACAGCCCGCTGTAACGAGATTTTAAGATCCTGTGTGCATTGTGGATTTTGCACCGCAACCTGCCCGACCTATCAAGTTCTGGGTGATGAATTAGACAGCCCGCGCGGGCGGATCTATTTGATAAAAGATATGCTGGAGGCTGGACGGCCTGCGGATGAAAAGACTGTGAAGCACATTGATCGCTGCCTGTCCTGTCTGGCGTGTATGACCACCTGTCCAAGTGGGGTGCATTACATGCATCTGGTGGATCATGCGCGGGCACATATAGAGGAGACGTATAAAAGGCCCTTGATGGATCGGGTTTTGCGTTGGACGCTGGCCAAAATCCTGCCGTATCCAAAACGGTTTCGGGTGGCGTTGCTCGGCGCCAAGATCGGGCGGCCTTTGGCACGATTCATGCCTGATCCGCGCCTAAAGGCCATGTTGGAAATGGCGCCGAAACATATTCCGCCTGTCAGTCGGAATGATGATGCGCAGGTGTTTCCTGCAATTGGTCCGCGTAAAATGCGTGTGGCGCTGATGACGGGTTGTGCGCAACGGGCGCTGAATACAGATATTAATGACGCAACCATCCGGTTGTTACGGCGGCTTGGCTGTGACGTTGTGATTGCCAAGGGGCAGGGCTGTTGCGGGGCGCTGACCCATCACATGGGGAAACTGGGTGAAAGCCATTCTGCGGCAGCTAAAAACATCGCTGTTTGGGCGGCTGAAATGGACGGAGATGGACTGGACGCTGTTGTGATAAATACATCAGGCTGCGGCACGACAGTGAAAGATTACGGCCATATGTTCCGCAACGAGACTTTGGCCAAAGATGCGGCGCGGGTGTCTGCTGTGGCGATGGATGTATCCGAAGTCCTGATGAAGCTGGACCTGCCTGAAGGTGCAGCCAAAGGACTGCGTGTCGCCTATCACGCAGCCTGTTCATTGCAACACGGGCAGCAAATCAAAACCCATCCGAAAACACTTTTGAAACGGGCAGGGTTTGAGGTGGTTGAACCAAGTGACAGCCATTTGTGCTGTGGATCGGCGGGGACATATAATCTGATGCAGCCGGAAATCTCGGGGCAGTTGAAAGCGCGAAAGGTGAAAACCCTGGAAGCAAAGACGCCCGATGTGATTTCAGCCGGGAACATCGGTTGTATGATGCAAATAGGCAGCGCAACTAAGGTACCTGTGGTGCATACGGTCGAATTGCTCGATTGGGCGACGGGTGGGCCAAAGCCGGCGGCGTTGGATGTGTAAAAGGGTGGGCGTTTAAGGCGAATTTTCCAGACTGCCGCAACCTTGACATAATCTTTGGTTGTTCTGGTCATGATTTGGACCAAGTGTTTTTGCAAAACACAACTGTGAAACAACAGGTAGCTGTCATGATCGCTCGAATTTTAACTGTATTTGCTTTGATCCTTGCTACGGGCGCATCTGCCCAGAATCAGGACCCGTTGCGCAAATTGATGACGGCGGATGAGGCGCGTGCCTGGCAGGCTGTCGGGCGGGTGAATACGGCGGATGGCGGTTTTTGCACCGGTGCGTTGATTGCGCCAAATCTGGTTTTGACTGCGGCACACTGTGTTTTTGATCCGCGTACAAATGCCCCGCTTGATCCGGGCCAGATTACTTTTGCCGCAGGCTGGCGTCAGGGCCGTGCGTCTGCACTTGGGGTGGGGCGGCGCATTGTTGTGCATCCTTCCTATGTGCATCAAGGGACGGCAGAATTTAACAATGTTGGCCATGATATTTCGATCATCGAACTGCAACACCCGATCCGCAATACGGCAATTATGCCGTTTGATCGTGCGCCGCGCCCGACGATTGGGACTTCGGTTAAAGTGGTATCTTACGGGCGGGATCGTGATGATTGGCCATCTATTGAGGAACCTTGCGAAATATTGGGCAAAAGCCTTTCGGTGTTGGTTTTGTCGTGCCACGCCACATTCGGGGCTTCGGGGTCGCCTATTTTTGTGATGGAAAACGGTTATCCAAAGATCGCTTCGGTGATTTCGGCTAAAGCCACTTGGAACAACCAAGATGTGGCGCTTGGCACCTCGCTCGGTCGGCCACTGGAAGAGCTGATGGGAGAGTTGGAATCAGACAATGGCGTGTTCAAATCCAAGCGCCCGTCGAGTAAATCTTTGAGCGAACAACTGGGGCGCACGACGCAGACAAGTTTTTTGAAAAACTGATCTTGAAAGGGCCAATCCCCGATCCTAAATTGTTTTTTACCGGATGCCCAAAACGGGGTCTGGTATCAGAACAAGGCCTGTCCATGATGGAAGGCCAGACCTGAAGTATCGCTTCTTAAGGAGGATGTTTCCCTATGCGAACCTATGATTTTGCACCCCTTTACCGTTCCACTGTTGGTTTTGACCGTCTTGCATCCATGTTGGATCGCGCCATGACTGTAGATGTAAATACAAACGGTTACCCCCCCTATAACATCGAAAAAACCGACGAAAACGCCTATCGGATTTCCGTGGCCGTTGCCGGATTTTCCGATGATGAATTGTCCATTGAAATGCGCGACGGGCAATTGGTGATTTCTGCCAAAAAGGCAGATGCCGAAACTGTTCAGGACGTGACGTATCTGCACCGTGGCATTGCTTCGCGGGCGTTTGAAAAACGCTTCCATATGGCGGATCATGTTCGCGCTGTTGGGGCGAAAACCGAAAACGGAATCCTGCATGTGGATTTGGTGCGTGAAGTGCCCGAAGCCTTAAAGCCTCGGCGTATTGAAATCGCCAGCCCGAGCAAGACCATCGATTCTAAAGCCGGTAAAAAGGTCGCGAATAGCGAAACCGTTTAACCTGTTTTAGCACATCCAGTTCTGGCGCCTCTTTTCCTCCCCGTTGTAGAGGCGCCGGTTTCCAGCCTGTCTCCCTGATGGCTGGCCGAGCCGCCGCAGCGCAACACTGTCCCTTTGATGCGCGCGGCCTGTCAAACTGCAGACCCCCCGTTGCAAATTGCAGCGGGGGGTGGCGTTTGTGGGGGCAGGATGCCTCCGGCGGGGATATTTCACGAAAATGGAACGGGTTAATCGCGGATTTTGGCGAGCTTCATCAGACGGATTGCTTCGGCACGGTAGCCGAAGGGGTCGGGTCCTTTGTTGGCTGTGGCCAGAGTGATCGCGTCATCATAAGACCAGTTTTTGATGTAGGCCGAGTGTTTTAAAACTTGGCCGAACCCTGCAATGGCGGCGGCGAACCCTGCGTCGGGCAGATCGCCATTTGTGCGGATCGGGGTGGTGACCAATTGGCTGTCCGCTGCGCCCGGTTTTTTGTAGCGCAGTTTGAAATAACCCAGTTCGCCGTTGCTGTGGCTGGCAGCCTGTTCTGTATAGCGCAATGGGTCATTCAAGATCGCGGGCGATCCGACGGGGGTGATTTCGTAAAGCGCTGTGACCTGATGGCCTGCGCCGATTTCTCCTGCATCAACGGTGTCATTGTTAAAATCTTCACGGTTCAGCGTGCGGGTTTCATAGCCGATCAGGCGGTATTCGGCCACTTCGGCAGGGTTGAATTCCACCTGAATCTTGACGTCATTTGCGATTGGAAACAGCGCGCCGGAGAGTTGATCAACAAGCACTTTCTGGGCTTCGGCCAATGTATCAATATAGGCGGCGGTTCCGTTGCCGTTTTGTGCCAGCACCTGCATCATGTCGTCGCGGTAATTGCCACGGCCAAAGCCGAGCACCGATAGATAGGTGCCGCT
Organism: Roseobacter sp. N2S; assembly: GCF_031454055.1. Taxonomy (NCBI): domain Bacteria; kingdom Pseudomonadati; phylum Pseudomonadota; class Alphaproteobacteria; order Rhodobacterales; family Roseobacteraceae; genus Roseobacter; species Roseobacter sp. N2S. The sequence continues at coordinate 36,179 of NZ_JAVDQB010000008.1, forward strand.
GTCACGGTTTTCTTGGATAAAGGTTTTCATCTGGTCGGGGTTGTTGATCCCTACGTTGAAATCCCCGTCCGTGGCCAACAAAACACGCGAAACATCGCCGACTTGGGTCATCTGACCTGCCAGCGCATAGGCTTGGCGCAAACCGGCCTGACCTGCGGTGCTTCCGCCTGCGGTTAGTCTGTCAAGCGCGCCAAGGATCGTTGCGGTTTCCGAGGCGTTGGTGGGGGCCAAGGCGGTGCCGGCGCTGCCTGCATAAGTGACGATGGCCACTTGATCGGTCGGGCGTAATTCGCCCAACATCAAGGCGAAAGATTGTTTCAGTAGAGGCAGTTTATTCGCGTTTTGCATGGACCCTGATGTGTCGATCAGGAACACAAGGTTCAGCGGTGGGCGGTTTTCGATTGCGGGTTTCATCCCTTGGATGCCGATTTGCACCAGTTGGGTTTCTGGGTTCCACGGTGTTTTTGTGACACTGATTTGGGTGGAAAACGGTTGGTCAGGATCGCTGGGGGCGGGGTAGTCATAGGTGAAATAGTTGATCATTTCCTCGATGCGGATGGCGTCGGGGTTTAGCGGGCCGCCGTTCAAAAGGCTTGCGCGCACATAGGCATATGATGCTGTGTCTACGTCGATGGAAAAGGTCGAAACGGGGTCTTGCGCTGTGATTTTGAGCGGGTTTTCAGATGCGCCTGTGAATTGGTCTGCGTTGCCCTGTAAGGGGTGCGTGATGGTATCACCGCTTGGTGCGTCGAGGCCTGCCATCGCGCCCAAAGCACTATAGGTCTTTTGCTTTTGGTGCGGGGCGATACTGTCGGACTCTTGGGAATGAGCGAGGGGCGCAGCGGCCGATTGTGCGGCGGCCTGTTTCTGCGGGGCAGGTTTTGGGGCGAGTGTTGGGGGGGCTTGCGGTGGCTTTTGGAGGGATTCTTCCGGTGCGGCGGCCAATTGGGTTGCGCGACCCGCATCTTGTAATTCGGGCAGGGTTTCCGACCACGGCTGATAGCTGGTGTAGGCAACGCCTGCGATCACTAGGCAGGTGCTGGCGTAAAGGGCGGGGCGTAGGGTTGAACGATTAAACATGTCGGCAAGTCCTTTCCAGAGGGGCCCCTTTGCGGGGGCTTCGGGAATAGGACGGGCTTGGGCGCCCTGTTCTTGGAGACGGGCGAAATTTTCTGTGGCAGCGCGCAAGGCAGCAGCTTTGGCATCTGCATTCGGGGCAGGTGTGTCGCGCAGCAGGGACTGGAGTTTTTCAAGCTCGTTCATTTGATCAGCTCCTCTGATTGGGCCTGCGCGCGCAGGTGTTTTTTCACTTCGGACATGCGCCAACTAACGGTTCCTTGGGGGATATTCAGCGCCTCGGCGGCGGCGGCGTGGGTCATATCCTCGCCCAGAACCAGTGCTACGGTTTCACGCAGATCATCGGGAAGGGTTTGCATGGCCTGTTGTAACCAATCCAGTTGCGCACGGTTTTCGGCATCAGCAGCGCGGCTGTTCACTTCATATGCGCCCCAGTTTTCCTGCGCTTTTTGGCGGGTGGTGCGCTTGCGCAGCCGATCACGGGCGGCATTAATGGCCACGCGGTAAAGCCATGTGGTGAACTTTGCATCGCCGCGAAATGAGGCGATTTTTGCGCCAAGCGCGATACAAAGGTCTTGTGTCATGTCCTGTGCTTCGGTCTGTGATCCAAGTATGCGATAGCCGATCCGGTGCATCAGATCATAGTGACGGGAAATCAACGCCGAAAACGCCGCCGCGTCCCCAGATTGGGCTAGGTTAACCAGATTCTCGTCGCTCGTTTCCATCCGCATAATGTGGTTTGACGGATGGCGCGGGTCAATCCTTGGCAGGGGCGGGACTTTTTTGTTCTGAAGGCGTTTTTGTGATCAGCCAATAAAAAAAACCGCGCCGGTTTGGCGCGGTTTTTCAAAATTGTGGGTGTGATCTTTTAGGATCAGATCGACGTACAGATGTATTTCATTTCCAGATAATCCTCGGTGCCGTGGCTGGAGCCTTCGCGCCCGATACCAGATTGTTTGATGCCGCCAAAGGGGGCGACCTCGGTGGAAATAAGACCAGTGTTCACGCCGACCATGCCGTATTCCAGCGCTTCCTGAACGCGGTGAACGCGGGACAGGTCGTTGGAATAGAAGTAGGAGGCGAGGCCGAAGATGGTGTCGTTTGCAGCCGCAACGACTTCTTCTTCGGTGTCGAATTTGAACAGGGGCGCCACGGGGCCGAAAGTTTCGTCGTTGGTGACCATCATGTCCGAAGTCACGCCTGTCAGGATGGTGGGTTCAAAGAAGGTTCCGCCCAATGCGTGACGTTTGCCGCCGGCTGCGACTGTGGCACCTTTGGCTGTGGCGTCCGCGATGTGCTCTTCGACTTTTTCAACCGCATCCATAGAAATCAGTGGGCCAACGGTGACGCCGTCGTCCAGACCATCGCCGATTTTCATTGCAGATACGGCAGCCGCCAGTTTCTTGGCGAATGCGTCGTAAACACCAGCCTGCACATAAATGCGGTTGGCGCAGACGCAGGTTTGGCCGTTGTTGCGGTATTTGGAAATCATCGCTCCTTCAACGGCTTTGTCGAGGTTGGCGTCGTCAAACACGATAAACGGAGCATTCCCGCCCAGTTCCATGGATGTTTTCATGATCTGCCCTGCGGCCTGTTCCATCAGGATGCGGCCTACTTCGGTTGATCCGGTAAAGGTCAGTTTGCGCACGATCGGGTTGTCACAGAATTCTTTGCCGACGATCGAGGCGCGGGTGTTGGTGACTACGGAGAACACGCCCGCAGGCACGCCAGCCCGTTCCGCCAGCAAGGCCATAGCCAATGCAGACAGCGGGGTTTCTTTGGCGGGGCGGGCCACAAAGGTACAGCCCACGGCCAATGCGGGGGCAACCTTGCGGGCGATCATTGCGTTGGGGAAGTTCCAGGGCGTGATCGAGGCCACAACGCCAACGGGCTGTTTGATTACGGTGATACGTTTGTCAGGCATGTGGCCTGGAATGGTTTCGCCGTAAATGCGTTTTGCTTCTTCTGCAAACCATTCGATGAAAGAGGCACCATACAGGATTTCACCGCGACCTTCGGTAAATGGCTTGCCCATTTCAGCGGTCAGGATCAGGCCCAGATCATCGGCGTTTTCGATCATCAGATCGTTCCATTTGCGCAGGATGGCGGCGCGGTCTTTGCCAGTTCGCGCGGCCCATGCCTTTTGCGAAGCCTCTGCTGCGTCGATTGCGCGTTTTACCTCGGCAATACCCAGATCGGGCAGAGTGGTCAGAACATCGCCACGGGCGGGGTTCTTAACTTCAAATGTGGCGCCATCATCGGCGTCGATCCATTCGCCAGCCACCAGTGCCTTAGAGCACAAAAGCGAGGGGTCTTTTAGCAGGTTTTTGAGATCAGTTGTGGTCAGCATTTTGTGCTCCTTAGATAACAGGTTAACTATTTCCGGTGACGTGACATGATTCTTGTCCAAAGGGCAAGGTCGGAAACAGGGTTGTGCGTAGCAATACAGCAGGTCAGCCCCCGTATGAAGGGGCAATTATTCAGGCGCGCGTCTGGCGGGACGCGGGAAATACCCGATCGTAAATCCAGGTGAAGATGAAGGTGTAAATCATAAAGAACATGGCAAAGGACATATCATAGGCGAGTGCAGGCAGCAGGGTCAGTTCCAGCCACCACATCATAAAGGGCAGCATCAACAGCAGCATCGTTGCTTCAAACCCGACGGCATGAACCACGCGGGCGGGCAGGGATTTATCGGTGCTGTTGGTAAGCCGCAGCAAGGTCAAATCGAACCCCAGATTATAGGCATAGTTCCAGCCCGTGGCCACCAACGAGCCGACGATTGCCACCACGCCGATGTCTTTGAAGGTGAATCCCAAAAACAGCAGGCCAGTGGTGACCAGCAGGAAAAATGCAATAGCTTCAAACAGGATGGCCTGTCGTATTCGATCAAAAGGGGTGCGCATCGGGTTGCCCTTACAGATAAAAGGGTCGTCCCTTGTTGTACCTTGCAAAAGCAAGCCCGAAAGCGGGAGAGGTCGTCCTCTGGGTACGGATATAATCAGGTTGGCATCCTAGGGCAAGTCTGCGAAAAATGCGGGATCAGACGGTGGAAACGCTCGACAAGATCAAAAAACCGCCGCAAAACTATTATAATTGGCACTGGCATTGCTTAGGTGATGGGCGACAGTGATTTTAATTGAAAGGGTTGGATATGGCCGATTTTGACGCGCAGATCAGGGAATCTCAGGCACAGGTGGAGGCGGCGCAGTCCAAAATATCAGAGCTTTCGTCCAAACTGGCGGTTGCTCAGGACAAGATGAAAACAGGCTCGGATATTTCGATTGATATCGAAAATGCCACTTTGGATGATGTACACGCCCATTCCGATGCAATGAACGCGAATATTGCGGAATTGATCATGGGGCTGGATGATGTGACATCGGCGTTTTCGCAGGATTTTGACGCGATGCGGTCAAAAACCGGCTGGGAAACCTTTGTGGGCGTGTTTTCCAAGGGGCGGTCTGAAAGCCTGCGTCAGGAACGGATGCGCACGGCCAGTATCGACGATAAATTGCAGGATCTGATTGCCAAATCGGATGTGATTGTGAACCTGCTGCAGGGCCAGTTGGCGGTATTGAACGAGCATAAAACGCGGGTCGAAGGCAATTTGCAAGAAACCCTGTCCGAGCGCGAAGCAGTTGTTGGCGAGTTGGAACAGATCAAAGCGGATTTGCTGGCGATGGACCCGACAATCATTGAGCTGGAAAACAAAATCTCGGTGGAACAAGACGCGGCTGCCCGCACCAAGCTGGAAAGCGAACTGGCGGCGCTGAACGGTAAATACAACGAACTTGCGCAGGCCGAACAGGTGAAACTGGCTAACAGCCAGACGCTAGAACGCTATATTGAAAAGGGAAAATCCTGGGTGGATAGTCTGCAAAATCAGGCAGCGACCCAGATGGTTTTGATCAATAAGCTGCAAACAGACACCAAGCAGCGGGTGGTTCTGTATGATGCACTGACCAAATCTTTAAAGACGGCGCAGCAACAGGATGTGGCCCATAAAATCAACGAAATTGGCGTGCAAACCGACCAAGAGGCCCAAACAGCCATGGCGGCCATTGGGTCTGCCACCAACCAGCGCATGGCCGAGATGATGGAAAAGCACGAAGATCATATGGTGTTCGCCCGCAAGGTTCTGGAGGAAAAAGCCAAGTCGGACGAACGCTTTGCACGGCGCTTTGAAAAGATTGTCGAAAAGCACGACAAGAACCTGTATGGCGCTTGATTTTGGGGCATCTGGCATCCTGTATCTGGCATCGTGCGGCGGCTGTGGTAGGGCGAAATGACAACTGACCTGACGCTCGACCATCAATACCTTGAAGGCGCCGCCAAAACGCGGCGCTATTTCGCTAAATTTGAACGGATCATCGGGCATCTTGATGATGTAACCGAACTGACCATAGAAGACGGTCAAATCGGGCGTACGGAATCCAAAATCATCAAGACCTATTTGGGCCAGCTGAACCGCACGTTTACGGCCCTGTCCTATAAATACCTGATGACATGGCGGGTGTCAGGCGCGTTGCCAAATGGCATGGCGGTTGATCGCCAAGACAGCGGCTTTCCTGTGTTTCAGGAACTGCTGCAAATGGCCAATGACGCGTTGAATGTGGATCATCACCTCAAAACCTCATTGTCACCGGATGAAATTAAAAAGGCGATGGTCAAACACATTCTGAACGACCATTCCGACCCAACGGCCCTGCAGTATGCGTTGTCGCAACGACTGTATTATGAATGGCTGGCGGATCGGGATTTGTTCTTTGCGGGCAATGACCCACAGGCCATCTGGCGGGGCAATATTAATGATGACCGGCGGCGTTATCTGGTGCATTGGGCCAGTTATGACAGCCAGACCAACCTGCCTGCGATCTATCTGCTAGAGCTAGAGGATTCTGGCCGCACAGCGCTTGTGCAGGATGATCGGCGCTGGCCGCAAGTGCAGGCCCATCTGATGGCGCAGGCCGTATCGGGGCTGAAACTGGTGACAATCGGTGCCGGGTTTGATCAGGATTTCGACGACCTGCACCCCAAAAAACTGCGCCGCGTCCATATTGGCCCGATGTATTCCCACGCCTATACGGAACAAACCGGCCCTTTGCGTGAAATTCTGGCCGAAGCCTCGGGCGAGGAAGGGGTGGATTGGGCGCTGTCCTGGACGGTGGAAACCCTGTGGTCGAAAAAAGTCGGCGAAGAAAAAACCGGTTGGTTTTCTACCGCCGAGCGAGAGATTTTTAATCTGGATGATCGCGGCGAAGTGACGGGCGCAACCGATCAAACCCGCGCGCTGATCCTGCCCCAACGGGCCTATCAGGTGCTGAAAGACCGCGATCCTGTGGGCATGAAAAACATACGTAAATACGTTGTGGGCAAGAACGGGCGCGTGGCCAGTTACGTTTGATTAAAAAGGATATTTTAGATGGGTAAAACCGGCGATTTGATGGAATTGAAAGAGGAATTGATCCTCGGGAAATATAGCGCGGCGGTTGCCATGCTGGACGGGTTCGATCACACGCCCCGACTGGCCGCAAAACGGGAAACGGACGCGCCGCAGGAACGGTCCAGCGGCATCGGCACGCGGCGGCGGTTTCGTTCCACTACGCCGGGGCTGGTGACGCGCAGCACTGCGCGGCCCGAAGGCGTGCATCTGATCGACCGGATTGAGGGCGCGGATGAAAGCGATCCGTTAACGTCCCCAGTGCAGGCCAACGTGCTGCAATCCCTACGCCGCGCGCTGGCGGTGGCCTTTGTTGTGTCCGAACAATTTGCCGATCAGACGGGGTTGTCCGGGCTGCTAAAGGACAATCTGGCAGGGGGGCTGGCGTCTGCGAAAAAGACCGAATTCGGGGAATTGCTGGCAGCATCCGCCGCGATCAGCCTGCATGTTTTTGCCAATATGGCTGGCACTTTGGTAGCGTCATCAGCAGCGGCCGAAGGCGAAAGCACGGTTGAAATCGGCGAGGTTGAGGAAATCCTGACCGACAATCCGCAACTGGCCCTGCACGGCGCATTATGGGAGTTGGATCAAGACCTTGCGCTGTTTGCCAAGGATGAAGCAGGCGTTGTGCATGTGGTGCAGGCCTTTTGTGAAAAGCTGATGGAAAAGGTCGCGCTGCGGGCTGGCACGTTGCCACGGCTTGGCGCTTTTGAGTCCGTCAGCTACCGCGTTGAGGCCGATGATTTTGAAATCAACGGGTTCAGCGCCAGCCACAAGGCGAAATCCAGCAAGCTGACCATGACGTTCAAAAAACCGAACGAAGTGGTGGGCAATCATATCGCCAAATACCAGTCGATGAAGCTGGCAAAAATGCTGATGGCTTATGATTTTGATCGCAAGCTGAACCCTTTTGCGGAACTGGGCGGGTTTATCTTTACCTTTATGGGGGACGGCAAGCCCGGCACGGGGAAAACCACACTGATCCAGATGATGGCGGGGCTTATTAACGATTATTGCACCAATGCGGGCTATGCCTTTCGCTATCAGAATCTGTCGACCGATAGCATTGACAGTTATCAGGGAAAATCTGCGCAGAACGCAAAGGCGTTTATCAATAACGTGATCGACCAGAATGTGATCGGGTTCGGGACGATTGACGATATTGACCAACTGGCGGGTAAGCGGGGGGATCGGCAATCCTCTGCTGGGCAGTTGGAAATTACGGCTGTTCTGATGGAAAGCTTTGCGGGTGCCAATACGGTGGTGCGCGGGAATTGTACCTTTGGCATGTTTTCGAACTACCCCGAAAACGTGGACGATGCCCTGCGCCAGCGGGCTGGTGCGCGCTTTCTGGTAGACGGGCCACAGACGCAGGAAGATTATATCGACATTTTGCATCTGTTGATGGGCAAGAACCATAGCATCCCCACAGGCGACCACGAACTGTTCGCCGCCCAGCAGATCAAAAAAGCCGTGGCGGCAAGCTATGACAGCCATTCAAAACCCCATGAAGCGGGGCTGTTGAATGTGTTTGATAGGGTCAGCGCAGACATCGGCCGGCTGGATACTATCGCCAAAATGGGGGCCTATCTGAAAGGCATCCAAGAGGCGGATGAACGGTTCACAGGCCGCGCCATCAAGAACATCACTGACGCGGTCAAAGTGCGGGCGATGGATTTTGAACTGCCCGATGAATGGATGGAAAACACCGACCTGTTCATCACCAAAGATTACGACACCAAAAAGGCGATGATTTCCGAACTGGCCCAGCCGATCACCGTGGAAATGGTGATCCAGGAAATCAACCGCTACGCCGATAGCGAATTCCGCTACGCCGATAAATCCGATGAGATCGCAATCGTGAACATGGTGCGGGACTTTGGGCGGAATGAAGAGGCGAAGAAGCGGTATTTGGAGGGGCGGGGGTGAGTGCTACAATACCAATGTGGGCAACAGGACCCGCTGAAATTTTGCAACAGGCTTTAAACTTGATGGAGGAAAATACAGACGCCTCACGTAGAATTGCCATGATCCTAGTGGACAACGCAGTTGAACTCACATTGCACACTTACTTGACTTTACCAGAACGTGTAACGGCAGTTAAACTCACCAGAAGGCAGCGCGACGAGTATTGTAACAGTTTTCCGAACCTATTGGAGGGAATTGAGGCAGTTGCTAGTTCAAAAGTTGTTGGCTTGAATTTAGGAGAATTTGAGTGGTTTCACCGATTGCGTAACCGTCTGTATCACGAGGGAAACGGCCTAACGATCGAGAAACGGAAGGTCGAAGTGTACGCGGAGCTTTCTTTGACTTTGTTCAAAGCGCTGTTTGATTGCGAACTCGAACTTCTGACGTCTGAAAACAGTAGTGCCGCTTTGGTTGGTGAGTTTTTTGCGGATTGGATTTCTGTTGAACGTAATATTATTGAGGCGGCTGGTGGAGGAGAGAGAATTCCTCTTTCACAGGCTGTTGCAATACTCCGTAAAAGAGGTGAACTCACAGAGGCTGACTACTTGGCTTTGAAACAAGTACAGACAATTCGAAATGAGTTGGTTCATGGTGAGGCAGAGCCTGAAGAAATGCTACGACCTTCAAATATGAGTAAAGTAAAGAGCCTCGCCCTGTCTGTTGGAGAAGTTCTTGCTGGCATGCGTGTGGGTGTACCATGATGATCTATCGCTCGAACTTTCACATTCTTACGAGGGGTGTTCTGCGAACGAAGGAACGGCGGACGGCGCGTGGGAACCACGCACCCTACGGGGATGTGATTAAATGGGCCCAATGATCTTCGCCTTCTCCGTCATCTTCGGCGTCCTCTCCGGCTGGACGGGCGCGGTCATAGCCGCTCGACTGCGCGGCCGGCTGGCGGCCTTGCTCGGCCTTATGGTATCAGCAACCGCAATGGCTGTGTTTATCGCGATCCAGCTGGGGCTTTTGAACTTTCTGGGCGGCGAAAATGGTCTGGACCAGCTATTGGTCACGGGCGCGATCCTTGTCGCTGTGTTAAGCTGGATTTGGGGCCCTGCGTTCGGGCTGTTTTATTGGCGCATGGTGCGGGGGCGGGATTTGTGATGTTTGTATGGTGGAGTAGCCTGCGATGATGCGACTTGTGCGCCGTGGTTTGATGTATGGCAACTTGTTCGAGGTGCGTTCGGCCACGTTGGTGGAACGATATAACCGTGCGCTTGAACATCTGACGGGGCGGCGCACGGCGTTGACGGATTTTCATCTGGATATTTCGGGCTATTCGCCTGAAATCGGCGATGAACTGGGCGATGATCTGTATCTGAACCCCAACGGCTGTAATCGCCAGTTTATCCTGCTGTCCACCGACCAGAAAACCGCGCCTTTGCTGAATGCCAAGTTTTCCACCTCGCGCAGTATTTTGCGCCGTTGGATGGATGAAAACGAGGCGCAGTTGTTTGCCCTGACTGCCAAAGATGCGGTGGCGGGGGAGTTGGTGAACTCGGTCTTTGCGGTGGACACGCCCAATGATCTGCTGGCCATTCGACGGATAGAGGTGGAAGCCGACACCACACAATCCACCGTTGAGGATGGCAAAATCCTGCGGGGTAAGATTGAACGTTTCATCACTGAAGAGGACGCGTGGTGGGATGACGTGCTGATCGCCGAAATGATCGAAATAGGCAAGCGCACGGGTGACATCACGCGCAATCCTGTGGTGTTTACCCATAACAGTTTTGAGCAGAAAAACTTCTATACCTCACATTTTGGTGGGCTTTATGTGTTCCGTGATCTGTCAGAAGCGGCGGTAATTTCTACCCGTGAAATGGACGACGTGGATGATTGGGATGTTGAATATGTGATGGATTTCAGTCAGCGCAACGATATTGCCACCTTCCTTGCGGCCAATAATCTGGTGGAGCCGATTACATCGGCGCGGGGGCGCGATGTGGCGGCGATCTTGCAGCAAAAGCTGGATTTCATCGTGGTGGATACCGCAGCTGAACTGGGTGAAAGTTTCGACAAACCGGATCGACGCGCCTTGCGGCAGCTGGCACGGCGCAATCTGAAACATCTGCCCAAGGAATACGAAGGCCTGTATCGTCTGTGGCAATGGTCGCGCGGGCAGGGGGAGTGGCCGCGCATCACGTCCGAACATCCGGCGTATTTTTATACGCTGCGGTCGGGCAATCACGCGGATAAAGATCTGGTGAATATGCTGTTGGCGGAACTGGCGCCATTGGATGTGCGCCAATTGTTCATCTGCCATAAAGAGGCGTTCTACACTGCCTATCGCGGTTGGTCGGATGCCAAGAAAGAGTATGTGGCGGATTATCTTGCCAGTGAATATATGGTAGATAAGGCGGGCGCGCGCGAAGAACTGTTCGGGTTCGAACCCGGGATGGAAGAGCCCGCTTTGCGCCCGGAACAGAACAAACGCAAGCCCGTTGGCCAACCTTGGGGGCGCAGCAGAACTGAAGACGATGATGATGATGATCTGGTGCGGCGGGTCGGCCCTTGGGGGGCCATAAAGCAAAGGTAGAACAATGTTCGGATGGGTAAGATTGAGCGTGATCGGGTTGTTTTTCCTGACCATCGTCTACATCTGTTTGTCATGGTATTCCCGTTCCGTTCGGCGCGAGAGACTGGAAAAGCAGTTCGACGAAGGCTCGGAACATCCAGGGCCCCGCGAACAGTTTATCGAAGACGGGCTGAAAGCCTATGAGGGGTCATTGCGGCGCAAGTTGATTTGGGGTGTTTATGTCATTCCGGTTATTCTGGTGGTTGTTATGATCTATGTGACCAATTTTATGTAAGGACGACGGTATGCGCTGGTTCAAATGGGGTTTCTGGGTAGTTCTGATCGCACTGGTCTTTGCCTTTTGTCATTACACGTTGCCGCAACGGGATATCGTGCGGGTGACGGGCACGGAAATCATCCGGCAGGATTTTTCGAAATGGAACCGGATTTTCTATGCCCAGACAGATAGTGGCAACAACGAGGGCGTGAATCGCGATTTGCGGTTGATTAACACGTCTTATCCCGATGGCAGTGTCATGGTGTTTCGCAATGAAGACACGGGTTTTGGCTGGCCTTGGTATTTCAAGCTGGACAGTTCCAATCTGCAGGCCGAAGCGGCTGACAAGATTTCAACCCGCGCAGCACCGGAATGGGTGGCGATCAAACACTATGGTTGGCGCAATGAATTCTTGTCGATCTATCCCAACGCGGTGACAATCTGGGATGTGTCGGGGCCAGACGCCAGAATTATCCCTTGGTCGAATATCATAATCTATATTGTACTGGCGTTAATAATGCTGGGATTTTATCGGCTGGTCCAGCGGTTCAAACGGCGCAAGATTGATCCGGCTATTGCCCAGATGGAACAGAAATGGGACGCAGTCGAGGCCCGCGCCGCTGAAGCAGGGGATGAAATGGACCGCGCCCGTGGGGGTGTTCTGGCGTGGTTTAAAAAATGGTTTGGCGCATCCAAGTAACAACAGGGCCAAGTAACACCGCATCCAAACAACAAGGAGACAGCCATGCATCTGGATAAACTGACAGGGTTAATGGGGGCGGAAATATCCGGCATTGATCTGAAAAACCCGATTTCAGACAGTGATGCCAGCCAGTTACGCGCTGCACTGGACGCCCACCAGATGATCGTTCTGCGCGGACAGTTCCTGTCTATTGCCGACCAGAAACGCCTTAACGCCGTGTTTGGTCCGCTGATGCAACTGCCTTACGTAACGCCTATGGCCGACGATCCGGATGTGATCGCTGTGCTCAAAGAAGCAGATGAACAAAACACAGGCGTTTTTGGCGGGGAGTGGCATTCCGATTTCAGTTTCTTGGAAAACCCGCCTGCAGGATCCGTGCTGAACGCCGTTGAAATCCCCGATGTGGGGGGAGATACGGTCTGGTCCTCTCAAGTGGCCGCCTATGCCTCTTTGCCTGCCGATCTAAAGGCAATCATCGACGGGCGCAAAGCCGTGCATGTGGGGAAACCTTATGGCGTGAAACACGCGCCCCCGAAGGAGTCCCGCTCGGGTGCGTCCATCCAGATGGTGCGCGGTGATCCCAAAGCCGACGCCGAGACCTTTCACCCCGCCGTTGTAACAGGGGCCGACGGGCGCAAAGCCCTGTTCGTCAACCCGATCTACACCACCCGACTGGACGGCATGACAGTTTCCGAAAGCACCCCGATCCTAGAAGCACTTTACAAACACGCCGCGCGTCCCGATTTTTCCTGCCGCCTGAAATGGCAGGCAGGAGATGTGGCCGTCTGGGACAACCGGATGAGCCTGCATTACGCCACCAATGATTATGATGGCGTGCGCCGGTTGCTTTACCGCACCACCTATGCTGGCACCCGTCCAGTCTGACGCATTGTGGCGCTTTGAGTATTTAGGGAACATTGAAGCCATGAGAGAGCTGTTACGGCTTTTTTGTTTGTTCAATATCCCCGCCGGAGGCATTTGAAATTCCCCTGCGCTATAACAGACCGTGGGGCTGGCAATTCTTCACGCCATAGGGCAAAACGTGATGGAAAAACAGATTTCCTGCGAGGGCTTACCTATGATTCCATATCGTTCAAGAACTTCTACCCATGGCCGTAATATGGCAGGCGCCCGTGGCCTGTGGCGCGCTACAGGCATGACTGACAGCGATTTTGGAAAGCCGATTATTGCTGTGGTGAACTCATTCACCCAGTTTGTTCCGGGCCACGTACACCTTAAAGATTTGGGCGGTTTGGTTGCCAGCGAGATTGAAGCCGCGGGTGGTGTTGCCAAAGAATTCAACACCATCGCCGTGGATGACGGCATTGCTATGGGCCATGACGGGATGCTCTATTCCCTCCCTAGCCGCGAAGTGATTGCCGATAGTGTGGAATATATGGTCAACGCCCATTGCGCCGATGCCATGGTCTGTATTTCCAACTGTGACAAGATCACGCCCGGCATGATGATGGCGGCGTTGCGGCTGGATATTCCGGTTGTGTTTGTTTCTGGCGGGCCGATGGAGGCTGGTAAAGTCGATATCGACGGGGAATTGCAGGCGATTGATCTGGTGGATGCCATGATGCAAGCGGCAAATCCTGATCGCACAGACGAAGAAGTGCTGGCTATCGAAGAAAGCGCCTGCCCGACCTGCGGATCCTGTTCTGGTATGTTCACGGCGAACTCCATGAACTGCTTGGCCGAAGCCTTGGGCCTGGCCCTGCCTGGCAACGGTTCGACACTGGCGACCCACTCGGATCGGGAAATGCTGTTCCGCAAGGCGGGGCGTTTGATTGTTGATCTGACCAAAGATTACTACGTCAACGGCAACAAAGCAGTTTCGGCCCGTGGCATTGCGACCAAAGCCGCTTTCGAAAATGCGATGCGTATGGACATCACTATGGGCGGGTCGACAAATACGATCCTGCACCTTTTGGCGATGGCGCAAGAGGCCGAAGTGGACTTCACCGTCGATGACATTGACCGGCTCAGCCGCAACACACCGTGTTTGTGCAAAGTTGCCCCTGCCGTGGCCAATGTTCACATGGAAGACGTACACCGTGCTGGCGGGATTTTTGCCCTGCTGGGTGAGATGAACCGCGCAGGGTTGCTCGATACATCGGCGGCCACAATCCACGCGCCTACTCTTGGGGATGCAATTGCCAAATGGGATGTTCGCACATCAAACGACGAAGACGTGCACAGCTTGTTTCTGGCGGCACCCGGGGGCGTTCGCACAACACAGGCCTTCAGCCAGTCCCGCCGCTATAAAGAGCTGGATTTGGACCGTGAAAACGGTGTGATCCGCGAAATGAAACATGCCCATTCTACCGAGGGTGGCTTGGCGGTTCTGTTTGGCAACATCAGCCAGGAAGGCTGTGTGGTTAAAACAGCTGGCGTGGATGACAGCATCCTGAAATTCAATGGCCGCGCGGTCATTTGTGAAAGTCAGGAAGAGGCCGTGAACCGCATTCTGGGCAAAGAAGTCAAAGAAGGTGACGTGGTTGTGATCCGCTACGAGGGGCCTCGGGGCGGGCCGGGAATGCAGGAAATGCTCTATCCGACCACCTATCTGAAATCCATGAAACTGGGCAAAGCCTGTGCATTGATCACGGATGGGCGTTTTTCCGGCGGCACATCGGGCCTGTCCATCGGTCACGTTAGCCCCGAAGCGGCTGAGGGTGGTAACATCGGTCTGATCGAAGAAGGCGATATCATCGAGATTGATATCCCGAACCGCACAATGAATGTGAAATTGACAGATGAAGTTCTGGCAGAACGTCGCGCGGCGATGGATGCACGGGAAAACCCTTGGGCGCCTGCTGAACCGCGCAAACGCAAAGTCAGCCGTGCGCTGCGGGTTTATGCGGCCAATGTGGGTAACGCCAGTCAGGGCGCTGTGCGTCTGGAACCTTAATTTTCCGAGTATTTTTAGAACATTGAAGGCCCGCAGGATTATCACTCCCTGCGGGCCTTCTTCTTTCCTGAAATATCCCCGCCGGAGGCCGTTAAGGCTGCGGCGGGGATTTTCTGTGCAGGTTATGCGGCAGGCATGCCCTGTTCGATGATGTTCGCCCAAAGGGAGCAGCCGGTTGGGATTGCGTCATCGTTGAAGTTGTATTCGGGGTGATGCACCATAGCGCCGTCGCCGTTACCGCATAGAATATAGGCTCCGGGGCGGGATTCTAGCATGAAAGCGAAATCCTCGCCGCCCATGGTGGGTTCCATGTTGGTGTTTACGTTGTGATCACCGACCACGGATTTTGCCACATCTCCCATAAAGACAGTTTGGTCTTCATGGTTGACCATCACGGGGTAGTTGCGCTCGTAGGTCACTTGGGCGGTTGCGCCAAAGGCGGCGGCGGTGTTTTCGGCGATGCGCTTGATCTGCTCTTCGGCCATGTCACGCACGGCAGGGGACAGGGTGCGCACAGTGCCTTTCAGTTCCACCCGTTCAGGGATCACGTTGAAGGCTTTGCTTTCGGTTTCAAAGCTGGTGACGGATACAACTACGGATTCCAGCGGGTCAGCCACCCGTGAAGCGATGGTTTGCAATGCGATGACGATGTGAGAGGCCACGACAGTGGTGTCGATCCCGTCATGGGGTTTGGCGGCATGGGCACCTTTGCCTGTAACGTCGATTTTTATCAGATCAGCGGCGGCAAAAAACGAGCCCGGGCGGATGCCGAACTGGCCTACAGGGACGCCCGGCCAATTGTGCATGCCATAGACTTCCTGAATGCCAAAATCGTCCATCATGCCTTCATCGACCATTTCACGACCACCGCCGCCGCCTTCTTCGGCTGGCTGAAAGATCACCACCGCGGTGCCGTCAAAGTTGCGGGTTTCGCACAGGTATTGCGCAGCGCCCAGCAGCATGGCGGTATGGCCGTCATGGCCGCAGGCGTGCATCTTGCCTTCGGACTTTGACGCATATTCAAGGCCGGTTGCTTCATAGATCGGCAGGGCGTCCATATCTGCGCGCAGCCCGATAACCTTGCCGGATGTGTTTTGTTTGCCTTTGATCACCGCCACAACGCCGGTTTGGCCGATGCCGGTTTTCACCTCGTCACAGCCCCATTCGCGCAGTTTGTCGGCGACGATACCTGCGGTGCGGTGGCAGTCGAATTGCAGTTCCGGATTTTCGTGCAGATCACGGCGAATGGCGGTGAGTTCGGCGTGGGTTTCGGCGAAACGGTTGATCAGGGGCATGGAGAGGGTCCTTATGAAAGTGCTGAAATCAGGTCGCGCATGAAAACGCCGCCCCGATTATATTGCTCGATGGTGATGTATTCGTCCGCTTGATGGGCTTGCTCGATAGAGCCCGGGCCGCAGATGACGGTCGAAATCTGCTCGGTCTGGAAATGGCCTGCTTCGGTGCCATAGCTGACCACGTTGATGGAATTATCCCCGGTCAGGCGACGGACCAGCGACTCGGCGGCACCATCGTCTTCGGGTTTCAGACCCGGCACGTCAAAACGTTGGGTGACCTTTATACCTGCTTCGGGACGGATGGCTTTGATTTTGGCGTCCAGTTCGGCGGCGAATGCCAGATATTCGGCGGCAGCTTGCTGGGAATCCTCATTGGGCAGCAGGCGAAAATCATTAATGAAGGTGCAGGATTTTGCGGTGATGTTGCTGGCCGTGCCCCCTTGGATCGTGCCCACATGGTAGGTCGAGAAAGGGGGATCAAAGGTGCAGTCGGGGTCTTGGGCCGCGACCGCTTGTGCGTTTTTGTGATTGTGCCATTCCACCAATGTGGCAGCGGTCATCACCGCAGATACGCCTGTATGGGCCAATGAGGAATGGACCTCATAGCCCGTGACTTCATTATCAAACCCGATCCCGCCTTTATGCCCTGTGACCGCTTTCATCATTGACGGTTCGCCAACGATACACAGTGCGGCTTTGGGCATTTTACCGGCCAGTTCCTTAACCATAGGAATGACGCCTTCGCAGCCCACTTCTTCGTCAAAGCTCAGGGCCAGTTGGATCGGGGTTTTCAGATTTGCGGCAAGCATGTGGGGGACATGGGCTAGTGCGATAGCAAGGAAACCTTTCATATCGCAGGTGCCGCGCCCGTAATATTTGCCGTCTTTTTCCACCACAGTGAAGGGATCGCTGGACCAGTTTTGTCCGACAACAGGTACCACATCTGTGTGGCCTGACAGAATCACCCCCCCTGTAACCATCGGGCCGATATGGGCGTAAAGACTGGCTTTATCCCCGTCGTCATTGGGAACCAGCGTGCTGTCCACCCCGTGGGAGGTCAGATAATCCTGAACAAACTGGATCAATGGCAGGTTAGAGCGGTGTGAAACCGTGTCAAACCCGACCAGTTTTTCGAGCATCTCCAGCGGCGTATAGGTGTCAGCCATGTCTTGTCCGTTCATTGGTAGCCAAGCGGTAAGGGGGTGATGATCGGCGGAGTTTGGGAAGCTGCGGGCAAGGCGTCAAGCGCAAAACATTTGGATGTGCTGCAGGCCCGCGCAGAAGAGTCGTAAAATTAGGCACTTGGGGAGCCGAAAGAAAAAACGTTGTGAAATAAGAATTTATCGGTTTAGTCTCTGGGATGGTCTGCGTTTTCGGAATCGGTTTCGGGAACAATACGTGTCAGGAGAAACTGTTGCCAAACCCAAGCGTGATTTGCACAAGTCGGTTTAGACGACCAAATCAGCGGCAGGTTTTTGCCAAAACAGTCCTTGCTCTGGCGGTTCATTCTGCCGGTTGCACGCAAAAAACGCATCGTATCCGGGCCTAAAACACAACAATTGGGAGTTAACGAACTATGAAATTCAAATCATTGACTGTTGGGAGTGTGCTTGCACTGTCGATGGCGACCATGGGTCAAGCAGAGCGCGGCTCTGACGGGCATGTGAACGTTATCTATTGGCAAGCTCCGTCGATTTTGAACCCGTTCCTGTCGGGCGGCACCAAAGACGTGGAATCCTCGTCGCTGGTGATTGAACCGCTGGGCCGCTATGACCAAGATGGCGCTTTGGTACCTTATCTGGCGCAGGAAATTCCGACCGTTGCCAATGGCGGCGTAAGCGAAGACCTGACCTCGATCACATGGAAGCTGAAAGAAGGCTTGATGTGGTCTGACGGAACACCTGTCACGTCGGCGGATGTTAAGTTCACTGCTGAATATTGTATGCACCCCGAAGGCGGTTGCGCGCAGGCCACGTTCTTTGACGGTGTTGTATCTGTCGAAGCTGTGGACGAACTGACCACAAAGGTGACGTTTAACCAGCCCAAGCCAAACCCGTATGGCCCGTTCATGGGCGGCCAATCCCCGATCATTCAAGCGGCGCAATTTGCCGATTGTCTGGGGGCCAAAGCGCCTGAATGTACCGAAGCAAACTTCAGCCCAATCGGAACTGGTCCTTTCCGTGTTGTGGATTTCCGTCCAAATGACGTGATCCAGATGGAAGCAAACCCCCATTACCGTGACGCGGCCAAACCAGCGTTTGCGACATTGACCCTGAAAGGCGGCGGCGATGCTGCGGCTGCGGGGCGTGCGGTTATGGAAACAGGCGAATTTGATTATGCTTGGAACCTGCAACTGGCACCTGATGTGATTGCCAAAATGGCCGAAGGTGGCAAGGGTAAACCAATCGCTGCATTCGGGTCCTTGGTTGAACGGATCGAAATGAACCTGACCGACCCATCCCCAGAACTGGATGCGGACACACGCTCTACCCGTAAGGCGCCACACCCGATCCTGTCAGACGTAAACGTGCGCAAAGCGCTGTCCATGGCCATTGACCGTGAATTGCTGGTCGAAGTGGGCTACGGCCAAGCGGGTCGTCCGACCTGTAACCTTGTGCCTGCACCCAAAGTCTTTGCGTCCCCGAACACGGATTGTATGACACAAGACATCGAAGGGGCCAAAGCCCTGCTCGAAGGCGCAGGCTGGACAGATACCGATGGCGACGGCGTACGGGATCGGGACGGCAAGAAACTTGCGATCCTGTTCCAGTCTTCGACAAATGCTGTACGTCAGGATTTCCAAGCGCTGATCAAACAGTGGTGGTCTGAAATCGGTGTTGAAACCGAATTGCGCAACGTGGATTCATCCGTGTTCTTTGGCGGTGATCCGGGTTCCCCTGACACATTCCAAAAGTTCTATGCGGACGTGGAAATGTACGCGAACAACTTTAACGGCACAGACCCGCAGCAATATCTGGCGGCCTATCGGTGTAACGGCGAACCGCGCCCCGAAAGCCAGTGGCAGGGTGAAAACATCAACCGCTTCTGTGATCCGGCCTATGATGCGCTGATCGACAAACTGGCCAATACCGGTGATCTGAACGAGCGTGGCAAAATCGGCATTCAAATGAATGAAATGCTGACCAAAGACACTTACACCATCGTTCCTTTGGTGGATCGTGGCCGTGTATCTGCCCATTCCAATACTTTGGGCGGCGTTGTGCTGAACACATGGGACAGCGAGCTGTGGAATGCAGCTGACTGGTTCCGCGTCAAGTAAACCTCTAGACCCCGCGCGCCCTGGATCTGATCTGGGGCGCGCGTGCGGCTCTTTGGTTCGACACTCGAAGATCTAAACCGAGGCGTTCATGCTTACATATACGATCCGTCGTTTGCTTTTTTCGATCCCGACTCTTCTGTTTATCTCTTTGATTATCTTTCTTTTGTTGGAACTGGCGCCCGGAGACCCGATGGCGCAGGTTCCGCTGACCGTTCCCCCTGAAGTGAAACAAAAAATGCGTGAAGCCCTTGGCTTGGGCGAACCGATTCACGTGCGCTATGTCAAATGGCTGATCCAGTTTTTCTGGGTGGAACCGCAGGTGTTCATAGACTGGTTGACGCGGGATACGTGGATGTTCGGCTGGCTGCCAGACACCCATTTTGCTGCGGATAAGCTGCGGGTGATCAGCTGGCAGACACGTTCGCCCGTGATGGATATTGTGATCCAGCGCATCCCGCAAACCCTGTGGGTGGTGGGGCTGGCTTATGTGGTTGGTATCCTGATTGCGCTGCCCATCGGCATCTATTCCGCCTACCGTCAGTATTCTGTGTTTGATCAGGCGGGTACTTTTGTGACGATGATCGGCTTTTCCATACCGCCGTTTTTCACAGGACCGCTGTTGATTGTGGTGTTTGCTGTGGGGCTGGGCTGGTTCCCGTCGATCTATGATACCACTTTGGTGGTGAATGACTGGGCGTCATTCAAGATACAACTGCAACAGATGATCATGCCGGTGATGGTGCTGGCGCTGCAAACCACGGCGCAGATCAGCCGGTTTATGCGCTCTTCCATGTTGGATAACCTTAATCAGGACTACGTTCGCACCGCGCGGGCCAAGGGGCTTAAGGAAAGCGTGGTGGTTATGGTGCATGTGCTGCGCAACTCGATGATCCCTGTGGTCACGGTGATAGCACTGGGGATTCCGGCGATCTTTGGCGGCGCGATCATCACCGAAAATGTGTTCAAAGTGAACGGGGTCGGGCAGTTGTTGCTAACAGCGCTATTCGCCAATGATCTACCTATGGTGCAAACCCTGACCTTCATCTTTGCGCTGCTGATTGTGGTGTTCAACCTGATCGCAGATGTTCTTTACGGCCTGCTAGACCCGAGGATCCGCTATGACTGATCAATCCACGACCCCTGCGTCCTTCGAGCCAATCCCCACCGCTCCGCCGCGCAGCCAATGGGCTGACGTGTGGCGCCAATTCCGCCGCCACAAAGGCGCGTTGTTTGGTGGCGGTTTTTTGTTGTTCATCACACTGGCCGTGCTGCTGGGCCCCTATATCTGGACAGTGGATCCGCAAAAATTGAACATCCGTTTTAAGGATATTCGCCCGATCTACACCGCCCTTTGGGACGGGGATGCCAAGGTGAATTGGACCTTCCCATTGGGATCAGACAATTTGGGCCGCGATATTCTGGCCAATATGCTGTCAGGCGGGCGGGCCTCTATGGCGGTGGGCTGGGCAGCTATGCTGATTTCGGTGGTGATTGGCACGGTGATCGGTGTGGTTGCAGGCTATTTCAAAAAAGTAGACGGTCTGTTCATGCGGTTCACTGATCTGGTCTTGTCCCTGCCCATCTTGCCCTTGCTGCTGGTGGCCGTGACCCTGTTTCGCCAACCCCTGCGTAAAAACTTCGGGCCGGAAACTGGCATGTTCATCCTGATCGTTGCCATCATCGGTATCACCAGCTGGATGCAAACCGCCCGTATTGTGCGCGGTGAAGTGCTGGCTCTGAAAGAACGCGAGTTCATTCTGGCCGCCCGTTCCATCGGCACCAAACCCTTGCAGATCATCACCCGCCACCTTTTGCCCAACGTCCTGTCGCCGATCATGGTCTCGGCTACATTGGGGCTGGCCACTGCCATCATCACAGAAAGTGCCTTGTCTTTCTTAGGGGTCGGATTTCCGTCTGATTTCCCCACATGGGGCAAATTGTTGTCGGATGCTGTCCCGCGCATGGAACAATTCCCCGAGCGGGTTGTTCTGCCGGGATTGATGATTTCGCTGACCGTTCTGTCTGTGAACTACATCGGCGACGGATTACGCGACGCTTTGGACCCGCGTATTCGCGGACGTTAGGGATTCCGAGTATTTAGAGAACATTGAAGGCTTGGCGGGGAGTGACCTTGCTGAGCCTTTTTGTTTTCTAAATATCCACTCTTTTTTGCAGCGCTGAGAGTTCCCCTGCGGTTTGAACACAATTTACCCACTATTGATCATAAAAACGTCTAAAATTCGTCCCGCATACGCCCGTTTCAAAACCGATACGGTGGGGGACAGAGTGAAGGCTTTGTCGTGTTAGTGTAAAGTCGAGGTGTTTTAATGAGTAATTCTCCCCTACGTCTGGAAGCAGACATGATGACGAACGTTGTTATCTCCGCGGTGGAAACAGCATCAGAGCGCGTATATTCTTTGATCGGCTACCCCACGCCCACAGTTGTGGCGCGGCTAAAGCAAACACCGTTACGGTTTTCGTTGAAAGAGCAGCCCCTGCGTAAAATTCGGGTTGCGGCTTAAACGAAAGAAGCGCGCGCAAGGCGCGGGTCTAGGGTCCGAGTGTGTGACCCGATCGGAAAGGGCAGAAAGCCCGCCGATTAGCTGCCGTTCTTCTTTGCCCGTTCCCGTTGGGCTATATAAAGTGTCGAAGACACAATAACCGCCGCACCGATCAAAGTGGGTGTGTCGATGGTTTCCGCAAAAAATAAATACCCCGCCGTTCCGATAAACACCAACCGCAGATATGTGACAGGGGTGAGCAGGGCGGCGTCAGCGTAGCGATAGGCCTCGATATCGGCAATGCCGCGAATGGATCCGGTGATAACCAGACCGAACAATGCAATCCAGGTCAGAGAAAACTCGGGCATGGTGAAGGCAGGGGCGGCGATCGGCAGCGATACGATTGCCATAATCACTACAGATGACAGATAGGTGGAAGTGGGACCATCCGCCTTGGCTAGGTTCCGAGACATAGTAAGGGCCGAGGCAAAGATCAGAGAACTGAGGATCGCTGTGATCAGCCCCAGTTCCAAGGCGTCAAAGCCGGGTCGCAGGATGATCAGAGTGCCTGCAAACCCTGCAAAAATAGCCCCGATCCGCCGTGGGCCAATGGATTCTCCGTGGATGAATACCGCCAGAATGGTGGCGAATATTGGTGCGGTGAAAAACAGAACAGTGGTGGTGGCCAGTGGTATGGTTGCAATTGTGTAAAACCCCAGATGGGTTGAAACTGTTATCAGGATGCCGCGAAACAGGTGAGACCAGGGTTTTGAAAACTGGATGCTGCCGCGCATTTTAGTCGAAGCGGCCAGCATCCCCAACAACAGCGCCAGAGTCAGCAAGCCGCGCATCAGAACCACAGCGCGGCTGTCTAATTCCAGTGTGGCATAGCGGGTAGCGATGGTCATGGCCGAGGACGACAGCACAGAAAGCATCATCCATTTCAGCCCGCGCCAGTTGTCTCGTTCATCGCTGGGGGCCACGGGCATTGGGGAGGGACCGGGCCCGATGATGAAGTTATTGCGATTGCCCATGTCTTGTGTCTTTCAATTCTATTGGCTTTGTCTGATCTGAATCAAAGAGATGCGGAAAGTCATCGCGATAAAGCCATTGTGAAAGCCGTTGTGTCAGACCTAGACTCTTGGCACGAGGGGTGCAATGACCTCTGGCCAAAGACTGCGGGTTGGATGATCGAAAAGGACAAAGACGATGACGATGGAAGACAATAAAGCCCGCGCGGCCACGTGGTTTGCGACCCTGCGCGACCAGATTGTTGCGGCTTTTGAGCAGTTGGAAGACACGCAGGTCGAAGGGCCTTTCGCCAATGCGCCTGCGGGGCGCTTTGAGGTGCGCAAGACTGAACGGGATGGCGGCAAAGGCGGTGGTGGCTTGATGTCCGTGATGCGTGGCGGGCGGGTGTTTGAAAAAGTCGGGGTGAATATTTCGACCGTGCATGGTCAATTGGGCGAGCGGGCGCAGGCGGCGATGGCGGCGAAAAAAGGGTTGGCGGGCATGGCGGATGATCCGTCTTTCTGGGCGGCGGGCATTTCGTTGGTGGCCCATATGCAAAACCCGCAAAGCCCTGCGGTTCATATGAACACCCGCATGTTCTGGACCCCGCACGGTTGGTGGTTCGGCGGCGGCGCGGATTTAAACCCCTGTCTGGAATACCCCGAGGATACGGCGGCGTTTCATGCCGCCCTAAAGGCCCGCTGCGATCTCCATGACCCTGCCTATTATCCGAAATTTAAGGATTGGGCGGATGAGTATTTTTATATTCCGCACCGCAAAAGGGCGCGGGGCGTCGGGGGAATTTTCTATGACGACCTGAACACCGGCGACTGGGAGGCGGATTTTGCCTTTACGCAAGATGTGGGCCGCGCGTTTCTTGAGGCGTTTTTGCCAGTGACCGAAAAACGGCGCAGTGATCCTTGGACGGATGCAGATAAAGAGGCGCAACTGGTGCACCGCGGTCTTTATGCGGAATATAACCTTGTGTATGATCGGGGTACCAAGTTCGGTTTGGAAACCGGGCATGATCCTGATGCAGTGTTGATGAGCCTGCCACCTTTGGCGAAGTGGGTTTGATCCGCTGAAGGCAAGCAGCGAATGGCCGGCGTTGTGACAGGTTGTAACAGTAGTATTTGGATATTTGCCCCAAAAAGAGCCGAGGGCCGTCTTTGTGGGGGCGGGGGTCTTTAACCTGTGTTGGTTTCACCCTATGTCTTTGGCATGCGTAAATATATCCCCGGGCTGAAAAGCCATCCTGTTGTTTCTGTAGTGCGCCTGTCGGGCGTGATTGGTGGCGGTTCTCGGATGGGGGGCGGCGGGCTGAGTGACGCTTCGTTGGCACCCGTTTTGGAAAAGGCGTTTCGCAAGGGCAAACCTGCGGCGGTGGCTTTACTGGTGAATTCGCCGGGGGGATCGCCTGTGCAATCGTCTTTGATCGGCGCGCGGATTAGGCGGCTGGCCGAAGAGACCGGCACAAAAGTCTATGCCTTTTGCGAAGATGTTGCGGCCTCGGGCGGGTATTGGTTGGCCTGTGCTGCGGATGAAATCTATGTGGATGCGTCATCTGTCGTGGGGTCCATCGGGGTGATTTCGGCGTCATTCGGGTTTACGGGGCTGCTTGAAAAGCACGGCATTGAACGGCGTGTGCATACGGCGGGCGAGGATAAGTCCATGCTTGATCCATTTCGCCCTGAACGGGCCGAGGACATCGAACGGCTGAAAGACTTGCAGCGGGTGATCCACGGCAATTTCATTGATCACGTCAAAACGCGACGCGGGGCGCGGTTGGTGGATAAAGACCTGTTTACAGGCGAAATATGGGTTGGTGGAAAGGCGATTGAGGTCGGTTTGGTCGATGGCATCGCCCACCTGGTGCCGTTTATGAAAGACCGCTTTGGGGATAAGGTGAAATTCAACGTTCAGGGCCAGCGTAAATCCTTGATGCAGCGCTTTGGTCTGACTGCGGCGGCCAGTGATGTGTTGAGCAGTGTCGAGGATCAAGCCCTTTGGTCCCAGTTCGGGGTGCGCTGATGGTTAAAGTTGTTACGCTGTTTCTGGTGTTCATTCTGGTGCTGGCCATGTTCGGGCGACTGCGGATGCCAAAGATCAACAACCCGATGAAACGCAAAGGCGTAAAGGCGGGGGTGAAGTGCAAATCCTGCGGGCGCTACAGCCTTGCGGGTGAAAAATGCCCTTGTAGCACAAAGGATAAGTCATGACCTATCAGGCGGCTTTGGTGACGGGTGGTGCGCGGCGTTTGGGGCGGGCGATGGTTCTGGCGCTGGCCAAGCGTGGTGTGAATGTTGCGGTGCATTACGCAGGTGCTGTGGAAGAGGCGGCTTTGACCGCGGCCGAGGCAGCAAGTTTCGGTGTAAAGGCTGTGGCTTTGCAGGCGGATTTACTGGATGCGGAGGCAACACAGGGCTTGGTGGCGCGCGCATCTGAAGCATTGGGGCGGCCATTGGATATTCTGATCAACAATGCCTCGGTGTTTGAATATGACCGTTTGGAAACCGCCACGCTGGACAGTTGGGATCGCCATATCAATTCCAACCTGCGGGCGCCGTTATTTCTGACTCAGGCTTTTGCAGCGCAGGTGCCGGACGTGCAGGTGGATGAACGGGGTGAGCAACAGGCGAGCAGCGCTGTGATCAATATGGTGGATCAGCGGGTGCGCAAGCTGACGCCGGAATTCATGACCTATACAATTGCAAAAATGGGGCTTTGGGCCTTTACCCAGACTGCGGCCCGTGGGCTGGCGCCGAAAACGCGGGTCAATGCCATCGGGCCGGGGCCGACCCTGATCGGGGACCGCCAGAGCGATGCGCATTTTGCAAACCAGCGCAAAGCGACCATTCTGGAGCGTGGATCAAATCCCGAAGAAATCGTCGCCGCGATGAATTATCTGCTGGATAGCCCAGCCACAACCGGCCAGTTGCTGTGTGTGGACGGGGGGCAGCACCTTGGCTGGCGCACGCCGGATATTCAGGGGTTTTAGGGGTAAACAGGCGATTAATCTGTTGACAGGTAGGAAAACTGTCCACTGGTTTAATGAATATTAAGAACGCGTAACATTTTTGTTAATGTTTTCAGGAATTTGCCCCGATACAATGTTTTTTTCGTTTAGAATCAAGGGTAAGTTAAGCTGCCTAAAAAAGTGGCAAACCGTCGAAGCCTGCTAAAACAAAGGGGAAAACCCGAATGAGAGAGAGTTATCCGCAGAGTTATCCACAGGTATGGTGGACAGAAAAATCCTTGTGCGGCACGGGCTTTCGGTGCAGCGATCACGGGAATCAGGCATAAAGACACTATGACAGACACGCCGACAGACACGCCGCCAGAACAATTGCCCGAGGAAGAGGGGCAGGCTGGTGAGAATACGCCAACTGGACCTTTGGTAATTCAAAATTACCTCAAGTCGCTGGACAACAGTCCGGGGGTGTACCGCATGCTCGATCAGCGTGGCGAGGTTCTGTATGTGGGCAAGGCGCGGAACCTGAAGAAGCGTGTGTCGAACTACGCCAAGGGCCATGGGCATTCCGCAAGGATCGGGCGGATGATCGCGGCCACGGCGGCGATGATGTTTCTGACAACCCGTACCGAAACCGAGGCGCTGTTGCTGGAGCAGAACCTGATCAAGCAGCTAAAGCCGCGTTACAACGTGTTGCTGCGGGATGATAAAAGTTTTCCGAATATTCTGGTCACCAAGACCCACGAGTATCCGCAGATCACCAAACATCGCGGCGCGAAGACGGAAAAGGGGGATTACTATGGTCCGTTCGCCAGTGCGGGATCGGTCAATCGCACGCTGAACCATCTGCAAAAGATATTCCTGCTGCGCAATTGTACGGATTCCATGTTTGCCAGCCGCACGCGCCCCTGTTTACAATACCAGATTGCGCGGTGTTCTGCGCCTTGCGTCGGGCATATCAGCGCAAAGGATTATGGCGATCTGGTACAGGATGCCAGCCGGTTTTTGCAGGGCAGTTCGACCAAAGTACAAGAAACCCTCGCGGCCCAGATGGCCGAAGCCAGCGCAGCCATGGAGTTTGAACGGGCGGCTGCCCTGCGGGACCGGATCAGGGCACTGACGCAAGTGCAACAGACCCAAGGCATCAACCCCCAAGGCGTGGCAGAGGCAGATATTGTTGCCCTGCACATGGAAGGCGGGCAGGCCTGTGTGCAGGTGTTCTTTATCCGCGCCAATCAGAACTGGGGCAACCGTGCCTATTTTCCGCGCACAGGGTCAGGCGCGGAAACAGCCGAGGTGCTTGAGGGCTTTCTTGGGCAATTCTACAGCAATAAAACCCCACCCCGTCTGGTTCTGTTATCAGATGACATCGAAAATCGCGATTTGATGGAACAATTGCTAAGCGATAAGCTGGAACGGCGGGTCGAAGTGTCTGTGCCCCAGCGCGGCGAAAAGGCCGATCTGGTGGCAGGCGCATTGCGCAATGCGCGGGAATCGCTGGCGCGTAAGATGGCGGAAACCGCGACGCAGGTGAAACTGCTCGAAGGGTTGGCCACGGCCTTTGATCTGGAAGGCCCGCTGAAACGGGTCGAGGTTTACGACAACTCGCATATTCAGGGCAGCAATGCGGTAGGGGGCATGGTTGTGGCCGGCCCCGAAGGCTTTATCAAATCCGCCTATCGCAAGTTCAATATCAAAGACACAACCATCACGCCCGGCGATGACTTTGGCATGATGAAAGAGGTTCTGACCCGCCGTTTTCAACGGCTGCTGAAAGAAGACCCTGATCGCAAGACCGAAAACTGGCCCGATCTGGTGTTGATTGATGGCGGCGCGGGGCAGGTTTCTGCGGTGGCGGAAATCATGGCAGAGCTGGGGATCGACGATGTGCCTTTTATCGGTGTGGCCAAAGGCACCGACAGGGATGCGGGCAAAGAGGAATTCTACCGCCCCAAACAGCGCCCTTTTGCGCTGCGCTTCAACGATCCGGTTCTGTATTTCGTACAGCGTTTGCGCGACGAGGTGCACCGGTTTGCCATCGGCACCCACCGCGCCAAACGCAGCAAAGCCACATTCGCCAATCCGCTGGACGAGGTTCCCGGCGTCGGGGCGTCGCGCAAGCGGGCCTTGCTGACCCATTTTGGCAGTGCCAAGGCGGTTGCTCGCGCAGATTTGACCGATCTAAAGGCTGTAGATGGTATTTCGGGGGCCTTGGCGCAGGCAATTTATGACTTCTTCCATGACAAAGGCTAGCGCATTGGCTACATCTTCTCGTGGAACCGGCGAACTGATTAGGAAGTGCTTTTGATGCAGTGGAACATCCCGAATATCTTGACTGTTATGCGCCTTGCGGCTGCTCCGGGTGTGGCCATTCTGTTTCTGTTCTTCCCGCGCCCTTGGGCTGACTGGTTTGCGTTGGTGTTGTTTGTTTCGGCGGCGATCACGGATTTCTTTGACGGCTATCTGGCCCGTCTGTGGAAGCAGGAAAGCAAGTTCGGCGCGATGCTGGACCCGATTGCCGACAAAGCCATGGTGGTGATTGCGCTGGTGGTGATTGTCGCGCTGTCCACGGCGGATAAGCTGGTGATGGACCCGTGGATTTTGCTGCCCTCAACCGTGATCCTGTTCCGTGAAGTGTTTGTGTCGGGCCTGCGAGAGTTCGTCGGGTCATCTATGGGCGCGTTGAAGGTGACCAATCTGGCGAAATACAAAACCACCGTGCAGATGATCGCCATTGCAGTGCTTTTCGCCAAAGGGGTGTTTGAACATTATTATCTGAACTTGATCCAAGGTATGGACGAAACCATTTACAACGGCGTGATGGATGGCTCGATCGAGGATGTGAACGGCGTGCTGACCTATTGGACGGTGATGAATTCTACTTGGACTGTGGGCGTTGTTCTGTTGTGGATCGCCGCCGTGCTGACGGCTGTGACGGGGTGGGATTACTTTGTCAAAGCGCGGCCCCATTTGCAGGAGCCAGAGGCATGAAGCTGGATGTGGTCTATTTTGCATGGGTGCGTGAACGGATCGGTGTGCCTCGCGAAACCGTCGAAACAGAGGCTGTGACTGTGGCTGAGCTGGTGGCGGAATTGCGCGGGCGTGAAGACCGGTATGATCTGGCGTTTTCTGACGTGTCTGCCGTGCGTGTGGCGCTGGATCAGACGCTAACCCACTTTGATGCACCATTGTCCAATGTGCGTGAAGTCGCGTTTTTCCCCCCGATGACAGGCGGTTAGGCCATGGCAGTACGGGTGCAACAACAGGATTTCAATCTGGGCGCGGAACTGGATGCCTTGCGGGAAGGGCGCACGGATATTGGCGCGCTGGTTAGCTTCAGCGGGCTGGTACGCGATGACAGCGGTGATCTGGAAGCGTTGGAGTTGGAGCACTACCCCGGTATGACCGAAAAGGCGCTGGCGGGGATCGAGGCCGAGGCCCGCGCGCGCTGGGACTTGAACGACAGTTTGATCATTCACCGCTATGGTCCGTTAAAACCAGGTGAGCAGATCATGATGGTGGCTACAGCCGCCCCCCACCGTAAGGCTGCATTTGAGGCGGCGGATTTTCTGATGGATTTCCTAAAGTCCCGTGCGCCCTTCTGGAAGAAGGAACATGGCGTAGCAGGGGCGGCATGGGTGGATGCCAAGGAAGACGACGAGGCGGCCTTAAAGCGCTGGTAAGTCGCTTGTGTAACTTCTGTCTTTAGGTTTTTGAGTATTTTTGGAACATTGAAGCGGGTTTAAGGTTTTGCGGCTGTGGATTGCAGGGCTTCTAGATGGGCTTGCAATTCGCCTGCTTCGCGGCGTGCGGCGCCAAGGCCTTCCATTGCAGCGGCAAGTTCGGCTTCGGATTGGGTCAATTGGTTGGTCAGTTCCCATTCGCGCTGCTGGATGTAGGTCATCGCCTGATCGCGGGCTTCTTCGGCTTCGTGCAGGCGGTTGGCCAGATCGTCGATTTCGGTGACATTGACGGAATTGACGCTGTTCAGCCGGCCATAGGCCCATCGGAATGCCCAACCCGCAATGAAGGTTAAAAGCAGGACAACCGTGATCGTAACGATAAGTTCGGTTCTATTCATCGGTGTCTTCCTCGGGGCTTTGGGGGTCTTCTGTGATCAGGCGGAAGGCGATGCGGCGATTGGCAGCGCGGCCTTCTTCGGTGTCATTTCCAGCGATGGGTTGATCCTCGCCGTAGCCTTTGGCGGTGAAGCCAGAAATCAGGATGCGCCGTGCCAGCAGACCGTTCAGCACCGCTTCGGCCCGTTGTTGGCTGAGCGAGCGGTTCATTTCTGCGCCGCCCTGACTGTCGGTGTGGCCTTCGATTTCAAAGCGGGTGTCGGGGCAGTCTTTGATGATGTCGGCGATGGCGTCCAAGACGCCCTGACTTCCTGCTTCGATTGTGGTTGAGGATGGTGCAAAGACGATCTGCTGTTGCAACAGGACTGCGCGGATCTGGGCTTCGCACTGGCGGGAATCAAGCGCGTTCACTTTCGGGATCAGCTTGGGATCGTGTTTCACGTCAATGGTATAGCCGTCCCCGTCGCCAATGCGCTGGGCAAACAGGCCGGTCAGTTCCGACGTGATTTCCGGGTTGGCGCTGATGCCGCGGATTGTGACCTGTTCGGGTTGCACAACAACCGCGCCGTGATGCATTTTGGACAGGCCTTCCAGCCCGGCCAAAACACGGGTGGGCCAGCCATCGGGCAGTTCAGGGTCGATGCGGGTGGCATTGTCTACGTTGCTTGATCCAAACAGGGAGCGGGCAAAGGCACCAATGCTTTGTTTCGCCAATGCGTTCTGGATGCGGCCACGTAACTGAACCTGACCTTCGGGGCTGCGGGTGGCGGTGAATTCGGGCAATTCGGCCGATTTCTGTGCGCCGTCTTGCAGGATCTTCGGGGGCAGTGTGGCGTGCAGCGAGAAAAGTTCTGGCAGGCTGTTTTCCAAGCCGCCGACCACATTGTCAAAACGGCTTTGGCTGATTTTATCGTTTGCCACCAGTGAGATATCGCTGTCTGCCACGCTAAGTGTGCCGCCACCCAGGCTTTTGAGCGCCTGAACGCTTTGGATGATCGCCTGATCCCATTCTGTGGTAGGGACGCCAAGACCCACATCACAGGATAGGGTTTGCTCTGCGCCCGCAGCCCGTACGGCACGCAGGATACGATCGCGCGCATCATTGGTATCAGCGGAACAGCTTTGCAGTTCAAAGCCGGTGTCATCCATCAGAATGCGAAAGTGGAAGGGGGTGATGACAGGGCGGGGGGCGGTGATGTCCATCAACAGGACAACGCCTTCGGGTTTGGCTTCGCGCACCGATTTTTCGACGCGTTTTTGTTCTTCGGGGGATTCAGTGACCGCAGTGATCCGCACCGCATCCGGTGTGACGGAGATTTTAGAGCGGGGCAGTTGTTCAAGGCTCGACAGGCCGAAATCCAGATTGCGTGCCCAGCCAGACGGGACGCGGTGTTCGGTGCTTTCCAGCATGTCGGTAACGGTTCCGCCATTGGCGATCTTTGCGGCACGATCCAGAATAAAGCCGCGCCCGACCTTTTCAGGGATCAGCCCGATCAGCGAAATCCGGTCCACGTTGCGCAGCATTTCCAGTGAAAACCGCGGCTCTACAATTTCAGAAGATTGCAGCACTGTGGTGCGGTCTGAAATCCGGTTGGCGTCAATCACCTGACCCATGATTTCAAGGGCTTGAAGGCGCGCGGCTTCATCCGGAGCAAGCCCTGTCAGATGTACCACCAGCCCGTCAGGGCGGATCGTCGCCCAGTTCTGACCCGAGGCCCGCAGCGCTGTGTCTACCTGTTGCTGGGTGGCGTTTTGGATGTAATCGACCGCGCGGGTGCCTAAGAACAGAGACCCTGCCGCAACCAGTATGAAGCTGATTGCAGAAAACAAAAGTGCGGTACGATGCATACAAAACCCCGGTGCCGGTTTGGCGTTACAAAGTTGATGTAATTGAACAAAGCCGCGGGTTCAAGCTAGGTCAGTAAAACCGCCAGTGACCAGAAGACCACAGGGATCAATCCAGCCTCTCGGTTCGAGCGGAACAAGTGCAGGCAGACCTGCGTGTTGTTGATGTCCAGCTTGCGCAGTTGCATGGTCTGATGTGCGCCAAAGCCCCAGATTCCCGCGAAAACCAGCAAGAAAACAATAGGATTGGGCAGCAGTTGGGACACCGCCGCAGGGGTGATAACGGCCAGCAACATCAGGGTCATGGCGACCACCTGAAAGATGAACAGCCAGCGCGGGGTGTTGTCGGCGAAAAGCCGCGCAGTGGATTTCACGCCGATCAGGGCGTCGTCCTCTTTGTCTTGATGGGCGTAGATTGTGTCATAGAACAGGGTCCAACTGATGCCCGCCAGATAGATCAACACAGGCGCGAGCGATAGGGAGCCGCTATGGGCGCCCCAAGCCAGCAAGGCCCCCCAGTTAAAGGCGATGCCCAGAAATATTTGGGGCCACCATGTGAACCGCTTGGCAAAGGGATAGATTGCTACAGGGGCCAGTGCGAGGATGCCCAAGAAAATGGCGAACCCGTTGTAGGTGAGCAGAATTCCAAAAGCCAGCAGCGCCTGTATTACCATCCAGACCAAAGCCTGTTTTGTGGTGACTAGCCCCGATGGCAACGGGCGCGAACGGGTGCGTTCTACCTGTCCGTCAATTTTGCGATCCGCGATGTCATTCCAGGTGCAGCCAGCCCCGCGCATCAAAAACGCCCCCATGGCGCAACTTATGGCAATCCAGCCATCCATTGGTTGTAATCCCGCCGGATCAAACAGGATCGCCAGCAACAGCCCCCACCAACACGGGATCAGCAGCAGCCATGTGCCCGCAGGGCGGTCCGCGCGGGACAGGCGCAGATAGGGGCGCGACCAGCGGGGGCAAAACCGATCCACCCAATTCAGATCAGTGGCATCGGCCACGCGCCCCCCGTCATTTGGCAAATCTGTGTTCGGCAGGTCTGGTGTCTGCTTCGGATCGGTCATAAACTGGCCCCATGGATAAGACAGCGAAAATCAGGCTCTATGTAGACGCGGACTTGGGCACGGGGCAAGCCGTTGCTATGTCGCGGGAGCAGGCGCATTATTTGTTTGGCGTCATGCGTCTGGAAAAAGGCGCGTTGGTGGCGCTGTTCAACGGGCGCGACGGTGAATGGCAGGCCGAAGTGATCGTCGCCAACAAGCGCAATGCGGTGTTGGAGTGCCATAGGCAAAGCAAGCCGTTGCAGATGCCGCCCGATTTGTGGTTTTTGTTTGCGCCGATCAAAAAGGCGCGCACAGATTTTATCGTGGAAAAAGCTGCCGAAATGGGCGCGGCACGGATCATGCCGGTCCAGACTGCTTTCACCCAATCCGAGCGTATGCGTCAAGATCGCCTGCAAGCCCACGCGCTGGAAGCCGCCGAACAATGCGGTGGAACCTATGTGCCCGAGGTGACGGATTTGGCCAAGCTGGACAAGGTTCTGGCAGATTGGCCCGCAGATCGTCAGCTGTTGTTTTGTGACGAAACACGGGTGGGACAGGCGGCGAGCGACCTTAGCCAGCTTTCGCGCGGACCATGGGCGATTCTGATCGGACCAGAGGGCGGGTTTTCTGCCGCAGAGGTGGAAAGGTTGCGCGCTATGGCGGGGGTTCATTCCATCAGCCTTGGCCCGCGGATATTGCGGGCAGATACGGCGGCGGTTGCGGCGCTCGCCCTGTGGCAACGGGCGCTTGGGGATTGGGTGTGAGTTTCATCCGCCCTGAAATTCGTGCGATCCTGTGGCGCTGGCGCGAGGTGCTGATTACCGGCGTTTTGGTGCTTTACGGTGTCTACCTGCTGGGACGTGGGATCGACCTTGAAAGCTATACGATGACCGCTTTGGGCGTTGTGGTGACCGGACTGTTCGCGGTTTTGCTGTTCTGGGCCATATTACGGGCCAAGCTGTATAAACCCGTCAAGGCCGTCGGCATGGTCGAAGTGAAGGAACGGGAAGTCGGGTATTTATCGCCTGAAGGCGGGGCGTTTGTGTCGCTGGATGATCTGACGCGGTTGGAAATTGTCACCACGGACAAAGGCCCTTTGCAGGACGATGTGTTCTGGGTCTTGACCCATCTTGGCGGCGCGCCGTTGTCAATTCCGGCATCAGCGCAGGGCAGTGATCTGTTGTTTGACGCATTTGCCCCCTTGAAAGGCATAGATTTTGAAACCGCTGTTCGGGCGATGGGCAGCACCCAAAACGCCCGTTTCCTGATCTGGGAACGGCGGGTGTTGCATTAACGAAACCCGATCTATTCCGGTGAGTGATCCGGTGGATCACAACTTCCTGCCTTGACACCCCCCGCCATCCGTTTCAGGTCTGGATCAACCAAAGTTTCGGAGATCATCCATGTCTATCCCACAGTCCGGTGGCGGCCCCATCGAACATCATGACCAATTGGCGGAGTACCTGTCTGACGGCTGCAAGCCCGTCCAAGACTGGCGTATTGGCACAGAGCACGAGAAATTCGGCTATGACACCACCAACCTGCTGCCTTTGCCCTATGAAGGTAAAAGCAGCATCAAAGCTATGCTGGAAGGCCTGCGCGATGCCTTTGGCTGGGCGCCCGTCGAAGAAGGCGGCAAAATTATCGGATTGGTGAAAGACGGCGCGAATATTTCGTTGGAACCGGGCGGCCAGTTGGAACTGTCTGGCGCGCCACTGGAAACCATCCACGAAACCTGTGACGAGGTGAATGAACACCTGAAAGAGGTACAGCAAATCGCCGATAAAATGGGCGCAGGATTCATTGGTCTGGGGGCTGCCCCGATCTGGAGCCATGACCAAATGCCCCTGATGCCCAAAGGCCGCTACAAGCTGATGGACGCCTATATGGGCACGGTTGGCACACACGGAACGCAGATGATGCGGCGTACTTGCACGGTGCAGGTGAACCTTGATTTCGCATCCGAAGCCGACATGGTGCAAAAGTTCCGTGTAGGTCTGGCCTTGCAACCCGTGGCGACAGCGCTGTTTGCCAATTCCCCTTTCTTTGATGGCAAGGAAAATGGCCATAAATCATGGCGTTCGCGGGTTTGGCGGGGTCTGGACAACGCGCGCACCGGCATGCTGCCGTTTGTGTTTGAACAGGGCATGGGGTTTGAACGCTACGTTCAATATGCGCTGGATGTACCGATGTATTTTGTTTACCGCGACGGTAAATATGTGGATGCGCTGGGCATGTCGTTTCGTGACTTTATGAAGGGCGAATTGCCTGCCTTGCCGGGTGAAAAACCGACCCTTAGCGATTGGGCCGATCACCTGACCACCTGCTTCCCCGAAGTGCGGATCAAGAAGTTCATGGAAATGCGCGGCGCGGACGGTGGCCCTTGGCGGCGGATTTGTGCGCTTCCGGCCTATTGGGTGGGGCTGATGTACGATCAAGGCGCGCTCGATGCTGCGTGGGATTTGTGCAAGAACTGGGATGCCGAAACCCGCGAAGCTTTGCGCGTTGCAGCCAGTGTCGAAGGGGTGGGCGCCGAGGTGAACGGGATCAAGATGATTGATTTGGCCCGTGAAACCGTTGCGATTTCCAAGGCTGGTCTAACCGCGCGCGCCCGTGCGGGAGCGGGCGGGCTTGTGCCCGATGAAACCCATTTCTTGAACGCTTTGGAAGAGGTGGTTGAAACCGGCCAGTCCCCCGCCTGCGAACTGTTGAACAAGTATCGTGGCGACTGGAACGGCGATCTGACGCGGATTTATTCCGAGTTTAGCTACTGATCGATACCGAATCTTTACTCTTTTGCGGTGAAGTGGTTTTGAAACAGGGGGAATTGGACTAATTCCAACCCCAATCAAATTTGAAGGCGCTTTTAATAGGGCGCCTTTGATAAGAACGATTTGTGCTGTGAAATGGTCACATTGAAGGGCAATACAGGGTGCGAATTTAGACTGTGAAGGAGCAGGGCATGACCGTTGTGTCTGATTATACGGCAATTTTGCAGATCAACGATACAACTGCTGCAAGGTGGAACGCTACTACAGATCTGGGCGTTCCGGTTATTGTGACTTACAGCTTCGCAGATGGTGGCAATGTGCCGACCGTTAGCGAAAGCTCCTATTTTGTCAGCAGCACATCGGCTTTCACCGAACTACAGCGTGCCAATTTCCGCGATGTGGCTGATATTTATCAGTCCACTGCGGGCATCGTCTTTGTCGAAGTCGAAGAAGGCGGCATGATTGACATATCCAATGCCAACGGATCGTCCTATGGCGGCTGGGCCAGCTATCCTTGGGTGTCTGAATATTCCACCAGTTCCGGTATCTTTGTGGTCGACAGCTTTGGCGATTACCAAGAAGGCAGCTATGGCTTTCAGATCATGTTGCATGAATTGGGCCACGCTATGGGGCTGCAACACACCCATGACGGTTCGCTGACGCTTTCTTCGGGGATGGACAACCAATACCAGACGGTGATGACCTATAACAACACAAGCCCCTACACCTCGGTTTTGGGGCTGCTGGATGTGCAAGCCTTGCAACATCTTTATGGTGCGGCGGTGGATACCTCGGCTTGGGATATTCATTACGACAGCTACAACGATACGATGGTTATCGCAGGCAGCAGTAAGGCTGATAGCTTGCTGGGCGTGGCGGGGTCGAACCGTATCATCGGCGGCAGTGGTGGTGATACGGTGATCGGCCGGGATGAGGTTGATAGGCTTTATGGTGGCCGTGGCAATGACGGGTTGTTTGGCGGCTATGATGCAGATGACCTTTTTGGCGGCGGCGGGCGCGACGACCTTTTTGGCGGTTCCTCCAATGATCGGCTGAAAGGCGGCGGCGGGGCTGACCATCTATATGGCGGGCTTGGGTCGGACGAATTGTTCGGGGCCGCTGGCAACGATCGCATCTACGGCGAAGACTATAGTGACGATATTTTCGGCGGCCTTGGTGATGACAGCCTGTTTGGCGGGACAGGAAATGACGAATTGTCGGGGCAAAACGGCAAAGATATGATCTTTGGCGGGTTGGGCTGGGACAGTCTTTTCGGCGGCGGCGGCAAAGACAAACTGTATGGTACAGAGGAGGATGGCTCTTCTGACAGCGCAACGCGCTATTTCTATGGCGGCGGCGGCAACGATCGGTTGTTTGGTGGCGCAGGCAATGACCAGTTTTATGGCGGCGCAGGTAAAGACACCATAACCGGTGGCAGTGGACGCGATGTGTTTTACTTTTCCGAAGATGGCGGCGCAGATCGGTTCAAAGATTTTGAAGACGGCTATGATCACATCAGCTTGGCGGACGTGGACTTTACCTTTGATGATCTTAAATTCGTCAGTAAGGTGCAGGGCGACTCGACGTTAATCAAAGTGGCTGGCTATGATGTTTCACTGTTCTTGAAGGATATTTCGGTCGATCAATTATCCTATTACGACTTTTATTCATAACGGGCATGGCCTTGGTGCGCTGGTCTGTAACTGTTCGGGTTACAGCAACTTACCAACGACAACGATGGCAAGACCAATCCCTGCCACACTGACCGAGGCCAGATTGATCGGGATTAAGCGCTGTAGATGAGCAGTCATGTCCTCACCTTCAAGGCTGGAATTTCGCAACCCGTTGGCTTTCCAGATACAATATAAAAGACCACACAGGCCCAAAAGCGTTACAAAAACGCCAATATAAATAAGCCAGCCCATGATCGTCTCCGTTAAGGTTTTGGGGGCGGTAGCATACTGTTTCAGGATTGTCCAAAACGGATTTAACCCAAAACCGCTATTAACGCGTGGTTAGGGGTTACTCTGACCGTAGTTTTGCTAAGCTGCGTACCAGACAGAGGGGGTAATCATGCTGAAAACACTATTTAAAATGTTGGGAGCTTTGCTGGTTCTATTGATCGGTGTGATGGCTTTTAACACGTGGCGTTATCAACCGAAAAATGCCAGTTGGGAACAAGTTGACCTTCCAAAAATTGACACCCCCACGCTTTCAGCCCACCTTAGTCGGGCGATCCAGTTCAAAACTATATCCATGCGGGAATTCCCAGGGGGCCGACCCGCGGATTTTTTGGGGTTTACGGAGTGGTTAACCACGGCTTTTCCCGCCGCCACAGGCGTGATGGATCGCCAAATGATCAACGGTCTAACCCCACTTTACCGTTGGCAGGGCAGTGATACATCCCAAAAACCGATCCTGCTGACCGCCCATTATGATGTGGTTCCTGTCGAAAACGAAGGAGGTGCCCGTTGGCAATACCCCCCGTTTGAAGGACGTATTGCCGACGGATTTGTTTGGGGACGCGGCGCTATGGACGACAAAGGCGCTTTAGTCGCCATGATGGGGGCCGCCGAACAACTGGCACGCGAAGGCTTCCAGCCCGCACGCACGCTATATTTCAGTTTCGGCCATGATGAAGAAATCGGCGGCGCAGAAGGGGCTTCGGCTGTTGCGGATTACCTGCAAGGGCAGGGCGTGCAACTGGATTGGTCGTTGGACGAAGGCTCGGCTGTGTTACGCGACATTGTGCCAGGGCTTTCAACAGATATTGCCTCGATCAATGTGGCTGAGAAGGGCTACATTACGGTTG
Organism: Roseobacter sp. N2S; assembly: GCF_031454055.1. Lineage (NCBI taxonomy): Bacteria > Pseudomonadati > Pseudomonadota > Alphaproteobacteria > Rhodobacterales > Roseobacteraceae > Roseobacter > Roseobacter sp. N2S. Next base: position 74,702 of record NZ_JAVDQB010000008.1, read on the forward strand.
ATATTACCGCCCACGGCGAAGGTGGCCACTCGTCTTTGCCCCCACGCCGCACCGCTGTCGGGGAACTGGCCGAGGCATTGGTAAACTTGCAAGCCGCGCCGGTAGACGGCGGATTAACCGGTGCCTCGAAAGAGTTCTTTGACGCGCTAGGCCCGAATTTTAGTCTGGCACAGCGGGTGCTTTTTGCAAACCAGTGGCTGTTCCGTCCTGTGCTGGAACTGGTTCTGTCTGGCTCTGCTTCAACCGATGCTATGCTACGCACCACAATGGCGCCGACCATGTTGTCAGGTTCATCCAAAGAAAACGTATTGCCGCAACAGGCCGTGGCCACAGTGAATTACCGCCTGCACCCCCGTGATTCCATTGCGGATATTTTGGCCCACACCCATGACAAGATTGATAACCCAGCCGTAGATGTCACCCTGCGGGACGGTTTTCAAAGTGCTGCTAGCGAGGTGTCGAGCGCGCAAAATGAGGCTTTTGCACTGCTGTCCCAGACCTTTGGGCAGGTATTTGGCGATGTGATCATCGTTCCCGGCCTGACGATTGCGGGCACGGATTCCCGACACTATGCGCGGGTCGCCGATAACAGCTACCGCATTAACCCTTTTGTCATGACCAGCGAGGATATTCCCCGTCTGCACGGCGTGAATGAGCGGCTTTCGCTGGTGGATTTGGAACGTGCTACTCAATTTTACATGCTGCTGTTGCGCAACGGAACACAATAATCAGGCCGCGCGTTTCTTTGGCTTGTCGGGGGCGGGTCAGGGCGTTAGGCAAAGGGCTTGAGATTCGATTTAGCGACAGGAGCACCCTATGGAAGACGTTTTGGATGATGCACAAGGTTTCGGACAGAATTCTGCCCCGGGCGAAGGGTCCTACCGTGTTGCTGCCAGCGAATTACGCGCCTTTATTGAGCGGTTCGAGCGGCTGGAAGCCGAAAAAAAAGACATTGCAGAGCAGCAAAAAGAAGTGATGGCCGAGGCGAAATCCCGTGGCTATGACACCAAAGTCCTGCGCAAGATTGTTGCCATCCGCAAGAAAGACCCAGCCGAGATTTCCGAAGAGGAAGCGGTTCTGGAAATCTACAAAGAAGCGCTGGGTATGTAATACCGCGGGCGCAGGCCTGATGGTAACGGATTGAAAAGGGCGGCATTGGCCGCCTTTTTTGTGCCTTATGGGGCTGGCGCATTAAGCTGTTGGGTCAACTCCGCCAGCTTTAAGCGTTGGATTTTACCCGATGGCCCTTTGGGTAATTCCTCCATGAAGTGGACGGTGTCCGGGCTTTTGAACGCTCCCAACCGCGCGGCACAAAGGGCTAATAAATCGTGAACCGTCGCGTCCGAATTGGCGCGGAGCTTAACCGCGGCCTCGACCCGCTCGCCGTATTGCGGGCAGGGGCGGGCAAAAGCGGCGGCCTCGATCACATCGGGATGGGTGTAAAGCGCATCATCTATTTCACGCGGTGCGATATTTTCGCCGCCTTTGATAATCAGCTCTTTCAATCGCCCCGTCACAAACACATAGCCGTCATCGTCTTGTCGGCCCAGATCACCAGTGCGCAGCCAGCCGTCAGCGGTGAATGTGTCAGCGGTGGCTGTCGGGTTTTTCAGATATTCCAGCATCACATTCGGCCCGCGCACAGCGATTTCGCCTTCGCGCCCGTCTGTGATCACCGAAAAATCCCGATCCAAAATGGCTGCTTCATTGCCAATGGCCACCCCGGGAGAGCCGATTTTGCGCAAGCCCGGGGGCAACGGGTTAGACAACATCTGCGCTGCGGTTTCGGTTAACCCCATGGTTTCCACAATCGCGACGCCAAAGCGGGTTTCAAATTGGGTCTGGGTTTCAGGGGCCAGCGCTGAAGAAGCAGATCGCCCAAAGCGCAGCTTGCCGCGTGATTTCGGGCCGATATCCTGCGCGCCGTGCAACAGATGGGATACAATTGTCGGCACGATAGAAAACCAAGTGACGCCGAATTCCTCAATCTGGTGCCAGAATTTTGAGGCAGAGAATTTTGGCACCATCACAAGTGAGCCGCCTGAAACAAGCGTTCCCATGACGGATACGCAAAGCCCGTTGATGTGATAAATCGGCAAGACGCAATAGCCGCGATCCTGCGGGGTTAAACCATGGGCCAGTGTCGGGGTCCAGCCGCCCGCCAACAGGCTAGACTGGGTGTGTACCACCCCTTTGGGGCGCCCCGTGGTGCCTGAAGTGTACATAAGCAGCGCGTGATCGGCAGGGGTAACAGAATGTAATTTTGCGGGGTCAGAACCATCCAGCTGCAGAGGTTCGATACCCTTTGCTGCGGATGCAAACAGGGGTTCGGCTTGGTCGTGGACAAAGGCAAACCTTGCCTCACAATGGTCCAGCGCATAGGCAATGGCATCTTGGCCTGCCACAAGGTTGATCATTGTGGCGCGAAACCCGCCGTATAACAGGCCGAACAGGGCCAAAACCGCGCCGCGTCCGTTGGGGTGTAGCACCGCGACGCTTTGGCCTTTCGGGATGCCTTGTGCTGTGACATGTGCGGCGATCCGTGCGGCGTGATCGCGTAGATCGCGCCAAGTCAGGCTTGCTTCACCCTCGGGGAATAGAAAGGCGGTGGCGTCCTGTTCTGCGCGTTTGTCCAGCCAGTCGCGCAGAGTTCCTTGGGGGGCGGCGGCGGGGTGCATCATGCGCCCGTGGCGGCCCAATATTCCGCAAATATGTCTTCTACTGCGGGTTCTACAGCTGGAATTTCCCGAACGATTTTAGTGGTTTGAATGAAATGTCGCCAGTTCAGATTATCGTCGATGGAATTGCCACCCCAACTGCCACAGCCCATGGATAGGGAAAACGGCATGCCGTTGTTAAACGCACCGCCCGTGGCAAAGCAATGGGCCTGATTGACGATCACGCGGCAGGTGGGGATCGTCTGACCCAGCGCTAGGGCGCGGCTGTCGTCACTGGAATGGAGCCCGATGGAATGGCCCGCCCCTTGGTAAGACAGGATGTCGCCGGCGATCCGCGTGGCGTCATCGAAATCTTTTGCGCGGTACAGGGCCAGAACGCGGCTGAGCTTTTCACCAGACAGCGGGTGGTCCGGGCCGATGCCTGCGGTTTCTACGGCCAGATAGGTGGTGTCTGCGGGGACTTTGCCGACCATGTCGAGGGCGACCAGCATTTTGTCAGCATCTTGTGCAATCACGTCGCGGTTCAGGTGTCCGTTTGGCCATAATTTCGCGATGATTGCTGCTTCATCCTGAACCAATGCGCCGCCGGTTTTGGCCATTTCTGCAACAAAGGCGTCATAGACAGCATCAACCACAATCACCTCATTTTCGGACGAACAGGAGGTGGCGTTGTCAAAGGTCTTAGAGGCTGCAATTTTACTGGCCGCTGCCGCCAGATCAGCTGTTTCGTCAATGATTACAGTGACATTGCCAGCCCCCACCCCAATGGAAGGCTTGCCACAGCTATAGGCGCGGCGCACGTTATCTTGGGATCCTGTAACCACCACAATGTCTGATCCTTCCAGCATCCGCTGGGTTTTTTCCTTGGACCCCGGGGCGGGAACCATTTGCACCAAATCCCGATCCGCGCCGATTTTATCAAATTCCGCGTAGATATAATCCAGCAAAAGCGCGCAGGCAGGAACCCCTTTGGGTGAGGGGGATAAGACGATGGCATTGCCCCCTTTCAGCGCGTTGATAATGTTGTTGGCAGGGGTCGCCGCCGGATTGGTTGACGGCACAACCGCGCCCACAACCCCTACGGGGCGGGCGATTTCGGTGATGCCAGTGGCGGGGTCATCTGCCACAACGCCCCATGTTTTTGCCGCCGCAATATCGCGCATCAGCCCCAGCGTTTTACGGTGGTTTTTGGTGATTTTATCGGCCACATTGCCCAGCCCCGTGGTTTGCACAGACAGTTCGGCAAGCGCGCGGTTGTGTTCAGGCTGCATAATCGCCCATCCTGCCGCCTGCGCCGCGCGGTCATAGCGGAGCTGCGTGGCATCGGTTTCGTATCTGGTTTGGGCCGCGCGGGCGCGGGCCATTACCAAATCTACGGCAATCAGATCATCCTGAACGGTCATGTGTTTTTTCCTGTTGTTGGCAGCGGGGCCACGGATGCGGCCCCGCCAGAAGGGTTAGAGACCTGCAAGCAGCTCTTTGAGGGTTTTTTCGCGGGCGGCCCACATGGCTTTCACCTCGTCACGGTTCATAATGTGCATGGGGGAACCGCCTGCTTCCATTTTTGAGGCCACTTGCTTGCTGGCAAAGGCGGCGGGGATTTTTTCGGCGAGAATATCAATCACGTCTTGGGGCGTGCCTTTGGGCACCATGATACCGCGAAAGTTGACCGAGGAATTATCCACATCCAGCCCTTGTTCCAGCAGAGTTGGTACGTCTGGCAGGAATGCGTTGCGTTCAAGGTCTGCCACGCCGAGGATTTTCACATTCCCCGCCGCCGCCGCGCGGTAGGCATCGGACAGGTTGTTCACCCCGCCCAGAACATCCCCCGCAATCACCGCTTTCATCGCCGCTGCGCCGCCTCCTTTGGTGGGGATATACGCCATTTTCACGCCAGCGGCCTTTTCGATCTGCAAGGCCGCGATGTGGTGGCCTACAAACAGCCCCGCACCCGAAAACGTCAGTTTTCCGGGGTTTTCTTTTGCAAAGGCAATGACATCCGCCATGGAATTAAACGCGCTGTCTTTGCCGACGATAAACACCGCAGGGTCTGCCCCCCAGTTTGCGATCGGTTCAAAACTGTCTGCGGAATATTGCACGCCGCCTTTGATGGATTGGGCGATGAAATGGGGAATATTATACGCCCCAAGGGTATAGCCGTCAGTGTCGGCCTGTGTGGCCAGCCAGTTCCAGCCAACGCGCCCGCCTGCACCCGGTTTGTTCAGGATGGCGATGGGCATGCCAAGCGAATCCTCGTTTCCGGCGGTCATTGTGACAATGCGGGCCTGAAAATCAGTGGCCCCGCCCGCGCCGTAGCTGACCATCATCATGATAGGGCGTTCCGGGTAATTCTGAGCCTGTGCTGTCTGTGCTAATGCGGCCAAGGCTATGGCCGCGCTTGCTAGTAGTTTTTTCATGTTTCGTCCTCCCAAAGTGTGACCTGCCGTTAACCAACGGTCAGAAAAAAATCTCTCGCGGTGTGTAAACTTTCAGCAATTTTGCAAAGAGACCGTAAATCACGGCCATAAAGCAGGCCGTGATAATGGCGCGTTTGACCCAAGATTTGATCTCGCGGTGGGATGCGGGATCATAAAGGGACAAAAGTATGAAAAAGGCGATGGATGTAGCAGTGTAAAAGCCAAGCCCCTTGGCCGCCCAGAACACATATACCAGCGAGACAATCAGGCCAGGGGCGAGATTTTTAACCATACTGGCAGACAGGCCGCTGCCGGTTTTAGACAAGCCCATCACAGCCTTTGCAAAGGTCCAAAGGGCCAGCACCACAAAAACGCTGGAAATCAGGCGCGGGAATAAGAACGCCTCGGCGGGTTGTTGGGTGAAGCTGAGATAGCAAATCCACAGGCCGACAGCGGCGATGATCCCTGTGGGTGCGATGTGCTGGATGCGGCTGAAGGTGCTGTTCATGGGGTAACTTTCGCAGGAGTATTTACAGGACGCATGCGCAATTCCATCCAAGCGGAATAGGCGATTGAGGCGACGACGATGGCGATCAGAAACAGGTTCAACCCGCCGGTAAAGAAATAGGGCAGGGTGCCGTTTGTGGCGGCGGCGATCATATTGCCTTGAATAAAGTTCGCTTCGGCGATCGGGCCAAGGATCAGACCCAGCACCAAAGGCGCGGCGGAAAATCCGTAGCGTTCCAGAAAATACATCATCACCCCAAGGGCTGCCATCACATAGACATCGCCCATAGAAGACTGCACCGAATAAGACCCAAAGACCGCAAGCCCCAGCACCACGGCTGCCATAACGGCCTGCGGAACCTTGGCGACTTTGGCGGCGAAGCTGGCAACATATAGCCCGAAGACACACATAAGAATCTGCCCGATCAGCATGGAGTTTATAAAGGTCCAAGCCACATCGGGGTGATTGTCAAACAAATCGGCGCCCGGAAAAATCCCGTGGATTAGCAAGCCGCCCAGCAGCACTGCGGCGGTCGGTGATCCGGGGATTGACAGGGTTAACAGTGGCACCAAGGACGGGCCGACCATGGCGTTGTTGGCTGCCTCGGCGGCGATAATGCCTTCGGAATGTCCTGTGCCGAATTTTTCGCTTTCGGGCGAGAATTTCTTGGATTGATCATAAGCCACCAGCCCCGCAATCTGCCCGCCTACACCGGGGATCAGCCCGACAATGGACCCTGTGATGGTGCCGATGGTCAGGGCGCGACTGCGGTTGATTACCTCACGTATAGCATCAAGAATGGAGTGTTTTTCGATCTCGATTACATCCATTTCCTGGCTTTGACGGCCTTTGGCGAACATGGTGATGACTTGTGGAATGGCAAACAGACCGATTAGGGCTGCGATAATATTGATGCCGCCACCAAGGGCTGGATGAAAGATGAACCGCTGCGCCCCCATAATATCGTCAAACCCGATGGTGGCCAGCCACAGCCCGATACAGCCCGAAAGCAGCCCCTTAACCACAGATTTACTGTCAAGCGAGCCGATCACCGTCACCCCCAAAATCGCCAGCCAGAACAGGTGGGACGGACCGAACGCCAGGGCCCATTGTGACAGGACTGGCGTCAGGAAAATCAGCAGTAAAACTCCGAAAACACCGCCCACCGCAGAGGCGAGAAAGGACAGTTGCAGCGCCTTTGCCCCCTGACCCTTTTGCGCCATGGTATGCCCGTCCAGCGTGGTGGCGATATTGGCCGGGGCACCTGGAATTTTCAGCAGGATGGCACTGACAGCCCCACCCGCCACGGTTGATGTATAAGCCGCGCCCAGCAGGATCAGCCCCTGTGCGGCTTCTAGTTGAAAGGTAAACGGGATCAGCAAGGCCACTGCCATCGTGGGGGATAATCCCGGTGTTGCCCCCAAAATGAGCCCGCCAATTGTACCAATCAGCAGCAGGCCGAAATTGATAGGCGTGAACACATCACCAAAATAATAGATGAACTCCATTGCCGCCTTGCCCTCCCAAGCAATTCTTGACTTCTCAGGGTAGGGGATGAAAATAGTATTGCAAATGTTTTCATAAAATGGCTGGAGTTGGCTGGATAATGGTTTTGAAACAAGGAGGTAAGGCGGATATTGTGGCGGTGGCACGGGCGGCAAAGGTCTCGGCCTCGACGGTGTCGCGCAGCTTTAACCACCCTGAACTGGTCAATCCTGCGACTCGGAAAAAGATTGATCGGGCAGTGCGGCGACTGGGCTATATTCGCAATCGGGCGGCCCAATCCATGCACGGGCGGCGCAGTGGCACGGTGGGGTTGGTGGTGCCCACAATTGACCACGCGATCTTTGCCGAACTGGTGCAGTCGTTTTCGGAAGAGTTGGAGTCCGAGGGGTTCACAATTCTTATGACCAGTCACGGCTATGATCTGGAACGGGAGTATGCGGTGGTGCGCAAACTGCTGGAACATCGGGTGGACGGGGTTGCGCTTATCGGCTTGGATCACTCCGAGGAAACCTATCTGTTGATGGAACAACAGGAACTGCCTGTGATCGCTATCTGGAACTATGACGCAGCCGCGCGGGTGTCTTGCGTCGGGGCGCAGAACTTTCGCGCAGGGCAGATGGCGGCAGGGCATTTGTTGGGCCTTGGGCACCGTAAAATCGGTCTGGTTTTTCCGGATATGGCCGGCAACGACAGATCCCGTGATCGAATGGAAGGTGCAAAATTTACGCTTCAAAATGAAGGTGTTACCGTGCCGCTGGAATGGCAGCGGGTGTCTCCTTATAGTGTGGCGCAGGCCAAGGCGGTTTGTGCGGATTTGCTGACGCAGGATCAGGTGCCAACGGCCTTGCTTTGCGGTAATGATGTTATCGCACAGGGCTGTATCTTTGCTGCGCAAAAGGCAGGTGTCGCGGTGCCAGACGGGCTGTCGGTGGTAGGCATCGGGGATTTCAAAGGCTCCAAAGAAATGGAACCTGCGCTTAGTACAGTGCGGATTCCGGCCCGAACCATAGGTGTACAAGCCGCAGCGTTGATCGTGCGGCTGATTTCGGGAGATCAGCCCGAAACCATCCGTCAGGATGTGCCGTTGCAACTGATGCAGCGGGCCAGCACGGCGCGTTTCATGAAACGTTAAGGAAGTGTGGCTATGATTCCGTCACACAGGCAGCGGCGAAACCGCGTCTGACCCGACCAGATGACAGGCCACTTTGTGTCCGCCTTTCACGTCCCGAAGCGCGGGTTCTTGGCTGCGGCAAATGTCCGTGGCCACGGGGCAGCGGTTGGCAAAGCGGCAGCCTGCGGGCAGGTTCACGGGATCCGGCGGATCGCCGGGGATCAGGATGCGTTTAGTCGCCTCGCGGCGTGCTTTGTCCACCGACGGCACAGCAGACAGCAGCGCAGACGTGTAGGGGTGCAGCGGGTTGTTAAACAGGTCCAGCCGTGTGCCGTGTTCAACGATCTTGCCCATATACATTACGGCGATGCTGTCACACATATGTTGGACCACACCTAAGTCGTGGGAAATGAACAGATAAGTCAGGTTTAGATCGGCCTGCAATTTGCGCAGCAAGTTGAGGATTTGCGCCTGAACAGCCACGTCCAGCGCGGAAACAGGTTCGTCACAGATGATCAAATCGGGTTGCGTGGCCAATGCGCGGGCAATGCCGATACGCTGGCGCTGCCCGCCTGAAAATTGGTGCGGGAACAAGCGTTGCTGTTCGGGGCGAAGGCCCACTTCGCCAAACAGTCGATCCACAATCACTTTCTTTTCCGCCTCATCCATTGTGCCAAGACTGTCCAGCGGTTCGCGCACGATCTGTTCGGCGCGCAAGCGGGGGTTCAGGCTGGAATAGGGGTCCTGAAAGATGAACTGCATCTTGGCGCGGGCCAGCCGCAATTCCTCGTCGTCAAGGGACAGGAAATCGGTGCCGTCCAGATCGACCTTGCCTTGATAGGCATCAACCAGTCGCGCCACGGCAAGGGCTGTTGTGGTCTTGCCCGACCCGCTTTCCCCAACAATAGCAAGGGTTTCGCCGCGGTTGATTTCAAAACTGACATCATCCACCGCATAAAGATACGAGGCTTTGCCCCATCCGCCGCCCCGTTTTACCGCAAAGCGCACGCCGAGGTTTTCCACATCGAGAAGGATTTCTTTGGTCATGTTCATACCTCCTGAGCGTACCAGCAGGCCGACTGCTGGCCTGCGTCAAAAGCCATTTCTGGCGGGCGTTCATCGGCGCATTTCTGGGTGACTTTGTTGCACCGCGATGCGAACAGGCAGCGGTTTTTCCCAAAGTCCATCAGGCCGGGCACGATGCCGGGTACCTCGGTCAGAGGGTGCCGCTCGGTTGAAATCGTTGACATAATATGGGGTACACAGGAAATTAACCCTTTGGTGTAAGGATGGCGGGGATGCTCGATTATTTGCTGAACGGGGCCTTCCTCGGCCTTGCGCCCTGCATACATCACAATCATCCGTTCGGCCATTTCCGCAACGGCGCCCATGTCGTGGGTGATCATAATAATCGATGCCCCCGTCTGGCGTTTCATTTCGTTCAGTAGGTCAAAAATTTGCGCCTGTACCGTCACATCAAGGGCGGTTGTGGGTTCATCCGCGATCAGGATTTTTGGCTCGCAGGCAAGGGCGATGGCGATCATCACCCGTTGACGCTGCCCGCCTGACATTTGAAAGGGATAGTCGCTGACACGGCCCTTTGCGTTAGGAATGCGCACTGCGTCCAACAGTTCAATCGCCTGCGCCCAAGCCGCTTTGCGCGACAGGCCTTGGTGGGCGCGGATCACCTCGGCAATCTGCTCCCCCACAGTGTAGACAGGGTTGAGCGAGGTCATAGGCTCTTGAAAAATCATCGAAATATCGTTGCCGCGTATGCTGCGCAGGCGTTTTTCCGATGCGGTGGTTAATTCCTCTCCGTTAAAGGTGATGGAACCTGAAGCGATACGGCCCACTTTTTCGGGCAGTAATCCCATGATGCCAAGGGCGGTCATGGATTTTCCACAGCCGCTTTCCCCGACAAAACTGATGCTTTCACCAACGCCAAGTTCAAAGGACAGATTGTCGATCACAGGCGCAATGCCCGCGCGGGTGGTCAGTTCAATGCGAAGGTTTTCAACTTTGAGTAGCGGTTCCATTAACGCTGCCTTAATTTTGGGTTCAGCGCATCGTTCAATCCGTCACCCACCAGCGAAATGCACAGGACGGTGATGAAAATAGCGAGGCCGGGAATGGTGACGGTGTATGAAGCATCCAGAATATACTGCCGGTTTGAACCGATAACCTGTCCCCAGGACACCACATTCGGGTCGGTGAGGCCAAGAAAGGACAGGCCTGCCTCGAACAGGATGGCGGAGCCGACCATAAGGGCGGCTTGCACGATGATCGGGGGCAGGGCGTTGGGCAAGATCACGCGGAACATCAGTTTGCCGTTTTTGGCCCCCGATGCGCGCGATGCGGTAACATATTCCAACTCGCGGATGCGCAGGAATTCAGAACGTGTGATGCGGGCCACGGCTGTCCAACTGACCACGCCGATGGCGAAGGTGATCATCGGTAATGAAGCCCCGAAAAGTGCTACAATAACCATGGAAAACAATAGGGTAGGCAGAACTTGGAAAAATTCTGTGATCCGCATTAACAATTCTTCAACCCATCCGCGGTAAAACCCTGCCAATGCGCCGACGGTGACGCCAATCACCACGGATACAACCGCCGCGGCCAGACCGATAACGATAGATACCCGCGCCCCGTTGATAAGGGCAGATAACAGATCACGGCCCAGATAATCGGTGCCCAGCAGAAAGCCGTCTACACCGGGCGGGGAAAACGGTGCCCAGACCATATCAAACGGATCAACAGGATACAGCCATGGACCAAAGATAGCGCCAAGAACGATCAAAGTCAGCACCACCAGCGCCACCATAGCTGCATGGTTGCGGCGGAACATTTCCCAAGCCTCGGCAAAGGGATGGCGGGCCTGTGGGATTTCTTCGGTGGGAATAATCGGTGCGTCGGTCATCGTTTGCCTCCTACACGGGGATCAACAAAGCGCAGGGCCAGATCGGTCAGCAAATTGCCAACGATCACCACAAGCGCTGAAAAAAACAGGATGCCAAGGATGGTTGGCGTGTCCCGTGCGATGATGGATTGAAAGGCGAGTGTTCCTAGACCCGGCCAGGAAAACACTGCCTCAACCAGAACCGCGCCGGAAATAACGGCCGAAAATTGCAGGCCAGCCAAAGTAATGACTGGAGAGAGGGAGTTTTTCAAAGCGTGTTTGTAAACAACTTCCCGCTCGCTAAGTCCTTTGGCCTTGGCGGTGCGGACATAATCAGATCCCAAGACTTCCATCATGGTGGCGCGGGACAGGCGGGAATACAGCGCCAGAAAAATTGACCCAAGGGTGATCACAGGCAGGACAAGGTGTTTGGCAATATCAAGCGCATGAACAAAAAAGCCGCCCTCAATTGTGACATCTTGCATGCCTGCCACGGGGAACCATTGAATTTTCAGGGAAAAGGCGATCAGCAGCAGGATGCCAGTCCAGAACACAGGCGCTGAATAACCAAACAGTGCCAGCATGGTGACGAAATGGCTGGCAATTCCGTTCGGTTTGCGCGCCGAAATCACCCCAAGGATCACGCCGATCCCCAGAGCAAGGATTTGTGCAACGAAAACCAGCAACAGGGTCGCAGGCAGGCGTTGCAAAATCAGTTCGGTCACGGGCGCGTTGTAAAAGAAGGAATATCCCAGATTAAACTGCGCGACATTCCCCATATAGCGGCCAAGCTGTACCAGAAACGGCTGATCCAGCCCGTAATCCGCGCGGATTTGATCCAGCACGGCTTGATCCGCGCCGCCCATTGACTGGCTGATCGTGTCAGCCACATCACCGGGGGCAAGGTGCATCATTGAAAAGTTAAGGACCAGCACAGCAGCCAGCAAGATCACGGCATAAATTGTACGGATAAGGAAGGATTGGAGGAAAGCCACAAGCGTTCTTCTTCTAAAGAGGGTCGGGGAAGCGGCAAGCCCGAAGGCCTGCCGCGCAGGATGACTAGTCTTTGAGGTAAGTCATGTCGATCGGGGTAGAAGTGCCCCAAATTCCCAAAGGTGGGTTGCCCACTTTGTCGTTATAAACCGTGTGATACGGCAGCGCATTGATGTGATAAACGGGCAGTTCATCGGCAATGATGGTCTGGAATTCCGCATAGAGCGCTTTGCGTTTCTCAGCATCGGTTTCGACTGCCGCCAGTTCCAGCAGTTCATCAACGCGGGCATTGGAATAGCCTTGCGTGTTGGACCAAACGCCTTTGCCGATGTTGGTTGAAATGTAGGTACGCTGAACGCCGATCACAGGATCGCCCCAGTTGAACACAGAGTCCCAAGACATGTCGAAGTCCATGTCGCCCATACGTTTCGCCCAGGTGGGGAAATCCGCACTGGCGCGCACTTGAACATCAATGCCCACTTTTTTAAGCGCGGCTTTGACATATTCAACCTGCGGTTTGACATCGGCCCAGCCAAAATCAATGGTCAGGCTGAAACGGCTGTCCCCGTTCATCGGGAAACCAGCCTCATCCAACAGGGCGTTCGCCTTGTCCAGATCAACCGCGTAGTTTTCAACGTCGTCCTTATAAAACGGGCTGTCCGGATGGATGCCGGTTTTGGATTCAACTGCCGTGCCCTGCATCAAAGCCTTGAGGATGAAGTTTTTATCCACCGCATAGGCAATCGCCTTGCGCACACGCACATCTTTCAGCGGGCCGCGCTGGGTGTTCATCGCCAACCAGTCAAGCGGGCCGACACCGCCGTAACCTTCAGGTGTAACTGTCAGATTATCCACTTTTTTCAAGCGGTTGATAATGCGTGGCAGCAATTCAAAAGCACCCATTTGCACTTCGCCATTTTCATAGGCGATGGCACGCGCTGCGGGATCAGGGATGATCCGCATGACGATTTTATCAAGATAGGGGCGACCTTCGATAAAGAAATCGTCAAAACGTTCCAGAATAACATGCTGACCGCTGACAAATTCGGCCAATTTGAACGGGCCGGAGCCGACAACATCTTTGTTGTTACGGGGATGGGTCTTTACCTCTTCGATGGGCACATCGCCGTAGATATGTTGGGGGATGATCGACATCAACTGCCCCGACATGGCCAACATCAAGGCCGGGTGCGGTTGGCTAAGGTTCAGGATCGCGGTGTAGTCATCGGGGGTGTCAACAGATTCAACTGGCGCAAACATGGCTTTGAAGGGGTGGTTCGCCTTGATCACATCAACCGAAAACGCCACGTCTTTGGACGTGATTGGCACGCCGTCATGGAATTTAGCGTTGTGAACAAGGTGCAGCGTCACTTTTAATCCGTCGTCGGACACCTCCCAGCTTTCGGCCAGATAGGGTTGTGGGGTCCAGTCTTCGTCATAGCGCAGGGGGGATGCAAACAATTGCGCGCCGGGAAAGCCGGTCACGATGCCCGATTGCACGGCAGAGTTCAGATTGCGGACGTTGGTGCCTAGGACAGTGACCAATGTACCGCCGCGTTTCAGCTCTTCGGATTGCGCGCCAGTGGCGAGCATCGAGGCCAAAACGGTAGCCGTCATCAGGCCCTTAAATAGAATTCTCACAGGGTAGTACCTCCGGTTGGTTGATTCTTTTTTTATTATTAACCAAGCCTAGCCTAGCAACTTTGAGCCAGAAAACATTTTGTTAGAGGGTCTAAACACTATTTTGTTGAGGAATGGAGTTTGTACCCAGGATGGGCCGATAAGAGGAGCCGCCTAAAGTGCCATTGCTTTGGCGGGTTATGTTACAGCCAGATCGTCGAAAACCCGCGCTTCGCGCAGGGCAACGCAGTGGTCGATAAATTCGCTGACAATGCGGGGGCGGCGGTTCACATCACTGGTGATGATGCCAAAAACCGGGATGTCAACTTTGTCTTTGATCGGCAGAATTGTGAACGGCAGATTGGCGCCCACATATTCAGGCGGGCGTATGTTCAAAATGGAAAATCCAAAGCCACCGGACACCAGCGCACGCACAATTTCAGAAGAGCGGGTGGAGTGGACAATATTTGGCGTCAGTCCCAGTTTTGTGAACATATTCCCGAAATAGGCACGGGTGCGCGGCAGGTCGAGCATGACCATCGGAAGGGTGCATAATTGTTCAAATGTGACGTGGGTTTGGGTCGTCAGCGGGTGATCCGAAGGCAGCAGCGCATAAGGCGGTGCTGGAAAAAGGGGTACAAACCCTTGGCCGCTTTCCACGGTTTCATCATAAGAAAACACCAGATCCACATCGCCTTCGTTCAGGAATTTTACGGCGGCGTCCATGTTTCCTTCGAGCAGGATAATGGAAATTCCGGGGTGCTGTTCCGAAAAACTTTTCAGGATTAAAGGTAAAAAAGACGGCGCGGCGGTTGCGTAGCAGCCGATGCGCACGGCCCCTGTGGTCTGCCCGTCGATGGATTGGATTTCAGATTCGAAATGGCGGCCCTGCTCTAAAAACCGCCTAATCGCTTTGAGCACATCATAGCCGAGTGCGGTTGGTTTCACGCCTTTTGCAGGGGTGCGCACGAAGATGTCATAGCCCACTTCCCGTTCGCAGGCGTCAATCGCGGCCGAGATTGAGGATTGCGAGATGGCCAGATCTTCGGCTGCCATTGCGATGGACCCAAGCCGGCCCGCGGCATCCACATAGCGGAGTTGTTTGAGCGTGTAATTGTGCATTACCGGACCTGTTTATCGAAGCTGGGCTTGGGTGCATACAATCCCCTTCGCCGAAAAAGAACAACCCCATCATGATGTTATCCTGAAAGAAGCATTTTTCACGCGGGGCGGATTCGGCTGTACCATAGTTCTGAAAGGTGGGGTTTTCAGGGATTGTCTTTCAAACCCGGCGGCATTACCGCTGGTGAAATCGCTAGAATTGATCCTGTGGGTGCGTTGTGAAAATAGCTGTTCTTGATCTGACGTCCCATCCTGAACCGGACATGTCCGGCCAACCGCGTGTGGGACAGTTGATCCATGACTGGCTTGCCCCCGCCTTGCCCGAGGCCGAAATTTTTGCCGTGGATGTGGCACAGGGCGGCGCAATGTTGCCAGCGCTTAGTGGTTTTGACGGCGTGGTGATTAGCGGGTCTGAAGCTGGTGTTTACGATGATACGCCGTGGATGACCCCGTTGCGCCAGTTTTTACTGGCGTGCAAATCTGCCCGAAAACCGATCTTTGGTATTTGCTTTGGGCATCAGATCATGGCTGACACTTTTGGTGGCAAGGCGGAAAAGGCAAAGGCTGGAAATATTGTCGGTGCGCGGCAGTTCACCTTGAAAGGCGCGATGATTGACGCCCATGTTTGGCATCAGGATCAGGTGGTGATCGCGCCGCCGCAGGCTGCCGTTACAGCTACCGCGCCCTATTGTCCGATTGCCGCGCTGGAGTATGATTTTCCTGCCGCTTCGGTGCAGTTCCATCCCGAATATTCAGCCGCCCATCTGCGTGATCTATGGGATATTTTCCGTGGTAAATTCCTGACCGAGCAAGAGCGGGCTGATGCCATTACATCTGTCGCGGGGGTATCTGTGCCTGTTGATCTGCAAGCTAAAGAAACGGCTGCATTTTTCCGCGCCCATTGTGTGGGGTAACGGGCTAAAGCGGCCTTAAAACAGGCCGCTTTAGTGTTAGTAAATTGCCCAGACCAGACCCAGCGTCAGGGCGGGAAGCAGGGTCAGGATCACCACACGCACCAGATCAGCGATGACGAAGGGCAGGGTGCCGCGAAAGGTCTCGCTTATGGGGGTGTCTTTGGCCAGCGCGTTGATAATGAACAGATTCATCCCGACAGGGGGCGTGATCAATCCGACCTCGACCACAATCAGAACCAGAATGCCGAACCAAAGGCCGAAATCGTCGGGCGCCATGCCGAAATCCAGCCCCGCCATAATCGGATAGAAGATTGGCACGGTCAAAAGGATCATCGACAGGCTATCCATGATGCAGCCGAACACCAGATACAGCACCAGCACCACGGCCAGTACAAACCATGGGCTGAAGCCTTGTGCGCCGACCCATTGTGCGGTGTTTTGGGGCAGTTGGGTCAGGGCCAGAAAGTTGTTGAACAGGCTTGCCCCCAGAATGATCATAAAGATCATACCCGTGGATTTTGCGGTGCCCAAGATCGCCTCGGCGGTGTTGGTCCAGCCCAGTTGCCCCGATACCAAGGCCACAATAGCAGTGCCTGCGGCGCCGATGGCTGCGGCCTCGGTCGGGGTGAAAACCCCAAGGTAGATACCGCCGACCACCACCAGAAAGATGGTTAACACGGGCCAGACCGCGATCAACGCCTTGAACCGTGCAAGGATCGGTTGGCGGTCCAAGACCTGTCCACCGCCGTCTTGGATGCGCACCATAATTGCAATCGTAACCATATAGCCAAAGGCCGCAAGCAGGCCCGGAATCATAGCGGCGACAAACAGTTTGGCGATGTTTTGTTCGGTCAGGATGGCATAAATCACCAGCACCACAGAAGGCGGGATCAGGATGCCAAGGGTGCCACCCGCCGCCAAAGCGCCTGTGGCCAGCCGACCGGAATATCCATAACGGCGCAGTTCTGGCAGGGCCACTTGGCCCATGGTTGCCGCCGTAGCCAGTGATGATCCGCAGATGGAACCGAACCCCGCGCAGGCCCCCACAGCGGCCATTGCGATGCCGCCTTTCAGGTGACCCAGCCACGCCTCGGCTGCTTTGAACAGGCCGCGGGACATGCCGCTGATGGTTGCAAACTGGCCCATCAGCAGGAACAGCGGGATAATCGACAGGGAATAATTGGCGAATGTGCCAAAGGTCAGGTTTTTAAGTTGGGATAGGGTCATCATCGGTGTGCCTATCACCAGCCACGTGCCGCCAAATCCGATCAGCGCCATGGCGGGGCCGATGGGCACGCGCAGAAACAACAGAACCAACAGAACGGGGAAGGACCAAAGGCCAATTTCGATATTGCTCACGGGGTGCCCCCAAGTAGGGACCGCGTGCTGCGCAGGGTACAGAACAGGGCCACGATGACAAAAACTGACATGCCCAGCAGGCCTGAAAGATAGGCCTCCCAAACCGGCCATTGCAGGATGAATGTGGTCTCGCCGTAGGATTTCTTATCAAGCATCCCAAGCCAGAGCCGCCAGCCAACGATCACTGCGATTGCCAGAAGCAACAGGTCCGAAGCCACGTCAGCCAGACGGTTCATCCACAAGGGCATCACCGTGGCAAACAGATCCACACGGGCATGGCCGCCACTGTATTGCGCCCAAGGTAGAAAGCTGAAGATGACAAAGCCGACCCCCAGTTCCATCAGTTCAAAATCGCCTTTGATCTGGTTTAACCCGATGAAAGACAGGGACCGCCCGGTGATACTAAGACAGGTCATCGCCACTAGTAAAAGCAACACGATGCCGCCGATCAAAGCCGTGGTGCGGGCCAAAAAACCAGCGGTTTTATCAAGAAATGCATACATATAGGGAATGGGACTCCGCGCTGGAAGGTGTGTCGGGGGGCCGCAAGCAGGGCTTGCGCAGGACCAGTGGCCCCCCGTTTGGATTACTTACCTTCGTTAGCGGCGATCAGTTCTTTGGCGCGGGCGATCAACGCCTCGCCATCAATACCACGGCCTTTCATGTCTTCGATCCAAGCGGCGATGACAGGCTCTGAGGCTTCTTTCCAGCGGGCAACCTCGGCAGCATCCAGAACGGTGATTGTATTGCCTTTGTCCTCGGCAATTTTACGGCCCGGTGCATCGGCAGCTTCCATTTCAAAGGCGGCCATTTTGCTGAGCGCTGGGCCGCTTTCAGCATCAAGGGCGGCACGTAGATCGTCTGGCAGGCTCTCGTATTTCGCTTTGTTCATCACCATGATGATCGCGGCTGTGTACAGGGCCTCATCGCCTGAAAACTCGGTGTGATTGGTCACCAGCTCGGTCAAACGAATAGAAGGCGTCACCTCCCACGGGATCACGGTGGCGTCGATCACCTTTTTGGACAGGGCTTCGGGGATGGCAGGCAGGGGCATGCCCACGGCAGTTGCGCCCAGTTCGGTTAACAGGTTGTTGATGATACGGGTCGGACCGCGCACTTTCAAGCCTTCCATGTCTTCGAGTTTGTTCACCCCGTTGACCGAATGGATCAAGCCCGGGCCGTGGACCCATGCGCCCAGAACCTTGACGTTGGAATATTCGCTGGCTTGGAAATCTTCGTCTACCATCTGCTGAAACGCCAGTGAGGTGGCGATCGGGTCAGTCATCATAAACGGCAATTCGAACACTTCGGTGCGGGGGAAGCGTCCCGGTGTGTAGCCCACCACCGTCATGATAATATCTGCTACGCCGTCTTGGGCTTGGTCCATCAATTCAGGGGGACGCCCGCCCAAGGACATGGCGTCGAAATGTTCGATTTTCAGACGGCCATCTGTTGCGGCCTCAATCTTGGCACCCCAGGGTTTCATTACGGCCTTTGGCAGCGTTGCAACGGGTGGCAAGAACTGGTGCAGCCGCAGTGTTACCTCTTGTGCAAAGCCGGGCAGGGCGGTGGTGCCCGTCAGCACAGCAGCCGCAAGCACAGCTTTCGCGGTGCCTTTAAAGTTAAAAGTGTTCATTATTTTCCTCCGTTGGTATCCCATTGCGCAGCACCGTAGCAGCCCGTTTGGTTTCGTCCAACTTTTTTGACATCGCGCAGGGAAGTATCGTGCATTGGTATGCAAGAGTGGCATTTTTACAGGGAGGGTGGGGCCCGCCTAGCAGGCAACCGCAGGGCAGCGGCGGGTTTGCACTGGCAACAATCCGCTTGGGTTTGAATTTAAAATGAACCATTCGCGAGAGTTGTGCGTTTAAATCCTATATCCACTCGTTAGGGAGATGAACATGAACACTCAGAAATTGAAAAGCACAACGGCGGTTATTCTCAGTTTTGCACTGGCCTCACCGCATATTGTCTATGCCCAGACTGTAAATTCTGCAGCAAAACCAGCAATTACGGCTGATATAAAACTGGCGCAAGCGACTGACGCTGATGCAGAAGACTTGGCCAAGAAGTTGAAAAAGAAGAACAAAGCTAAAGAAGACGCTGAAAATCTAACCAAAAAGCAGAAAAAAGCCGCAAAAAAGGCAGAGGCGAAAGCGGAAGCCAAAGCAGAGGCGAAAGCCGAAGTGAAGGCTAACGACGGGCGCGGCACCTCTGCGCAAGTGGAAGCGGATACAGCTGCAAAACTGAAGGCAGACTCCGAAGCAAAAACCAAGAAACAGAAAAAGAAAGAGGCCAAAGCCGCTGAAAATTCCGGTTCAACGGCGAATGCCAATAAAGTGACGGAAGAACAGGTAAAGGCCGAAGCTGACAAGCAGAAGAAGAAAAAGAAGGACGATGATGCCGTTGCGACCAGTGACGGCACGAAAGGGCGGAAATCCGATGATCAGGTCAATATGACCAAAGATCAGGATGCAACCCAAGCCAACAGCGACGACAACGGTAGAAAGAAAAAGCGCAACAAAGGTGAAATGGAAGCGGTTCAAACGGACACTGATGCCAGCACCGAAGACGCCAATACCGTGCGCAAAGTGACGGCGACAAAAGACGGTAAAGGGGCCAAAGGCAAAAAGCGCAAAGAGACGATTACCAAAAAGAACCGTCGTGCCAGCAATCAAGAGCGGGCCGAAGAGGCTGCCGTGTCTAGTGATGATGGCGGTTTGAACAACCTCGAGAAATTCCTGATCGGCGCGGCTGGTATCGGCATTCTTGCGGCGGTCTTGAACAATCGGGACAAGGTTGTGGAAACCGATGACGACCGTGTTGTCGTGCAGCGCGGCGATGGCGATTATTACGTTCTGAAGGATGACAATGCGTTGCTGCGTCAGCCAGGTTCTACCGTGGAAACTGAAACGTTTGCCGACGGGTCGTCCCGTCAGACCATTGTGGCCGCTGATGGTACACAGATCGTCACCGTTCGTGCGCCCAATGGCCAAGTGCTGAACCGGACGCAATATCTGACCAATGGCCAGACCGTGCAACTGTTCGACGACACCGTGAACGAGGTGCCTGTGCGGGTTGCGGATCTGCCCCGCGTTGAGGAATATTCCTACGCCTCTGATGCGCTAAGCGATGCGGATTTGCGCACGGCTTTGATGTCAACGCGCAACGGGGATGTGGATCGCACCTTTTCCCTGCAACAAATCCGCCAGATACGGGCGGTGCGTGAATTGATGCCGGTGATTGAACTCAGCGCGATTACATTCGCAACGGGTTCCGCCATCATCGAGGCAGATCAGGCGCAAAGTCTGGCCACTGTGGGGACAGCCATAGCTGATTTGATTGAAGAAAATCCGGCTGAGGTGTTTCTGATTGAGGGCCACACTGACGCTGTTGGTTCGGCCACATCGAACCTTGCGCTGTCGGACCGTCGTGCGGAATCCGTGGCCTTGGCTTTGACCGAATACTTTAATGTGCCAGCGCAAAATCTGGTGATCCAGGGCTATGGCGAAAGCAATCTACGGGTGCCAACCGATAGCGCAGAACAGGCCAACCGCCGCGCTGCGGTGCGCCGGATCACGCCACTGCTGACACCGTCAACCGAAGGCTGATCGAACGCCCGTAATCGCTGAAAATTGGAATGCCGGTTTGGAAACAAGCCGGCATTTTTCGTAACCAGGTAAAAAGCCGCCGCGCACTATCAAAAAATCCCGAATGATCTTTCAGGTATTCATGCGCTTCCCTAAAGCTGTGAAACGCGCGACTTTGGGGTAAAACGGCACCAGCGACCTTAGGCGCATTTCTGTATCGGAGAGTTTGATGAATAAATCGACGTATTTTGCCCCCAGTGGCGGCCACCCTGACCAGACCCAGCTTTTGTCGGATCGGGCGGTATTTACAGATGCTTACGCGGTTATTCCCAAAGGCACGATGCGCGATATTGTGACCAGTTTCCTGCCCTTTTGGGATGAAACACGGCTTTGGGTGATTGCCCGTCCGCTCAGCGGATTTGCCGAAACCTTTTCGCAATATATCATGGAAGTCCAACCGGGCGGTGGATCCGAGCGGCCGGAGCTGGACCCACAGGCGCAGGGCGTTTTGTTCGTGGTTGAGGGATCGTTTGATCTCTCCTTCAACGGTGAAACTTACAGGCTGGAAGAAGGCGGTTATGCCTATTTGCCTGCGGGTCTGAAGTGGACGTTGAAAAACAACGGGGACGCAGTAACGCGGTTCCATTGGGTGCGCAAATCCTATGAGGCAGTGGACGGTCTGGATCATCCCGACCCGATTATTGCCAACGAAAAAGACGTGGCCGCCAACGTGATGCCAGATACGGATGGCGTTTGGGCGACGACGCGGTTTGTGGACCCCACCGACCTGCGCCACGACATGCATGTGACGATTGTGACCCTGCAACCGGGCGGCGTGATCCCGTTTTGCGAGACACATGTAATGGAACACGGGCTGTATGTGCTGGAAGGCAAGGCGGTTTATCGTCTGAACCAGGATTGGGTCGAGGTAGAAGCTGGCGATTACATGTGGTTACGCGCATTCTGCCCGCAGGCCTGTTATGCAGGCGGGCCGGGGCCGTTCCGTTATCTGTTGTACAAAGACGTGAACCGTCACATGAAATTGGGTTAATCGGGGGCATTCTGGGGGCTGGCCCCCAATGCTTCTGAAACGCGGGCGGCGGCTGAAATCACGGCTGTCGCCAGTTTTGCCACCTCATCAGGCGCAATGCGGCTGGTAGGGCCTGACACGGAAATCCCTGCGATCACTTCGCCAAGTGCATTGCGGATCGGGGCCGCGATACAGCGCATACCGATGTTGCGTTCCTGATCATCCACCGAATAGCCGCGGGTTCTGATCTGTGCCAGATCCGCCTGTAAATCCGCCATGTCGGCCAAAGTGTGTGGGGTAAAACGCGCCAGTCCAGCCGTCCCGAACCGGTGCAATCTGGGGGCGTCAAAATAGGCCAGCAACACCTTTCCGATCCCCGAAGCATGTAGCGGTGACAGCGTGCCCGGTGGGAAAAACGCGCGGATCGGGGCATGGGTTTCCACCTGACCCAGAAACAGCACATGACCGTCTTTTTCCACCCCCAGATTGGCGGTTTCCCCCGTTGTTTCCATCAGGTCGCGCAGGATCGGACGGCTGGTTTCCACAAGGCTGGTGCGCCGTAAAAACGCCGAGCCGATCAGGAAGGCCCCCGCCCCGATATGCCAAGTCTGCGCGCTGTCATTGCTTTCAACAATCTGGTGCAACGCAAGGGTCGTCAAAACGCGGTAGATCGTGGCAGGAGATTCCCCCAAGCGCTGGGCCAGCGCGCTGAGCGTAATACCTTCGGCGCGGGCGACTTCGGCCAGAACCACAAGAGCGCGGTCCAGCGATTTGATGGTGTTCTGTTCGGTCTTTTCATGAAAGGCACGGGGCCGCCCCCGCTGTTTTCGATCCGCTTTATCGTCATTGTCTTGGAAAGCCATCAAATCTTCCTTATTCAAACTGAAATATGATTTCATAATATGAAAAATGTAACCATTTGACAATAAATAATAAATTTGAGATCGGTGTTTTTGAAAAATGATTTCAAAAAAATTGTGGAATGGGGGCGGGAGGCATAAGGTGGCTGGGAAACATTTTGATGGAGGAAACGATGAGTTTTCAAAACCCTGTCTTTATTCCCGGCCCGACCAATATGCCCGAATCCATTCGTCTGGCCTGCTACATGCCCACCATTGACCACCGCTCGCCTGTGTTTGGGGATATTTTGCACCCCTGTCTGGACGGTGTGCGGCGGGTTTTGAAATCTGAAACCGCCAAGGTTTTTATCTTTCCGTCGACGGGAACGGGGGGCTGGGAAACCGCGCTGACCAATACGTTGTCAGCGGGGGATAAGGTGCTGGCAGCCCGCAACGGTATGTTCAGCCACCGCTGGATTGATATGTGCCAACGCCATGGGCTGGACGTGCAAGTGGTGGAAACCCCTTGGGGGCAAGGCTTGCCTGCTGACAAGTACGAAGAAATCCTGCGGGCCGATAAATCCCATGAAATTAAGGTCGTACTGGCCACGCATAATGAAACTGCCACGGGTGTGAAATCCGATATTGCCGCCGTACGCCGTGCGCTTGATGCCGCGGGGCATCCGGCCATGCTGTTCGTGGACGGGGTCAGTTCCATCGGGTCAATGGATTTCCGTATGGACGATTGGGGCGTGGATATTGCGGTTACCGGATCGCAAAAAGGATTCATGCTTCCCGCAGGGCTGGCCATAGTCGGTGTCAGCGCCAACGCGATGGCCGCTTGCGCCAAAGCTAGCTTGCCGCGCACGTTTTTTGATCTGGGGGATATGGCCAAAGGCTATGCCAATAACGCCTTTCCCTATACGCCGCCTGTGGGTCTGATGAACGGGTTGAAGCTGTCCCTACAAATGCTTGAAGACGAAGGTCTGGACAACGTTTTTGCCCGCCACGCACGGATCGCAACAGGCGTGCGCAAAGCGGTCGATGCTTGGGGTTTGCAGCTTTGTGCGGCATCGCCTGATCTGTATTCCAATTCAGTGTCGGCGATTTGCACGCCCGAAGGGTTCAACGCGACGGATATCGTTAATGTGGCTGCGCGGGATTATGGCATGGCCTTTGGCGTTGGCTTGGGCGAGGTTGCGGGAAAACTGTTCCGCATCGGTCATTTGGGCATGTTAACGGACGCGATGATGTTGTCAGGGTTAAGTGTTGCCGAAATGGTGATGGTCGATCTGGGCTTGGATGTGAAACTGGGCTCTGGCGTTGCTGCGGCGCAGGAATTCTATCGTCTTGGGGCGCGAACCGCCGACCAAGCGGCTGCCTGATCAGGGATCGTAACGATGTATATTCCAAATTATGATGACATGCTGGCCGCCCATGAACGGGTCAAGCCCCACATCCACTGCACGCCTGTTCTGACCTCGGCCTATATAAATGCACTGGCGGGGTGTGAGATTTTCTTTAAGTGCGAAAATTTCCAAAAAGCCGGTGCATTCAAGGTACGCGGCGCGTCCAACGCGGTGTTCGGTCTGTCGGATGCAGAGGCGCAAAACGGCGTTTGCACCCATAGTTCGGGCAATCACGCGCTGTCCCTGTCTTATGCGGCAGGGCGGCGGGGGATTCCGTGCAATGTGGTGATGCCCCGCACCGCGCCCGAGGCGAAAAAGGCCGCGGTGCGCGGTTACGGCGGGACAATCACCGAATGTGAGCCGTCTACATCGTCCCGCGAAGAGGTTTTCGCGCAGGTTCAGGCCCGCACGGGTGGCAATTTTGTGCACCCCTATAATGACCCGCGGGTGATTGCGGGGCAGGGCACCTGTTCGCGCGAATTGTTGGAACAGATGCAGGATTTTGGCGGGCCGCTCGATATGGTGGTCGCGCCTATTGGCGGGGGCGGGATGATTTCGGGCACCTGTTTGACCCTGTCCCATCTGGCGCCAGAGGTGCGGGTGATTGCGGCGGAACCCGAACAGGCCGATGATGCCTATCGCAGTTTCAAAGCGGGCCATATCATCGCCGATGATGCACCAGACACGGTGGCGGATGGTTTGAAGGTGCCGTTAAAAGACCTGACATGGCATTTTGTAAAAAATCATGTCAGCGATATTCTGACCGCCAGCGATCCTGAAATTGTCGAGTCCATGAAACTGATCTGGCAGCGCATGAAAATTGTGGTGGAACCCAGCAGCGCCGTGCCGCTGGCCACCATACTGAAAAACCCCGATGTCTTCGCCAAAAAGCGCGTGGGCGTCATTCTTACTGGCGGCAACGTCGATCTGGCAAAACTGCCTTGGCTGTAAACAAAGGGACGAAACTCATGAAAGATATTAATTACGACGAACTGGAAGTCGGCTATGATGTTCCTGCCCTACCTGGCATGGCAGAGGCGGATATACAGACCCCTTGTCTGATCCTCGATCTGGATGCGCTGGAACGCAACATCAAGAAGATGGGCGAATACGCCAAAGCCCACGGTATGCGGCACCGCGCCCATGGCAAAATGCACAAATCGGTGGATGTGCTGAAGCTGCAACAAGACCTTGGCGCGGCCTGTGGTGTGTGCTGCCAGAAGGTTTCTGAAGCCGAGGTTTTCGCCCGTGGTGGCATCAAGGATGTGATGGTGTCCAATCAGGTGACAGATCCGGCCAAGATCGACCGTCTGGCGCGGATGCCGAAATACGGTTGTCGTGTGCTGGTCTGTGTGGATGATCCAGAAAACGTCAAAGCCCTGTCTGCGGCGGCGGTGAAACATGGCACAGAGATCGAGGCTTTGGTCGAAATAGACTGTGGCGCCGGGCGGTGCGGCGTTAACACCACGCAGGAGGTGGTGAATATCGCCAAGCTGATCGACGGGGCCGAGGGGCTGAAATTTGCAGGCATCCAAGCCTATCAAGGCGCGATGCAGCACATGGAACTTTACGCGGATCGCAAGGAAAAACTGGACGCAGCAATCGCGCAAGTGGCTGATGCGGTGCAGGGGTTGAAAAGCAACGGTCTGGAATGTGACATCGTTGGCGGCGGCGGTACAGGATCGTATTACTTTGAAAGTGCATCCAACGTGTATAACGAGTTGCAATGCGGTTCTTACGCCTTCATGGACGCGGATTATGGCCGGATTCTGGATGAAAACGGCAAGCGGATTGATGACGGCGAATGGGAAAACGCGCTGTTTATTCTGACTTCGGTGATGAGCCATTCCAAATCCGACAAAGCCATCGTGGATGCAGGGCTTAAGGCGCAGTCAGTAGATTCCGGCCTGCCGGTTGTCTATGGCCGCGATGATGTGGACTATCTGAAATGTTCGGATGAACACGGGGTGGTTTCTGACCCGAATGGCGTGCTGGCAGTGAATGACAAGTTGCGTCTTGTGCCGGGCCACTGTGATCCGACCTGCAATGTGCATGACTGGTATGTTGGTGTGCGCGGGGGCAAGGTGGAAACTCTTTGGCCTGTGTCGGCGCGGGGCAAAGCCTATTAATCTTTGCGAAATCACTCTTTGATCGGGACTGGCTTTCTGGCCCCGATCCAACTTTGTTCAAAGGCCCAAAATCATGTTGATCGTTCCCGAAAAAGAAATCGCCGCCCTGATGACCCGCGCCGCAGCCTTTGACGCTGTCGAGGGTGTGTTTGCATCAATGGCCGCGAAAACCGCCTGTAATTTCCCTGTGATCCGTGAAGCAATCGGCCACGCGGATGCGCTGTACGGGTTTAAATCGGGGTTTGACAAAGCGGCGTTGAATTTGGGGCTGAAATCGGGGGGCTATTGGCCGGGGAATGCGGAAAAAGGTATCACAAACCACCAATCCACGATTTTTCTGTTTGATGCGGACACTGGCAAATGCCGCGCGATTGTGGGGGGCAACCTGCTGACGGCCTTGCGCACGGCGGCAGCGGCGGCGGTTTCGGTGGCCCATCTGGCGCGTCAGGATTCGAAGGTTCTGGGCATTGTCGGCGCTGGGCATCAGGCGGCGTTTCAACTGCGCGCTGTGGCCGAACAGCGGGATTTTAATCGGGTGGTGGCGTGGAACCGTTCGCCCGAAAAACTGAACGGTTTGCGCGCTGTGGCAGAAGAGTTGGGCCTGCCGTTTCAGGCGGTCAGCCTTGATGATCTGGGTGCGCAAAGCGATGTGATTGTGACCATCACATCCAGTTTTGACGCCATTGTGCAAGACGGCCAAATCCGCGCGGGCACCCATCTGGCCTGTATGGGCACAGACACCAAGGGCAAACGGGAAATCGCCGCCAATCTGGCAGGCAAGGCGCGATTGTTCACTGATGAAATCGCCCAATCCATCAGCATCGGGGAATTCCAGCATCCTGTGGCTGATGGGCTGATCCAACAGGGTGACATTACCGAGTTGGGAGCCGTTATCAACGGCACAGCTACAGGGCGTAGCGGGGACGAGGAAATCACGATTTTTGACGGCACAGGCGTGGGTTTGCAGGATCTGGCGGTGGCTTCAACCGTGGTGGATCTGGCTGTTGCAAAGGGTATCGCCTTAGACGTTGATTTTTGATGCAGGCCACTGGCAAGCTTGATAGGCTTGGCGGCAGAAAAGACCCTGTCTTTCGGGACGGGATACGTCAGATCGCCCCCCGCCCAAAGCAGCCAGTGCCACCTAAGACGCGCCTTATCGCGCGTTGAACCGCAAGAAAAGTGAAGATGAAAAAGGTCCGCGTCGCAATTCATGGTTTTGGCAGGATCGGCCGTTCGATCTTGCGCGCCCTTATGACAACCCGTCAGGAAACAGGGATCGAGGTGGTGATGGTCACCGATCTCGCCCCGCTGGAAACCTGCGCCTATCTGTTTGAATTCGATAGCGTTTTCGGCCCGTTTCCGGGTCAGGTCGAAACGTCGAACGTGGCGTTGATGGTGAACGGGACCAAGGTTCCGTTTTATCAGATTG
The DNA here is from genome assembly GCF_031454055.1 of Roseobacter sp. N2S. Taxonomy (NCBI): domain Bacteria; kingdom Pseudomonadati; phylum Pseudomonadota; class Alphaproteobacteria; order Rhodobacterales; family Roseobacteraceae; genus Roseobacter; species Roseobacter sp. N2S. The sequence continues at coordinate 102,255 of NZ_JAVDQB010000008.1, forward strand.
ATCCCACTGCAGACTCGCTTGATCTGACGGGGGTGGATGTTTTTCTGGAATGTAGCGGGCGGGCAACCCGCCGTGATATTGCCGAACGGGGTTTGCTGGCGGGCGCAAAATCAGTGTTGATTTCCGGCCCGTCAGATGCGGCTGATGTGACGTTGGTTCTGGGGGCCAATGATGCCGCATTCACAGGCCAGCGTATCGTGTCTAACGCGTCTTGCACCACCAACGCCTTGGCCCCTTTGCTGCGGCTGCTTGATGATCGGTATGGCGTTTCAAGCGGGCATATGAACACCATTCACTGCTACACCAGCAGCCAGCCCACCATTGACACCGCCGGTAAGGATCTGGCCCGCAGCCGCGCGGCGGCCCTGTCTATGGTGCCCACCACATCCAGTGCGACCAAGCTGATTGACCGCGTTGTTCCACAACTGGCAGGGCGCATCACGGGCAGTGCGGTGCGGGTGCCCGTGGCCAGTGTTTCGGCGGTGGATCTGGTGGTGAAACTGGATCGCACAGGTGCGGATTTCAAAGCGGATTTAAAGGCGGCTGTGGCGCAGTCCGCCGTGCTTGGCTGGACGGACAAGCCGCTGGTGTCAACCGATCTGCGGCGTCGGGCGGAATCGCTGGTTCTGGCGGGGCCGGAATTGATACTTGGTCCCGAATTTACACGGCTCTTTGGTTGGTATGACAACGAATGGGGCTTTTCTAACAGAATGATCGACGTGGCGCTGAAAATGGGCGCTGCGCAAACGGAGGAGAACACACATGGCTGACGAAACCAAAAAGGCGGTCGAGCGCCAGGCGGCACTGGATTATCACGAGTTTCCAAAACCGGGCAAACTGGAAATCCGCGCAACCAAACCGATGGCCACAGGGCGCGATCTAAGCCGCGCCTATTCGCCGGGTGTGGCGGATGCCTGTCTGGAAATTGAAAAGAACCCTGCCGATGCCGTGCGCTATACGGCCAAGGGCAATCTTGTGGCGGTTATTTCCAACGGTACTGCGGTTCTGGGCTTGGGTGACATTGGCGCACAGGCGTCAAAGCCCGTGATGGAGGGCAAAGCGGTTCTGTTCAAGAAATTCGCTGGCGTGGATTGTTTTGACATCGAAGTGAACGAAACCGACCCTGAAAAGCTGGCCGATCTGGTGTGCAAGCTGGAACCCACCTTTGGTGCGATTAACCTTGAAGACATCAAGGCCCCAGATTGTTTTATTGTCGAACGTATTTGCCGTGAACGCATGGGCATTCCTGTGTTTCACGACGACCAGCACGGCACCGCGATTGTGGCCGCAGCGGCAGCATCGAATGCCCTGCGCGTGGCGAACAAACGGATCGAGGATATCAAGATCGTTGCCCTTGGCGCGGGGGCTGCTGGCATTGCCTGTCTGAAAATGATGATGGTGATGGGCGCGAAAAAAGAAAACATCACTATGCTGGACAGTAAGGGGGTTGTGCATACATCACGCAACAATCTGACTGCTGAAAAAGAAGAATTCGCCCGCGATACTGAAATGCGCACCACAATGGATGCGATGGACGGGGCGGATTTGTTCCTTGGCGTATCGGGCCCCGGTCTGTTGACACAGGATATGGTCAAACGCATGGCGGATCACCCGATCATCTTTGCACTGGCCAACCCGACCCCTGAAATCATGCCCGAACTGGCGCGCGAGGCATCCCCTGATGCACTGATCGCCACGGGTCGGTCAGATTACCCGAACCAAGTGAACAACGTTTTGTGCTTTCCGTTTATCTTTCGCGGGGCTTTGGATGTGGGCGCGACCCAGATCAATGACGCCATGAAGCTGGCCTGTGTTGAGGCAATTGCGGGGCTGGCGCGGGAAACCGCCAGTGCGGAACTGGGGGCGGCCTATCAGGGGGAGCGGCTGTCCTTTGGTCCTGAATACCTGATCCCGAAACCCTTTGACCCCCGTTTGCTCCCCACAATCGCGGTTGCGGTGGCAAAAGCTGCTATGGAATCTGGTGTGGCCACGCGGGATGTGGATTTGAAAGACTACCGCGCCAGTTTGCAGTCGCAGGTTTACCGTTCCTCCATGATCATGCGCCCTGTATTTGAGGCCGCCCGCCTTGAAAAACGCCGCATTGTTTTCGCCGAGGGTGAAGAACCCCGCGTGTTGCGGGCAGTTCAAGCCATGTCCGAAGAAATGCGGGTCAGTGCGGTTGTTGTAGGTCGCCCCGAAGTGGTGGAACGCCGGATCGAACGGGAAGGTCTTTCGATCAAAGCGGGTCGGGATTTTGAGGTGGTGAACCCCGAAAATGATGCCCGCTATCGGGATTATTGGGGCAGCTATCACAAATTGATGGCCCGCAAAGGCGCGACCCCTGATCTGGCCAAGGCGATCATGCGCACCAACAGCACGGCAATTGCCGCGACCATGGTGCACCGCGGCGAAGCAGACAGCATGATCTGTGGTGTCTTCGGGCAATATCACTGGCATTTGAACTATATCCGCCAGATTTTGGAAACGCCGGACCTGCATCCAGCGGGGGCATTGTCGCTGGTTATTCTGGAAAAAGGCCCGCTGTTCGTGGCCGACACCCATGTGCATATTGACCCCACGGCACAGCAGATTGCAGGCACAATGATCGCCGCCGCCCGCCACGTGCGCCGCTTTGGTGTCACACCGAAGGTGGCACTGTGTTCCAGCTCGCAGTTCGGCAATCTGGACAGTTCATCGGGTCGTTTGTCCCGCGAGGCACTGGCGATACTGGACGCAATCGAAACGGATTTTGAGTATGAGGGCGAGATGCACACCGATGCGGCCCTTGACCCGGATCTGCGCGAACGTCTGATGCCAGACAATCGCCTGACAGGTAAGGCCAATGTGCTGGTATATACCAACACTGACGCATCTGGCGCGGCGCGGAACCTGCTGAAATCCGTGGCTGATGGTCTGGAGGTCGGCCCGATCCTGATGGGGATGGGCAACCAAGCCCATATCGTCACATCTGGCGTGACCGTGCGCGGCTTGCTGAACATCGCGGCTTTGGCAGGGACACCGGTTTCCAGCTACGGCTAATCGGATCAGGCACCGCGCAGATGTGCGGTGCCTTTTTTCGGGGCTGATTTCGCTGAAGGGTATAAATGCAAAGGGCGCCGGATGTGGCGCCCTTTGCATTAAATGGTGTAAGCACGGCAAACGGCGGCTTCGAGCCCAAAAAGAAGCCTAATTGCCGGCCACCATACCCAATCCTGCGACAGTCGAATCTACAAAATGAGAGACGAAAAAGAAAGCCGCATACCAAGATGCAATCCCAGAAACCCCAATAGCGATCTGCTTGAACGAGAATTTCTCGATGGTGCTCATACGTTCGTAGAGGTCATTCGGAATTACACTAAGCAACAAGGAAATGAGCCAAATCGAAAGCGCCGCCGTGGTGAACGTTTCTAATCCATAAAGGACAATGTCGTCATTATGAGATTGAAGAACCTTAAGAACACCGATCACAGTAAGAGCCGAGAAACCCAAAACTATGTCGCTGAGAACCTTACGCCCCAGTGAAACGCCCAAGCTTCGTGTAGCTACCTCTGGTCCTACTTCAGTATCGGTTTTGATCTTAGGATTTGTTTCTTTTCTGTCCATCAAACTGAATTAGTCGATTCTCGGTAGTGAGAAAAGAAATTAAGCTCAACGGCAGCAAAGTCCCGCATACCAGACATAGACAAGCTCCGAGAAACGGATCCTACTTAAGCTCCCTAAAATTCTTCGGCAGCTTCATGTCGTCTGTGACCCTTTGTAGTATGACCGCACCACGCCCTTTGCATCATTTACTGCAAAGCAAAAGGGCGCCGGATGTGGCGCCCTTTTCTTTGGTTCTTGTGCTGTGGACTAGCCTTTTAAACTGCCCGCGCCATGGCCCGACATGCCGCCTGAAACTTCCTCGGTGGATTCGTTGGACAGTTCTTCAGGCAACAACAGGTTCAGCACAATCGCGATGACGGCGGCGGGCAACAGGCCCGATGTCATCAGAATGCGCAACGTGTCTGGCAGATATTGCACCGCTTTGGGATCAAGCTGCAGGCCAAGTCCGACAGACAGGGCGATAGCAAAGATCACCATGTTACGACGGTTCCAGTTCACGTCTGACAACATGGAAATACCTGCGGCCACAACCATACCGAACATGACAATTACGCCGCCGCCCAGTACTTCGATCGGGATGGTGCGGATCAATGCGCCAACTTTGGGAACAAAACCGCAAAGGATCAGGACGAATGCGCCGATGGTGACCACGTGGCGGCTCATCACGCCGGTCATGGCGATCAACCCGACGTTCTGGCTGAACGAGGTGTTGGGGAAGCCGCCAAAGATGCCAGCGACAGCCGATCCCAGACCGTCTGCGTAAGTGGCACCTGTGATTTCTGCGTCAGTTGCTTCACGTCCTGCGCCCCCTTTGGTGATGCCTGAAACATCGCCCACGGTTTCAACCGCAGACACAAAGGCCATCAGGCAAAAGCCGATGATCGCGGCAAAGCTGAACTCGATCCCGTATTTGAACGGAATTGGCATGGCGATGGTGGCTGCGCGGGACCAGCTGGTGGCGATCCCGTCCAGCGTGACCATGCCCAAAGCCATGGAATAGAAATAGCCGACAATAATGCCGATCACCACGGCAGACACGGACATCATGCCTTTGCCAAAGAATTTCAGCGCCAATGTCACAAGGATGACGACCAAAGCCACGGACCAGTTCATCAGGCTGCCGTATTCGGGTTTGTCGATGGCTGGCACGCCGCCCGCCGCATATTGGATGCCGACTTTGACCAGTGCCAGACCGATCATGGTGACGATCAGACCTGTGACCAGTGGCGGCAGGGCAAAGCGGACCTTGCCAATGATTGTGCCGATGATCGTGTGAAAAATCCCACCGATCAACACGCCGCCGAACAGGGCGGGCAGGGCCTCTACGCCTTTGCCAGCCACAAGCGGGATCATGATCGGGATAAAGGCAAAGCTGGTACCTTGCACGATAGGCAGACGTGCGCCAACAGGCCCCATGCCGATGGTCTGGAACAATGTGGCGATGCCTGCAAACAGCATGGACATCTGGATCAGATAGGTCATATCCGGAAAGCCCTGCGCCCCCGCATCAGACCCGAACCCAAAGCCAGCAGCCCCTGCAATGATGATCGCAGGTGTCACGTTGGACACAAACATCGCCAGAACGTGTTGCACGCCCAGCGGTATCGCTTTGTATAATGGTGGGGTAAAATTTGGGTCGCGGAGCTGGTCCGGTGTCCCGATTGAGTTGTCAGCCATGTGTCTATGTCTCCCTTAAAGACGGTTTCCCTTTGCCCACTCTTGATGGCGGTTCGCTTAATTGCTGCGCTCGATCCGCCAAGGTAGATCAAACCAGTGTTCTTGCAGATTTGCCCCGTCGCCGATGCGATCAATCGCGGCGAACAGGCCGGGTTCATGCAGGGGTGTTAGCACGCCGTGCCAGACATTGCGGTGAAAGTTGATCCCCTGTCCGCGCGCTGTGACAAAAGCCAGCGGTGCGCCGGGCGCGCCTGCGTCATCAGGCGCAACCACCACCAGAAACGGGTTCTGGTGCATGGGAATAAACGCCTGACTGCCGTCGGGATGCCGTTCCATCATTTCCAGCGCCAAAGGCAGGCTGCGGACTTGAGCGTTGAACAGGCTGATACCCGCCACTCCATCGTTAAAATCCATCTGCGCGCGGTCGTGATAGCGGCCACACAGGCCTTGGTTGATCATCTTATCTGGCGTGCCGGCCACGTCCAGCACATCACCAAAAGGCGCAAATGCCGCGCGTGAAAGAGGCTGGATCAGGATTGTGCGGCTCATGGCGATAGTTCCTTTGTAGCGGTCTTTAAGCGGTTGAACCCCTTGGGGGCGGCGTGATGTCTATACTGTCCCAGCAGGTATTAGACCCCCGAATTTCAACGTTAAGATGTTATAGGGCACGATACCCAGATCGTTTTTCAAGAAAAAACGAAAGCACTCTAAAAATTACCTGCGTTTTGCAATGTAAAAGCCTAAAACTTTGGCAGGTAAAGGAAAAACACAGGCATTTCTGCTATCGGTACGTAACTTTAGGGGTGATCCGTGGCGCTGACCGCACTCTCGATCCGTTCGATCATGAATTCCATGAACAATCGGGCCTTGGGGTCTTGATGGCGGCGATGGGTGTAAAGGCAGGCCATTTGAACGGGCAGGGGCGGTGTGTCCTCGACCACTTGAACCAAGGCACCGCTGCGCAAATGAGCGGCGATTTCAAACACCGGTTTCAGGGCAATTCCAGCCCCCGCCAACGCCCAATCGGTCAGAACATCCCCGTCGTCGCTTTCGATCCGGCCCCGCACATCGAATTTGCGCGGGCCATCTGGGGTTTCCAATTCCCACTGAAATTCAGTTGCACCAGGGTACCGCAGGTTCAGACAATTATGTGCGCCCCGTTCGATTTCCGTACCGGTCTTGGGGTGGCCATGAGTGCGGATGTATTCAGGGCTGGCACAGAGCACCCGTTTACAATCCGCAATCTTGCGGATCCGCAGGTTTGAATCCGCAGGCCGCCCCAGAAAGAAGGAAATATCCAGCCCCTCGGCGGTCAGATCAATGTTGCGGTCGCTGAGCCGAAGGCGGACATCTACCAGCGGATATTGCGCGGTGAATGCAGGGGTGTAGGGCGCAATCAAACGCCGCCCAACCCCAAGCGGGGCGGCGATATGCAAAGTGCCACGGGGGTTTTCAGTCACGTCACCGATGCTGGCTTCAGCAGATTCCACCGCTTCTAGTACAGTACAGGCCCCTTCATAGAACAGTTGTCCCTGCTCGGTCGGGGTCAGGCTGCGGGTGGTGCGTTGAAACAGACGCACATCCAGATGAGCCTCTAGCTGGGAAATGCGGGCCGAGGCCACGGCAGGCGAAATCCGTTGATCCCGTGCGGCAGCGGACATGCTGCCCAGTTCATAGACACGGATAAAAGTGCGGATGTTATCGAAGTAGGACATTGTTTGGTTTTTTTTGACACTCTTTGCTGAATGACAAGCGTAGCGCGAAAATCACCCATTGGATAGTCTGAAGGCGACACTTCAAGAGGACGAAAAAATGTATGATATCGCGATCATTTGGGACTGGTTTGCTTTTGCGGTGCGGTGGCTGCATGTCATCACCGCAATCGCGTGGATCGGGTCGTCCTTTTATTTCGTTGCGCTGGATTTGGGTCTGAAAAAAGTGCCCCATTTGCCTGTCGGTGCCCATGGCGAGGAATGGCAGGTGCATGGCGGCGGGTTTTACCACATCCAGAAATATCTGGTGGCCCCTGAAAACATGCCCGACCATCTGGTCTGGTTCAAATGGGAAAGCTACGCCACGTGGCTGTCAGGTGCGGCGTTGTTAATGATCGTGTATTGGGTCGGGGCAGAGCTGTTTCTGATTGATCCCGCCAAGGCTGATCTGGCGGTCTGGCAGGCGATTGTCATTTCGGGCGGATCACTGACGTTAGGTTGGATTTGCTACGACTTCCTGTGCAAATCCAAACTGGGTGAAACACCGACTGTACTGATGTTGCTGCTGTTTGGCATTCTTGTGGCCATGTCCTGGGGTTATAACCAAATCTTCACAGGCCGTGCCGCGTTGCTGCATCTGGGGGCATTTACCGCCACAATCATGACGGCCAATGTGTTCCTGATCATCATGCCAAACCAACGCATCGTGGTGAAAGACCTGCAAGAGGGCCGCACCCCTGACCCGAAATACGGTAAAATCGCCAAGCTGCGCAGCACCCATAACAACTACCTGACGCTGCCCGTGCTGTTTTTAATGCTGTCCAACCACTATCCGCTGGCCTTTGGCACGCAATACAGCTGGATCATCGCCTCGTTGATTTTTCTGACAGGGGTGACAATCCGTCATTATTTCAACACCATGCACGCCACAGGCCGTGGGCCAAGCTGGACATGGGCGGTCACTGTGATCCTGTTTATTGTCATCGCATGGCTGTCCACCGCATCGGGCTGGAACGGTGAATATGACACCGTGGAAAACCAGCCGTTGACCAAATATGAACAGAAATACGCCTCGGCAGACGGGTTTGACACCGTGCATGACATCGTGATGGGCCGCTGTTCCATGTGCCATGCCCGCGAACCCGCATGGGAGGGCATGCACTGGGCCCCAAAAGGCGTCTACCTCGAAACCCCGAACGACATCGCCCGCGCGGCCCGCCAGATTTATCTGCAAGCGGGCGTGACCCACGCCATGCCCCCCGCGAATATCACCTATCTGCCGGATGCGGATCGGGTGAAAATCGTCAAATGGTTTCGCGCGGCCAATGACGCATCACTGGCACATTTATTGAACTAACTTATGCGGAAAAAAAACCGTCCAAAGTTTTTTTGTTTTTCCAATATCCCCGCCGGAGGCTAAAACCGACAGCCCCGCAAAAGCAGGGCTGTCAATTCATTCAAAGCCTTGAAAACAGCAACTAGAACTTCATCATCGCACTGATTTTCAAAGACCGCCCCGGTTCCTTCAGGGGTTGCACCGATGCGAATTCCTGTCCGTTTGTGGCGCGACTGGCGTAGGTTTGGTCAAACAGATTGGTGATCTCGCCACGCAGGGTCAGGTTGGAATAGCGCTTGGGTTGCCATTCCACAAAAGCGTTTACCACTTCGTAAGATGGCAGGGGCAGACCCGCTGTGCCAGAGCTGGTCAGATAGGTATTGGTTTCTTTCAAAACGATCTGCGCATCCGCGCCAAGGGTCAAACCGTGCTGCGCGAAAGTGTGGCCCAGTTCCAATGTAACCACCTCGCCGATGGGGGTTGTCAGGTAGTTGCCTGTGTAGGAATCTGCGGGGTTGCCGTTCACTGTTGTGTCAATGTTGGCATAGCCGATGCGGGCAAACCCGCTGCCCCAGTTGTACCCCAACCCCAGTTCGAACCCTTTGGATTCCATATCTGCGCTCAACGCAGGCCCGCCCCCCCAACTGGCAGCACGTGCATTGTTGATTTTGGTGTGGAACAGTTTGCCTGACAGATCCCAATTGCCAAATTGCGCGCGTGCACCAAGAAAGAGGTTCTCGGACGTCACCGCTTCAATACCGGAAGCGGGATAAACCCACGCGGCGTTCTGGATAAAGTTTTCAGCCAGCGACGTGCCGCCCCAAACCTCTGAATATCCAGCACTAAGGGTCAAGGCGTCAGTCACATCCAATTCACCCGAAATATTACCCGAGAAGCCTGAATCGCTGAATTTCGAGCCGTCAACACCCGTGAAATTCTGGTGATCCGAACGCAAGCCAAAGGAGAGGCGGGTCCGATCCGTGGGGGTCAGCCGGGCCTGTACGAACAGGCCGATATTGCGCAGCTTTTCCTTGGTATAGTCGGTGCTGACTGGCGGCCCAAAGGTCGAATAGGTCAATTCGGCACTGTCCGAATAGAAATCCAACCCAGCCGTGATCTCGCCGTTTGCCAGTGCGAAACGGTTCTGCAAAGTGCCGTTGAAACTGTCGGTGGTGCCATAAGATGACGTGGTGGATTCGTCGATCTTCAGGTCGGTCACACTATAAGCAAATGAGATTTTAGGGTCCCACCATCCCTCGGGAGAGGCGTCGGTATATGTGAAGACAAGGTTCTGTCGCGCCAGATTATAGGGGCGGGTCAACGGAACAGGGCGCCCCCCGACGATCAGCCCGATATTGGCGCGATAGGGGCGGGACTCGTCATCTTTGACGTTCTCGTAAGACAACTCGAACCGATCGCCAGACTCGGTTTGATAGGCGATCTTGGCCAATCCGCTAAGCAGGTTGGTGCCCGATCCGGTGATATCAGTGCCCGATCCGTCCTTGTGCAAATCACCATCGGCGAATTTCAGATAGCCAAGGTATTCAAATCCGCCGACCCGCCCGTAGGCCGATCCGCTGGTGCTGTAGGTGTTGCCGTTGGAGTCGTATTCGCCTTTGACCATGCCACCAAACGATTTCCCCTCTGCCAGCAAATCCCCCACATCGCGGGTTTCATAGGCGACGGCACCTGCCAATGCGCCGGGGCCTGAATCCGCGGCTGCAACACCGGGTTCGATGCGCACGGCTTTTAGCAGGGCAGGGTCGATCAATGTGGTCGCATTATGGTGGAAAATCTTGTTGTTCTGCCGCCCGCCATCAATTGTGACGGCCAGGTTGGTTTCCTCTACCCCGTTCACATACAGCTTTTGGGACGCGGGGATCGAACTGCCCACCGCAATTGTGGGCTGACTTTTGTACAGATCCTTAATGTCTGTGGGGTTCTGTCGCGCGATGTCTTCTTCTGACACTTCAACCGAGTTTTCCGATGCGGTTTCAAGGATGATTGTGTTCAGTTGAAACGGTTCATCGGATTGCCCATAGGCGGCTGTCGCCCCCATGCTTGCGGTCAAAGCCGCACTGATAACGGAATGCCTCATTGCCATACACCTTGTCTTAACTATCTGTGTTTGGTGGCTAGGAAATATTTTCAGGCTGCCTGTCAGCGGTCCGTTAATCATATATTATTAATTTACTCAAGTATTCCAGCGCGACAGTTCAAAAGGTTTCCAGTAATCCGTCGTATTTATGGCACAACTACTGCCAAGTCATGGTTTCAAAGTTCTCGCGAAAGGCAAAGCTGACCAGATGACTGTCAATTGCGCCTTGGGCGCGGGCTGTCAGATCGGGATCAGTTAAGGTTATGGTAACGCGCAGCGTTGTGTCGCTGGCGTGTAACTCTGCAATGCCAAAGGGGAAATCCACGCGCCCTTTTTCAGCGTCATAGCTGACGGCTACTTTATGGCCGAAGTGCTTGCACAGCTGCTGCAAATACTTTGATGCGTTTGGTGTTTTAAACAGGCCTGTTGTCACTGCCATCGGTGATTCCTTTTCCGACTAAAATAGTTAGTTTACGCTAGACTCTGTGTTTTTGACGGCTTACTCAACAAGAAAATCACAGATGCAAAGCCAGCTTCGGTCAGCCATGCAGCAGAACAGGAAACGTTCCATGCTCAAGGCTTTGACATTTATTTTGGCCGTCGCGGCAGCGCCGGTTCCGGCGCAGACCGTCACAATTGAAACCTTTCGTGGCCCGGTTGACGTGGCTGAAAAACCCCAAACCATTGCCGTTCTGGACTTGGCGGCGCTTGATACGCTAACCGCCCTTGGGGTGCAGGCGAACGGGGCTGTGCGTCCGTTTTTTATTCCGTTTCTGGAAGCTGCCGCGGCAGACAGCCAGCCGATTGGCAGCCTGTTTGAACCGGATTTTGAAGCTTTGAACGCCCTGCAACCGGATCTGATCATCGCGGGCGGTCGCTCGACCACGCAGGTGCCTGCACTGGCCAAACTGGCGCCGACGCTGGACATGACCATCGACACAGACATTGTGGCCGAGGGTCTGGTCCGTTTGAAGTCTTACGGCCAAATCTTTGATCGTGCGGATAAAGCCGCCGCGCTGGCCACTGCATTTGAAGCCAAACTGCAACAGGCGCGCGCTGCGGCCAAAAATAAAGGCACCGCGTTGATTGTGATGACCAACGGGCCGAAAGTTTCGGCTTATGGCGCGGCGGGGCGGTTTGGTTGGCTTTATAATGCGGTCGGCCTGAAACCCGCGATCACTGAAATGGAAACCACCACCCACGGTGAAGCGATCAGCTTTGAATTCATCCGCGATGCCAATCCGGATATGTTGATTGTGATCGACCGTCTGGCAGCGATCGGGCGGGATGGGGCTTCGGCGCAGGCGACGCTTGATAACGCTTTGGTGCATGAAACCAAGGCTTGGTCCACGGGTGCTGTAATCTATCTTAGCCCTGCGCCAATCTACATTGCGGGCGGCGGAATCCAATCCATGACCCAAACTCTGGACGAGCTGATCGCGGCCCTTTCGGACAGTTAAGTTATGCTTGTGGGTCGTCATGTCCTTGCGGGCAGCGTCGTTCTGGCGATGCTGGCCGCGGGCTCGCTTTTTGTCGGGGTGATCGACCTGAAGCCAAGCGATTTGTGGCAGCAAACCGGGGCTTTGAACCTGTTGCTGGTCAGTCGCGCGCCGCGCACAATTGCGGTGATCATCACGGGGGCTGCTTTGGCCATCTGCGGCGCGATTTTGCAGATGTTGGTGCGGAACCGCTTTGTGGAGCCGATGACCGCAGGCACTGGGCAGGGCGCGGCGCTGGGGATTTTGCTGGTAACTTTGTTTCTGCCCGAGGCCTCCTTGCTGGTCAAAATGGCGGTGGCCGCTTGCACCGCGCTGGCCAGCAGTGTGGGGTTTTTGATGATCGTGCGCCGCCTGCCGCCGACCCAACCGCTGTTGGTGCCGCTGGTGGGGATGGTTTACGGCGGTGTAATCGGCGCGGGGGTGACCTTTGTGGCCTATCAGGCCGATCTGTTGCAATATATCGACGTCTGGATGAACGGCGAGTTTTCGGGGGTTTTGCAGGGCCGCTATGAGCTGTTGTGGCTGGCTGCTGCGGTGGCGCTGCTCAGCTATTTCGCAGCTGACCAGTTCGCTATTGTCGGCATGGGGCGCACGGCCAGCATCAATCTGGGGCTAAATTATACCCAAGTGGTGCTGATCGGTTTGGTGGCCTTGTCCATCGTCACTGCGCTGACGGTTGTGACAGTTGGCATGATCCCGTTTGTGGGGCTGGTTGTGCCGAATATTATCTCTCGGTTTTACGGGGATAACCTGCGGTCCACCTTGCCGGTTACCGCGCTGACAGGAGCGGTTTTTGTGCTGTGTTCGGATATTCTGGGCCGTTTGTTGCGTTATCCGTTTGAAATTCCTGTGGGCACGGTGTTTGGGGTGATCGGCACCGGTATTTTTCTGTGGCTGCTCTATGCGCCGAAACGCCATGTATCTTAAGCGGCTATTGTTCATGAGCGCGCTTTTGGTGCTGTGTTCGGTCCTGTATATGACCCTAGGCGCCAAGGGCAGTTGGGGGTTTATTCTGCCGTTTCGCGGGCAAAAACTGGCAGCCTTGCTGCTTGTAGGGGTGTCGGTTTCAACGGCGACAGTGCTGTTTCAGACCATCACCCAGAACCGGATTTTAACCCCGTCGATCATGGGGTTTGACGCGCTTTATGTGCTTTTGCTGACGCTGTTGGTTTTTGTGCTCGGGGGGCAGAGCTATGTGCAAATGCCGGCCATCGGGCAGTTTCTGTTAAACACCGCGCTGTTGATGGGGGCATCGGTTGCGTTGTTCGGCACGTTGCTGGGGTGCGGGCGGGTGGATTTGATGCGGATGATCCTGACGGGCATCATCTTAGGCGTGCTGTTTCGATCGCTGACAGGGTTTATGCAGCGGATGATTGACCCGAATGAATATGCGGTGATCCAAAGCGGCTCTTTCGCGCGGTTCACCCAAATTGATACGTCATTGCTGGGGATTTCCACGCTGCTGACCCTCGCCGCGTTGATTGTGGTCTGGCGCGTGCGGCATCGTTTGGATGTGCTTGCGCTGGGTCACACAGCGGCTGTCAATCTGGGAGAGACCCCGAAACGCGCCACTTTCTTGGTTCTGGTTCTGGTGGCGCTGCTGGTGTCGGTATCCACAGCCCTTGTTGGGCCGGTGGCGTTTTTGGGGCTGCTGGTGGTCAGTCTGGCCCATCTGATCACCCCCACCCCGAGACATGCGATCCTGCTGCCCTCTGCCGCTTTGGTGGCGATGATTGTGCTGGTGGGCGGGCAGACCATTCTGGAACGGGTGCTTGCGCTATCTACACCACTGTCGGTGGTAGTGGATGTGCTGGGCGGGCTGTTGTTCCTGATCCTTTTGCTGAAAGGCACCTTCCGATGATTACGATTTCAAACCTGTCCCACAAAATTTCAGGCAAGACGGTTCTGGCTGATATTTCCTTGCAGATCGAAACGGGGGGCGTCACGGCATTGGTGGGGCCGAACGGGGCGGGGAAATCTACGCTGCTGTCCCTGATCGCGCGGCTGGACCCGATCCAGACGGGGCGCATTACGGTGAATGATCTGGTGATCGGCCAGTGTGACAGCACGGATCTGGCCCGCACACTGGCCATTCTGCCACAGGCCGAGGAAACCGCGCCGCGCCTGACGGTGCACGAGTTGGTGGCCTTCGGGCGTTACCCCTACACCAAGGGCCGCCCGACAGACGCCGACAGGGCGATTATAACCCGCACCCTAGAAGTGTTTGACCTGCAATCCCTGTCCGATCGACAGTTGGATACCCTGTCAGGCGGGCAGCGCCAGCGGGCCAAAGTGGCGATGACCTATGCGCAAGACACGGATTATCTGCTGCTGGATGAACCGCTCAACAACCTCGACCTTTCCGCGTCGCGGTCCCTGATGAAACTGTTGCGGCGGTTGGCACATGACAGCGGCAAGACCGTCATCATCGTGCTACACGATATCAATTATGCCTGCGCCTATGCGGATCAGATTGTTACGTTGAAACTGGGTAAATTGGGGGTGGTGGGCGCGCCTGCGGATATTGTGACGGATCAACTGCTGCAAGACGTGTTTGAAACCGATGCGCAGGTCCATCACATTGACGGGCAACCCCTGGTCAAAGTGTAACCCGAGGCGGGGTTGCCGCCTCGGATCAGGGCGTTAGAACTTGATCGTTGCTGTCAGGCGCACCATGCGACCGGGATCGGTCAGGGGCACAACATTGGTTGCATCAATCCCGTCCGAACTGCGCCGCGAGAATGTGGAATCCAGCAGGTTTGTCACATCAAAGCGCACATTCAGATTTTGCATCTGGCGGGGTTTGTATTCGGCAAACAGGTTGATCACCTCATAGGCAGGCAGGTCCATCGCGGTGTCGCTGTTTTTCAACGCAACCTGTGCGTTGCCCCCTACAGTCCATTCGTTGTTAAAGGTGTAGCCGCCTTCCAAACCGATCACATGACCCACTGGGCGACCCAGATAATAGGCGGTTGATCCCGCCGCTGCCCCGTCGATTTCAACATCGGCATAGGTGTAGTTGGCCCGTACAAAGCCCTTGTCAAAGGTATATCCAAGCGAGCCGTCAAACCCGCGGGATTTCAGGTTGGCAACAGCTCCCCGTGCCCCTGCAGTGGGCAATACGGCGTTGATGTCATCAACCCGCGTGTCAAACAGGGCGGCTTTTATGTCCCATGGGCCTTTGGCAAAGCGCACCCCGATCCGCGCGGCAGTGGCCCGCGATGTGGTGAAGCCAGTGTAATCCCAGGCGGTGCCAAAGTTGATCAGCGCCGCTTCGCCCAATTCATAACCGCCCCAACTGGACGCCAGACCAGCATTCAGGGTCCAGTTGTCGTTCAGCATAAAGTCGATAGACCCGTTGGCACTGGCCCCGTTGGCGCTGTATTTGCCACCATCTGCTGCATCAAAGGTCTGCCAGTCATAACGGGCCCCATAAGACACGGACACGCGGTCACTTAGGTCCTGACGGGCCTGTGCGAACAGGCCAAGGTTGGTATGATCCTCGCGGCCTGAACTGTTAAACGGCGCTGCAGCACGGGAATAGCCCACGGCAGTTTCGTCAAAGAAATCCAATCCGGCCGTGACCGTGCCGTTGGCCAGTTCGAATTTGTTTTTGAACGTACCTGAAAAGCTTTTGTTGGTGCCTGTGACGCCGCTGGCATCCAGTTCCTGCTCGTTATAGCTAAGCTGGACTGTGGGGGCGAACCAGCCTTCGGCGTTTTCATCTGTGTAGGTTAGCGTGTAGGAGGTACGTTCTGACAGACCCTGCACGAGAACGCTTGGGCGGCCCACAACACTTGCGAAATCGGGGCGGATAAAGAAAATTCCCCCCGGTCCAGCCTGCGCTGCACGGTAGCCGTCATCTGTGGTTTGCGAGGCTGAAAAGGACAGTTTCTTGCCGCTGTCAGAGGTATAGGCGAATTTGGCGATGTAATCCGTCAGCTCTGTTTCGGTGCCTTGAATCGTGGTGCCATCGCCGTCTTTGTAATCGCTGCCCGATGCTTTTGTTCCGCTAAGCAAATATTCAAATCCACCTGTGCGCCCGAACAGGGACAGTGTACTGCGAAACCCATAGCCGTTGGACCCGCCCGACAAGGTGAACATGCCGCCGCGATTGTCGCCGTCTTCCAGCAGGTCGCTGGCGTCCTTGGTGGTATAAGCGATGGACCCTGCCAATGCGTTCGGACCTTGATCTGCGGGGGCAAGACCTGCGCTGACCTCAACCGATTTCAGCAAAGCGGGGTCGATCAACACGTTGCCTGTGTGGTGGAAGGCGGATTTGTTTTGCCGCGCACCGTCGATGGTGACGGACAGCAGGCTTTCTTCTACCCCGTTCACAAAGACCTTTTGCCCGATAGGGGCGCCTCCGCTGGCGGTGATGGACGACTCGCCTGCAAACACGTCCGCAATGGTCGAGGCGTTGCGCTTTTCGATTTCCTCTTGGGTGATTTCGTCGTTGCCAAGCACGGCCTGCGCCTGTGCAGATTCAATGCGCAGCGTGCCCAGATCAAAAGGATCGGCGTCTTGTGCAAAGGTGATGGTGGCCGTGGAACACAGCAAAGCGGCAAGCAGGGCGCTGTTGGTCGGTTTCATAATGTCTCTCATTTCCAGATGTTTTTAGCTGGCTGACGAGGATAAAATGATCCGACTTGCTGGCATTTCTCGGCTATTGCTGACTAAAAAAATCAGGTTAGTAAACTCCCCGTGAAAAACATAGCTGGCAACTGTTGGCTTTTGGTGACGGTTATGCGGAATTACCGGCGAAATGGCAGGCGTTTGTTGTTGAAAACGGGCCTAGCGTCCCTTGATGGTAATCGAAAAACTGCGCCGCGCACCTGCGGGGGGCTTGGGGAAGGGAGCGGCTTTGCGAATCACGCCCAAGGCCAGTTGGTCCAGCTTGGCATTGCCTGATGATTTGGCCACTGACAAGCCAGACAGGCCACCGCTGCTGGCGATGGTAAAGGCCACTACCACGCTGCCGCGTGTGGTGCTGCGCGGGCGCGATACCCGAGAAATCTTGCGCATCACTTTACCGGGGTAATTGCTGACCGCTGCATTGCCACTGGCGGTTGCTTTGCCGGTTTTGGTGCCTTGGGTTTTCGCCTTGGCGGCTTGCGTCCCAGTAGCCGAGCCTTTGGTATTGTTCTGCTTGGCATTCCCCTTGGGCGCAGCTTTTGGCTTGGCTTTGACAGGCTTTTTGACCACCGGCTTTTTAGGCGGCTTAACAGGTTCAACGGCTTTTACCGTTTTTTCGGGCTCCGGCTGTGCGGCCTTTACCGTTTCAACCTGTTTGACCGGCTTCAGCGTTTCGGGTTTCGGTTTGGGCGGCGCTAGGGGTTGCGGCTCTGGTGGCTTTGCTTGTGTAACCGTGGGCGTCAGGGCAAGCGCGTCTGGCGCAGGGGTTTCAAGGGGTGTCTGTTCAGCAAGCGGCGTAGCCTCTGTGGGTGGTTTGATTGCTTCAAGGGGTTGGGTTTCAACAGGGGGCGTTGGCTCTGGTGGTTCGGTCCGGGTCAATTCGGTTGGCGGGGTTGTGTCCGGTTCCGGCTCAACGGTCTCAGCCAGATCTTCGGTCTGGGTGGCGGCCAGTGTGCCCACGCTCATGTCTTCAAAGCTGCTGCCGATCATAGCCTGCGCGGCCCCGGCACTGCTGTCCATTTCTACGGTCATATCCGAAGAAAACTGCATCATCGCAGCCCCGTGGATGGCAAGAGCCAGCGCAACGGCGGCGGATTTGGCGAAAAAGGCGCGGGACATCATTCCAGCCCCCGTTGTGTGACGATCATCACCCGCTCTGCCCCAAGTCCGCGCAATTCGCGGGTCAGGGCGACCAGTGCGGCTGCATCCAGGGCACGGTCAGGCACAAGGCGGATGGTTTTACGCTCGTCTTCGGACAGGGTTTCCATATAGGCGGCGATGTTTTCCAGATACTCGCCCCGAAAACTAAGCCTGCCATCGGGATGGATCAACAGTGTGTCAGGGGGCGCGCGACCTTCAAGATCGCGGGTTTCCACCAGCGCCATTGACGTGTCGAGCGGCGCAGCCAAAGTGCCTGCCACCATGAAAAACACCAGCATCAGAAACACGATATTGATCAGCGCAATGGTCGGTTCACGGTGGGATTTGGGTTTTTCCAGACGCCGCATGATCTATGACCCCAACACTGTGACTGTCAGGTCGGGCAGGGCGCGCAGGGCCACCAGCAAATCAGTCAGGCGCTGGGCATCGACCCCGTCACGCAGGCTTACCAGAACGGAAGTGCCCGCCTCGGCCTGCGAAAGGGCAGACTCTGTGATGTTTTCTAGGGTCACACCTTCGCCGTTCACACTGATCGTATCACTTGCCAGTTGCAAGAACAGCGGTGGTTTGTCAGGGGCGGTTGTACCGCCTGCACCTGCCGAGGCCAGTTCCACCTCGGCGAATTTTGAAAAGGTCGAGGTCAGCATGAAAAACAGCAACAGCAGGAAGATGACGTCGATCAGGGACGTCATCGAAAGCCGTCTGCGCCGTCTGCGGGCCTTAGCCATTCTGCGCTGCCTTATCGGGGTTCAGCACAGTCAAAAGCGCTTTGTCAGCGATGACCCGCTCAATTTCCATCCGGCCC
The DNA here is from genome assembly GCF_031454055.1 of Roseobacter sp. N2S. Lineage (NCBI taxonomy): Bacteria > Pseudomonadati > Pseudomonadota > Alphaproteobacteria > Rhodobacterales > Roseobacteraceae > Roseobacter > Roseobacter sp. N2S. Next base: position 120,781 of record NZ_JAVDQB010000008.1, read on the forward strand.
TCAAGCCAGCTAAGAACCAGCGCGGTTGGCATGGCGACCACAAGGCCAACCGCTGTGGTCAGCAAGGCCACCCAGATGCCGCCTGCCAGAATGGAAGGATCCACCTGCGCGCCTGCGTTTTGCAGGGATTGAAAGGCTTCGATCATCCCCAGAACCGTGCCGAACAGACCCAGAAGCGGGGCAAGTTGGGCCACTGAATCCAGAAAGCGCAGCCCCCGTTCCAGACGGGTGAAGCGCAGTTCAGCTTCGGCTTGCAGGCGCTCGGATGCGTCTGTTGTGCTGGTGAAAGCCTGCTCAATCACAGGGGCGAGGTAGCTGGTAGACTGCGCTAAAGCTGCACGCGCGCCGTCACGATTGCCTGCATCCCATGCATCTACCGCTTGGGACAGCGCCTTGTGTCGGCCCACGCCCGCGCTGGCGAATTGCCATATTTTATACAGAATTACCGCCAGCGTTAGAACCGAAACAGCCATCAGAATCATGACCACGGGGCCGCCGATGTCTGCGATTTGTTGCAGGGGGGCAAGCAGGGATTGCAGCATGGTCATCAGCCCAAAACCTCGATCTTTGTGCGTGACGTAGGCATCAACCCTGTTTCGCAATCGCTGGTGGTCAGCGTCCCGCCTGCGCAGGTTTTACCGCCGTTAAACAGGATGCGGCCCAAGCCTTCGCAGGTGGTGTTTGGCACAGCAAACTGGCGCACGCGGGGGCGGTCTTGGGGGAGTGCGCCGAAATCGAATAGGGTCAGACGATTCACCTTGCCGTCCTGATCAAACAGCACGGTTTCATAAACCGCCTGGTCTATGTCCTGACCCAGTCCGTTGGTGATTACAAAGGTCAATGTGCAACTGTTGTCCTGCGTTTCAGCGCCGTTCAGTTCCACCGCCAGTTTCGCAGTGGTTTTGGGTGCGGATTCTTCGGCCCTTGCAGGCAGCGCGGCAAGGATAAAACAAGATAAGAATAATAATTGACGCATGGCAGCCCCGCTTTCAAATATCCCGATAAGATGAGTTACTCTGGCGGTGTCTGGGTCAGACATTGGCTGGAGCGCGCGACACACTTGCCCGAGATTAGGTGGATTTGCAAGGTGGGATGCGCAATTCTTTGCCCAGAAGACAGGGCAGCGCGCACCGCTCGTGCGGCCTGTTTAGTAGATAGCGAGGCGGATTGCATAAGCGACCACGCCTAGTACCGCCACCCCAAGCAGCCACAGCGCCACAAACCACGCAAGCTGTCGTACAGGTTTGTTTACCATGGGCGTTCTCCCTTTAGTGATACCCTTCATCAGGGTCGATTTTACCGCGAAACACCCAATAGGCATAGGCGGTATAGGCCAAAATCATTGGCACCAGAACGACCGTCCCGACAAGGGCAAACCACAGGCTTTCATCCGGCGCGGCGGCTTCGACTATGGTCAGGCTTGGGGGGGCGATGTTGGGATAAAAGCTGATGCCGATGCCGATAAAACACAGCACAAACAGGCATAAGGCAGCTAGGAACGGCTGCGCGTCCTTGCGGGCTTTCAGGCCAGTGAAAAGCAACCAAGCGGTCATCAGCAAGGCCGCTGGCATCACCACGCTGAACACGCTTCCGGGCAGGCTGAACCATCTTTGAAAATATTCAGCGTCCTGAAACGGGGTTAAAATGCTGACGATCCCGATGAATCCCAAAGTGCCAGCTGCCAACCACCACGCGTAGGATTGCATTTGTTCTTGTAGTTTTCCTTCGGTTTTCAGGATGATCCATGTGGAGCCTAACAGCGCATACCCCACAACCACAGCGCAGCCTGTCAGAATTGAAAAAGCACTTAACCAATCCCACCAACCGCCCGCATAGGCGCGGTCTGCGACGGTGATTCCCTGCACCAATGCCCCAAGTGCGATGCCTTGCATGAAGGCCGCAGTGAGGGAGCCGCCGAAAAAGGCCACGTCCCAAACCGGTTTCCAGCGTTTGGTGCGCCAGCGGTATTCAAAGGCAACGCCGCGAAAGATCAGGGCCAGCAGCATCAGGATAATCGGCATGTAAAGGGCGGGCATGATAATCGCATAGGCCAGCGGAAAGACCGCAAACAGCCCGCCGCCGCCCAGCACCAGCCATGTTTCATTTCCGTCCCAGATCGGCGCAATGGAATTCATCATCGTCGCCTTGTCCCGTTCGTTTTTGGCAAAGGGAAACAGGATGCCCACGCCCAGATCAAACCCGTCGAGGATCACATAGGTCAGCACGGCAAAGGCGATAATACCGGCCCAGATAAACGATAACTCAAACATCCCGAGGCTCCTTTTCCGTAACCTGTGATTTGTGGTGGGGTTGCTCTATGGGGGTAATGCCGGCTGTGCGGATTGGGCCGTCAGACAGGCCCAGATGTTGTGTCGAGGCGGATTTGTTCATCATCCGCAACAAATAGAAAGTGCCGGCGCCAAAGACGAAGAAATACACCACGATGAAGGCAATCAGAGAGGCTGCAACCGCAGGGGCGGCGATGGGGGCGAGGCTGTCGCTGGTGCGCAGCAGGCCATAGACGGTGAAGGGTTGGCGCCCGACCTCGGTTGTGACCCAGCCAGCCAAAACCGCGACAAATCCCATCGGTCCCATGGCGATGGCAGCACGGTGCAGCCAGCGATCCACAAACAAGCGGCCGCGCCGTCTGCGCCACAGGCTCCATAATCCTAGGCCCAGCATGGCGAATCCTAGGCCCACCATGATCCGGAAGCTCCAGAAAACGATGACAACGGGTGGTTCATCCTGATCAGGAACCGTGTCAAGGCCAGCCAGCGGTGCATACCATTCGTGTTTCAGGATCAGGCTGGAAAGTTTCGGGATTTCAACGGCATAGTCGATGCGTTTTTCTTCGGGGTTTGGAATGCCAAATAGGATCAGCGGTGCGCCGTCAGGGTGACTGTCGTAATGGCCTTCCATGGCCATGACCTTAACGGGTTGGTGTTCCAGCGTGTTCAGCCCGTGCATATCGCCTGCAAGAATCTGTAAAGGGGCCACAAAGACCAGCATCCACATGGCCATTGAAAACATTTTGCGGGCCGGCGCGTCATCTTGGTTACGCAGCAGATGCAACCCGCCGACGCCACCGACAACCAGCGCTGTGGTCAGATATGCGGCCAGAACCATATGCAGCAGACGATAGGGGAAGGACGGATTAAAGACGATCAGCCACCAGTTTTCAGGCACAAACTGGCCAAGATCATTGATGCCATAGCCCGCTGGGGTCTGCATCCAAGAGTTCACAGACAGAATCCACGTGGCTGACATCAAAGTGCCAAAAGCCACCATCGCAGTGGCAAACATATGCAGTTTGTCACCCACCCGTTCGCGCCCGAACAGCATGATGCCAAGGAAACCCGCCTCCAGGAAAAAGGCTGAAAGGACTTCGTAGGCCATAAGCGGGCCAAGGATTGGACCGGTTTTATCGGAAAAAACCGACCAGTTGGTGCCAAACTGATAGGACATCACGATGCCCGACACCACGCCCATGCCAAAGACAACGGCGAAGAGTTTTTTCCAATAGGTGAACAGGGTTAGGTAGGTTTTGTTGCGGGTGCCCAGCCATAGACCGTTCAGAACGGCGAGGTAGCTCGCCAATCCGATGGAAAATGCAGGGAAAACGATGTGGAATGACACGGTAAATGCGAATTGCATCCGCGCCAGGGTTTCGGCTGTGAAGCTATCAAACATAAGGGATCTCACCAGTTCATGTGCAGCTAGCAAGAACTTAGCGCGTGTACAGCGAAAGGGGCAGAGTGTCTAAGCGTCGCGGGGGGATGGCCCAGCACAGCAGGCCTGGCCATCGCGGGGGAATTACCGTTTATGGATAACGGCCACTTGATCCCGTTTGTCTTTCAGGAAACGGGCCTGAAACACAAAACAGCCTGAGATCTGGTCTTTGAGGGCGTTGAATTCAGAGGCAATCGCCGGATCGTTATGCGTAAATTTCCGTTTGGTTAAATAGCTTTGAAACAGGCGTGCCGTTTTGGTGATGCCCGGTTTTTCATAAGGCTCTGGCTGCCAGCGCAGGTCTTCGATGATATACATGCCCCCTTTTTTAACCTTTGGGAACAGTTCGAGAAAGGCAGACTGTTGATGATGCGATGCATGGCTTGCATCATCAATGACGATATCAAAATCTTCCATTTGTTGGCGTGCGACAGAGATATTTACGCGATCATCCATATTACAGCGGATAAATTTGAAGCGTTCGTGTTGGAACCATGCGAAATCGGACACATCAAGCCCTGTGATCTGCGCTTTGGTAAAATAGTCCAACCACATACGGATAGAGGGCAGGTCTTTGGTCTGACGGTTCGCACTTTCGCCGTGTTCTGGCCCGCCGATCAACAATCCCATTTCAAGGAAATTGATTTTCCGGTTGCGAAACGGGTGGAACAGCATGTGGTATAATTCGGTATACCGATGTTTGCTGCTGCCTTTGTCTGATCCATATCGGTCGGCCAGATCGGTTAGGTTTACAGGTTCGTGCATGGCAATTCCTTTGGTAGGGCGCCGCCTTACCGCGCCAACCCGTCGAATTGCAGCCTATGTATCAAGCCTTTTTATTTGGTTAACCCCAGCCTCCTTCGGGATTATTTTCTAAATACAACATCTGACAGCAGATTCTCCGTATCTGCATCTGCTTTGGTGCGATCAGCCGAGCGCAGATGCAGCGTGTTTTCAGTGACACGCCATTCCACATTCTGCGAGATTTCACGCTCTGTTACCGGATCGCGGGTGGAAAAGGTAAAGGCGATCAGGTCTGCCTGTTCAACCCCGACAACCCGCACGCTGCCCAAACCGTCAGGGTTGGACCAACGGCCTGTGATGCGTGTGGAATTGGGGGTTCCGTTCAACGTGCCAGACAGGGTTAGTTTCTGGCCCGGTACAGCGCAAATGCCTGATAAAGTTAGCTTTAGGCGGGTTGCGTCAAAGGTGTTTTCGATCTGGCAGCGGATGGTTTCCTGCGGTCCTTGATCGGTTTGTTTGACCCAGCCAGACCCGCGCCAACTGCCCGCCATATCGGCCAATGCACCTGCCTGTGCCGTGGGGGCAAGGCAGATCATCGCAACGCAGAAAACACTAGGCAGTTTCATCGGGTATCCTTTTCCAAATCAGCAGTGCAGGCAGTAATATCAGGTCAAGCAGCAGGGCCGACCACAGGGTAATGATCATCATCCCGCCAAACAAGCGGATCGGGGTGAAATCGCTGAACAGGGTCACACACAGGCCCGCGCTGAGCAGCAGGGTGGTTAGAACCATAACCTCACCCGCTGAGTTTGTCGCGGATTTCACTGCTTGGTGCAGGGGCAGCCCTTGGGCCTGCGCTGCGTTAAATCGGCTTAGAAAATGGACTGTGTCATCAATGGCAATGCCAAAAGCGATGGTCAGGGCAAGAACAGCAGTCGGGCTAAGCTGGCCCTGCGCCCAGAACAACAGGGATGCACCGGTCAGCATTAAGGGCAGGATGTTGGGGATCAGCAGGATCGGCACCAGCGCAAGGGATCTAAACGCCAGCGCCACCAGCAGGGTCGCCCCCAAAGCGGCTAAAACCAGACCGATGGAAAGCTGGTGGATCAGGGTCACGGCTTCTTGTCGCATGATGGTGGGCAGGCCGATGACAGCACGCGCGCCAGAGGCCACGGCGCTGTCATAAAGTCTGTCAAAATTTTGCAGGGTTTCAGGGCTTCGCATGGGTTCGGGCATGGCAACAAAAATCCGCGTGCTGCCGTCTGCGGGGCGCAACTGTGTGATCAGGGATTGGGGCAGGGGCTTTAACGCGGCGTCTGTCGGGCGGGTGTCCGGATCGCCCAGCCAGCGGGCAAGGTTCAGTTCGGACAGGACGGTTCGGGGGCCGCTGATCTGTTCCAGTTCCTGTGCAATCGCGCAGTTCTGCGCCCAATCGCCGTCGGTTTCTACGATCATCTGGAACACCCCGCCGAAATCCTGCGCAATGGCGTCGTTCACCTGTAGGGTCGGGCTGTTGTCGGGCAGGTTTTGATAGAGCGGGAACCATGCTTTGGTCTGGCCAAAGCCAACAGCGGAGATGCCCAGTAGCAGAACGCAAAGAGCTATGGTGACACGGGGGGCCTTGGTGCCCGCAGCGACCAAGGAGCGGGCCATCTTGGTGCTGAACGGTGGGATCGGGCGGCGCGACAAGGGAAGGTGCCGTGCGATCAGGGTGAACAATACAATGCCGATGGCAAAGGAAAACAGGGTGCCACAGGTGCCAAGAACTGCAAATTCAAACAGTTGCGCATTGCCTGTCAGCAGGATGCTGGCAAAGGCCAGCGCCGTGGTCAGCGCGGTCAGGGCACACGCCGGACCCACCGCATCAAGGGTGGTACGCAGCGCGCCGCTGTCTTTATAGGAACGGGCCAGATGCACGCCATCAGCCACGCCCAGCACCAACAGCAGGATCGGAATGACATTGCTAAGCACCGTCACCGGATAGCCCAGCCAGACGGACAGAGCCAGCACGCCGGCCGCCCCCGCCAGCGCCGGCACAACCGCCAACAGTGCCATGCGCAGGTCGCGCAGCAGCGCAAAGGCCGCCAAAGTGACAATCAACGCGCCAATCATGTTCAACCGTATCAAATCCACCTTTAAGCCAGAGACGATTTCAAGGCTGATCACGTCCTCTCCGGTTAGGGCGGCAGTTAAATTGGCGGGCAGGGCGCGGGCCAGCTTGGCCTGAATGGCGGTTGTTGCATTGGCAAGGCTGGTTTGGCTGGTGTCCACAGATACGCTGAGGATCAGCGCAGTGAGGTCTGGTGTGATAAAGGTCGGCAAACCCGTGCCTAAATCCTGAAACGCAGCTATATCCGTGGCGAAGTTCGGTTGGATGTTGGGGCCGAACAGGGGCGTTCCCGATGGAGCATCCTGTGTCGGGGGCAGGCGTAGGGCAAAGGGGGAGCCGACTGTGATCACGCCGGGGACGAATTCCAAATCCAGCGAGAGATCCCGCAGCGCGGTCATATCTGGGACAGTCAGGGCTTTTTGCGCGGTCACATGGATCAGCACGGTGCTGGTGGGCGGGGTTTGGCTGGCTTGATAGGCCCGTTGGGCTTGGGACAAGGGGCTGTCAGACAGGAAAACCCGATGGATGTCATCGTCAAAGCTAAGGCGCGGCAGGCTGAGGCTGATCAACGCCAGCAGGCCCAGCATCAACACTGTTGCAAGGCGGGGGAATTTCAGCGCTGCAACGCCAAGGCGGTCCAGACCAAAACCGATCCCCCAAGCGGGCATTTATCGGGCTCTCAGCGGGGTCAGCGCTTTGTGTTCCACCCCGATGCGCACCCATAACATGGCGGCATTCAACAGGGTGAACAGCACGGCGACCCAGACCAGCCCTAACACCATCGGGGCAACGATGATTTCGGCGACCACAAGCATGTAATTGGGGTGCGACAGGTATTTGAAAGGGCCACGCTCCACCAGCGGTTCTTCAAGGATGATAACGCGGGTGGTCCAGCGGGGGCCAAGGCTGGTTAATATCCAGACCCGCAGGACTTGCAGCAGCACAAACACCGCCAGCCAGCCAATGGCAAGCGGGGCGGTATAGCCGAAAATCACCAGACAGGCGATCCATGTGCTGTGCATGGCGACCATCACAGCGTAATGGGACGCGCCCACTTCGTAAGCGCCTTTTGCCAGCAAACGGGCGGTGTTGCGCCGCGCGATGACCAGCTCGCTTAGGCGTTGCAGGATGATGAAGCCGAGGAACAGTGCGGCACCTGTCTGGATCATGCGGCCTCTGCTTCTACTTGGAAGGGCAGGAAGGATGCGGTGAAGCCAGGGCCTAGGGCGCAGGCCATCATCTGGCCCGATGTGCCTGCATCCAGAACCGATTTCATTACGAACATCACTGTCGGGGCCGACATATTGCCTGCGGTGCGCAGGGTTTCCCGTTCCGCATCAAGTGAGCCTTGCTCCAGATGCAAAGCACCCTCAATTGCAGACAGAACTTTGGCACCGCCCGGGTGACAGACGTAGCGGTCGATTTGTTCATGGGTCAGATTCGCAGCTTTCAGGGCGCTTTGGGTGGCTGCGGCGAATTCTTGGGTGACAAAGGTCGGGATTGACCGATCAAACACCACGCCAAACCCTGTTTCATCCACATCCCAGCCCATAATATCCAAAGTATCGGGCCAGATTTTCTGGTGTCCTGTTCCCATACGCACCCGCCGCCCCGTGATCGGGGCATCCGCACTAATACATGCCGCCGCCGCGCCATCACCAAACAGGACCGTTGCGATAATATCCGCCTTTTGCAGACGATCCGCCCGAAACGCCAGCGAGCAGGTTTCAACCACGACCAGCAGCACCTTAGCGCCCGGTCTGCCCGCTGCAATGGATTGCGCGACAGACAGGCCAGACACGCCGCCCGCACAGCCCAGCCCGAACAGGGGCACACGCATGATATCGTCGCGAAAGCCCATCTGGGTAAAGACCTGCGCTTCAAGGGAGGGGGTGGCAATGCCGGTAGAGCTGACGGTGATCACGCAGTCTACATCAGAGCCGACCCAGCCCGCGCTGGTCAATGCACGATTGGCGGCGTCGATAAACAGCGCCTTTGCCCCCGTAATATAGGCCGCATTGCGATCTGCCCAGCCGTGGTCTTTGTTGAACCAGTCAATCGGAACCACGGAGTGGCGTTTTTCAATGCCAGCAGTATCAAAGGTTTTGGAAAGACGGTCAAACTGCGGGTATTTATTGCCAAAAATAATCGCTGCACGTTCGCGCACTGCGGATTGACTAAGGCAATGATCTGGTAAAGCGGTAGAGAGGCCGTGGAGGTAAACTGTCATTTCCGGTCCTTGATTTGGTCTGGGATTTGGCCAGCTCTGACCCAAGATGCGTCGGCCTTCTCAAAAGATTTAGCTGTACCAGACATAAGGACAACTCTTTAGCCCTGAATAAGTTCCTGCCATTCCTTTTGCTACCGGAACGGTCGGGCTGTTGTGGCGTAGTTTTGGGACAAAGTCCAATCCGATCCCGCAAAACACAAAACGTGCTGCATACCCGAATTGATCACACCACCCCACACTTGAGTTAAGTTCCCGCAGTTTCCGCTTGGAGTCGCCCCGAAACCCAACCATATAGGGCCATGTTCTCCGCGACTTTGAAATCTGTTTTGCACCATGCCCGGTATTTGCCTCTGTGGTCGGCGCTTACCGTGATGCGGTGGCGCGCCTTTGACATGCGCTCGCGGGGGTTGGGCACAACGCTTGGCTTGGTGATGCGCTGGTTCCCACCCGCCAGAGCCAGATTTGCCCGCGAGGCGAAACGGGTGTTTCCGGATATGCCCCGCAAACAACGGGTGGCGCTGGGTCAGAACATGGGCCGCCAGATGGGGCGCACCCTGTTTGAAATTTACCACGATGCCGAATTCCAGACCCATCACCACAAGTTTCAGGTCTCTGGCCCCGGACTTGCTGCGCTGAAGCAGGCCCAAGCTGCGGGGAAAGGTGCGATCATTTTATCGGGGCACTTTGGCCAATGGGAAGCCATTCGCGCAGTGATCAAAATGAACGGGATGGAAAGCGGCGCGGTCTATCGTCCCAATAAAAATCGCCATTACGAACGCCGCCTGAAGGCGGGGATTCAGGCAGGGGGGAACCCGATTTTGGCCACGGGGCGTGTGGGGACCAAAGGTCTTGTGCGTCATTTGCGCGGGGGTGGCATTGTGTCGATCCTTCTGGATGAGAAATATTCCGAAGGCGTGCAAATCCCGTTTCTGGGGCATGACGCGCTGACATCCCTTTCGGCGGCCCAGCTTGCGCTGAAATACGACCTGCCGCTGATCCCCGCCTTTGGCACGCGGATCGGGAACGGCAATACCTTTCGAGTAGAGTTTGAAGCCCCGATACCCCATAGCGACAGTCTGACCATGACCCGTTCGTTCAATGACATCCTGTCAGCGCGGATCATGGCGGACCCTGAACAATGGTACTGGATGCTGCGGCGCTGGGACGGGGTTGCGCAGGGCTGACCGCTTCGGCCTGAAAAGGAAGCTATCTGCCTGCACCTCGGATAAGTTTCGCGCAGCCCGCATCTGGGTCTTGGCAGGCTGCATCTGTGGCGCTATCACGGTGATCCGACAACCGCAGGGAACCCAGTATGAACGCCGTTGCAGATAACATCGCCCGTAAAATCGCCACCGATATCGGGGCGCGTGCCGAACAGGTCACAGCCACGATTACACTGCTGGACGGGGGCGATACGGTGCCTTTCGTAGCCCGCTACCGCAAAGAGACCACAGGCGGTCTGGACGACATCCAACTGCGCCAGTTGTCCGAACGGCTCAGCTATCTGCGCGAGTTGGAAAAGCGCCGCGCCAGTATTCTTGGGGAAATCACTGCGCAGGATAAACTGACCGATGCGCTGGCCCGTGACATTGCAAATGCCGACACAAAAGCCGTGCTCGAAGACCTGTATCTGCCGTTTAAACCCAAACGCCGCACCAAGGCGATGATTGCACGGGAAAACGGGCTGGAACCGTTGCTACAAGCCATTCTGGACAACCGCTCCGCCGATCCGACTGTGTTGGCGCAGGATTTTCTGTCTGAAAATGTAGCGACTGCCAAAGATGCGCTGACAGGGGCGCGTGATATTCTTGTGGAACAGCTTGGCGAAAACGCCTCGCTTTTGGGGCGGCTGCGTCAGGTCATGCAGCAAGAAGCTTTGGTCACCACCCGCGTTATCCCTGGCAAAGAAGAAACCGGTGTTAAGTTTTCGGATTACTTCGGACATACAGAAAAATGGGCGACAATCCCGTCCCACCGCGCACTGGCGATTCTGCGGGCTTCCAAAGAAGAGATCATCACCTTTGACATCGGGCCAGAGCCGGAGCTGGGATTGCCGAAAATCATCGGCATCATCGCGGCTGAAATCGGGATTCCGGGCCAAGGGGCAGGGGACATCTGGCTGCAAGACGCGGCTGTCTGGGCGTGGAAGGTCAAGTTGAGCCTGTCCATGTTCATCGACCTGATGACCGAACTGCGGCGCAACGCCCATGATGCTGCCATCGAAGTTTTTGCCCGCAACCTGCGTGATTTGCTACTGGCCGCCCCTGCGGGCGCGCGCGCCACGCTCGGGCTTGATCCGGGGATACGGACAGGCTGTAAGATTGCGGTTGTGGATGAAACTGGCAAGCTGTTGGACACGGCCACGATCTATCCATTCCAGCCCCGCAACGATCTGCGCGGGGCCGAGGAAACCCTGCTGCATATGATCAAAAAGCACAACATCGCCCTGATCGCTATCGGCAACGGTACCGCCAGCCGCGAATCCGAACGTCTTGTGGCAGATGTGATCAAACGCCTGCCCGCAGGGGCACCGCGCCCCACACCTGTGATCGTGTCCGAAGCAGGGGCGTCGGTTTATTCGGCGTCAGAGCTGGCATCATTGGAATTTCCCGATGTAGATGTGTCGATCCGCGGCGCGGTGTCCATTGCCCGCCGTTTGCAAGACCCGCTGGCAGAATTGGTGAAAATCGAGCCCCAAGCCATCGGGGTTGGCCAATACCAGCACGATGTGGATCAACGCCGTTTGGCCCAATCCCTTGCGGCTGTGGTCGAAGATGCGGTGAATGCGGTAGGGGTGAATCTGAACATGGCCTCTGCGCCGTTGTTATCCCATATTGCCGGTCTGGGGCCATCGCTGGCGCAATCCGTCGTGGCGCACCGCGATGCAAACGGGGCCTTTGCCACGCGCAAAGCTTTGCTGAAAGTCCCAGGACTGGGGCCGAAAGCCTTTGAACAATGTGCGGGGTTCCTGCGCATCACGGATGGCAGCGAGCCGCTAGATGCGTCTTCAGTTCATCCCGAGGCTTACGGCGTCGCACGGAAGATCGTACAGGCCTGCGGGCGGGATATCCGCGCCATCATGGGCGACAGCGGTGCTTTGTCAGGCTTGCGGGCCGAACAGTTTGTGGATGCCAGTTTCGGCCTGCCAACCGTGCGCGATATTCTGGCGGAACTTGAAAAACCGGGCCGCGATCCGCGCCCGACCTTTAAAACCGCCACTTTCGCCGAAGGCGTCGACAGCATCACCGATCTAAAGCCCGGCATGTCGCTAGAAGGCACCGTGACCAATGTGGCAGCCTTTGGCGCTTTCGTCGATATCGGCGTACATCAGGACGGTCTGGTCCACGTCAGCCAGCTTGCCGACCGATTTGTCAAAGACCCCCATGAAGTGGTCAAAGCCGGTGATGTGGTGCGGGTGCGTGTGACCGAAGTGGACGTCGCGCGCAAACGCATCGGCCTGACCATGCGCAAAGATGGCGGTGATGCCGCAGGCAAAAACGAGCGCGGTTCGTCAAAATCCAAATCCGATCACAAAGGGCGATCTTCCGCAGGGCCAAAGCCAAAGAAGGGTGACAATAGCGAAAGCCAAGGCGCCTTTGGATCAGCCCTGGCCGACGCGCTGAAACGGTCAAACACCACAAAATGAATGACACCGCAGGGATGACAAAGGCACGTCTGCACGAGAGGTTCGTAAATGGCTCTGCGGGCGGTGTGGCGGCGATGTCAAAAGCCAGTTAGGGGCAGTGCTTGGATGACGCATGTCCAGCCTAATCCTGATACCCCGATGGATACATCAATCTGGGGGTATCGCGCCGGATACGGAAAGACTGCATCGGCCTAAGGGCTATTCTACAATCCTTGTGAATAAGGACACTTTGGAAGTGATTGGACTAATTGGGTTGGTAGAATGGTGCCCCCACACGGACTCGAACCGCGGACCTACTGATTACAAATTAATGTTGAATTGTTTGTTTTCAATGGCTTGGAAAATCAAAAAAGTCGGATGATGCGGGTCTGTTTGGCTATTTATTGTAGGTCTATAGACAACACTGGAGAGCTTCTCAATGCGTAGAATATTGATAGAATTTGGAACGGGTATCCCTGCTATAAGTGCGTGCTGGTGGTTCTTGGATGGACTAGACGCGTTTGCTATGTTCGTATTAATTTTCATTGCTTGCTGGGGGCAAAACCTTGCCCGAATGACTAAAGACAGGAGACAGGCGTGATGAGAGATTGGCTTTCCCTGCAATGCCTCAAACTCGCGGCGAAGTTGACAATCTATGGCGACCCATACGACAAGATCACAGAGGCCATAGAAGTGCAGAAACTGTTCTGCCGCCCCCCCACCGACACAGGGCCAGCGGGGGAATAGGAGAGAGACAGCCGGGAGAGGGCTACCCCGTTGTCAGCCATGCGGCCCCTTGGGTATAACCTGCCGAATTGTTCCTGTAGAAACGAGCCTCAGACGCAGGAGCGCCATTCTCCACCGCCTCGCGCGGATCGTTGTAGGTGCAGACCGTGTTGATATTTGGAAAAATATCCGTGATTGAGGTTGCCCCAAGATCGGTAGCCTCTGGACCAGCAAAGACTAAGTTACCCGATAGCGTCCATGCAGATACAGACGTGTCAGCGCTGATGTTCGTCAGCACGTTGTTGGATATGTTTACCATAGAGTTACCATCACGGCGGGTAATTGCATATGTGGCATTATCCAAATCGAATGTTTCAGGATCGGTCACAATCATGTTGTCTGACATTGAAGCAATGAAGCCTTGCGGATTTACCCCGTTGGAAAGGCTTGCGGTCATTACGTTTCGTTTAAGCATCCAGTCGTAGGCATTGCCGCGCGGGTCGCCATCGTCATCATAACTGCCAGCCGACCCCATATTAAGCTGGATCGCTTGAACGCCAACCCATCCTAGATCAATCAGGAAGTTATCAACAAACACGCAGCGCAGCCCCGCGCCTGTGTCATTATCGTTGACCGACTGAATATGGTCTTGATGTTCGTCAGATCGGCAATTTGTACGGGTATCGGTTCCGGATTGTGCGTTCCTATTTCCAATAACTGCACAACCGTCAGCCCCGTGAATGCGGATGTTATCTACGCGCGTTCTACTTAGGCGGTTGTTAAATGCCAGACTTTGCGGGCCAGACAGTCGAATTGGGTGAGCGGATGATTTTATCTCGCAATCCTGAGCAACACCTAATGTAGATAATTCAATCCCGCCGCGATAGACGCCACGAGACTCTGGTCCTGTCGTTGGTAGTGTGCCGCCCGCGTCATACTGAAGGTTTCCTTCACCATCCAAGGTAATCATCCAACCCGTTTCGTTTGACAGGTCGGTTTCGTAGCCCTCAAACGTTACTCCCGTCCATCGGTTGTGGGACCGTGGTTCGCCATTCGTTGGCCAGTAGACGCTATTCAGGGCAGAGAAGCCCCAGTCATTATCGGTGCGCTCTGACAGACTGCTTTGGACGTTGCCCGATGGAAGGGTTGTGCGCAGAAAGGTGATGTTGCCCTCAAACCAAAGGCCGTGACACTGGTTCAGCATACCGGGGTCAATGTAGGCCATGCCTGTGTCTGGGCCCATGAATATAACAGGGTTGCCCATACCGCGATTGACCTTAAACCAATTCCCGCTTGTGTAGGTTTCACCATCGGCAAGCTGGAACACTTTTGGCCCTACGCCCTCGTCTTCGTTCTCATGAACGCCAGACAGAACTTTCAAATCACCGCCAGTGTTCAGGGCCGTTGGGCTTGCACGGCTGATGGAAATGATTTCCACAGGTACGGTCACTTCAATGGTATCCCCAAGCGCATCCGTGACCGTTGCGACAACGCTTGTCTGCGCCCCTGTGCCAGACGCAACGCCCGTCAGAACCCCGTTGGAATGTTCATCCATCCAAGAGGGCGCAGACGTGATCGACACCGAATAGGGCCACAGACCACCTTCAACGTAATAAACAGGATCGACCACAAGAGCATGACCCGCTTCCATTTTCATTGTGTGGACAAGCGCCCGCAATGACATTGCACTGACATCTTCGGCCATAACGTATATTTGCGCAGGGGCCAGACCTTGCGTGTCACCGTTCTGCGCTGTGATGTAGCACGGCTCGGCTGGGCTTACCGCTTCTGTTGGTGTGAAAGTTATCGACTTGCCAGCCGCAGACAAGCCAAGATTAGCAGGGGCATCACCAACGCCAACCGTGGAAACAGCGCCGTCAAACGTCCCGCCGTAGTTCTTCGAAATGGTTTCACCAGTCGCAGCCAGAACAGGCCAAGGCCAAGGCAGACGCAGTGGGCTACTAGGGATAGGCGACACTGCCCCCTCTGTCACATCGCGCACCTGCAAGAAGTAAATAACCATCGGCATACGGTTCGTAAGGTTCACCCTACGCTCGAAGTATATCCGCAAAGTTGCAGTTCCGGCAGGTAATGCGTCAGGGTAGAAAACCCCAGCGTAATCAGGAGCGCCAAGATAATCGTTGGAAATCTCTGACCCGCCTGCATTGAGGTAAGAAAACTTCAAACGCAGCACCAAGTTGTCAGTGATGTACCCATCACCCCCAATGTCATTTTTATCCATGACCCAATATATTTCTGGGACCATACCCTCGTAAGCATCCACGTCGATATAGCGAGACGAGATAAAGTCATCCCCGCCACCGAACGCCATAGCCCCGCCGCCAGAGGTTCCCAGCCATGCTGGGTAATCGTCCTCTGGGTATTCTTCGCCAGAGTAGTGGGTCATTGTGTCGTTGAAATCCGCGCTCCGATCAGTTTCAAAATTCTGTGCGTACAGGACGGGGCTTTCAGGAGTACCGCCGCCTGACGGCATCCCACGATCAAAAACACGCCACGCGCCAAAAGGACTAAGCATGAGACACAAACACCTTACCAGCGTTGTATCTGGTCAATCCCCATAGATATTTCGGGTCGGTTACACCTTTGAAGTAATCCGCCAGCGTCATGTTCTCGCCAGTGCCTGGCACGTACTCAATCCCAACGATTGAGAGTTCAGGCGCAGTATCAGTTGGCGTCCCATAGATTTCAACAACGCTATTGCCTCTGTTTTGGAACAAAATTGCATCTACTTCCGAAGCGTTCAATTGTGTCCATACGCCTTTTTCAAGGTCTTTTATTCCATTGTAAGCCGCCATTTCATTCTCCTGTGTGACGTTTCGTTTATTGAGGTCCGAAAATGACCGCCAAGGCTGCAATCTTTGCATTGGCGGTCTGGGCGCTGTTCAGGTGCTCGGTGGCCAGCACGGCCAGATCTCGGTAGGTTTCAGCTTTACGTGCTGATATCGGAACAGGGCGCAGCAGATCCGCTGGCACTTCTGGCTTTACCGGCACATATTCAATCTTCGGACTGCACATTCCCGCGCCCAATAAGATCGGCAAGAGTAGGATCAAGCGGCGCATCGGCACACTCCCCAAGTTTAAGGTTTCGGATGGCCTCGATCGTCGCGTTGGCATCGGCGTTTAACCGGCGTTCCCGATCGGCATAGGCTGCCGCAACGGAGGCTGACAGTCGGGCTTGCTCGATCTGATCATTGAGAACCTCTGCATTGCGCGTCAGACGGTCATTGTCGGCCTTTAACGCACTCACCCTGCCGGACTGCCACCAAAGAGCGCCTGACACCCCTAGAAGGGCGACCAGCGCGCCAATGGCGATGTATTTCATCATCACGCCGCGCCAATCATGCAAAGATCGTATTCAGCTTGGCGGCGGCGGGCCAGACCGCGCACCACGCGCCCACCAGCGCGGTTCCACCAAGTAAGGGCCGTGCAGCCCCCAGAAATATTGCCAGCGTTCAGGCGGCGGGTGGCGGTTGATTTGCCAGCGCCGCGCATTCCAACATTCCAAGCCAGCGAAACATAGGCCGCGTCCCGCTCGGCTGTCAGGCGATGTGTGATTGTTTCGTCTGTGAAATACAGGTGCAGGCCGTTGCGATATTCGATCAGACCACGTTCCAACATCACACGGCATTGCGCATCGGAATAATAATCGCCCTGTTTTACCCCGCGTGTCTCACCGTAGCACACGGTCCAGACGGGCGGGCTGGCAATCCGATCGAGGTAGGCGCGGTTTTCCTTACCCTCCCACTGGGACACAATGGGGAAAGCTGCCAGCAGGAAGGCCGCGATCGTTACTGAAAATGGCGAGTGCAGCTTGTCGCCAATGCCCTGGTCTTTCAGTCGGCCAAAGATGCCATAGGCGATCAGGGTCACACCGGCGATCCACCAGATGCGCGGGTTGGTATCCCGCTCGAACAGCCAAAAGATCAGCTCGGGCGCCACCAGGCATAAAATGCCCAGATAGTTTGCCCACATAGAATGGCTTCGGATTGCAATGCGCTTTGCGTTGGGGATCAGTCTCATTTCAAGAGCCTCCGTTCTGACGAAACAACAGTGTTTTGATATCGTTTTGAATGACGGTCAGCATTTCGTGGGTCTCTCTGCGCGACCGTTCCGCAGTTTCCAGATCCTCACGGCGTTGGAGCCAGACACGCCGGATTTCGCGCGAGTTGGTGATCACCTTAGCCTCGATCCGCACGATCCAGACAATGACCGCAACTGCGGAAATGATGATTGCCCAAAACTCGCGTAAAATTTCGCTTATATCCAATTCAGTATCCTTTCCTGATGGGGATAGAGATCTGCCGCGCGAACGCAGCGAAGTTTCAGAAGTGTTGGGGGGTTAGGTTTTTCGGGAAACCTCGACCCAGTAAGAACCAGTGTACACGAGCGTAAGTGTGTTTTTGTTTGCCGCCACAAAATTAACCGAGCCATTAAGTTCCAACTGACCTGTCGTGTGCGTGACAGTGCAAGCGGCTGTAAACATGATCGTAATCATACGTCGGTCAAACCTACGTATTAGGTTGGCGATAGAAGAGACGGAACTATTCACCGTGAAAAATTCACCGTAAGCGGGCAATTGTAGTGACCCACCTACGTCAGTGATGCCTGTGTAGGTATCATCCACGCTGTTGCCAGAATAAACCTTGTTGGTGCCAGAATGATCGTCCTTGATAGATGCGTCTGTATGCCCTGAAAACTGGTTCCCCGTAATAGCGACACGATCCACCGATGCTGAATTAACATATACCCCTCGTGTTTGTGTGGTCGAAGTTCCGCCAGGCAAATCACCCCCAATAGTGTTCCCAGAGATACACACATCAGTAACAGACCCAGCCAAGGCGATCCCTGACAATAGGCCAGAGGCACCATTCCCAGAGATAAACATACCTGATACGTTAAAGGTTTGCCCGCCTGCGAAGTACATACCAGCCGACCCAGCCTTCAATGCACAACCTCCTGTAAAGTTTACATTCTTTATGTTACAACCGCTTTCGACATAAACTCCATATGTGGAAGGAGTTAGGAACTGCGAATTGCTAAAGTTGAACGTACCGAAACCTTTTGTTGTGGTGCCTTTAATCCGCAAGCCATAAGTGCAACCTGTGTCAAACCAGAAGTTACTAAACATCAATCCAGTAACTTGAGTTCCCCCTGTGGAAAGCGCTGTAATTACCGGCTCGATATGAACAGCGGATTTATCGCAAGAAAGGGCGTGACCATTACTAATCCAAAGGCCATCAATGCAGTTAATTACAAAACCATTTTCAATGTAGAAGTTCCCAGTAGCAGACCGCACATTTACGTTGGTGATGAAAATGTCGGCAGGGGTAATCTGTTGAGCAGATGGACCTTCTGAGAACTTCCATAAGTAAGAACCCGTTTTTACACTACCCCACAGGCGATCAGAAAATATGTGAATGTTGGAGTAGTAGTGGTCAATGCCGCCCTCAACCAAGATACCGCCAAAGTGATCCTCGATATTGATATTGTCAAAGTAGCAATGAATGACTCTAGTCAATCGAATAGCTGCCCCGCTGTTACTGTCCGCGAAGTTACGGATAGCAATGTTGCGCATTCCAACAGACCCTAAGCTGTTTGTGGTAGGATCATCGGCAGTGAAATGGATAATATCGCCAATATCACCGTTACAAGAAATGAGTGTTGGCCTAGCGCCTTGCCCTACCAGCGTTACAAAGTTGTCATTAATAGGGACGGTTTTGCTTACATGGTACTGGCACCCAAAGAAGTTGACATTCTGCGCGCCCTGCGCTGGCGAACCAGTTGAACCAGCATAAGATGCCGCTGCGATAATAGCATCCGCCATATCCGTCGTGCCGAACGTGGTATTATCCGCCCAATGATCAGCAAAAACATCACCATCAGGCGACCACTGTGCACCGCCACCAGTATTAAGCGAAGGATATAACGTCAGTACGTCTCGCTTATGCCACAGGATATCACCAGTGGGAGTTTTGACCCCGATACGGTTTACCTTCGCCCCAATTACCGCATCTTCAGCGGCTTCGCGGGTATCGAAGATAGGCGCAAGATCGGTCTCTGGCAAAGCATCATAGCCCAGAACGTTGAAATAGCTGTCGTCACCCGTGCTAAGAATGCCCGCACGAAAGCAGGCGCTAAAATAACGGGCATCGTCAGCAAACACGGCGTCACCAGCCACACCGCCAAGCGGATTAACAAAGGTCTTAGAGATAACCTGCCGACCTGTATCGCCAACAACCGTCACAAATTTTGGATTGGGTACGTTCAGAAGGCCGACATGGTTTCCATCCCCATCCCACTGATGAACGCAGACCGTGAAATCAGACTCGTTGGAAGCGCCATCCACAGCTGCCTCCATAGAGATACGAACCCCGCCTTGCGGAACTGGCTGCACAAGCCGATCACTTAGAACAATCGCATCCCCTGCCGCAGCTTTGTAGCATGTACCAAGAACGGCGTGGCTGTTCTCGGTCGTTACAGGCACATCGCCCAAGTTTTCAGGCGGGCGGCGGAATAGTTCGCGGTTCTGTACAAAGGCTTCTTTAACCGCCCAGTTAAGTCCATAGTTTGGGTTAAACCGATCCGGATCGCTGTAATCGTCTGGGGCTTCCTCACTCGCAAGAGCAGCACGGCCATAGCGATACCCAAGCTGCACCAGCGCCTCGCCGGTGAAGTGCGCAGGCGTTGAGTTGGTTACATTCAGCCCCCGTGTCGGGATAATCCCCACGTCGAATTTGTTCGTCTTGTCAGGGTTGTTAGCCAACCGCCGCAGTGCCTTTTGTTGGCGTGTCCCTTTGTAGGTATCAGCCGCGCTTCCGTGCGCCAACTCGCCCACAAGAACTTTGGTACTTTCGTAGGAGGCAAAACCTTCGGTCACAAGACGATCAAGAACCACCTGCACTTTGTACGCATACAGATCCGCGCTATCATCCGAGTTGGCGTTCCCGTGGCAGAACATGATCAGGTCTAGGAAATCTGGGGTGCCTGGAACGTCTGCACGAGCAGCAGTCAGCGCGTTTATCATAAATGGGTAGAGATCTTGGAATGACCCGCCCAAAGTCCATCCATTGGCCGCCAAATCGTCGTCGTGCATCCATGCCTCAATCGGCGTTGACCCCTGCGCGACCTGCACCAAATACGTTTCACCCCCGCGCGTTTCCTGAATGTGCTTCATCGTGTGAAGCGAGAAATAGTTCACCGGATCGCCCGTGCCGATTTCCGTGCTGTTGTAAGGCGCGGTTCCGATTTCAGCAGGCAGGAATTGCGTGCCGGCCACCATTGGATTGCCGCTGCTGTCCTGATCCCACGCATAGCAATGGCGGTTCGCCTCCATGTTCCCACCGGACGCATACTGGTTGCCATCACCATTTGATTGAGCGATGAGCGCGGCAAAGTAAGGTTTTACACTCGTGGCTTTGCCTGCGGGCCCGAAGTCAGCAACATCAGTTTCGTTGACCTTCAGTTTGACCAGATCCTCGCTTGTATCAAATTGCAACTCGCCACGAACTTCGTCGCCATCATCCGCCGCATTACGTGTGACCGCGCGAAAACGAACATCGTTATCCCGCGGAACAGCAACCGAAATGCCGGCATCGCTGCCGTTCTGGATAATCAGATCATCAGCATCATCATCAACGGCGACAACTCCGCTGGTTCCTGATCCAACAACAAAGCCATTGGCGCTATTCCCGAGCAGTGCAGGAAGCACGTTGCCCGTATAGACCGACCCCATGGACGCCCGAAGTTTCAGATGATCGCCAGTGGAGCCAATGAGCGTGAACGCATCCAGCTCATCCCCCGCCACATTCCGCGAGGTTGCATCATCCGCAAAGCGAATAGCTGAATTATCGCCAAGGCTGTAATATAGAACGGATGCGCGAGAATTGTCTGTGTTTAGATTGGTGTGCGCCGATCCCATGCGAAAGCCATCGCCATGGGTTTCATCCATCAAGTTATCGTTCAGAGCCTCCCATGCGGCCCCGTCTTTGGCCCATGAGAAATCGTCCGTATCGGTCCACTTAATTGCTTTTTTTACGGTGCCTTCAACATAGGGCTGAACACCATAGACCGCCAGGCGGGGAACTGCATTGTCCTCGTAAGCGTGATTGTTCCACCAATAGTCGATTGTGCCTTCTGGCGACACTGGTGTTCCATCAATATAAGCCGCGCCTGGCGCTGACAAACTCGACGTTGGTTTTGCGCCTAGCTTTGGATTTCTAAACACCACGCCATCGGCTTCTGTTTCCATATGGCAGTTGTCAAAGTAACAATCTTCAAATGTGCTATCTGAAAATTTGTTGTTCGCACTTTCCAATGTTTTGGCAACCGCATGGACCCCACTGTGATACGTCCGGACGGGGAAGTTATAGGCTGATGTGTCAAAGCCAAAATACTCGTCCAGCATTTCAGCATCTGCTGCGTTCCGCTCACTCCATGAGTAGCTGCGCATCCCGTTGAAAGAGTGGATCTGCACAAACCGGTGATTTGTCCCAGAAAGGACAATGTTCGCATAGGACCAACGGAATTTGGTTCCAATGACGGTGATATCACTGTCAGCTGTGTATAGCCCGATCGCACCATAGGCATCCTTGTCGAAATACTCCGCGTCCGACTGATCCCATTGGCCAACCCAGCCATCGCGGATATGAACGTCACCCAGAGCCGCCCAGATACCAACAGAACCTTCCAGCGCGCCGTGGGTATACCCAATGCGGCGAATGTCAGGGCGATAGACCACGGCACGACCACGGGCGAAAATCCCACCACACAGGCCGTTACAGTTCAAATCAGGGTAAAGGAAAGTCACGTAGCCACAGCCGACCTTCATTTTGAAAATGTAACTGTCCAGCTTGACGGTGAAGTCCGAGCCAGGCGCTTTCAGCTGGATAACGTCTGTGCCTGTCGTGCTCCACGAACCGGCGATTGCAATGATCTGGGGATTTTTAATCAGACTGTAGCTGTTTTCAGCCTCGAGCAGGATCTCTCCACTGACTGCGTAAACGCTGCCAGAAAAATCATAAATGATCCGCTGCTCGGCAGGGTTTTTTCCTTCGGGTGACCAGTAAGCAATTACGGCGATCGTTGCACCATAGGCCAACATCGCCTTGATTGGAACGAGGTCATCAGCAATCCCGTTACCTCGTGCAGCAAATTGCTTTGGGTTAAGGACGGTTGAGATCGCCGGACTGAAACCATCCAAATCTACAATGTGCGCGCCACCATCGTAGGTATACCAAAAACCTTCAGCGTGAACATATTCATTGGTGGTAAATGGAAATTCGCGCGCAACCGCCTGCACGAACCGCGATCGAGCAGTATACTTTGCTCCGGCTTCGTACAGCTTCACGCCACTGCTCGTGGTTAAGTGGTGATCGACTGCTAAAGGCCCAGCTTCCTGAAACAACATATCACCAGCTGACCACAGTGTTCCAAGGCCTTGCGATGGGCGTTCACTTTCGACAAGTTCCGCTACGCTATCAACTCGGAACCCACCAATGCGATCCTTAATCTTTGCCGCAATAAATGAAGCAAGGCTGTCAATCTGATCTTTTGTATATCTTACGGACATTCAGGGTTCCTCAAAGCAAAGCCGCTTCAAACGCGGTGATGAAATCGTCGGTGTTGTCCGCATCAACATCCACAGCACCTGACAGGGGCACATAGGGGCGGGGTTGGCCGGCAGCGGCAGAGAGGCGTTGGCTTAAATCTTGGGTGGCTTGGGTAAGGCGGTCGAGTTGGGCTTCCAGTCCAGCTTCACGGGCGCCACTGACGCCCTCCCAGCCGTTCTCGATCGGGGTGGCGCGTTCAATGACCAGTTGCAGACCGTCATTTTCTGCAGCAAAAGCGCTGTCCAGATAGACGTCACCGCGTCCATTTTCATCCGGAGAAGCTTCCGGCGTGACTGTAAAATTCGCGATGTCGATCGCAGTTTCTGTTTCAGCCACGCTATCGGACAAGTACAAACGCAAGCTGTCCTGTTGAAATGGATGTTCAACCGGATAAGGACCAATTCCAGAGATGTAATAGATCGGGGTTGGAACAAAGGTTTCCTGTGTCATTGAGTACCTGCAATGTTTGATAGATCGGGTGCGCGGCTTGGCAGGATGTCACCGCTGTTCCACCAGCTGCTGTTGCCATAGTTGCGCTGTTGCCGGCCTTCTGCCTGTCGCCGGTATTGATCGACTTCGGGATCTAGAAGATCCTGCATCTGATCCCAAACGGCTCGATCCAGGGCCGTGCGGGCAAACCAGATGCTTGTACCTGGCGTATTGCGACGGAGTAGGTTGGTGATATCGCGGCCGAACATTGGGCTTTTGCCTTCAGATATTCGTGCAACGTTAGAAGAACCGATCCGGATTACATCACCGGCTGCACCTACAACTGGACCGCCAAGTGTTTCCGCCAGACCGCCGCCTGCGCGGCTGCTTTCTGCATACACAAGATCACCGAATATCCCGAAGCCGCCACCTTGAAACCCAGCGGCCGCCCAGAATTTTGGGTCCGTCATGTCACGCGGATCTCGGCCTTTGGCCAGTTCCTTCAGCTGAACGCCAACGGCACCCATTAAAGTAAGCCCGGCAATCAATTGGCCAAAATAGGCAGCACGGGACAATCCTGTCGGTTTGGACATTCCACGCCGGTATTGGTTCATTGTCAGCGACAGAGCATAGTTTTTGTACATCAGCGTGGATCGACTTAATTCGCCCTGGAATGTCCCCGGAGGGGCATCACCTTGAAGAATTGCCCGGGCTTCTAGGTTCACGCTCGGCACTGCAAATTCCATCTGTTCCTGGATGATGGATTGCAACCGGATCGAAAGGTTTTCAGCCTGATTGCGGGGCAGGGCGGTATGTTCCAGCCAATACAACGGGCTTAAGAACTTTGATCCGTTTGGGGCAGAGAACAGGGCATCGCTTTCGGCACGCAGCAAATCCCAGTCTTCAGGCGTAATCCCACGTGCTGACAATGCATTGCGCAAAGGTGCATCGATGTCGGCCAGTGGGCGATCCACATTCTGGGCCAAATGGGCGCTAAATTCCATTTGGAAGGCAACCCGGTTCATGTCGGTCCAGAACGAAAGCCCCTGGGCGCGCATCACAAAATCCGTCAGACGCTGAGTGATTTCGGGCGACCAGACTTCACCAAGAAATCGGTTTGCGCCACTGCTGGCGTTGGCCAGCGTATCTGCAACATATCCCATCGCAGCGGCGCTATCGCGGGTGGCATGACTGGCCATCAAGGATGCTGCCCGCGTGATCATATTTGCCGGCTTCATTCCAACATGCTGCGCAGCTGCGCGCATGGTGGCCATGTCACTTGCTGAAGACAACATGGCACTGCCCAACTGTGCCGATGTCAGAATACCCCGAACGCCTGCAAAGAAACCCGCCCAAGCCTGATTTGCGGGCGCGCTGGCGCTGCCTGTCAAATGGTTCAACATCACCCGCGCGGTTTTAGCTTTAGATCTAATCCTTGCTTCCATTTTGGCGTCAACGGCCGTCTTTGCCCGTTTGGTTGCGGCTTGGATCAAATGTTCCAGACCGGCAGTCGGACTTGGTCCCAGCACGCGCAGCATGGCAATGTCGCGGGCCATACCGTGGATTTGTCCCATGATCGCGGAAAAGGGATCACCGTCCCCGAAATCAGCATTGTAACCAAGCCAATCTTCTGCAGATTTGAAGTGCAGCACCCGCGCGTCTGCACGCGTGTTGTACAAAGCCTTGCCGCCTGTGGTCAGACTTGGCTCACGTTTGATCCAGCCTTCGGTAGTGATGTTCTGATAGATCAGTTGCAAAAATTCGTCAGCGCGCCCCGGATTGGGGGATCCTCCAGCTGAAGCAAAGGGCTTGCCTGTTTTGTGATCAGTGATCCGGGCCCAATCAAGGCGGTCGTGGATCGCTTTGCTCCAAACTGAATATTTTGCCTTTACCAGTTTGTTGCGATTGTGGCTTTGCATTACGCCGTAGTTGTCCAACGTGCCAATATCTCCGCCATAGGCATTGAACAAGGCACGGGCGCGATCGCGGGTTTTTGTAATGGCTTCTGCAAATTCCTTTGCGACACCGTCGCCAGAGGCATCACCAAACAGCTCGCGCACAATGTCCTTCATCAGTGCAGGCTTGCGCTGTTTTCCTAAAAGATTGCGGCTGGTTGCAGACAGGAACTTGCCAAGCATCCCGTTGAACTGGCGCTCTAACCCATCTTGCACAAATCGCACACTTTCAGCGGTGCTCTTGCTGCCTTCAACCGTGTTTAAAACATGCACCAAAAGCTCGGCAGGATCGTCAGCCGCATCGACCATAGCTTGATTGCGGCGCATTGTTTGCAGCTGGTGAATAACCGCATGTCGGCGGGATCGCGCTGATCGAGTGGTTGCTTCTTTCAGATCTTTGGCCGCCATTGTTGCGGCCGTGGTTGGATCATAACTGCGTTGGTAATTTTCCACCAATTGGGAAAATTCCTCTTGCGCAAGTTTGCCCCGCGCGGGGTCCAGCATGCGATCGTCAATTGCTTCTTGGATACATCGGAACATGTCAGCCATTTCCGCCGCCTTTCGGGTTACACAAATTCAGAACTTGGGCCAGCTCGCCGTCCGCCTCGATGTCGTCCAAAAGGCTGGATGCACGCACGACCTGATCCCCAACAGGCACATCGAAATCACCAGCTGCAGCAATGTCCGCGCGTAAAGTTTCGATGCCTTGGTCTGCGGCAAGCTGCACTGCGTCGGCTTCAGCTCCCGCCGCAAAGCCATCTGGGGCAATGCCCTCGACGTCTATGCCTTCGAATTGGGGCGCGTCACTGATTGGGACTGTAGATGTTTGCCCGATTTGGTCAGGCTTTTGTCCTTCAGGCGCTTGCCGTGATGTTCCATCACTTTGCCCAGAATTGCGGCGGCTGTTGGGGTCGATTTGCGTTGCATTTAGAACCTCTTGGGGGCTGACGTTTAAGGCGTCACCAAATAGCGACGGATCTGTTTTGCCGACCTGACGGGCTTCTGCCGCGTAATCGCGCAGAATGGTGCTCACATCATCTTTTGATCGGGCGCGGTTCCCCGCATAGAACACGTCAATCAGGCCGGCCGTCACGGGATCCACAGGCCCGTCAATCAGATCTCCGTTTTCAACCAACTCGCGGAGGACTGTCGAAACAGGCGCGCCTTCGCGGGCTGCGGTTGCGCGGGCTTCTGCAATTGTGGCCACAGCGTCCATCAGGTTGTCTGTCACGTCCAATTCGGGCCGTACCAAGCCAGAGGCCACATCGCTGCGCAATTGCGCCCAGGCTGGCGCTGCGTCCGCCAGTGCCTCGGTTATGCCCCGCAGATCAGCGCCGCCCTCTTCGGTAAACTTGGCCAACAACTGGGCGTTATCAAAAGCACGTGCAAAAACGGCATCACGCACGCGACCGATGCCTTCAGCATTAAGTCGGCCATCCGCCGTGATCAGGCCCGCGCGTTCCGCCTGCGGTATGGTTGCCAAAACACCTTGGGTGAAACGTTGGTTCTCGGCGCTGTTCAAATCGAAACCTGGCTTGAACCCTGCTAGAACATCGTCATTCAACCCACGGGCATCGGCTGAAGCACGTTCAGTTGATGACATGCGTGCGATCGTGGATTGATTTGCTTCATTCACAAAATCCCTCCGGGCCGTACCATCCAAATCTGATGTCCGACGCGCCACCAATACTGGTGTAGAAACACCGTCAGGCACGTCAAAATCCTGCCGCAAACGATCTACATAAGCCTGGTACCTGTCAGGATGAAACTCGGCCGCCCGCTCTATGGCGGCAACGCGGCCGTTGCCGCTCTCGATCACATTATCCGGCCCTACAATCGGCGTGCCTCTGTCAGCTTCCGGTGACGGCATCAGGCGTTCAGGGTCCAGGCTGGCTGCAATTTGTGAAATCTGTTCGTCGCTGGCCGCGCGCGTCCGATCGCGTGGCTGCAAATCACCGCTCGCCCGTTGCAACAGGCTGGCATCCACCACTTCATATTGGACGGAAATGCGGCGGCCGGTGCCGGTGCTGACTTCATCTCCTCTGGTATATCCTCGACGCGTTGGACCCGTGTTGATCGGACGGCTGGACGCATCAAAAATGCCTTGATCCCACGCATCTAGGATCTGTTTGTCATTGCGGTTTTGGAACCCCTGCCATTCATTGCGCAAGGCTCCGGGGGATCTGCCACGCCCGCGTGCCAAATGTAGGGCCATACGATCCTGCAGGGCAGGGCTGAAAAACTCGTTGCCAGTCAGGTTCAGCTGCTTAATCAAACCACGCAACGTCTTACGAACGATCTGGTAGCGACCAAGGGCAGAACTGTTGAATGGGTTTTCAGGATGCGCCAGCATGCGCCCCTGTAACGCCATGACGTCGTTCAAAGTCATATTGACCAGATCGACGTCTCCGTTGGTGAATTTGCCATAAGCCAGTGTTTCATTGTAGCCTCGGGCGCCGCGCGTTTCCGAAGTGCCTTCAGCATCTGCAATGAAATCCAGAAATCTGCGGTCCTGTGGACCACCTGTTGGCAAGGCAACCTGTTTTGGAAGCTGTGGGGTGTCTCTACCGTTGATGCGGTCCGTTGCGTCCTCAATGCCAGCTTCCCGATCTACGACGTCCGCATGGGCAACATCTGTGGCTTTGCGTGCGTCATTCTTCGCACGACGATAGGACAGGTATCTGCCACTTGCAGGCACAGCAGCGCCTATTACACCGGACCCCAATGCGCCCATCGCCAATTGTACAGCAATGCTGGGCCGCTGCAGGTCCAATTCGTCTGCGACGCGAAACTGTTTTGGCAAAGTCAGTGCTTCACCAGCTGCGCCCAATGCAGCCTCACGCAAAAAAATGCTACGGATCGGCGCGGATGCTGGGCCACCAAATGGCAATAATGCTACGGCAACTTCATCTGTGCCGGCACGGGCCAAACGGGCAGAAAACTCCGCAACTGAACTGCCACGGCCGCCCATTCCAAGCGTTTCCATCGCATCATCGTACTCCGCCTTTAGGCGTTGTGTAATTGTCGCTTCGATCGCATCCGGCGTTTGGGGATAACGACCCCATTTTTCAGGATCTTGCTTTGCCAGCTTTCGCAAAGCGTAGAGTGTTGATTGTGTTGCAACGCTGCTATTCTGATTTGCTGGATCGAATTTGAACCCTTGCATTTGTTTGGCCCAATCGCCGCCCATTTCTTCGCGGATATCGGAAAAATACGTTTCTTGTTCCCTGCGGCGCCGGCCCCAAGCATCTGTTTCAATTGTTTCTGCGCGCCATCCGGCGCCGAAAACTTCTGGCAAACTGGCATCATCTCGCGGGGCGGGGTTTTCGGGTGCCTTTGGCTTGACCGTTTTGGGAAGGAAAAAGGTCATTGGCCCACAGCCTTCAAAAAGGCTGGCAGATTTAGTAAAAACCGATCCCCGGTCACACTGTCAGTGACATCTCGCGGGCCGCGCCAGGTGCTCACATAAAGCTCATAAACGCCATCACCCACGGCCCGAAATTGTAGGTCATTCAGCTTTTGCAGCGAAAGGTCGCCCCCAGCATATTCTGGCTGGCCACCAGAAACACTGGCAGATTGCCAATTCACGGCGCCAGTAGGTTCAACTTTTTCAATGCTGACCACCCTGCCACTGCCATCTGTCTTTGCATGTGACCCAGACATTGCTATGCGCTGAGCGCCCAATGCCCGTTGGACTTGCTCAACAGAAACCCCCAAAGGCAGGACCGTTAGGCGATCATTGTATTCCTGAACGCCCCCAGTCTGTTCTCCTGTACTGTTGACACTGCCCCCCAAAGCCTCGTTCAAAGAAGCTCGGTAGGTGTCCAGCGCCTCGTCACTTGTTGGATCCACAGCAACAGCCCGTGACGCATATAAAGCATCTGTTACTCGGGTGATTTGATTGGCCATCTTTGGCTGGCCTTCAAACAAATCAGCCAGCTGGCCATGCAAGATGGTCATCTTTTCGTCGTTCTTTGGCAGTTCGACCGTCTTACCGACAATGGCCTGTTGTCCGCGCAAAATACGGGTGGCGATGTCCTGGTTGCCGCCTGCAGCCAACAAGCCGCCAGCGTGTTCAAAAACCACATCAGCCTTGATTTGTTTCAGGGCTTCTGGTGCATCTTCGCCAAATGCTGCAACAATAGCGCCAGCTAGGGCGATACGGTCCTCGGGGGGGGCCGATGGATCAGCAGCGGCCAGCAGCTTGTCACGCTCTAAATCGGTGAAATATTCCGGTGTTTCCACATAGTGGGCATCATACAAAGCCGAAACGTCCCGATGCCTAGCAGCCAATCCAGCAGCCATGGCTTGTGGATCACCGTCTTTGGGATCTGGTAAATCCGCAATTTGTGCGCCCAAGAAATCACGGGCCGCATTGATCGGATCTTCCTTCCAGCGCGTGGCTATTTTTTCGCTGGATGCTTCCAGTGCGATCAGCCGCTTGGTTTCATAGGCTGACGAAACTTTCTTCTTGCGTTCACTGGCAATCACCGCCGCCCGGTCGCGTGCCGGTAACTTTGTGAAATCCGGCATATAGTTGCGAGTTTCAATTGCCAAAACCGCATCGGAAAAATCAGGATGCGCGCGCACATTGGGATCCTGCAAAAACTCGGCTTCATCTTCGTAAATTCGGCCCTCTTGTGCGGCTGTGGTGATGCCTTTCAATTCTTCTTTGATAACGGCATTCAGAACACGGGCCTGCCGATCCGCCTCTACACTGTCCGCTTTTGCATCCGCTGCAATTTTTGCGCGGGCTTGTGCATCCCAGACCTGCAGAACCTCCGGGTCAATTTCGCCATACAACCCTTCGGACCTGGACGACAGGTAGGCCTCTGGGTCTTTCAGCAATTGGCCGCGAACATAGGCGCGTTCGCCATTCTCGCGATTTGCCAACCCCCGGCGCACGGCTTCTTCGGCAGAAATGACATTCCGTTCTGCCATATCTGCCAGCTGATCGTCGTATGTGTTATAAATCGCTTCGCGTTCTTCAGGCGTTCGCGCGACAGCAGCATCCGTTACAGCCTGATCTTCAGCCCGCAACAGAACCCCCTTATCGCGATCCTGACGCAAGTCGATCGACCGTTGCCCCAATGCCAACCCGTGGCGATCGCTGACCGATTGAAAAAAATGGTCGATCTTTTTTTTGTTCCGCGACACTGCCATTTGGGAATACTTGTCATGTATTTCCGCCGCGCCGCTTTGCCAGCCAGTGTCAATTTCTGTGGGGTCGCTGCTGTTGTCATACTGCTGACGCAGCCCGGCCAAATCTCGCTGCATGTCCAAACGCAGCTGATCCAACTGTGCATTGGCATGATCATCTTCTACCTTGCGCCCGATCTGCGTAAGGACTTGACCAAACTGTGCAACGGCTCCACCTGTTTGGTCAGCTTCAACGCGAATATCTGGTGCGCGACGTCTGATTTGGCCTGCCTGTGGTATGGTGATATCAGCCATCAGGTTGTCATCCCGTCAACTTCTTCACCATAAAGGTTTTGCCACCGATCTGCTGAAGCACTCAAAACGCTAGATGCGGCAGAAAAGCCGCCGCCCAGCAATGCAGTGCGCCCGCGCGCTCTGGATGCTTTGCCTGCGGCACTTAATTCAGCGGCCCGAACGGTGCCTTGTTCAACAATGGATTGTGTCCCAAAACTCAATTCTCTGGCGGCATCTTCCCCAAGTGCGATTGCTGTTGGGCTGGCCAATCCGATGCCGCGCGCACCAAATTCCAGCCGTTGTTTGGCAATTTCCGCTTTCATACGACGGCGGAACTGTTCACTTTCATCAGCCTTGATAGCCTGTTCTGTGGCCGCCTGTTGCGCATAGGCTTCAGACTGTGCCTTTCCTGCCTTGTAACTGGAAATGCCCTGGTACAATGCACCACCCACAGACGCGATCGTACCGATGGTGGAAATGGTCGAACCAAGTCCTGCAAGGCCTGTTGCGCCGGCAGCGGCGGTTGCGCCGGCACCGCCTGCAAATAATGTTGAAAGTGCAGCTGTTACCGGTTCACACATCAGCCCGTTGCCGCCTCTATGAAAGGAATTTGGTTCTGAACCGTGGCCGGGGCACCCCGAACCGGACGATATTCGCGTTGGATTTCGTGGCCCCACCCTGACGGTTGACCAACCTTGACGACACCCGTGTAACCAGTGTTCAGATCAGCCGGCACAACCTGTTCTGTGATGGATTTCCAACTGCTGGCTTTGTCCTCTTTGCCGAAACTGCGGGCCAGAACGCGTGTTTCCAAGCCAGCGGTTTGGTGCAGTCGCGCCCCGAAGGCTTTGGATTGTTGATTGCGCCCGATCGGAGAACCGTCACGGGCTTGAGCAGCATCAGGCAATGTTCGGAGAAGATGCGTATCATCAAATTTCCCGATATGCGCACGGGTTACGGCTTCGCTTAAAGTGACAATTCCACTGGCGGGAACTTGCTGCGCGGGGAATGGACCCTTGTCCGTCCAGATATCCACCGTTTTTCCGATAAGGTGGCTCATGTCAAAACTGCTTTCGCCAGTTCCTTCAGAGACAAACGTTTTGGCACAATAGAAATGTTCAGCTTCAGAAATGCTCGGCAGACCTGGTCGCGCGCCGAAAATCTCTGCCACCTCTTCAATGAAACGCCGGGTTTTCCCTTGGACAGTCCGCTTCACAATAAGCGTGACCACATCTTTGGAGCCGTCTTCCGTGGCCGTTACGCAGATGTCCTCGACAAACCCACCAGCCAGCGGGATTGTCGAAGATCCCAAAACCTTTTCTTCGCGATTATATAGGAAAATCGCCAGATCACCGTTGCCGCGACGCACCCAGATCAATCGGTGTGGGGCGGTCTGCACGGTCAAACCAAGGAAACCAGGTTCACCCAAATGCTCAGCGGGCAAAGACAGTTCGTTAGGAACCACGCCTTCCTGTTCATAAGAATAAATGAGCTCGACAAGACGTTGCCCACCGCGTGCAACAAATATTGGGCGGCCATCCAAAACAACAGGTGGAACTTCTTCCACGCCAAAAGAGGATGTGGGGTCATAGTCAAGGTTCAGTTGCCCCAACGCTTCCCCGCGGTTCAATGATTGGGCGAGATACGTTTCACCAAAGGCACCGATATGGATGCCCTTTCGACCTCGGGCCAGCCATAAAATCTGGTTGGAACTCTCGTTTTCATCCAGATCATAGGAAAAGGCATCATCTGCCAACGTACCTGGCTTAAAGTTTTGAAATCGGCTGAATTTCGAAAACCATTGGCGATTGGGGTGTTGGTCAGTATTCGCCAAAACGAGACGTCGGCCAGCGTTTAAAACAGATTTGGGATATCCGCTTTGATTGGAAAACGCAGATTGTGCCCAAACGAATGTCGCGCTCTCAACTACGTCCGGCGGCAGATGTTGCGTGACTTTAGCAGTGGCCTCACGGGCGTCGTTAACGGCTGTGATGCGAACAATACCAGACGTCCCACAGATATACTTCCAGACAATGCCATCGCCTACCTGATCCTCGCCACGGGAATGTATAGGTGGGTTAACACCGGAAGTGCTTCCCTCGACCAGCTCGTACACCTGATCGTCATAACGCATCCGATCGCCGACAGAGATGCCTTGATTGCCCACCCAGCGCTGAACAGAGGCTTGCGTTTCAGCCTCAAGGTAAAAAAGGCTGTCGATCTGGCTGGTGTCAAATACATCGCCACCGGTTGCTGTCAGTGTGACTGTGCCGGTTTCGGCGCTGGCTTGCACCTTGATCGTTTCATCGTCGTTGATGTCGTCAAATGGTCCAAAGTTGAATTTTAAATCGTTGATGCTCCAGTCATCCAAAGCAAATCGCGAAAGTTCCTGAACCGGCTTCTTACCATCTGCCAGATACAACCGATCACGGCTTTGGGTCCAACGAAGGCGGGTTAACGCAGCAGAATGGTAGGGGTGATCCAGCTCGAAGACGTCACCATTTTTTTCAACGAGCGCGCCGTATCGCCAAACCCGCATTTTCAACGGCGTGAACTCAAGCCAAAGAGTGTCATTCTTTTCAAAGCGAAAAGGGATCATTCGACATTTCTTGTCGGCCCGCGTTTGACCTCGCATCAAAGTACCAGGTGCCCTGGTCATCGCCCCCTGCAACAAAGGCATCCAGCCCCGCGCCAATGCGACACCGGTTTGGTATCGTTGATAATCTGGCCGGCCATGGATTTGTGGCGTTGCTTCGCCACTAGAAAATGAAAGCTGTGCTGGTGTTGTTCTCATCGGGTGGCCCACCCCACCCAATCGCCCTCATCCATCAAGCCGTCGTGACGTTGGGGGGATGCACCGCGCGCATCTGCACGCATAGCCACTTTTACAGCGGCTTCAAATTCAGTCTGAAGGCGCGCCGCACGGTTTGCACTGGTTGTAAACTGCGGGGCAAGATCTGCCGCAAGACGGTAGGAAATCGCAGTGCGTAACAAGGGTGGGATTTCGGTTTCGGCGGTCAAATCCACGGTATACCGAATAGTCAGACCCCCAGATTGGTCTGCGCGTAAATACTTGCGGTCCAGCCTGAATTTCACATCATCGGGTATTACAGCTTGAAGGCGCAAAAAATCAGACGGGACATTGTAGGCATATGGCAGGTCTGTATCTGCCAGTTCTGTTGGGCCCAATGCGACCACGGGCAATTTTTTCAGCTCGGACGCTGCGGTCCAATCGTGCATTTGCAAAACAGATTGGCGGGATGTCGGGTATTGGCCTGCGGCCGCTTGCGCTTCATCGCTTTCATCGCCCAACGAACTGATCGGGGATTGTTCCATCAGTCGGAACGCTTGCGCAACGATCGAATTGTTTGCAATTGTTTCGGCCAAGGGACACCTTCAGGAACTTTTGTGGCGGATCATTGGCGGGCTGATATCAGCCCGCCACGAGTGTTGGATTATCGGTAGAGCCAGACGATCCGGAACGGCATCGATCCGGCGCCAGCAGCATCTGCAATCCCATGTGCATACAAGGTGATATTGCCGCCTGGATCGGCAGCAAGACCCAAAACTTCCCAAAGCTCTTTGTCGTGATTGGCATCCCCGAAAGCGACAGGGGATTGGGACGTGGCGGCACTGGTTGTCGCTGATACAAGCGCGTCAACGTCATCCAGCGTACCAATGCGCGTCGCAGCAAAGCCCCAGTTTTCAACGTCGAAAATCGTGCGATCATCCAGAATTGCATCTGATGGAATGGACGCGATTTTGTATTTTGATGTGTCCAGATCACCGGCAAGATTGGTGATTGTACCCGTCGCGGTGTAACTCCGTGCTGCAGTACGTGTTGCGTCCGGAACAGCGCCGCCAGCGGCTTCATCCCGGAACAGGGTAGAAATGTTGCTTACAATGGCCATAAAAAGCCCTCCGTGGTTTTAGGTTCCTTCAGAGGCCGTCCGGGTGACAGACGGCCACCGGATTAGCTTTCTTGACACTCACAAACATGCACGCCCAGATCCTCGACGCGCACACAGTCCATGACTGCGTCTGCGTGGGCATATGGGGTGTTGGCCGCGTGGGTGTCGTTCCACATGTTGGTTTTGATGTCCTGCCAAACGCCCAGAACGATCATATCCTTCAACCAGACAGGGCACTGCCGGATCCCGCCAGCAATTGGCAGACGGTTCATTTCAACAAAGTTGAACCCCATCAAACGTGTGACTTTGCCTTCCACAATGTGGGGCTGTTCCAGCATGTTCAGGTTGGCACTGGCAGTCTCCACGATGCCCAGCAAATCGTCGTGCTGGTTCGTGGTGATTGCCATTGTGGGAGCAACACGGGACAAATCATTTTCGGACAAGCCAAGGCGCTTACGTGCTGCGCGCAATTTGCTGATTGTCAGGCCGGCACTGCCGTGAACAGTGCGATACTGGCTGGGCAATTCGACAGTCGCACCTGGGCGTTTGCCTTCTGTGGCGGATCCTAGAATGCCACCAAAGTCCACTGCACCATCATCATCCAGGCCAAGAATGGTATCGTCGATACCTTTGCCAATGGCCAAATTGTGCCGGCGGATCAATTGGCTGGTTGGATCATCGATCTGGCGGAACTTGTCCACCTTGTCCAGATATTGACCAGTTTCGATCGGGTCGCGGTAAACCAACCAACGACGTTCTCTGTCGGGAACGTTTTCAATATTAGACCGGCGACGGCCAGAACGCCGAATATAGGTGATGTCGCCAATCAAATCGGCGGCAACAGCCCCTTCGCCAGAACAGGGTTGTTCGGTCACAAATGGCCGCAGTTTTGAGCCTTCATAGGCTGTCGCTAGTTTGAAGTTCTCGCCAAACTGCAATTTGTGGTGGTCTTCCACCTTGGTATCGAGAGACATGCTTGTCCTCCTGAAAAAATAACAACGATGTGTGATGATTTCGGGAGGGGTATGCAGGATCGCGATGCCTGGCCCAGCCTGTCCCTTACGGGGACTAATCGGGGGTCTTATTCGCCGCCTGCCAACCGGGCCACGTCCAATTAACGTGGGTAAGCCGGAATTATGAAATTACTTTGACTCCAAGTTCTATTCCAAAGTCAAGCACATTTTGTGGGGGCAGAGTGATTGCCCCCACAATGGGGTAGAAGCTACCGTTAGCCGGCAATGATTTTTATCAGCCGATCCCGCTGTGGTTTCAGGCGCGCCATTTCGGCCTTGTCGCCAGCAGCAAGAGCTTTGCCGTATGGACCATCTTTGCCCTGCATCGTTTCAAGTTGCTGGCGCGCAGCTTCAGGCGTCAGGCCCAGATCTCGTGATCCGTTCCCAAGGCCAGGCATGCTATCGTCCGCCATCATTTCCCCCAGCTTGGCAAAAATCCGGATGGTGGACGCATCGCCAATTTTTGGTTTCAATGCTTGGCTCATCAGCGCGATTTCATCATTCCCAAGACCAGCTTCACGGGCAATCATATCCATTGCCTGGGATGCCAGAGCCATATTTTGTTTGCTTGCATCGCCCCACTTCGCGGTGAGTTCGTCCATCATTGTGGCGTTGGTTTCAGCGTATTCCTGTTCTGCCGTTTTAAAATCCTCCACCGAAAATTTTGAATACAGCTCAACTGCTTTGCCAAAGTCTTCTTGTGACCAACCCTGATCATGGGCCATTTTCCGTGCCGCCTCTTCCATCGGTGCGTTCCATTGCATGCCTTCGGGAAGGTCAGGCTTTTCAAGCGCGTATTTATCTGGCGCTTCGGGCACACCGAAAATCTCTGCGTTGGCCTTGCGGTAATCTGCCAACGCCTGATCTGCAGCAGGCTTGTCCAGATAGTTTTCTTCGCCGTTCCGCATAACTTTAGACTGGTTGCGATGTGCCTCAATGGTCTTTTGCAACGCATCAAGTGGATCATCCATTTGATCCAGCCCGCGTTTGTTCAGATAGGCACGCTGATCTTCGTTAAAACGGTCGCCTTCAAACCACTTTGGCTTTGGCTCTCCAGCTGGGGGCTCTCCGGCTGGCGGGGTGTCGCCTTCGCCTGCAGGTGGGTCGCCAGCTGGCGGGGTCTGGCCTTCGCCTGCTGGTGGGTCTCCTGCAGGTGGGGCTGACGGGGGAGGGGTGCCGCCGTCGTTTGGCGCCCAAAGTGGCATAGTCCAGAACGAAAGGAAAAAGGGTTTCATGTTTCATACTCCGTGATTTGGGATAGTTCGTAAGGGGTGATTTTCATCAGCGCCAAAAGTTGCAGCGCTAGGTCGCGCCGGCCTTGGTCATAGGCCAGACGCACGGGGTCAATTGGCGTGGGTTTGGGTACGCCGTTTTCATATTCGGTGGGCTGAATTGCCAAAATCCCACCGATCCGGATCAGGTCTTCAGCCAATGCCGGATTTTTGGCAGCAACGCCTGACCAGCGGGCGGCCACGGCACCGGCCATACGACGATCGGTGATTGTGGACCGTAGCAGAGTGAACCGGTCGAAAATATTCATTGGGTGCCACCTTCGGGTCCGCCCGATTGCTGTAATGCCCCAGATGCTTGTGCAACGTCTTTCAAAACACCGCCGCCGGCCTGCGCCATTTCCATCATCTGGGCTTGTTGCTGTTGTTGTGCTCGTTGAGCGGCCGCTGCATCCGCGACTTCACGGTCGATCAAAAGACTGGATTTACCGCCTCGGGCCTCGACCAGTGTTTCCACATATGCGTCCACATCAATGCGATCGGCAGCGCGCTGCGCTTTTGCCTGATCCAACTGTGCCAATGGCCCAAGATCGTTTATGATACGCACAGCCGCAACACCTTCAGCGGCTTTCTGCGCCATCGCAGCAGCGGACGTATATTGCACATCAAGACCAACGTTATCGCCGCCTTCAGGCGGAGGTGGGATCTGTCCGGCCTTCCACATCATGGCAAAACGACGGGCGATTTTAGGGGCAAGGTATTCCTCTTGGATCCGGCCCAGATGGGGGGCTTGCAGCCGCAAACGCTGTTCTTGCATTTCCAGCGCCTCGATCGGGCCAATGCCGGTTCGCCCCACAAGGTTTGTCAGGGACCAGTGAAACGCCTCGCGGATGGCTTCAAGTTCTCCGGCCTGCATTTCCAGTGACAGGCCAGTGCCGCCGAAATTGTCCAAGCCTTGCAACATTTTCCGGCCTTGAAAGTCCAGCCCGCCATAGATCGTATGACCCGGGCGTGCTAAACCGTTCAAAGCCCAGGCATCCTTGTCAGGGGCCAAAAGTGTTGGATCTGCAGCCTTCTGACCGGCCCGCAAATTGGCGGCCTTCATTTGGTGATGCACACGTGCGCTTGGCAATGCGATATAGCCTGGGCCGGTGCCGTAGGTACGACCAGTGTCCACTTCATAGCGCGCGGCGCTAAAGGGCATTTCATCATACCCCTTTCGCCGCACAACAGCTTTGCCGACTTCGCAAACATAGACACTGGACCAGCGTTTACCCCTGGGGCCAATACGGCCTTTTTGCCAGCTGCTGTTGCGTTTGACCTGCATATAAAACGGGAACTTTTCCAACCCGCCTTTGTCTGCTTTGTCCCGCATTTTCTCTGGCAGGTTGTCATAGCCGAACATGTCGGCCGCAGATGTGCCCGTGATGTCAAATTTGCGCAGAACCTCAATGACTTCGCCGTGGGCATCAATCACATAGCAGATCTCGGCCATAGACAGGGTGACGTCCAGAATGCGCTGCTTGCCAATCTGCATTTCTTCGTATTGTGCCGAATTTCCGAATACCGAAATGTCAGTGAACAACTGAATGCCCGAACTGTAAAAATTACTGACAGAGGGTCGGAAACTGCGCAGCACGATGTCTGAAGCCATGTCTTGCCAGCGTTTCATCGGGCCCCATTTGGCAAACTCCGGATCTGCTGATTTCAGATCAAACCATTTGTTTGTGGGGCTGATCAGAGTGCCGTAGAGACCAGCCGAAAAGTTGTTCGCGGCCATGATCGGGTCACTGGCTAATGCCTTGTGACGGGTCGCAAGGGTGGGGCTGGCCGTCAAAAATCCGGTCCGCTGCGGGCGTAACAGTTCGGCGAGATCATTCCAATCCTGTTCATCCTGCGTCCGCTCGGATTTCAATTCATCCCAGCGCTGGATAATCTTGCTGGCCAACGGGTTATTCTCGACCCCAAGGTCAAGTTCTAAATCCATCTTCACGCTGCCACCCCGCCCAGTTCGGTTGTCATGCTGCGCCCCGAAGGCAAGCCGATCGGGCTGGTCAGCACGTTTGCAGCGGCGCTAGCGCCACGACGGCGGCGGGTTTCACGGGATGCCTCCGCTCGGGCAGCACTGTTATCGCGCGCAGAAATAAGGGTAGGGGCAGCCACTTGTTGTTTACCAAGAACGCACATTTTTAGTCTCCTGTTTGGGTTGAAGTGGTTGGAATTTGCAGGCCGTATTGCTCAAATATTTCACCGTCACCGAAGCCGGGCATTTGTGTTTCAAGAGCAAAGCCGATGGTTTCCAGCAGGCGGCCGCCGCTCGGGTGCCCAGCCCAACTGCGTGCTTCCAGCCGGGTTAAGCCGCGCCTCCTGGCAACGGCCTCTATGTTTTTCCGGGCCAGTACGCAGGTTTCCGCCAGTGGACGGGCAAACAAGTGGTGGTGACGCGCGAGCAGGGCCACTTGGCCGACACCCGCGTATCCGGTATGGGATAAGCCCAGTACGGCAAAGGGTGTTTCACGGCCTGATTTTCGAGTGGTGATAACGTGGCTGATCAGGCGATAGGTATTGGCACCATGCCAATCCAGAAACATATCCAGCGCCGTTGCTTCAGGATCCCCACGGACGGCCCGACCTTCAGCCAGATCATTCAGATCCAGAAAGTCGAACACAGACCGCGCAAGCTGCGTCTGATACGGATAAACGGCAAGCCGTGGGGTCTGAAACAACGGAGCCATAGGATCAGGCCTGTTGCTGTGTCATGGCGCGGCGCGCCGCGTTGGACCAGTTATCCAATGCGGCTAATTCCCCACCGACGGCACGTGCTGTAATGCCAGCCATTGTGACTTCTGTGCGATCGGCCGACAATTTTTTCACCTTTAGGCCAGCGTCTTTTTTTAAGCCCTTCAGCGTTTGTTCAAGGTATCCGTGGCGGCCTGTATCAATGCGGGTAATGATCGCGGATAGGTCGTGTTCGGTTTTCTTGGTCATCGTGTTTCTCCGTATGGGTTAAGGACATCAAAGTTGGTTTGAAGGCCGCCATGTGATGCCAGCGGCGGTCCTCCGTTGTGCCCCAGTTGACCTGGGGCGCTATTCTGCTGGCGGGAACTGATTGGGCTGGTGCCGTCCGGTTTTGCTTTGGACAACAGCAGGTATTG
Organism: Roseobacter sp. N2S; assembly: GCF_031454055.1. NCBI lineage: Bacteria > Pseudomonadati > Pseudomonadota > Alphaproteobacteria > Rhodobacterales > Roseobacteraceae > Roseobacter > Roseobacter sp. N2S. The sequence continues at coordinate 160,699 of NZ_JAVDQB010000008.1, forward strand.
CGCAGCATCCATCACGTTGGCTTCCACGTGGGACTTGTCGGGAACTTTGCGTTTTTCGCCATGTTTGCCGACTTCTTCAGCCCAAACATATCTGGCTTTGAAACCTCGGATCATGTGGACACAGCGGGGATGGATCAGCAAACCTGGTTCGCCGCCGTCCAGATATTCCAATGGCGCACGAATGGCTTCCAATCGGGGTTGGATGCGGTTGGTGCCGATCTTTTGAGGACGGACTTTGAAACCGGCTTCTTTGCCGACAAGGCGGTTCCACGTGGCATTCTCGTCAGCCCCAAGAGAACTACCTTGTTCCCCTGCCATATCGCCCCAAGCTGCCTCGACGGCCATACCAGGGAAAATCTCATCCAGTAGATCCCGCAGCTTTCGGGCAAAGGCCACAGCCATCATGCGTCGATCCGGAAACATCAGTTCTGCAAAAATACGCCAATGGAAACGCGGATGGAACTGGCCAATCACCGCCGCGCCCCGAAAGCCCTGATCCAGCCCGATCAACAGTGGCTGGTCGCGGTCTGGTTCCATATTGCGCACGTGAATAGCTTCGTTGAACTCCCGTTCGAAAACGGGTTCGCCTACCTTCATCACGGTGACTTTGTTGCGGATCAGGCGCTCTACCAGATCGCCGCGTCCAGCCAGCTTTTGCGCGGCAATGGCCGTTGGGTAATATCCGGCACCCAGATTTTGAAGGTTTTCGCACCCTGGTTCGCCGAAGCCAGGCTGGCGATGATAGTTGATCTGGATCGGATTGAAGTCCGCGCCCGTCTTTTCCGCCTCGATCGACAAGGAACGGTTCATTTCATTGACGATCCGCGCCCGTTCTGCAGGGTCCGCAAAGAACTGGTTGCACCAGTTGTCCTCTTCCGGGGCGTTGAAGTCTCCAATGATCTGGCCATAGTCGCGAAATTCAGGTGCGTATCCCTCAAAGGATGCCTTATCTGGCCAGCGGTTCATCCGCGTTACAGCGTTCACCAGCACGTCCTGTGGGTTTGTATCCATCTCATGCAGCCAGATGTCTGTCGCATGGTAACCGCGCAAACTGGCAACGATATCATCCCCAAAGGCCATGAACTCGGCAATGAATTCGATCGGTCCATAAGCGTCTTGGAAAATCATGGTGTATGTCACGGGACCACCACGGCCACCAACCCACTCGCCCATATCCTTTGGGTACACATGCAGAAAGTCGGGAATGGTCGTGGACCACAGCTGGCGATAGGTTTCACGGATCACCAACAACTTGTAGCGACGCCAATTGCCGGTAATGCCGTGAAACTTTTCTGTCCGCGTGCTGCGTGGCATATAGCACGCGCGTCGAATTCTGGACTTCAGCATGGTTGTGGTTTTGCCAGAACCGACCGGCCCTTGAAGCCCGACAATCGAACCATCATCCCAATAGGCGGCTTCTGCCACAGGACCAGGGAAATCAGAACTCTGAATTTCAGGCTTGTCAGTTGCAAAATCGCCCGTTAGCTTCGCAATTGCTGCCTGCGGATCCGCCCCCATGTTCCGGTAATCCGCTTCCCCCAACCCCACTTGGTCGTTGCTGGCAGCGCCATTTCCCCCAGCAACATCAGACGGCGATCTGCACACCCCCCGACCCCAGCTGAATATTCCAAACGTTCCGTTCATAGCTTCACCGCCAGTTTGGCCAAAATGTCGGATGGCCTCACAGAGAGGGGCGGGAGAGTTTGCGCGGGGTGGCCTCCCCCCCCATGCGCGCGCGCCTCGCCCTCTGCGGCTGGGGCAAGGTGGGGGTGGGTGGCAAACTGATTTTTAATCAGTAGGTTCGCCCAGAATTTCCCTATAGTTTTCAGTGCCTTAGTCATTTCGTCCGACTTTCGTTGTCCGAATGATCTTCGGATGAATTGCTAACTACTTGATTTTGTTGGGTTTCTTTGGGGAGCGGTGGCGGACCACCAACAGGCCGTGCGGATCCGTCAATCACACGCGGATCAGCGCGATCCTGCGCGGGCTGTGCGCCTGGCATAACCACCTGCGTAACGTTCACATTCTGGGTCACGTCCGGGCTGGCCTTTGCCCCGACATAGGGCAGAACGGCGCTGGCTGCGGTCATGGCCTGCGCGTAGAACAGCCGAAACGCATCGCCCTTGTCCTTGGCGCTTGGCACCCACGGCTGATCCTCGAACTTGGCCATCTCCTTTTTCGTGGCCTTTTTGGTCATCACCCGCACGGTGGATCCATCGGCCATCCAGTCCAGCAGCTGGTTCGCGCGCTTCATTGCCCAGATCACCACATCGTCGCGGCTGTTCAGCCCTGCGATCTCGGCCAGGCGCAGTTCCGGCATCGACATGCCCTGAGCAGCCAGAAAATCCCGCATCTGGCTGCTGCCCTTGTTTTTGGCACCTTCGGGCCGTCCGGGCTTTCGCACGCCGTCTGGCACCTGGACACCCTGCGCCTCGGGCAGAAACGACATCTGCTGACCGCCTGCCATCTGCTCATCCACCGCAGCAGCCATTTCGCGGGCCTCAATTTCGGCCAATGTTGGTTTATTGGTCAATTTAACCCCCATTTTTTATGTGTTTTCAATGGGTTGACTGGTTTTGATGCTATAGGTCGGTGCAAAACCTCTACACCTCTACATTTTGGCTTTTGCGGTGTAGAGGCTTTTGTGGAGGTTAAGTTGTTGTTTTCCCTGTCAAAATTACAGGTCTCTACACCTCTACAGAATTTATATGTTTTCTTACACGCGCGTGCCTGCATGCGCGCGTATACGCATGCGCGCGTACACGTATAACCTCGTTTTTTTTGTAGAGGTGTAGAGGTTGCGGATTTTGTGTTTGTTTTTAGTGTGTTAGCCTCTACAAAAGCCTCTACACTGGAAAACCCGTTTTGTAGAGGTGTAGAGGTTTTCCCCCGAACCCGCGTGGCTGTCGCCAGCAACCTTTGGTTGCAATATCCCGACGCGCTATGAGTATTTTTGTTAAGCCCGTCGGGTCGGGGTGTGGTCAGATTGGCGCGGATTGGGGTCGGGGTCAAGATCATCTGTTCACTCACATGAAGTCGTTGAGGTCGGAGGATTGCGGTGCCGTCGCCGCCTGCGACGGCTCTGGCGTTGTTTTATCAGCAAAAAAATGGGGTATGGATGCCAGTGGGAACTTGCTGGATCTGATGTTCAGGCCTGCGCCGTAGCTGATCGGCGTGGTGCGACTAAAGCCCGGAATACGCGCGCAATCCTGTTTCCAGACGCCATCTTTCCAGCGTGTGGTCTCAAAATAGGTGGCAAGATTGGTGTGACTGTTTGCAATCGCCAGTTGTGCGGCCTCTCCAACGCCGTAGGCCCGCAAGCCTAATCTTTGCAATTCTCGTCGGGCCTTGTCCGGGCTGATCAGTTGATCAACATCGTCTTCCATTGGCGATCGAATGGCGGCTTCCACCAGCTCGCCCACCAGAACCTGACTGCCGCCTTTGATGGTATTCACGGGCTGTTGCATCAAATGGGCCAGCATCTTTTCGTAGCCGGCTGTCTGGTCGTCCTGCTGGGACTGCACTGCATTTTGCAATGATCCGACCCACTTTTCGACCCGCTCTTGTGTGGCAGGGTCGGGGTGGCTGACCAGATCGGCCATGGCCAGCAGGGTGCCATATTGATCCTGTGCGCGGGCTGTGTAGCCCTCGCGGGCCAGTTCGGCTTGATACAATGCCAACGTGTCTCTGAAATGGCCCCAGTTGGCTAATATCTGCGCCTTCAGACGCGCGCCAAGCTGTTGCACCTCTGACGGTATCAGGCGGGGTGGAATGGCACCCTTACGCAAACGTAGCAGGTTCAGCACGGCAATCCGGCTCAAGTCCTGGTCCTTCAGGGGCGGCACAAGGATTGACGAAAACAGAAAACAGTTGCGGGCCATGAAGCTCTGGCCTTTGTGATCCGCGCCACCTCGCAGGATTAAACCGCCAGATGATGCCTGACGGGCAAGTTTGACGATGTTGTCTACCTTGGCGTTGTTGCCGCTGGCTTCTTGCTCGTCCAGACACACGGGAATGCTGCTCTGGCCAATCATTTGCCGCAATGCTGCCTCGGTCGCGTCTGTGGCACGCAGGCTGGCACCATCGCCGCCCAGAATGTCGTGGATCAATTCCTGCAAGGTGGATTTACCCATGCCGGCGTCGCCTGAAATCCAAGCCATCGGCCGCCACTTCAACGCGCCGCCTACCATGGCCGCACAGATCCACCCCAGAACCAGCTGCGGATCGATCCCGCCATTCTGCCAGTTCCACGTTTCCAAAAGGTCGATCAACTCGCCAGCTGCGGTTAAACAATCGTTCCCAAAATCAGACGGGCGCTTCAGACGCGGTGCGGCCGGGTAAACAAATCCCTCGATCTCGCCGGTGATTTTCCAACTGTTTTTGCGGAAAACACCATCCCCAGAATGCAGGATGATACCACCATCGTCATCAAGCCAGGCACCAGGGCCGCGCACCCGTTCAAAGGCGTTCCAGACACCTTTTTCAGAACAAGCGCGCATCATTGCTTCTCGGGCACCTTCGCCGTCCCAACCACTCAGATCACCGTCTTTGTTATATCGGGGAAAGTTCACATAAAGCTGTTGCGGTTGGCTGGAAAACAGGCCGTTAATTGCTTCTTTGTCGTGCCGTGTGATCGCCCGCAACTGGCCCAACATGTCCAGATAAAAGTATGTGCTGCCTTGAACACCAAGCGCCTGGACCTGACATCCGGCGAATATCTCCCCTTTGTTTTTAGGCTTGTCCTGTGTGTCCAAAAAAGGGTTTGGCTGATCTGTGGTGTCCTCTGAAGGCGCGGATTGATGTGGGGGCGGATCCAGTTCGCTGTTCAGCACAGTTAACGTCGGCCTTTTGGGCTTTTTACGATCTTCGGTCATGGTGCGCCCCTATGGTCTTCCTTCAACGCCAGCAGCAGGGCATCGTTCAAATCCTTGCCGCCGTAATTATTTCGCCAGACTGAAACCTCGCGGCCCTGGGCGCGGAATGTCTCGGCTGCATCATCCAGAACCTTGATCTGCTCGGGCTTTTCGTCCCGATCGGCAACCAACACGACGGTTTTGATCGCGGCTGGCAGGATCATATTTTTGATGTTGGCCAGATCGAGCGCGGCCAGAACCCGCTTTGTCGGATCCAGCACAGCAGCACTTAATCCGTCCTCGATGCCTTCGGTGATCCAGACGGTTCCGTCAGCGCGGCTTAATGGGGCTCCTTTGCCGCCACGGGGGCCAACGCCCGTCCACAACCGCACAAAACCGCCTTTCTTGGGCGCGCCAAAGAAATACGTTTTGGGTTTCAGGATCTCGGCTTTCCACCAGCGTTTGGCGGGATCGGGATGCACAATCTTGTCGGGGTGGTGATGCGCCCACCAGCTGGCTTCTGGTTGGGCCTGAAGGTAATGGATCTGCACTGTGAAAAATTTCGGCCGTGTGCCGTCGTCTGCGCTTGGTCCATAAACAGCAGTGACCATGGCAGGATAACTGCCGTCGAACACTTCACCGGTTGTCTTGTCGATTTGGTTGATCTTTTGATCCGGATGGAACCGGATCGCATGGGGCAGGCGTCCCAGACGATCCAGCGTGATACCACGTGCGGCCAGATAGTATTCGGCTGGCGTGTCCTGCCAATCAACCTTGCTATTCAAATAAACGGATTGCGCCACACGGGCGCGTTGCTGGGCGCGTTCTGCCCCGTTGCGCATCGCCTGCTCCTGGTCGCGCTTGGCTTTGTCGGCCTGTCGCATCCGGATCTGGCGCTGTGCGGGTGTTTCGTTAACCATGCCCAGCATGGCGCGGGCCTCGGACAATGCGCCTTTGAAATCTGTGCGCAAGGCCCGCTCGATCAGCTTCAGCATGTCGCCCTTGTCACCGGTGCTGTGGTCATAAAACCAACCAAGATAGGATCCAGCGATGTTCACATAAAAGGAGTTGGCGTGTTTATCATCGCGCCAGGGGCACCGAGCCCAATACTTCGTGCCTTGAACATGGCCGCCCGGCGCATAGCGCCGCGCCACATCTTCTGCACGGGCTGCAAGACGTTCTACAATTTCGGCGGTCTCTGCCTTGAAGTCGCGCATTACCTGCTGCCCCGTATTCATGTTTGGTATTGGGGCCGTTTAAGGACGTGCCCAGGTCACTGCTCGGTAGTTGGTTATTCGGTCTTGGTTGGGTTGAGTGCTTCGGCAGTCTGAATTTCTGCAATCTCGTTTTCCAGCACCCACACCAGATCTTCAGCAGCGCCTTCGCCTCGCTGCGGCATCATTTTCAGCACTTGATGCAGGTTATCGTAAGCTTCTGCCTTTGGTGCGAGCTCGGCATTGATGCGCCGCAGTGAACGGATTTCGCGGGCGCAACGCTGCATCATCAAAACGGCTTGGGAATCTTTCATGGCTGTCGTTCCTTGTTTGGGTTCAAAGACCGGCGGTGGCAGCTGCGACAGCAAACATGCTTGCTGACTGGACGTCTGTAATTGCCTTGGCTGCTTCGCGCGCGCCCGGCCCGCCTGCGTCGCGGATAGCCTCACATTGAGAAATCAAGGCAGCTGCTAGGGACTTGATACAGTCCACCTGTTCGAGGTTGGATGGGTTGAAGCGAAGCCGGACAATGTCCATTGCGCTGGTGTTGATCGGTGCATTTACGCCCATTACAGGGCCTGAATTGATTATTACGTGTCCCATGATCTCTTTCCTTTTTTCGGGTTGGGTTGATCTAGCTTCTAGATTTCAGTCGGACCTACGCCGCCTGGCTAAGGTCTTCGCGCAGGTATTGGGTCACTTTGGCTTGCAGCTCGATGCTGGCGTCTGGCACCAGTTCGCGGTAACGCGTGACGATCTGGTCTTTTTCCAATTCCTCGATCGCTGCAAAGTCTTTGGCAGAAACGCCGCGGGCAAAAGCTTCCAGCATGCGCAGATCATCTTTTGCCGCCCATCCGTCGATTTTGGATTTTGGAAGGATCATTTTGCCGATCGTCGCGCCCAAAACAGGCCCGGACGCGTGCGCTTTGAGAGGCGCTGCAGGGGTGGGCGTGGCAGGTTTGGCTTGGGTTCTTGCAGCCTTTACGGAAACAGCCGCTTTCTTTTTGGCTTTCACCACCAGTCCGCGACGAGTGATCATGTTCGCGACCTGCTTTCTGTCACGCCCTAGGATTTCCGAAATGTTCTTGGCCTTGTAGCCCCGGAAATACAGATTATCGAGTTCGGCTAGATTGGCGTCGCTCCACTCACGCTTCTGGAAGTTTGGCTTTGACTTGGGGGCCATCTTGGGCGGTTCTTCAGCGGATGGTTCAGGTTTGGCTTCTGTCGCTGGTGTGTCGACTGGAACCAGCTCTTCCATGATCTTTCCAGCCGCTTGGGCATCAACCTGTGGATCAACAACCTTCGGCGTATCAGGAACGGCTGCAGGCGTCTTTTCTTTCACCAGCCCGCTGTCCAACACAGCTGAAAAATCATGTGGCTCGGCTTCAGGCTGGTGTTCATCGTCTTGATCGACAAACAAATCGTTTGATGTCGGAACTACAACATGCAGATAGTCCAGCAAATCGCGCTTGGATGACAGCGCAACTGTGGCCAGACGATTACTTGAATAGGCCTCGACCTTGAAAAACGTTTCCACCAAATAGCCGACGTCTACTGCTTTGATCGTGATTGATTTAACTGCGTTGGTCACGGGAAGTCTCCTTTTCCATCTGTGTCAGCGCAGCAGCTCCGCGCCATTTGTAGAAATTAACCAGCGCGGCCTGGGCATCTGCCTTGCCGCGTGTCCAGTTGGGATCCACACGCTTGCCCGTGACGGGCGGATGCAGCAGCAGCATGTCTGCGGCAGCCGCCATAGGGCCGATCCAAAAGGCTTCACGGGTTACGAGGGGCAAAACCTTCTTGATTTCGCCAAGATAAACTTCGGTTTCCGCATCATCTTGGGCCAATCCTGTGCAAAGAACGGCCAGATAATTTTGCAAAACGGCATCTGCCGTGGTCAGTTTACGGGGGCCGCTGTTCATGACAGATCCTTCCGGTCCTGCCAGTCGTAGCGCTCCACAGTCTTTTGGGCGCTGGCTGGATCAAAGTCAGACGAAGCCGGCGCGTTCTCAAGCAACCAGCTGCGCAAAATTGTTCCAGCACAGCCCATGCCGATCTGAACACCGTCGATGAAATCATTCACAGCAGCCACACGCGCAGGGTCATCAGCATGCAGCTGTAATGTGTGGCGCATCAGGTCAAACTGATCCCGCTGGTTCAGTGAGCCCGATATCGCTTTCATGGCACAGCTGAACATCCGCAGATTATGGGCGAGCGTGGCGGAATAGGTCATGGCCGGCACCAGCTGCCATCGGCGCCGGCCATGCTTGCGTACGGGGGAAGGCTTTTTGTATAGCCTATAACGACACGCAAGATCGCCCTGATCCATGTCATAAACTCAGGGCAATTCGGAATAAAAGGGGCGGGGATTGAGCACCCCGCCAGTTGGCTCCGGTCACTGCACGAACCGGATACGCGGGCCGAAAATCGTTGACAGACAGTGCAACGACCCGAGGAAGGCCCGAATAGGTTTATGGGGCGAGCGCAGATCATGCGGCTACGTCCTTTAGTAAGGCGTCGATTTCGACTGCAGACGCACCGCAAATCAAGTGCTCGGCCGTCAGCGGAATGTTGTGTTCACGCGCATAGGTCAGCAGTTTGCCATTGATCAGAGCTGGCATGTGACCAGAAGGACGGCTTTGTGCTGGCCTACGCCAAGCATAAGCTGATTTAGGGCGCATCCCAGCAATCCGTTCCAAAACCGGTAGTGAACCGATCAGGCGCTCGCATACTTCCAATGGTGTTAAGTGGTTACTCATGGCACAAGATATGGGCTACTAATTATGTGCACGTCAATCACTAATTTAGTGAAATTTACCATTTTATTGGTAGTGACGAGTGATTACCTGACGGGGATGGATGATAAGTGGTTCAAGCGACAACAAAAAATCGCCGGAGTAACGGCTGAAGATATCGGCGTAGCCTTGGGGCGGGATCGTTCTGTGGTGTCGCGCATATTTGTTGGACGGCAGAAAATGTCACTTGATCAGGCCAGTATTTTTGCTGAAGTTCTGAATGTGCCTTTGCAGACCGTTTTGGAAAAAGCTGGGATCGCCCCTCAATCGCTGGGTTCTGCACCTAATTTGGTAGCTGCTGAAGGTGATGTTTCCCTTTTGGATTTGAACGCTTCGGAGCAGATAAAAAACGACATGATTTCCCGGGCATTTGGCAATGCAGGGCCAAGCATGGATGTCTGGACAGTCACTTCAAATGCTCTTCAGTTTCTTGGATATGTGGTTGGTGATCGAATACTTGTGGATACGAATTTAGCAGACACAGCTAAATCCGGGGATGTAGTGATTGCTCGAATGTATGATAGAAGAAACACCGCTGAAAGAACTATATTGCGCAGATATGAGGCGCCGATACTAATTACCGCGACAGCGGAGGCGATAATTCCAGCAGCTGTGATAGCAGACGGGAATAGTGTCGTTATTAAAGGAAAAGTGATTGCAAGTTGGCGAACATGACAGTGAAAAAAATCGTTTAGTTCGTGAGTTGAGGTGGAAGCTGCGCGACCGGCTTAAAGCTGGGTGCGTAGGGATTTGGATCGTTGCTTTGATTTTGGCGGTCAAGCCTTTCTGGGTGGATCTCGTGGGGGTGCTTGGACCTGAAGGAGCGGTAGGCGTAGTTGTTGCTGTCCAGTTATTAGGTATTTACTTTGGTACAGGTTTTTTTGCTGAAAAGTTGTCCATTTGGTTACTGCCCTCCCTTGATGGTGTGATGTTGCCTTCCGCGCCTGAGCCTCCTGAATGCCCTGATGTACGTATCATTGATGCCCGGTATCTACTGCTTAGGTGGCATGGTTCGTTGCGTGCGGAGGTTGCATTGATCAGCAATTCTGAAAAAATCGTTGTTGGTTCAGCGTATCTTTCATTATATCGCCAAATTTTACGGGCGGGTTTAGGGGTGCAACTTCCTGATCACGTGACCTACGCCGAGGTTCGTGATCGAGTGGATGTTCTCCTTTGTGATACTATCTTTGGTAATGAAGATGCGAGAGAAATTCTACTTGAGGGTGAAGCGTCGGCGGTATTCACAAACTTTGCATCACAAATTTCTCATGCAAATAGCAATCCAAAATTACCTTTTTAGTGAAAATTACTAAATTTGCATTGACAGTGACAGGTAACCACCCATAACTAAAAGGGCACGGGGCAAGATATTGCGCCCCGATAACCAAAAGGTGCCCCATGTCACATCTCCAAACTATCGAACCACCACGCCAGCCACGGCCGATCACAGACCAGACTTTGGCTGTGATCGGCCGCATTGGTGAAACCCTTGCTAATGGCCAGGACCTGAACACCGCTACAACAGCGGTTCTGCGCATCTGGCTGCTGCCCGTCGTCACCGAATTGCAGGCTGTCCGCAATCGGCAGGACCAGCAGCTCCACCACTTGACCGTCACCGCTGAACAAATGGGCGTCGGGCCAGAAATGGCCAAAGTAATCCAGTTGTTCGCGCCGGATCAGGACTAATACCGGCGGGAGCCGCCGGTTCTGGCCATTGCGGTTTTGTATGACATGGCCACGCCCCGTTCCCGATCAATTTTCCACACAGCGCGGCGGCCTGTGTGGATCAACAAAGAGGCAAGTAGACCCTTGATGAACTTTCTCCTTCCCTTTGCCTGCGGTGCCGTTTCTGGCGGCATTACTGTGTTGATCGCACCGCAAGTGCATGCAGTCCTGTCTGCGCTACTGGATCCGCTGCCGGCCAACCCTTTCGGCCCCTTCAGCGAACGGGGGCAGTGATGGCCAAAATATTCATGACCACTGCCGAAGTCGCGGATCTGCTCGAATATGGCAGCACCGCACAATTCTCCACCCGCCGCGAAGATCTGATCCGTGATCACGGTTTTCCACGGCCAGTGCCTGTTTCGACCCGCCCGATGAAATGGCGCCGGGCTGATGTTGAACAATGGATGGCCTTTGCAGGGAAAAACCTGCCCAACGGCCAGCCACCGCGCAACGGAATGCAGGCCCGCAACGTGCTAATGTTCCAGGAAGCCAGATCATGAGCAATCCAACCTGTTCCACATGCCCGTATTTCGGGAAAAATCGCTGCCACCGCCAGCCGCCACGGTTTGTTGTGAAAACCACCTTGCCAGACGATGGATTTCCCCACGCATTGCCCAACAGTTGGTGTGGTGAACACCCACAGTTTCAGGCTCGGCTGAATAAGGGCCTGCCACCCCTCAAACGTGTGGGCGATTACAGCCAATGACACGCGGTCCGATCATCGATCCCCCCAAGGGATTGCGCCAGCGCCAGCGTGCGGATGGCAAATGGCGGCTGTGGTGGGAACCAACGCCAGCGGCACGGGAATTGGGCTTTGAACCAATCGAACTGGACGCCAGTCGCCCCACGTGGTCTGTGCGGCGCGCCCAGAAGATCAATGATGATGTAGCGGCCGCCCGTGGCGGTGCCAGGGCAACGCCGCAGGCGCGCACCATATCGGACCTGATCCTGTCCTACACCCGCTCTCCGCGCTTTCTGGATCGCCTGTCAGACGCCACCCGCCGCGACTATGTGCTAGCCTTCCGGATCATTCGGGAAAAATGGGGCAACGCACGCGTTGCTGAAATTACAAAGCCTGTGATGTCAGAATGGTATGACACGCTTTATGCCGACACCGGCAAATCCGCCGCCAAGGCCTATCTGGCCAAGATGTCTGTGCTCATGACCTACGCTGAAATCAAAGGTTGGTGCCCAGTCAACCCGTGCTTGCGCCTGCAAATGGTTACGCCAAAAAAACGCAACAGGGTGGCCAGTTGGTCCGAACAGGATGCACTGGTTGCAGCTGCGGATAAGCTGGGCCGCTGGTCTGTGGGCACTGCCATCTTGCTGTCCGCCTTCCACGGTCAACGGGTCACAGATGTTTTGGCTGTGACCTGGAAGCATTTGGAAGGTGACCGCCTGATGCTGATCCAATCCAAACACGGATCCGCCGTCAGTATGAAATTGAACCCCGAGGTTGTGCAGCGGCTTTCCAGTCGCCGGTATGACGACACCGCAACGGCCGTGTGCCTTTTTGAAGGCACCGGTCGACCCTATTCCGATCTGACGCAGTTCAGCGGCGCATTCCGGCGTGTGCGCAAGCTGGCAGCGCAATCCTGCCCGTCCGTCTATGATATTCAGTTCCGCGACCTGCGCCGCACATTTAACGCACGCGCCGCAGCTGGTGGTGCCAACGCCAAAGACCGCGCCGACGCCATGGGCAACCAGATCGACATCAATCCGGCGCTGGAAATGACCTACAACCCGCCCACAACAGCAGCCGCCGATGCCGCAGCAGCTGCTGCCGCGCGGCCAGATCCCAAAAGGAAACAGGCATGACGAAGCCTATCTTGAATTGGTTTAAACTGACGGCCAAGCAGCGCTGTCACATTCTCAAAGCTGCTGAGGCCTATTGCACGCCAAATGGTGCAGGAAGCGAAGAAATAGCTTCCGAAATGTACTACGCCGTAGAAGAGGCTTGCGACGTAGAGGAACTGGAAGCACGTCAGGTGGCGTCCGAGGATCAGGTGAAGGTCAAGCCGATAGTCTGGTACGATAAACCCGATGGCCAAGAAGTGCGAATAGGGCGGGCTGACAATGGGGATGCGTATTCCGTAAAATGTGATTTCGGTACATGGGGTTATACTAATCGCCGTCATGGGGCTGGTTTCATAACTTCTCGCCTTGGGGGGGTGTCATTTATAGACGAGGATGACGCAATTTCTGGCGCTAATGAAGATCACGAACGGCACATACTATCCGCGCTGGACATATCGCCCACCCACCCCGTGACAGTGCAGGAAGCGGCGAAGGTGCTGCTTTCCCAAACCACTATTGCAGAAAAGAAGGTGATGAATGAGGCTGGAATAGATGCAATGCGACCAGGAGGGTTCACGTTTGCAGATATGGTTGATTTCGATACCGGTCGCATAGCCGCCCTCCGCGCCCTATCGGAGACAGACACATGAGCGACCTGCGATTTAATATCATCAACTCCGATGATAAAGTAATTGCGAAAGCCGCCAGACAAATCGCAACAAAGCTTGATCCATGGGGTTCGGTGCGGCCCAACATTATGGCCTTTATTCTTGGGGCGCTGTTTATCGCATCGTTGGATTATGGCGATGTTTGGATTTGTGTCGGAAGTTGCGCCCAAATTGAAAAACCCAACTAATCCTAAAGACCACTGGATCATCACAAAAAGGACCAAAACTATGAGTGACTACAACTTTGACGTAGACGTTTTACGCGGAAAAATGGCCAATGAACTTGCCGGAAACATCGAGCAATTCGCATTCGTTCTGACCAACGCCCTTTCCCATGTAGCCGCTGATGATGTGATTGACGCTGGCGAAATGGGCGACGAAGCAGATCCCGAATTGGTTGTGCACAATCTCCGCTCGATCGCCAATGCGATTGAAGCCGGATCGCTAACATAGGAAAATGCCCAATGACTTTGTTAAATTTTAGCTTCTGGCACGAAAGCCAAAGGAAGGTCGCTATGCAGAAGATCCAGCTAACCGCTAACGAGATGTCTTTGAAAAGCGAAATCACACGGATCACCGATCACGTTATTCCAAGCCTGTCTGGCGTTGGTGCGGCAATCGATCAGGAAATCGGTTTGCTGAAATGGGACATCCATTTGGCAGAGACCGCTATGATCGAAAGAGACCCTGAAATTGTGGGCCACTACCTGAATGTGTTGCGCAATCACTATCCGACTATCCGACTCGGACGGTTGTCGGACGTCGGACGCGTTCACTCTGCGTTCTCATCCGAAAAACGGGCTTAAGATTTTGTTTTTGTTGGATTTTTCTGGTGCCCCCACACGGACTCGAACCGCGGACCTACTGATTACAAATCAGTTGCTCTACCAGCTGAGCTATAGGGGCACTGGGGCGGCTTTTGGGTTATGTTGAGGGGGATTGCAAGAGGTTTTTTGCACCTTGGTGAGAAAAAATTAACCCCGGTTGGTTAGGCTCACGATTGCAACGGCAATTAGGCTTATTAGGACGATCACAAGGGCGGCTGGCGCGGCGCCTTCGATGTCTTCGAGAGAGGCGTGTTGGTAGACTGACGTGGCCAATGTGGTCTTGGAGTAGAGCAGCAGTGTGGCGGGGAGTTCCTTTACGCTGTCGACAAATATCAACAAGGCAGCGGTTCCGACCGCGCCTTTTATCATGGGAGCATAGAGGCGAAACAGAGTTTGGCGTGGGGATTGACCAAGAGAGCGGGAGGCCATGCCAAGGGACGGTGAAATTTTGGTGAAGGCTGCGTCGATTGTGCCAACGGCGATGGCGAAGAAGCGCACGCAATAGGCCAGCATGATAGCCCCTACCGACCCGACCAGCAGCAGGCCTGGGTCTATCCCAGTGAGCCAGAGGATGCCGTCGGCCACATGGTGGTCGAGAACGGAAAGGGGAATAAGAAAGCCAAGACCAAGGACAGCGCCCGGTGCGGCGTAGCCGATGGTTGTGACCGGTAAGATGCGCGTCAGGCTTGCGTGGCGTATCAGGCGTACGCTGAACACCAGTAGCAGGCCTGCAATCACAGTTATTGTGGCCGCGCCGCCTGCGATCAATACAGTGCGCAGGGTGGCGGCCCAAAGTGCGGGATCGGCCCAAAGTTTTGCCCGCCCAAAAGCGTGATCTATAAGGATGGAAAGGGGAAGAGCGAAACCAATCAGAACGGGAATGCTGCAAAACAGGCTGGCGGCGATGCCTTGGATCGGGCGCAGGTCTTGGGGTTGAGGTGGGCGCATATTGCGGGCGGTCTCGTGGAATTTGATCCTGCGGCGGCTGAATTTTTCGAGCATGACCAGCACTGTAACGAAGATCAGGATAACACAGGCGAGTTGAGCCGCGCCGCCTGCGTTGCTGGCCTCTAACCAGACAGTGAAAATGCCGGTGGTTAGGGTTTGCACGGCGAAAAATTCCATCGCGCCGAATTCGTTAAGGGTTTCCATCATCACAATGGCCACACCTGCCGCAATCGCGGGGCGGGCAAGCGGAAGGCCAACGCGTAGGAAGCTGGAGACCGGGCCACAGCCCAAGGCGCGAGACACCTCAATCGCGGCGCCTGACTGGGTGCGAAACACGCTGCGGGTCAGGAAATAGACATAGGGGTAAAGGGCTGCGGCAAGGACGATGATTGCGATGCCTCGGGACCGGATTTCGGGGAACATATAATCGCGGGGTGTGGACCAGCCAAACAGCGCGCGCAAGCCTGTCTGCAACGGGCCTGCATATTCAAGAAAATCCACAACGGCAAAAGCGGCAATATAGGCCGGGAGGGATAGCGGGAGCAGTAACGCCCATTGAAGCACATTGCGGCCGGGAAAGCGGTACATCACCACCAGCCAGGCGGCCAATGTGCCTACAACGCCAGCCAGTAAGCCTACGCCTGCCATCATGACCATAGAATTGGTCATATAGCGGGGCAGCGTTGTGGATAAAAGATGGGGCCAAATATTCTCGGTCGGGAAGAGGGCGAGCCAGAACACCGTGGCAACGGGAAGGATAACTAGCAGCGCTATAGTAAGACCGAGCAGTGTCCAGCCGTCCAAGCGGTATCGGCTGCGCCGTGGCGCAGAAGTGACAGACTGTATATCTGATGTTTCAACCATTGATCCGCGCTTAAACCAAAGCTATTTCGGTGTCCACAGGTGTAACAGGTAGGCTATGGATTTCAGGCTTCACATCGGGGTGCACAGAAGCGCTACACAGCATTTGCGAAAGATGCTTTGGCAAAACCGTGATTTGTTGGCGGGGCAGGGGATCTGTGTCCCTGTTGCCGAGGATGCCGAGCGGGCTTTTGCCAAGGCGATCAAACAGATGAGTGCGGGCGATGCGGTGGCCGGTGTCAAGGCAGAGCTGGTTTCGAGCCTGACGCAAGATCAACAGTTTCGCCGTATTGTGATGATCGATCCGAGTATTTCCGGAACATTGATGCGCCCTGTGGGGAAAGAGTATTTCTATCCTCGTATCGCCACTACGGTATCGCGGATTTTGAATGTTCTGGATGGCGCGCCTTTGCGGTTGTTTGTGGGGTTGCGCAATCCGGCGAGCTTTATTCCGTCCTGCTATAGCGCGGGTATGCGCCACAGTCCTGAAATGTCATTTGAGAAATTTGTCGCGGATGCCAATTTGCAAGGCTTGCGCTGGTCGGATTTCCTGCACCGTGCACAGTTGAAAAAGGCCGACTTGCCGATCACAGTGTGGCGGTATGAGGATTATCCTTTTATGTGGCGCGATGTGGCTCAGGCGCTGACCGGGATAGAGAATCGCGAAGCCTTGGTTGGTAGCTCTGATCCTGTGAATACGGGGTTGTCCCTGCGAGGGGCGATTTTAATGCACACTTATTTGCAAGAACACCCAGTCAAAACCCGCGCCGAGTTTGAGGCGATCAGCAAGGCCTTTGACAAGAAATTCCCCAGTGCGCACGGCCATAATGATGATCTGCATTGGCCAGAAGAATTAACCGAAGGCATGACCGAAAATTACGAAGACGATCTTTATTATGTGGAGCGGATGGACAATGTGACCATGCTCGCTCCGGAACATTTCGACTGAAATACATCCTTTTGAGGTATGGTTTCGTCGTCTCCGATAGCCAGATAACTGACGCCGCAGACAGAGCCAGCAGCATACGTCCGTCGGAGTGTTCAGCTGCGATCCATCTGGTGTTTGAGAGAGTAGGCTTTCAAAACGGTTATACAGGCGGCTAAACACATCAGCTATTCCCCGTGACCAAGTGATAGAGCGTCAATTTGGTAGCTTTAATTTGGTCATCGAACAGACGTTAGTGGCAGTGGCGGCCGCTTTTGGTATGCTTGATGCCTATCAGGAAACCGCCCGCAACTGGCCAAGATCGGCTTTTTCGACAGGGCCAATTCCTGCGGCATTGGCCAAGGGGCAGGTGAACCAGAACTCGGTTTCTTTGCCCGGTTCGCTTTCAAAACCGATTTCACCGCCCATCGCCTCGACCAATTGGCGCGAGATGTTCAAGCCAAGGCCGGTGCCGACTTTCTGTTTGGTGTCAGGGGTGTCAGCCTGTGAAAACGGTTGGAAAATCCGGTTGTGGAATTCTTCTGGGATGCCTGCGCCGGTGTTTGTCACGGCGATGCGGACTTCGGTGGGCATAAGGGTTGCTGTCAGGCGGACTCTGGTGCCTTCGTCTGCGAATTTACAGGCGTTGGACAACAGGTTGGCTAGCACTTGGATAACACGTTTCTGATCGGTCCAAAGGGTGTGGCTGCCCTTGGGGATAGAGACATCCAACCCAACCCGCCACTGTGCGGCATAGGGGCCGATTTGATCCGAAATCTGCACCATTATGTGGCTTAGGCTTTCGGCTTTCGGTTCTATAGTCATCCGCCCCGCATTCATCTTTTCCATGTCCAGAATGTCATTTACAAGATTGAAAAGACGATCAGAATTGGATTGAGCAATTTGAATCAGACGTTCAACAGCGTTTAGTTTTGAGTCCTTTAGCTGTGCTTCCAGCAAGCTTAGCGACCCTTTGATTGAGGTCAAAGGCGTGCGCAATTCGTGGCTGACTGTGGCGATGAAATCCCTTTTCATCCGGTCCAGTTCTATGCTTTCGGTGATGTCCATCTGTGTGCCGAGCATCCGAACCGCGGTCCCGTTGGCAGCCCGTTCCACCACGATGGCATCGGATTGAATCCAGCGCCAGTCTTCGTCGGCGTGTTTGATGCGAAAGCGCGCTTCAGCCCGTTCGCTGATGCCTTGGGCGCAGGCGCCTTCTGCTTCGATTAAAAGATCGCGATCTTCGGGGTGAATCCGGTCCAGCAGCGCGTGGTAGGGGTCCGCATTGTCAGCCTGATCGGTGATTTTCATCATCTTGCGCCACATCTCTGACACAACCGAGGTCTGGTTTTTCAGGTCGATGTCAAACACCCCGATTTGTGCGCCCATCAGCGCCATATTCCAGCGTTGCTCTGTCTTGGTAATCTCTTGGGCGTATTGTTCGCTGGCGGTAATATCCCGCAGCAACAGAGTGATGCGGATTTCGTTTTCCGAAGTCAGCCAGGTGTTTTTCTCTACCTCTAAGATGGTTTCTTCGTCGCTGATTGTAGTGGACGGAACCGTCAGTTTGAATCGCCCGTCGGTTTTTTTCAGGTCCAGGTTCGGTAGCAGATTGCTAATCTTGCGGCCGGTCAAACCTGCAAAATTACCCGGCAGCAAAAGATTCTGTGCGGCGTCATTTGATTGCAGGATAATGCCTGTGGAATCCACGGAAAGAATTGAAAGCATTGCATTTTCGATGATGGAGCGCCGCTCTGTCTCGCGGGTTTCCAACTCGTTGGACTTTTGTTCGACCAGCACTGAAATGGTCCGTTCACGGCGGATCATGATACGCAACACAGTGAACAACAGCAGCGTGACCATCAGGCAGAGCGTCAGCAAAAACCAGCGGGCGCGGAAGGGTTGGCTGTAATCGAAAAACGGGGTGCTGCGCCAGCTTAGGGTGATGGGCTGGCCGTATTTTGTAACGCTTTGAACCCGTTCCAATGCGGTTTCAGGATTGGGCGTATCCTCGCTTGGGCTTTGAAAAATAGGCGGAGTGGTCAGGTCGGTTGTGCCAACCCAAGCACGCAATTCGATCATCTTGCTTTGTGCTTCGCTAAGGGTTGCAAATGCCTGACTTAGATCTACCAAAGTAAAGACATAGCCCATTAAGGTGGGTTCAGCGGCGGCGGCGCTGTGATCGGGGCGGAAAACCGGTTTCAGCATGATAGCTGAGGTTTTTCCCCCGTCAGGGCCTGGCAAGGTGACATTTGGGATCAGGTGGATTTCATGGGCATCGCGTGCCAGATGTGCGGCTGCCAGAACGGCGGGAAAGGCGCTTAGGTCTAGGCCGAACATGGCTTCGTGACTTGCGGCAGGTTCAATACGTTGAACAATGATCTTTTGGGACGTTGGGTCATCTGCATTGACCGAGGCGAACCCGATCGCGTCGATACCCGCGGTGCTGTCTCGGACATCAATCGCCGCTGCAAAATCGGCCATTTCATCGGCGCTAATGTGGTCAGAGGCGATGAACAGGCCGGACAGGCTACCTAACGTTTGTTCATAAACTTCGCCAGTACGGGACAGCGAGGTCAATCCCTGCCGTAAAAGAACTGTAAAGTCTTCTTCGGATTGGCTTTTTACCATCCCATGTACAATGCTGAATAAAAAATATGAAATTGCCAGACAAACCGCCAGTACAATCCATTGTAACCAGAACGAAATTCGTTTCGGAATCATCTTAAATCTGCCCGTATTCCAGCGCTTAGTTACCGATCAAAGATGTCGTTTTGACCTGATCTTGCGCAGTTTTATTTCGATATATCTATACGCAATAATGCGTTTATCTCTAGAACTTGATGCGAATTCAGGAATAATTGTCCCAAAGACGGGGCGTGGATGTCACACTTTGCTTCTTGGTTATACTAGGGGATCGGGGAAATAACTGCGATGCTTGGGTTAAAATGTTAACCGTTTCTTACTAAAAATGGAATGAAAGCGCAAGAAAATCAGCTGATCAGGCCAGCAACACGTTCTAAACGGGCCATGTCTTGTTGCAGGGGAAGGTCTATTTCGGCCCGCGCAAGGGCTAGCTTGGAATGGCGTTGGGTTTCTGTGTGAAAGCCAGGATAGTTAAGTGTGGAAAGCGACAAAAACGCTTTTTGCAGCCTTATGCCCACCTCAACCGTGCTTGCGCCATCGCGGGCAATAGCGGTGAAGGCATCGTCGAACATTTCGGCAAGCGACAGGGTTGGCACGATGATCCGGTCATATTCTTCTGCAACTTTTTCGTCGTTGCTGACGGGTTCTGCCCAGCCTGCGAACAGGCGCACAAAAGACCCGATGATCACAATCGCAGTGCCCGGATCGTTGACTGCAGGCGAGAGGGCGCGGGCGGCAATTTCAGACAGCACAATCAGCCCGAAACGCGGGTCCGCATCAAAGGTGCGATTGTCGCCGATCACAAAAGCATTGGCGATGCGTTTGCTCAGGGCCTCGTCGATCAGAGTTCTGGTTTCAAGCACCACCACCGCCCGCCCGGGGGCCAGAAACGACCCGGGGATGGCATCGACCATCATACGCAAATCGTGCTGTTTTGCGATATTTTGCAAAGCGGGCATATCAATAAACTGCACATACCCAATATCTGAACAGAAAATCTTACGGCCATTTAGTGTATTGCTTGCAGTTTTTTCGACTCCGCCCAAAAACGGCTTCAAGCGTCTATTCTTGAGGCTGTCAAAGGCTGCGGATTCGGCTTTGTCTATTGTTGTGCCCAATCGTCCAAGTCTGGCGATATTGTCGACCCAACGCACAAAGGTCAAAACCACCCAAGCGAAAATCGCAAGTGTCAGGGTGAATTGCACGAACAAACCGCCGCGCCCGTATAATCCGGTTTTCAACGCCACAATCGACACGATGCTAAAGATGAAAGACCCGATGAAGCTGGAGAGGGCGGTTTTGGAAACATCGTCCTCTAGGACCAGTGTAAAAGCCCGAGGCGTGGCCGCGCCACTGGCCGAGGAGTAGGACGACAGCATCGAGCCGACAGCGAATGTGGCAACCGCCAGCATAGAGGACGAAATGATCGTCAACAGGGTTTGGATCGTGTCAGGAGTGATTTCGGGCAAGTCCTGCCCAAACGGCAAGTGATCCGCGACTTGGGCCACAAAAGCCCCAAGGACCGCCATCAAACAGTACAGCAGCGGTTTAAACCAAAGGCGCTTGCGCAGTTGCAACACACTATGGGCAAGTTGCGTTTTCATATCAGGTTTTTCCCCTGTGGTGTTTCAAGGCCGTTTTGCCCTTGTGAACTCAGCACGAATTGGCTGGCGAATGTCCACCCGCTTTCGACAAAATCTATAGCTGCAACGTGTTACGTGAAACAACCATTTGCGGGTGATCCTGCTGCTAATGCGCTATTTTCGGCTGCGTTCAAGAACACCTTTGGCCCATCGCCCGGACGAAGCCCCGAAACAATCATGTATGGAGTCAGCGGCGATTACGCTGCCCAAGGCAAGGCGTCCAAGCAGGCAAAGGCCCGTTTGGGGGGTGCCTTCAGTGCCAACAACCTGTCCGTTCGGGCGGGTCTGGGCGCCTGAGCCGTCATAGAATTCCTGTATCAAACCATCAGATTTTAACTGCACCAACAAAGGATCGGAAATTGCAGCCAATTTCGGAGGCGGAAGTACTGCGTCAATCATGACCGAGACTTTGGCTTCGGCGTCGTCTTCTTGCAGGTGCCAGCCGTCTTGGATGGATTTGATGTCAGGGTCATCCACCACGCAAAGGCTGACAAGATTGCAAGCCAACATGGCCAAAAGCTCTTGCGCAGAGCGGAGCGGCGGGCCGTAGGAATACCGTTTCAACCCCTCATCAAAGCCGACAATGGCTTGGGCCGTATCCGGTTCCATTTGCAAGCCGTTGAAGTTGGCGCGCAATTGGTTTTGTACCTTTCGCCAGATTTGCCCGATAACATAGCCTGGTGTGGGCGGCGATGCCCCTAATGCCATGTTAATCCCTTGTTTTAAGGTCTGCTCGGGGTCAAGGGTTTCCTGATCTCCTGCCGATTTGCGTTCGGTTTCAAGCCATGCAGAAATCTCGGCCCGCCCCCAATCCGCACCCATTTCGACACCGATCCGCTCGGTCGGTTGAACCAAAGCCGCGCAAATTGTTTCAAGCGCGGATTTTGGTTTTTGCTCTGTGGCTGTTTTAACGGCGCTCTGAAACTGTTCAATTTCTTGGTCACGCAGGTCAAAAAGAGCATCCAGTGCGGCGTCTTTCGGTTTGGGGAAAGGCGGTTGGCCGTTCAGTGAAAAGGCAAAAATGCGGGCGGGTTCAGCACCAGAGCGATGATAACAGCCGTTTTCAAAACGACCGCCCAACCCCAATGTCAGGACTCTTAAGACATCAAAGGTTGAAAGGCCCAGCCCCCGGATGCCGATATTTTTACCCGCCCAGTCTTTTGCAGCAGCCAGCAATTGCCGGTCGGGGTAGGCATTCAGCGCGCGGGCCTTGCCTGTGCCTGCGTGCGCCTGCCATGCTGCCCATTGATCGTCTGGCGGCGTTTGTGGCTGGCCGGGAATGAGTAGAACCTCATCAAAAGGGCCATGGCTGGCGGTGTTTGTTTCTACATGCCACGCCACTTCGTGGCGTCGCAAGTGGGTGGCTTTTGATTTATGGGTCGTCAGTTTTATCTGGATGCCTTTGATTTCTGTAACATTCCGAAACCGCGCCATCAGATAGGCCCCGAGTTCGGCGCGGGGCGGGAACCGGTCAGCATCGGTTAGGCCATTTTGCTTTTGCCAATCCGTAAAATCGCCACAGGGCAGGGGCAGCGCCGGGGGGATATCAACTTCGCGCAGGGGAATGTTTAAGATGCAATGGGGCGTTTGGGAGGGATCAAAATTCGGCCCGGCACCGGCAAGCTGTAGATCGTCAAAGGTGGTAAGCTCAAGCGGTGTCTCGCGCTCTGCAAGTTTTGCAACAAGCGACTCAATTGCGCCCAATCCCCGAGGCCCCGCTCCGATAATCGCAATTTTGATCGCAGATGCGGTGGTGGCCATGGTGTATCCTTAATTGTGGTCGTTTGATTGCCCGAAAGCGTGTTCGGGCTGATCCAAACATATATTTTCAGAGTTGGATACGAAGATACTGTTTTTAATAGGTTTCGGAAGTTTCGCGCCTAGGGATGACGGGATTAAGGGGCAGGATCGGTGTAGGGAAGGTTCATTTTGCTAACGGTAAACTTATCCCTGAAACAGCGTGTTTTCTGACAAGCATGCCCGATGTTCAAATTATCCATTTGCGAAACAACAGGCTAGACGGCGCGGCCCAAAATACCTTGGTCACGCCGCCTGTTCTTTTCATGTGGCATTCGCTGCTTTTGACAGCAATTACCTTATTCGCTGACCGAGAAGGTGGGGAGCCCAACGCTCGATGCGTTCTGTGGGTTTGCCGCCATCGTTGCTTGTCCCCCGCCCGCCATACGATGGGTCGCAGCGCGGATCAGCTCTGTACGTTCCGGCTGTCCAGGCGAAAACACCGGAGCAGCACCGTTATCAACAGCAGCAAGGCCCGCGCCATACCAGTTGTTGGCCAGATTTATCTGTTTTGCTGGACCGAAACCTTGACTTAGATGATGACCCATCAGCTCTCCGTAGACAGGTTCGCCCAATGTATACAGCAAAAGGGCAGAGCCCAGAGCCACGTTGATATTGTCCGTGCGATAGCCAACACCCATACAAATGCGCGCGGTTGCACCCAGTTGAGCGGGCGTCATACCCGTGCTTTGGATAAAGGCCGCCACATCCGCCACCACTGCCGTATTGGTCTTTAATGCAAGCGCTTCTACATGAGGTTGCATTGCGGGGCCGAAACCTTCGCATTGTTGTGCGATCTGTTCAGAGGAAAAGCCTTGAACTTTGTTCGCCAACTCTTGCGAGTTTGCAATTGCGTAGGTTCGGGCCAGACAGAACTGTTCGTTCAGTACCACATTGGGGTCTGACATATTGGCCAAAGTGGTGAACCCGCCGTTTGTATTGGTGATCAGCGAGACCGTATTACAATGAGACGCCAGTGATGCCTGCGTGCCCGAACCCATGAAATTCGGGAGCCCAGTTGCCGGTGCCGCGGCAGCTGCCAGTCCAGATGCCCCTGCCAAAGGTGCGGCAGCGGTTACAACAGGTGCCGCGGGTGTCGGGTTTGGTTGTGGGGCGAATGCATAGGTGGTCTGAGGTGCAGAATTCGGGGCGGTTGGTTGGTTGGCCATTTCAGCACGGTATGTGCGCAATAGCCCCCGCGTCCCATCCGGTATAGTGGCGATCTGCTGTTGGACGGCATAGCCGCCAGCCTGCGCACGGTTATAGCTGGAGAGCAGAAAATTCTGCTCAAACGCGGTCATATTCCCTGTTACGGGATAGCCCAGATAGGCCTGATATTGTGACACAGCATTGCGCGTTTTACGACCCAGCTGGCCGTCAACGGTCCCTGCATCAAATCCGAAATAGTTTAACGAAGATTGAATGCTACGACCCTCTTGCGTAGAGGGCAGTCTGCTGCGGGTCGTTCTGTAGCTGCTAGAGCGCACAGTCCGTTTGTTCTTATTCACATTTGCGCCAACAATCCCGCCGATGAGAGCACCAGCGATAAAGTCTCCTGCGTCTGCTTGGGCCGTGTCAGCTGGCATAAAAGCAAGCGATGCAGCTAGAACGGCGGTCGTAATTGTCTTGAAATACATGGGCTGTCCTTTCAAAAAAAATGATTCATAATTGACGTCAGGCTAACACAAGTTTGGTGTCTGCCAAGCATTTCTTAGGGAACGTTAGATAGCCTTCGGTCCAATTGGGGCTGTAAATACAGGTCTTTTAGGGGATGACGCTACGAAGCTAAGGTGCCTGTGCAGAGTGCCAAGTAGTTGAATTACTACGCTGCTTTTCCAAAGCCCAATCCACAATTTTGCCATTTTACCACTAAAGCTTACTGCCTCTCAGCTAAAAAAAGAGTTCATGGCCATATGATCACTTCTGCCGTTTTGGGGGTTGTATGGGCGAAAAAACACACGAAAATTGGCCCGAAAAAGCGGCGCTTGGGCTGTAAAATCCCGCGACAGCACCCCGATGCAAGCAGGTGCATTCGCATTTAAGGGAAGGCCAGAACCGTTTCTCGAAGTTGTTGTCCAAAAGGCGGCCTTTCTTCCTGTCTACTGTCCAGTATGTTTGCTGCACCCTTCTTGCGCATCACTTGCCTGCTCCTCACAGACATCTTGTGTCCTACGGCCACGGCGCTGATACACACCAGCTGAGCTGTCCAGAAAAAGTGGAGATGTACTGGAAAGATCGTCCAATGCTGTTGAAATATTCAGTTTTGTTGACGACAGAAATGGAGGGTTCGGGAACAAGAGCCATCAAATTCAAGGAAGTCTACGACGCGGGAGAAACCCGAAGTGGTGTAATTGATGCGATAGAATTTTTCTGATCCTGCGCCCGCGCCACCACAGGGTTTCAGAAAGCCGGTCTGTGTGGTCCACGAGCAATCAGCCACAGCGAAAATCCGATCTCGGACAGGGTTGTGATCGACAGCAGGATGATTTTCACAGTCTCCAGTGCCATCTGGTCGGGGAAGGCGAACATCTGAATGCTATCCACAAGATAGCCGGTGCCGCCCACCAGTAGCCCTATTCCGATCAGACGGGGGTATAGACCCGAACGAACAACCAATGTGCCCAGCAGGGTCAGATGCAGGCAGAAGAAAAGCTGCCAGATCCAGACGCCAGCATGGTGGATATACCGCATCAGCCCCGCCAACTCGATCCGCTGCTCCTGTGAGAAACTGCCCAACGGCACTGCTCCGTCGGCCAGCGCCAGTGATCCTGCGTGGAAAAACAGCATAGCCGCCATAACGGCAACCATCATCAGCCGCGCATAAGACGCCGCCAGTGACAGTGCCGCATTCGCAGAACGGAACATGAAATACAGCATTGCAGAGACCATCACTTCCGCCATCATCATCACCAGATCCCCAAGGAGCCCTGCGTGGAAAAGCCCGCGGTGACGCGCGATGTTCGTAAAGGTCGCGGCGGTGTCACCCGCTACGTTCAACGTGGCAGGTACATATAGAATTGAGAAGCCACCAGCGGCTGCGATCATCAGGTAGAGTGCGCCTGTTAGGCGGGCATAGGGGCGGGATGTTGGGTCTTCAAAGGCAGACATCGAGAACTCCTGCGTGGGTGGCTGGCGAGAATGCGCTTGTCATAAATCCATTCGAATTAATGGGGAATTGACCTGTTTTCTTGATCTGATATGCATAAATGCATGGAATGGCGCAGCGTTACTTTTGATTGGAACCGGGCACGGGCCTTTCTTGTCACAGCAGAAGAAGGCTCGCTTTCTGCGGCTTCGCGCGCTTTGAAGCTGGCACAGCCCACAGTTGGACGGCAGGTCGAGGCGCTGGAGGCAGAGCTTGGCGTGGCGCTGTTCGAGCGTACCGGGCGCGGTTTGCGTCTAACGCCAGCGGGTCATGGTTTGCTGGATCATGCACGGCTCATGGGGGAGGGTGCGCGCGCCCTGTCGTTGGCGGCTTGGGGCCAGAGCGATGTGTTGGAAGGAGAGGTGGCGATCTCGGCTTCTGATGCCTATGCGAGCTATCTTCTGCCGCCGATCCTTGCGCGGTTGCATGCGGCTGAACCAGGTATTCGCATAGAGGTCGTGGTTTCGAACGACCTGTCGGATTTATCGCGGCGCGAAGCCGATATCGCTGTACGCAATACCCGCCCCACAGAGCCAGAACTGATCGCTCGCAAACTGCGCGACGCGGCGGCCACGCTCTATGCCGCGCCAGACTATCTGAACCGGATTGGCCGACCCGCGCAGCCAGAAGCGTTCACAAAAGCCGACTTTATCGAGATCGACGGTCAGGGCAGTCTGAAGGCCTTGCTTGCCCGTCAGGGGGTGGTGCTTGAGGGCGCTAACTTCCCGTATCGCTGTCGCAACTTCACGGTGATGTGGGAAATGGTGCGTCAGGGCATGGGGATTGGCATTCTCGATGCGCGTATCGGGGACGCTGACCCGGCCGTGGAACGCGCAATGCCGGGATTTGCGCCGATCACTTTCCCGATCTGGCTTGTGGCCCATCGCGACACCACACGCTCCCGGCGCCTGCGCGTGGTTTTCGACGCGCTGGCAGAGGGTTTGGCGTGAACGCGCTTGGGTGACCATTAACGCGTGGCTCCACTTACGCGTAAGGGTGCAGGGGAAATAATCCGTGGCGATTGTGGGCGGTTGGCGCGCTGGCCTGCACAGACAGACCCCAAGATAATCGCAGCCCCAAAGACCTGCACCAGCGACAGGGTTCGCCCTAACCAGATCAGCCCTGCGACGTTGGTGGATGACAGAGGTTTCTGCGCAGAGCGACAAATATAAGCGTCTTCAAGAGACAAGAGAGGTTCCAGATTTAACATCGGAAAACTCGTTCAGCGATGACGCTCGAGGAACGCCTCTTTTTCGGCCGTTGAAGGTGACATACCCGCAAATATTTCTGCATATTGGCATCCAGCGATCGCGCGTTGCAAGCGAGGCTCGGACAGGTGCATTGAGTAGTAGCCTGTTTGGGTTAGTATGACTGTCAGTGCGCGGTAGTGGGCGGCGTCTCCTGTTTTGCCAAATCTTGCGAATAGGGCCTTTACGGCCGCTAAACGAACTTCATCGGATTGGTCGACAAGCGATTGCAGGCGCGCATCATTCCGCGCCCAGTTACGGATCGCGAGATCAAGAGGTGCATCAAACAGATCATTGTCGATCCAGCAATCGATTAGATTGAATAGCGCGGCACACAGGCTTTGAGCGGGCGCGGCACAACGGTCTAGGATGATACCCGTGTTTCGGGTCTGCCACATGTCGATGATGACGTCCTGTAATTCGGACAAGTCTTTAAAATGCCAGTAGAATCCCGTGCGTGCCAGGTTGAGCGTCTTGGCGAGCGGCATGACCTTTACCGCTTCAATCCCATCGTTAACGAAGAGGGTATATGCAGCGTCAATCCACGTCTCGCGGTTGGCGCGGTTCTTTGTGGTGTCGTCCTTTTTCATAGGCGCATTCTTAAAATACTTGACAGGTGTGTCAAGTGTGGGGAGGCTGACTTGACATACCTGTCAGGAATCAACCTACAAGGATACTCCGATGTCCACCGACCCATTGCTTCAGCCTTTTCAGCTTAAACACCTCACATTGCGCAACCGTATCATGACGACCAGTCACGAGCCGGCGTATCCACAAGATGGCATGCCAAAAGAACGTTACGCGGCCTATCATGCCGAGCGTGCCAAGGCAGGTGTGGCCCTTGCAATGACAGCAGGGTCGGCCACGGTCAGCCGAGACAGCCCACCTGTGTTCAACAACATCCTGGCTTACAAAGACGAGGTCGTGCCATGGATCCAAAACCTGACGAATGCGGTGCACGAACATGATTGCGCGGTAATGATCCAATTGACCCATTTGGGCCGGCGAACCAATTGGAACAAGGGCGACTGGTTGCCTTCGGTGTCGTCATCCAAACACCGCGAACCCGCGCACCATGCCTTTCCCAAGCTAATCGAAGATTGGGATATTGACCGTATCATTTCCGATTTCGCAGATTCTGCCGAACGCATGAAAGCGGGCGGAATGGACGGGATCGAGTTACAGGTCTACGGCCACTTGCTTGACCAGTTTTGGTCGCCTCTGACCAATGATCTGATTGGGCCTTATGGGGCTGACACGCTCGAAAACCGAATGCGGTTCCCGCTTGATGTTGTCGAAGCGATCCGCAAGCGCGTTGGCGCAGAGTTCATAGTTGGCATGCGTTATACGGCGGATGAGGCCCAGAAAGGTGGCATCACACACGACGAAGGCTTGGAAATTTCTAAACGTATAGCAGCCACCGGCCAGGTAGATTTCCTTAACGTCATCAAAGGGCGCATTCATACCGATCCAGCCATGACTGATGTAATCCCTATTCAAGGTATGAAGTCTGCCCCACACCTCGATTTCGCAGGCGAAGTCCGCAAGGCCACAGGTATGCCTACCTTTCACGCGGCCCGCATTCCTGATGTTGCAACAGCTCGGCATGCTGTGCAGGCTGGCTTGCTCGACATGGTCGGCATGACCCGCGCCCATATGGCTGACCCGCATATTGTGCGCAAAATCATTGAAGGTCGCGAGGATGACATTCGACCCTGCGTTGGTGCGACCTACTGCCTTGATCGCATTTATCAAGCAGGCGAAGCGTTGTGCATCCACAACGCAGCAACCGGACGTGAATTGTCCATGCCGCATGATATTCCCGTTGCAACGGTCAAGAAAAAAGTTGTGATCATAGGGGCAGGCCCCGCAGGGCTAGAGGCCGCACGGATCGCCGCAGAGCGTGGCCATGACGTGACCGTATTCGAGGCCGCAGCAGAGCCAGGTGGGCAGCTGCGTCTTACTGCTCGATCCCCACGTCGCCGTGAAATGATCGGGATCATTGAGTGGCGCATGGCGCAATGTGCGGCGCGCGATGTCACGTTCCATTTCAATACACTGGCCGAAGCGGATGATGTGACCGCCCTAAGCCCCGACGTCGTGATTGTCGCAACTGGCGGCATGCCGAACTTGGAACTGTTTGAGCAAAAAGTCGAGCATACGCATGTTGTATCTGCTTGGGACATCATTTCTGGCGATGTGAAACCTGCGGCCAAAGTGCTTATCTACGATGAAAGCGGTGATCATCCAGCATTGCAGGCCGCAGAGATTGCAGCAAATGCGGGTTCATCGGTCGAGATCATGACGCCGGATCGCACCTTTTCACCTGATGTGATGGCGATGAATTTGGTGCCCTATATGCGTTCGCTGCAAGATAAGGACGTGACCTTTACCGTCACGCGCCGTTTAATGGGGGTTGCACGCAGTGGAAACAAACTGACCGCGACGATTGGCACCGATTATAGCGATCACACCTATGAGACCGAGATAGATCAGGTTGTCGTGAACTATGGCACATTGCCGCTGGATGAGCTTTATTTCGATCTTAAACCATCGTCGTCAAATTTGGGTGAGGTGGACTATGATGCGTTGGTTGCCGGCACGCCGCAATGTGTCAATAGCAACGAGAATGGAACCTTCAAACTATTCCGTATCGGTGACGCCGTGTCAGCGCGCAATACCCATGCAGCAATTTACGATGCCCTGCGTCTGGTAAAGGATATCTAGAATGCGCAGCATCAAAACCATCCATGTTGTGTCCTGCCATGCCGAAGGCGAAGTCGGGGATGTGATTGTCGGCGGTGTAGCCCCACCTCCGGGCAAGACCTTGTGGGAGCAACGCACCTGGATCGCCAAGGATGAGACACTACGCAATTTCATGCTGAACGAGCCACGTGGCGGGGTATTCCGCCACGTGAATTTGTTAGTGCCACCAGTGCATCCAGAGGCCCAAATGGGCTGGATCATCATGGAGCCTGAAGACACACCGCCGATGTCTGGCTCAAACTCGATCTGTGTTGCTACCGTGCTTCTGGACAGCGGGATCATCCCGATGACCGAACCGATCACGGAAATGACTCTGGAAGCCCCCGGCGGTCTGGTTCGCGTGCGTGCCGAATGCTGCAATGGCAAGGCTGAGCGGATCACCGTGCGCAACCTGCCGTCGTTTGCAAGCGCGTTGGGCGTGCGGTTGGACGTGAAGGGGATCGGCCAGATCACTGTCGACACGGCCTTTGGTGGCGATAGTTTTGTCGTTGTTGATGCGGCTTCCCTCGGGTTCAAATTGGTTGCTTCCGAGGCCAAGGCGCTGGCGGATTTGGGCGTGGCAATCACCAACGCTGCCAATGCGCAACTGACGTTCCGTCACCCCGAAAACACCGATTGGCAGCACTTCTCATTCTGCCTATTTGCTGGACCAATCGCACGGAAGGGCAGCCACCTGACCACATCCGCAGCCGTGGCCATTCAGCCAGGCAAAATCGACCGATCCCCTACGGGCACTGCAGTCTCTGCACGCATGGCGCTGCTTCATGCACGGGATAAAATGCAGGTCGGTGAAACCTTCACAGCCCGCTCGATTATTAACTCCGAGTTCCATGGTCGCATTGCACAGACAACGACCGTCGGCGACACCCCCGCGATTATTCCCGAAATCACAGGTCGCGCTTGGATCACAGGCACACATCAACACATGCTGGACCCTGATGATCCGTGGCCCGAAGGTTATCGCCTGAGCGATACATGGCCTGATTTGAAGGGGCGTTAAGTATGGCGAATCTGAGCATTCCGTATGTGCCATAGGACAATTTGATCGGGCTTGTTTTGAGCAAGGGCAGGTTGTCGGCAGAATCGAGCGCGCAGCGATCTGGGCACCTTTGTTTACCTATTCGATTTGGAACATATGGTCTATTTTTGTGTGGCTAGGTCAATCAGGATCGCCTCGCCGAACAGGCCAAGTCACGCGGACTGACTGCGACAGCGTGTTCTTCAGGGCAAGAGGTTGCGGAATCTTTTGACCTGCCGGTGACGACTGTGATCCATACCAGAACTGCTGCCCCGTTTCTTGATTCATCAGGAATGATAGCGGGGGCATTTGCGGCTGTCGTTGACCTTGTAACTCCGTGGCTGCGGGATAGCTTTGCTGCCCACAATAGCGCCGTAATAGAGGACCTAAAACAGGATGCGGTCTGTGGCCTTGCAGAGGGAATCGCCCCTGACATCAACAATCTGCTACAGGTCATATCGCGTAACCTGCAATCTGCGTTGCGCGATATGCCGTTGGAGTTTCCCGTCAGGACGTGGCTTGATCAATCCATGAGAAGCGTCAAGTGGCGCGCGCCGCTGGCCTCTCAGGTGCGCAATCAACCTATTGTGCCGGAGCTCATCAACCATTGAGCCTCGTCAATGAGACCACCGATAACCAGACATCGCCCTAAATGCGCATTATATGAGCAGCGAACCAGCCCTTGGTAAGTCGGCGATCAGAAAGCTTGAGGAAAACAGACAAGGAACAAAACGCCCCAACTAACCGCACTGCTGTCGCAGCGTGTGCGGGGTGAAACCGTCTAACTACTTGAAAGTGTTGGTAGCGGGAGAGGGACTTGAACCCCCGACACGCGGATTATGATTCCTATATCCCTCTCTGATTTCGTTGAACAAATTTTCCAACTAGGCGATTTTGGGGGCTAAAGAAAACAATGGGTTACAATCTTTTTCCCAACTATAATAAACGCTTTTCCCCCACAAACCCCAATCACACCGACGCTATAATAAAGATGAGCAGTATCTGCTGCGTATGATCTATGAGGATAGCGATGACCAAAAAACCACACGAAGACACTGACCTTGCAAAATATGTTGCGCGTCGGGTGCTCGAATTAAAATCGAAAAAATCCCAATCGCAGATTGCTAAAGAGGCCGGATTCCCGAACCCGAATATGATCACGATGATCAAGAACGGGGCGAGCAAGCTGGCAATGGATAGGGTGCCCAGTATGGCGCGTGGTTTGGAGTGTGACCCCGCGTTCTTGATGGGCTTGGCACTGGAGCAGGCTGTGGGTGCGACCGCAGCAAAAGCGATCGCCGAGATATTCGGAACACCGGTGACGGCGAATGAACTGGGGTGGTTGCAAGAGATAAGGAAAGCGTCCGGCAATAGCGATCCACGGATGAGCGCAAGATCACGTGCTGCGGTTCATGCAATGTTCGGGAGATAGCGACTTCGGGTGGGGTGAGGCAGCTGAGTGCACCGACAGAAACGGCCGCGAAACGTGCCAGCTGCCAGGTGCGGCTATTGCCGCGGCGCTGAAACGGTATGAGGGCATGATGGCGTCATCCAGTTTCTCAAAAGGCGGAAGGTAGTAGGTCGACGCCAATGCGTTCAGTCTGGGCGGAAAACGGGAGTTCGCTGCGTTTGCGTTGCTTTGCGGGCAGTCTTGCGAAAGCTGCAAAAACTCCATCTTTTCCTAAAGATTAAAGTGTTGCGTTCACCGGTTGAGCCCACCGCCCAAAGCGGTCTTGGTTTTCATACTATTCACGCTTTTCACGGTTGCTACTGAAAGCCCACGTGATCAGTGAAATTACGGCTCCAATAATACTACCCCAAATTGCCGTTTGAACCGCGAGTTTGGAAATCGAAGGCACTAAATAGACCGAAAAGTAGTCGAGTTCGGGATACGATCCTTGAAATTGCTGTTCCGAGAGAAATGACCAATCTTCTCCATTTCCGCTTGTAGTTAAGACAAGCAAGAAAGTTATGGAGGCCGCTACGATTGCACCGAACACAGCGCCTCTGACAATTCTTTTCGCTAACAAATCGGTTCTCCAAATGCACTGTCTTCGAACGTCAGTGATTAGCTCAAAATAGACTTCAAAACAATATGCCAGAGTTCCCAATTTTCGGCGCATTTTTGCATCATATATGATCGTCGACCTGTCCGCTGACCGACGTTTCACTTGATAAAAGGCTGCATTGTGAATGAATGACCCGCAAATACGGGCCGCACCGCAGGATCTTGAAATCGTGGCCAAGGTCTGCAGAAGGCCGGAAGTGCCGTCAACACAAAGGGCGGAGAGCCGCCATTCGCTGCACTTTGCATAGAAGTCCGACGTGCGGGACAAAGCTGCCCTACTTCTAGGTTCGACTGATAGTTGCTTTCGCGAAACACTTCTCCGAGCAACAACACTTTCTGAGCCTAGCGTGCTGGAGTTGAGCTAATTTCTCTCAAAAGAAAATGCGTCAAAGGCTGCCCTCGCCGAAATAGTGTCTGAAAAATTCCTAAAATCTGCCTATAAATATTCTGAATTTTAGACCGCCTATTTTCCGAATTTAGGAAGGAAGGGCGCGATGTTGCTCATTACTTTGATGGCATGGAACAGGAGAACACCATGTCACACATTCAAATATCCCATCATGCAGCGCGACGCTTCGAACAGCGCGGCATTCCAACCATGTTGATCGAACAGATCGTAGCCCGTCACGATCAAGATCATGAAATTGGCGATGACTGCCGTGCGCTTCGCCTTAGCTGTGACGCAATTGTAGAATTAGCTGTTGAGCAAGGAAGTGCGCAACTTGCTGAACGTTTAACCAATCTAACGGTGATTTGGAGCGACCGAAATAATCAGGTCGTAACAGCGTTCCGCAACGGGAGGGCTCAAAAATCCCGCCGTTACCGTGGTCGAGTTTAAGGAGAAAAACATGGCAGAAATTTATAAACTCCCCCCAACAATCACTCAATCCAACAAATCGACTCCCAGTGGTCCAATGCGTCGTGCAGACGATCTTCGTGCCGCGCTTGAGAAAAAAACACCGTTTTCACCAGACGATCAGATGCTTGTCGCACAAAACCTCCATGCCCTACTTGAAGAACTTCAAAATAAAAATGGGGTAAGGAAACTGGATGTAGTTCAATTGGCAGGTCTTGGTGGAGAGGGCACAGATTCAACAAAGCGTTTGAACACATACACTTTGCCCGAGACAGCGAGCCAGTCACGCCGCGATGGCATTGCGAAAAAGTCAGCAAAATACTTCGACTTCGCACATGCGATTGCCGAGTGCCTTAGCTGCGGTCAGGATGAAATCCTGTTTCGAATATTTGAAGGGTGCAGTTACGGCACGGGTGCCTCGTTCGAAAACGCTTATGCCGAGCAAAGCTGGACCGCTTTAGCTCGCCAGCTACAAATGATGAGCGATAGCGTCATCAAACGGCACGATCTGAAGACCTATTGGTCGGATGTTCACCGGTGTTTCGGTCGATACGATGTCAGAGAAAACTGTTTTGACACAAAGAACAATTACGTCTGGGTATCAAGCCAAGGTGAGGGATTGGTTCATTGTGAAATTTGCTCGGACGAATGTCCTCCCGTCCCTTCCATACCGCTTTTCCGCCGCCTTCAGGGAACGCCGTATTCTGGACATTTGGCATTTGCAGACGGCAGCGAGCTAGACGTAGAGTTCAAATGCTGGGGGGAATACCGCTTGGCATTGGGGCCAGCCGACAAAGTCGAGCGCGTCAAAGGTCTGATTGAATTCCGCACGTTTCTGACAGCTACAGAAGTGACTGGAGAAAAAGAAGCGTGGAGTCACAAACCAGAGATCACCTTCGACAATCCACATACTGACGGTTGGGATACTATTCATAAGGCAACCATCGAAGAGGAAGAGTTTCCATTGATTGAAGTGAATTTTGACAAATCCCCCGAGCCGCGCGTCGCCGAACACAGTTACTTTGATTGGGCGGAGATAAGTGCGGGACATCTTCGCAATCTTTTGGACGAAGACAGTGTTCTTGAACTCGCACCTGATCGCCTTCGGGGAACTTGGCTTAACGCCCCCACACCAACCCGTTTTCCCGCATCTACAATCCCAGACTCTATTCAAGGCCAGCTTTGGTCTGGTGATCTAGAACGTGATCTTGATGCTGTTTGCTTTGATCTCAAAGCCAAATTTTACGTATTTCAAAAAGAAATGCGCGACTTAGCGCAGAAAACTGAGGCTGTAGCAGAAGCGCGGTGGACGACCATTGTTGAAACGGAGAAAACGCAATGAACCACTTTACACCACGTGTGACCGAGGCTGAAATTGATGGCGGCTTACAACGGTTATTCATGACGAACAGCGCAACTTTGCTGCGCTTCATCGACCAGGTCTTCGCTGCGCCCAACTGTCGGGTCCAATCAGTAACACAACAACAGCGCCACTTCATTTGTAGTGGGTCGATTGATCTGGACGTAAACCTGTCCAACGGCGAACGTTTGCTCGTCGAGAACAAAATCGATGCTGGCTGGAGTGTGACACGAAGCGGAGAATGGCAACCGGATCGGTATCGAGGCTCAGTCCAATACCTTCGATCAATAGGTTGCAAGGCGCGTAGCGTTTTGATCGCGCCCCAAATGTATTTGTCCTCATCAAAACAGGCAAGCAAGTTTGACGTTCACGTGTCTTACGAGGCGATTGCGCCGATGCTAACCGGAACGGATTTGACGTTGATGCTCCGCGCAATCAAACAAGCGGAAACACCTTACGAGCCAGTGCCAAACGCACAGACGGGCGACTTTTTCTCGTCATATGCACAACTGGTTCAAAATGAATTCCCTGCCTTGCGCCTCAAGGTTAACCCGAATGGGGCTGGGACGCGCCCGAGTGGTTCGCGGACTTTCTATTTTGATGCCAAGCAAATGTTGCCGAGTTACACGAACATTCCTCGGCCAAGAATTTCTGTGCAGGCGCAAGATAGCGGCGCAGCCACTGCATCAGCCAAATTCATGATTGGTGGCTGGGGCTTGTTGGTTGGCAAGTGTCCCGAACCAACAAGTTTGAGCGCAATAGGTGCCTATATGCGTCCGGCAAGACGGTCGTTGGGATTGGTAGTCGATACTCCCTTTTTGGATACGCAAGGGCCGTTCACCCAGCAAATTGAAGCCGTGCGCGAAGGTCTTTCGGCCATTGATCGGCTTAGCCACTGGTGGCGGGAGAACGGGTCGGAATTGGCAGTATGGTTTAAATCAGCGAAGGAAGCTCAAAATGAACATTGAACGCATCATTTCCAATATCATCAAAAGTCCGACAAAATCGCTTATAAGGCAACGGGCTCGGGCTACGGCGATGCTCGAAGCCGACAGCGCCAATCAAAATGCAAAGGGCGTTCTCGACGCAGTTAATGCCGAATTACAGCGCCGCTTCCCGTCGCCAAGAGACGGGTGGTCATCAGGAAAACAAGGCGATCCTCGCTACTTTCGTCGTGAAGGATCAATCTGTGCATTGGTCATTCGCATGGAAACACATGGCCATGCAAAGGGAAGCTATTTGGTTGAAGTGAACGGCGCACCATTGGTTGAAACCCCGCGACTCGTTGATGACGCAAGAGCATTAGCAGAATCCAAACTTGGGCTTGTGGCACCTGACTGAAGGTAGGACCAATACAACGATAAATATGCTTTTTCTTTTGAGATTCAAATAGCTGTCGACGATCTCGGCATGTGCATAAATCGCATTGCTCGCAGGACTAATCATAAATGCCGATGAACCTTTATTTTTGGCCAAACTTTAGATCTTCTTCCAAAACCCGCAGCAAAGACAATTTCAGCTGATCAAAATCGTGCATCATTTTTTTGTAGTGGTCGCTATTTTTTATGGCTTGGCCGTGCTCGGCAATGCTTCGGTGATGAAGCTTTAGCTGTTCTTCTACCATTATGATGTGTTCGAGAAGGAACTGGTCGTCTCGACTGGCTTTCGCAGATGTCTGAGGTGCTGATGCTATGTCGATGGCTTGTGGACGCGAGAAAAGGTCTTCAACTGCTTCCTGAATAGGCGGTGCTTGGTGATCTGCAAGGGGATACCCCTCCAGCATCCGCACATAATCTGATTTGCTCCGCAGGGTGATAATGCGCTCCAAGTCATTTTGTTCACATTTTAGCAAAGCAGCCCTTTCCTTCAAATTGCCATCCGCTAACAGCAGATTTGCCTGAATCCTTGGCTCCGACCGGGAAACATCTTGGTCGGTTGGATACGGCACAGTCAGCCACCGACCATATCCGATTGATGCACGAGACGCATGCAGACTTCCACCTACCAGATCCGACTGGATCATAACGACGCCTTGGGCAAACCCAGCCTGAATTCGGTCTCGCTTAACAAAATTCGCCGGTAGTGGTTCTTGGCCGAATCTATACTCCGCCACCAAAGCCCCGCCAGATTCCAATATTCGATCTGCTAGCTTTTTGTGTCGAGTGGGAGCAATTGTTTGAAGACCATGAGCCAAGATTGCCACCGTATGACCTCCGGTAATCCCACCTAAAATTAGTGGTGTTCAAAAGTAGAATTTTCTCGGCAAGGTATCTGAGGAGATTTACGATGAAGAACGGACGATTTAGCTTCGCACAGATCA